>JBBSDF010000012.1:0-75000 GCA_038249665.1 Chitinophagales bacterium
AGGACTCTCGCTGCGCTCAGGGCTCGCGCTGCGCTCAGGGCTCGCGCTGCGCTCAGGACTCTCGCTGCGCTCAGGGCTCGCGCTGCGCTCAGGACTCGCGCTGCGCTCAGGGCTGCGCCGAGAGTTAACATATAGCGCCCTTTCAGGGCTTATAGGATACTACCATAAAAAACCGCCGAAGATTTTCGGCGGTTTCAGGCTATAAACTATCATAAGTTCAGATTATTTGTTCATTACTTCTGCCATTGTTTTGCCAATATCTGCCGGACTGTCCACCACGTGAATGCCGCATTCGCCCATGATCTTCATTTTTGCTTCTGCGGTGTCATCGGCTCCGCCAACGATTGCACCTGCGTGGCCCATTCTACGACCCGGAGGTGCCGTTTGGCCAGCGATAAAACCTACCACAGGTTTTTTGTTGCCCGTACTTTTGATGTATTCGGCTGCTTCTGCTTCCATGCCGCCACCAATTTCACCGATCATTACAATCGCATCAGTTTCATCATCGTTCATAAATAATTCTACCGCTTCTTTGGTCGTAGTTCCAATGATGGGATCACCTCCAATGCCAATGGCAGTTGATATGCCTAAACCAGCTTTGGCTACCTGATCTGCAGCTTCGTAAGTGAGTGTACCAGATTTTGATACAATACCAATACGTCCTTTTTTGAAAATAAAGCCTGGCATGATGCCTACTTTGCATTCGTCGGCGGTAATTACACCGGGGCAGTTGGGCCCGATCAAACGAGTGTGGCTGTCTTTTAAATAGTTCTTCACTTTTATCATATCTGCCACAGGAATACCTTCAGTAATACAAATAACCAGTTCGATTCCTGCTTCAGCTGCTTCTAAAATAGCATCTGCAGCAAATGCAGGAGGCACAAAAATGATACTCACGTTGGCACCCGTTGTTTTCACAGCATCAGCTACGGTATTAAAAACAGGTTTGTCGAGATGACTGCTTCCGCCTTTGCCCGGCGTAACACCACCTACTACCTTGGTTCCATACTCTATCATTTGAGTAGCGTGAAAGGTTCCTTCTGTTCCTGTAAAACCCTGTACGATTACTTTGGAATCTTTATTAACTAATACTGCCATATCGCTGATTAAAAGTGAAAAAATTTGTGCCGCAAAGATAGGGTAGAAGGGCTATTGAGAAAAGTGATAATTTTAAAATGAATTGTAAATATTACTACTATGTAATACCCTGCTTTTCTTTTAATATTTTTTCAGTTTCAGTCACGGAAAATACTATCGTGGTAGGATGATGCTTTATAACAAACATTATTTGTGCAAATGGGAATGAGAGGGCTGTTGGTTCTAGGGTTTGGCTAAGATGCCGTCCTACTTTTTACTGTTGGATCTAAAACTGCCATATAATGTTCGTTAAAGCTTTCTCTGCTAAATTGACAGAGAGCATCTTGTTTGGCAACTGCTCCTAATTGCTTCCGAACTTCTGGTTCATTGACCAGGAAATTAATGTGTGCTACAGCCTCTTTAATAATATCCTTTTCTTCTGTAGCATATATCAGCAATCCATTTTTTTGATGAAATATATAATCGGGGATACCACTTACTGCAGTACTCAATACCACTTTTCCATAAGCCATCATTTGCATGATGACTACAGGTAAACCCTCAAATGCAGAGGTCAAGATCAATACATCTGCTTTTTTGTACAACGCTTGCATGGTTTCTTCGTCATTTACTATTCCATAAAAGCGGCAGTAAGGTAGGGTGCCCAGATCAATTATTTTTTCAACATCGCCAACAAAATTGAAATGAACGGGTGCTTGTAGTTGATGCATTTGCTCAGCTATGGCGGCTACCAAATGGATTCTTTTTTGAGCGGCACCGCGGCCAATAAAAAATACTTCCAATTCTTTGTTTTGTTGCTCCGTTGTTTCTGGAATATCCACGGCATTGTCTATAAAGTGTAATTTCTCTTTATAACTTTCACCTAAGTTGTTTTGTTCGTACTGGTCTAATACGTTTTGCATTCCTTTTCTCGTGCTAAAGATGCGCGCATCTATACGATCAATAAATCCAATCGTATACTTCATCCATACATCTACATGCGTTAATTCTACGCACCGGATATTTTTTCTAACATGGGGAATTACCTTGTAAAAAAAAATACTTTCGCCACCAAAAACAATCGGATTTTTTTGCTGGTTGATCCAGGTAGCCAATAACCCTCTGAAAAAGAAATTGACAAAATGGAATAATTTATGATCGATATACTTATGTAAGTCAATAATAGTAACAGCGGATTGCTGGTACTGATGCAAGTATTGATTATTGTTGGCTTTTTTAGAAAAGATGACGAGGGGTTGCTTGTTGCTGAGCAAAGCAGTAATGTCTGCGTTTACTTTTGGCGAGCCCCCAATATCAGCATTGGGAAAAAATAAAAAATAGGAATGAGGCGTTTTAAGTGGGAATAGATGACCAGCGCATTTACCCAGCCAAACAAATGGCGCCATGGCAATACGTTCCAGCAATAATTTTTGTTTTGCTTTTTTATAAGTCATGTAGCGGGTAATACTTTTTTAAAACTCGCACAAGATAATCTTTGTCGAAGTGTATCTGTAAGCTTTCAAAAATCGGTTGTATTTCGGTCGTGTCAATCAAAGGACTGTTACCCTTTGTCAACAAGGTATAATTGGCTTTTTTTTGAAAGTGTTGCTCGATGTGATCGATGATACTGATCACGGGGTAGTTTACGGGATTGGCAATATTGATGATTCTGCTGGGATGCGGCTGGTTTTTGATCAGGGCATCACAGATGAAAAACATGTGATCAATGTCGATAATATTCCTGCTTGCATATTCCCAGGCATTAAAAGGTTGTTTGTTTACGATGTGCTGCACCAGATAATTCAGCAATGTGTGTGGGTTGCTGGTAAAGCCCACGGGATTACTCACCCTAAAAATCAAGTAATGAGCAACCTGCTGCCGGATAAGATCTTCTATATAAAGTTTGTGTTGTACGTAAGCCGAATCTTGCAGCGACATATCATAAATGCTGCAAGTACTAAAATAAACCAGTAATTGTTCCGGGTATTGTTGTATACAATTAGTTAATAAAGTAATCTCTCTTTTAAAATCTTCTTCAGCACCGGAGGATGAGTTAGAAACGCCAGACGCAAAAACACTGATGTCTTTCTTTGCTGAATAGGCAGCAAAACGTGTTGCGATCATTCCGTTTCCAATCACCATAACGATTAACCTTAAACGATTTTTTTCTTTTTCAAACTCATTCCCAACGCAGCCAATAAAGCTATTAATCCTGCCACAGCACTCCAGAATGCGATCGTATTGCCTTTTTTGAATGAAGCTGGTTCAAAACGAAACTCGATGTTGTGTTTTCCTGCAGGCACACTCATGCCCCGCAGGACGTAGTTCACACGAACGTAATCTGCTTTGTTTCCATCAAGATAAGCGTTCCAGCCTTTATCATAATAGATTTCACTGAATACGGCAAACTGTGGAGTGGCAGCGCTGTATTCATATCGGATGGTATCATTGATGTTTTCTATCAATCGAATCATAGCAGAAGAATCGAATTGCGGTGTTCCTTTTATTTTTTCTTTGTAACGTTGGTCGATGATGGCGGTATCTTTTGGATTAAAATTGTCGAGCGCCTTCATTTCTTCATCTGCATTTGCTGCATATTGCAACGATTTCACAAACCATACATTGCCCATTGCATCTGGATTCATCTGCGCCATGGGTGCTCTTGTTTGTGGATTTTGAACAACAAAATATTTGGTATTTAGCATGTTAAATACTTGCATATTTCCTTTGCTCAGTTGACGTTCGATCAGATCCTGATAAAGGGCAATTTTAGCAGGGTTGTATCCACCTATCGAATTATGGTGGTAGGATGGCTTGGCGTTGTTGTAGGGATCATCTCCGTTATAAATTCTAAAATTTTTGTGATCCGGGTCTGCTTTGATTATCCTGTCTGCATCACTCATCGCAAACTCTTCTTCTATGTTTCCAGGTTCTACAAAGTTATTTTCATTGAGGTATCTTTTACCAACAGGATACAAATCTATCAACACCAATGCTGCCAGAGCAATGGCTGCTACTGTGCTACTCAATTTGTTTTTGCTGAACAATCCCAATACTCCAATGGCCAATAAAATAAAGATAAGTGAGCGTAACAGATCTCCCCCAAACATAGCTTTACGGTCTTCGGCTAAAGATCTTACAATCGATTGGCCAAATTCATTGGCTTGTGCTTGTAGTTTTGGGTCAACCGCCTGTCCTTGTGCAGAAGAAAGCATGTTGTTAGCAAAATTTTCTTTTATTCTTGCATCGTTGCTTCCGCTATAACTGCTGCTAAAATAAAAAAGTGCGGCAATCGCTACTACGCCTGCAGTAATGTAAACACTTAGTTTTAATTTTTTAAACAAGAATTCTTTGGTATCAGTTCCGAACAAAAATTTCTGAACAACGAGTCCTGCCATCAAAGCTGCTGTCAGCTGTGGTATTACCAATGCCATGGTGGGCGCCCGAAACTTATTGTACATCGGCATGTAATCAAACAAAAAGTAATTTATACTTTGGAAATTGCTGCCCCAGGCCAGTATGATGGCAAAAAGGGTAATACCTGCAATCCACCATTTGTGCCAGGTATCGAGGTACACCAAGCCGAGTATGAATAAAAAGCAGATGATGGCTCCTAGGTAAACCGGGCCAGATGTATTGGGCTGAGGTCCCCAATAAGTAGGGAGGCTTGCTGCTATTTGATTGGCATTGTCTTCCGGCACACCTTGTTCTGCTAATGTTTTAGCTACTGCAGAATTTTCTTTTAACTCTCCACCCGAACTTCCTCCAAATGCACCTGGAACCAATAGTGTAAGTGTTTCATCAATGCCATAGCTCCAGCTAAAAGCATAATCTTTATCTAATCCGCCCTTGGTTTTATTGCCGAGGTTGGTGCTGTCTGTAAGTTCAGATCTTCCGCCTCTCATCGTTTCTTTTACGTACTCTGAAGTGGGCAAAAGGGTAACTGCTGCGCCACCAAGACCAATCAATCCGCCTGTAATAGAAAGTGCTGCAGCGATCAATAAATGCGCTACTTGTTTTTCTTTAAATGCCTTTACTGCATAGGCAATGGCGATGGCCAGTGCAATGAGTAAAGTATAGTACACAATCTGCACGTGGTTGTGTGAGATCATGATGGTAGAAAACAGGATTAACAGCGCAGTACCTGTCCAATATTTTTTCTGAAGTATCAACAGAAAGGAAGCTAAAATTGCCGGAGCATAGGCCATCGATGCCATTTTGGTCACGTGCCCTACCATGATGATCACGGGGTCGTAGGTAGAATAGGCGTATGCTAAACCGGCCATTACCCCCACCCATGGACTAACGCGCAGCACGATACATAAAAAATAAAGACAAATACAGGCTACGAAAAAGAAATTGATAGGTTGTGGCAAGCCTAGGGTAATGATTTTTTCAAAATGGCCTAAACTCAGCCAGTGTGTGGCGTTCATAGCAATTTGGTAAGCGGGCATTCCACTGAAAAGGCTATTGGTCCACAAAGGATAATGACCGTAGGTAGCTTTAAATTCTTCTGACTGCTGCACCATTCCTCTCCATCCCTGAAGATCGTGCTGGTAAACAACTTTACCCTCTAAAGCGGGTTTGCAAAAAACAACTGCAACAATGAGGAAAATAGCTATGGCAATTACGTGAGGTAGTATTTTTTTGAAATCGAACTTCATAAATAATTTTTTGGATTACGTGAAGCAAATTAACGGTATTTTACTTAAAATTCGATTTGCCAGGCCTGTTTTGGATGAATGAATGCTGCTTGTGGCCAAAACTGGCAAGGTTACCACTTGATTTGTTTAATATTTACTGATTGAATTAGCATTTATAGCACTCTGTTTAAAGAAACACTATGGTTTTATTTTTTGCCAGACCCGCTTGCAAAAAGCAATTTGAAAAACGATAGAAACAAAAAGGGAACAATGCGAAACCATGCAGCAGCTTTTTTCACGGCTATATAACACACTGTAACAAAGGCCTGTGACAAAGAAAGTTGTTGAAGCTGTTGCAAATAATAATAAGCTTTTGCTGGATTGTTTTTATAAACTGCGTTGTACACAACATATTTTCTAAATAGCAAAATATGATCTTTTTGAGATAGTTTGGGTAGTAAAAGTGGCATCTTTTTTTCCACAAAAATTTTCTGCATTTCAAACACGGCATCCGACATGTTGGAAGTTAGGGATGCATCATGGTGTCTATAAAAATATAAGTTTTGTTGTGGAAGGTATTCAAAAGAACTGTGGAGGTATGCTCTTAAAAAAAAATCATAGTCTTCGATTAAAAAGGTAGAAGGATCGTAGCCGTTGTTTCGTTCGTGTACTTCTTTTTTGTATAAAAAGCAAGCGCCACAGCCCAGCCATTTGATAAAACTTTCGTTGATATTGCCTAGGTATTTGTCGCCAACAAATTTCCCAAGGTCATCGATGATTTTATAATCCGCATACACAAGATCTTTTCCGGTTTTTAAAAGGGTATTTACCATTGTTTCAATAGCTTCAGCACTGTAATAATTGTCGTCGGACGTCCAGGTATAATAAACACCCGTTGCTATTTTAAATCCTTCGTTTAATGAACGGGGGAGTTTTTTGTTGATGGGGTTGTCGATAATTTTTATCCGTGCATCCCGTTTTGCATATTCTTCTACAACGGCTAGGGTATTGTCATTAGAACAGTCGTTAACAATGATCAGTTCTATGTTTTGATAGGTTTGCGCCAAGCAACTTTCCACCGAAGTACGGATGTATTTTTCACCATTGTATGTTGGCAATATGATAGATACTAATGGTTGCATTGAATTAATGGATTTTTTGAAGGATGTCTAAGATCGTGTTTGCTGAGTGGCCATCGCCGTATGGGTTGGTGGCGGTACTCATTTGCTGGTACAGTTTTTCATTGGTTAGCAATGCCTCCATTTTTTCGATGATGACTGCTGTATTGGTGCCCACTAGCTCTGCTGTGCCAGCTTCTATACCTTCCACTCTTTCAGTAACATCTCTCATCACCAACACAGGTTTACCCAAGGATGGTGCTTCTTCTTGAATGCCACCAGAATCTGTGAGTACGATGTAACTTTTTTCAAGAAGCCACAGTAAATGAGGGTAATCGAGAGGAGCGATCAGCTGTACATTTTCAATGCCTGTTAACAGCCTGTTTACAGGGTCTTGTACCTGAGGAGTTAGGTGAACGGGGTACACGATTTGTACCGAGTCGCTGTATTTTTTTGCAATGTAACTGATGGCTTTGCAAATATTTTCGAAGGGAGTGCCAAAGCTTTCTCTTCGATGGCCAGTGACCAAGATTACTTTTTTACTTGGATCTATGAAGGGAAATTTTTGGGCATAGCTGGCGTCGTCTTTTACAATGCCCACACCCCAAAGTAAGGCATCAATCACGGTGTTGCCGGTAACAAATACATTTTCGGTGATTTGTTCGAGACGTAAATTTTCAGCAGCTTTTGGCGTGGGTGCAAAATGGTAATCTGCCACTACGCTCACTAGTTTTCTGTTCACTTCTTCGGGAAACGGAGATAATTTATCGCCACTTCGGAGTCCTGCTTCGATGTGTGCTACTTTTATTTTTAGATAAAAAGCTGCCAGTGCTCCAGCAAATGCAGTGGTGGTATCTCCTTGCACGATCACTATGTCTGGCTTTTCGGTAGTTAATATTCCTTGCAATCCTTTAAGAGCATCAGCGGTAATATCAAACAGGGTTTGGTTGTGTTTCATCAATGCCAGGTCGTAATCAGCTTCGATTTTAAAAAAGTCTAAAACTTGCTGAAGCATTTCTTTGTGTTGGCCGGTGATGCAAACTTTACAATCCCAATGTTGAGGTTGTTGTTTGCAGGCTGCTATTAGCGGTGCCATTTTGATGGCTTCCGGCCTGGTTCCAAATATGAATAAAAGTTTTTTCAAGAACAATCTTTTTGGGTAATCATTTTTAGCAAGGTTTTTCCTGGTTGCGGGTCGTATAACTTTAACGCTTTTTCATGAGCAGCTTTGCCCATTTTTTCCCAATGCTCTTTTTGTTCCCAGCATATTTCCATTGTTTTTGCTAAAGAAACAACGGAGGCAGCTGCTGCCACAAACCCTTCTTTCCCATCCGTGATCCATTCTGTATGACCTCCAACATCTGTTACCACCGATGGTCTGCCACAAATCATGGCTTCCACAACCGCTAAAGGCATGCCTTCCATAAGGGAAGGCATCAGCAAAATATGATTTTTATGCCAAATAGAAGCGATGTTTGATACCCGACCATGAAAGGTAGTTTTGTTTTCTAGATGTAAATTTTCGACTAATTCTTTTAAATATTTCTCATCCATTCCTGTACCATAAATATTTAAATGCCAATCGCGTTGACGCCATTTTTCTTCACCAAGCAATTTTAATATTAAATCTTGTCCTTTGTGGCTGGTTACCAAATTTCCCACCAAGGCCATTTGGATGGATGCATTCTTTGTAGGGTAAGGAATATAGTCGGTAGAAGCCATATTAACAGGATTCCGAATGACAGCGGTGTTAGGAAAATTTCCCCCTAATTGTTTAAATGCTACTTGCCTGTTTCTGTCTGAAACAAAAAAAACTTTTTCTGCATTCTCAAATGCGTCTGTGATTTTCTGTTTTTGTTTTTCTGAAATGTTGAAATTATCTTCATAATTCAGTTGACAATTGATGTACAACGGGACATTCTTTTTTTTTGCCAAAAGAATTAAATCGTAATCATTGGCGATAGAATAGGTAGTTCCGACGTACAAAACAGCATCTAAGTTATTTTTATTTAATTGACTAAATCGGTTTATAAAAATTTCTTTTACGAAATACAAACGTTTGGTGATTGCCCTGATCAATAATGGTTTACTATCTGGAACGTATTGTTGTCTTACTACTTGTTGCATCCCGAAATCTAACAGTACTTTTATTTTAGGATGTGAATTTCCGTTTACAGCGCTTGAATGAATGATGTTGTGCCCATTTTGCAAAGCGATTTTTGCTGTGGCGCTCCACAATTCTTCGCTGCCTCCCCAGGGTTCGTGTATAATGGAAATAACAGCAATGTTCATCGTATTAATTATCAGATTTTTTCGCAAAGTATTACATTGTTCAGATATAAGTCGGCCTTTTTTGGCAGCAGCTTATTTTTCAACAACGCCCAGCTATTCATGCTCGTGTATACAACTAGTCTTAAGACAGATCTTACGATGGGCATTTTTCTAAAAAAAGGCAGTAGGTGTTGGTGGATGTACATGATGCGTAATTGCATGATGGCCGTAACATGGTTACCAGTTTTTTCATAAGCTAGCACCCTGAATCCATTTTTCTCAAACAAATATTTCAGGGCAAATGAGGTATAACGGGCAAAGTCATTAGGAACTTCATGTTCGCAAATCACGAACGGACAGGTGACTAAAATATTTGCCCCTTTTTTCATTACCCGGTTTATTTCAGGTAGGAGCTGTTCTAGATTAAAGATGTGTTCAAAAACTTCGCTGCTAAATACTGCATCAAAATTTTCATTGGGGAAGGGAAGGGTGAGACCATCATAATACACATCAATGTCCTCATTATCGTGAGGATGTCCTTCACTGGCGTAATCAACTCCGATGTATTTTTCTACGTTAAATAAAGATTGGTAAGGTTTCGAACCACAGCCAAGATCCATCATTTTTCCAGACAACAAGGCTGCGTATCTTCCTACAGCCTCGTACAACCCATTGCGTATTAAATAAGAAGGATGCCTGATATCGGGATTGAATTCGTATGGAACTTTTGGCTGGCTCATGAATTATTTGGACTGCTTTTTTCAAATACCACAACTATGTTTCTACCATCTATCATTCCTGAAAACAACCGAAGTAGGCCTTTGTAGATAACACGAGGAGCCCAATTCATCATCCTACCTACCATAGGTTTTGTTTTTAAAAAGTGTTTCTTTTGAATTAAATACCACTCTTTGTACTCCCTTAATGGCTCAATGGCAATGTTGGTTAGTTTAATATTGAATTCCGGCTGAAGTTTTTCGAATGCCTCTCTATTCCATAGACCAGCATGATGTGGGGGGAGATTGAGCGTGTGCCACTTATCAAATCGGTATATGTACGGGTTATTGAACGGAACCCCAATTATAAGTTTCCCAGCCGGTTTAAGCGTTTTTAAGCATTCTTCTATAAATCCTTTGATGTCACTAATGTGTTCTAGCACTTGAAAAGAACATACTACATCATATTTTTCTAAATTATGTATAGCGTGGTCTTCAATTAACTCGTTGAGTATGTTTACATCCCTTTTTTTAGCTGCCTCAATCGCTTTTTTATTTAATTCAAGTCCTATAGTATTACAACCCATTTGATTTAGCCCGTAAAGAAAAAAACCAGCGCCTGCCCCAACTTCTAAAACCTTGTCATACTCGTTTATGAATTTTTTTGAGAAGATATGCTCCCATCTATTCTCGCTATAATAAGTTGAAAGGTTGGTTTGTAGCTGTTCATAGAATTGTTCATCGCCAAATATATTAAACGGATGATAAAATCTATATCCTGTATCGTTGCATGTAAAAAGTGAAATCGTATTAATGCCATTGAAGTAGTGGCTTACATCTATATTTAGTTCTTTGTATTTCTCTATGATGCTTGCAGTTGGGAATTCATCGTATAAACTTACATTTTCGCTTCCTGTTACCGGACTTTGAATCACTTGCATATAAAAAAAATAAAGTATTAAAGTGTGTAAATATACAAAAAATGAAAAGACTGTCGGGGAGAATGCAGAAGCGTTTTATAAGGTAGTTTACACTAAGCTATATTCCCATCTTCATCTATTTCACCCTTTGCCTGCATCATTCTCATATTCTTCGCATCTTGTAAAAACTCAGATGCAAATATAAATTCATTGAGCAGCTTGTTTTCGGAAAAAATAATTTCTTCACTATTGCCGCTCCATTCTTTTTTGCCAAGTACCATGTAAAGAATATTCTCGCCAATTTCCATCACACTATTCATGTCGTGGGTGTTAATAATGGTGGTCATGTTATATTCGATCGTAAGATCTTTGATGAGTTTGTCGATCACCATCGAAGTTTGAGGATCCAGGCCGGAGTTGGGTTCGTCGCAAAAAAGGTATTTCGGGTTCAGTACCACAGCCCTGGCAATTCCCACTCTTTTTTTCATACCTCCACTGATTTCTGCAGGAAACTTTTTATTGGCGTCTACCAAGTTTACCCGATCCAATACTTCGTTTACACGCTTTAATTTTTTTTCAAAACTATCATGGGTAAACATACTAAGTGGGAACATGATGTTTTCTTCTACGGTCATACTATCGAATAAAGCGGAGCCTTGAAACAACATGCCCACTTGCTGCCGCAACATTTTTCTTTCATCCGTGGTCATATCTGTAAAACTTACGCCATCGTAAATAATCTCCCCTTCGTCGGGTTCAATGAGGCCCACTAAGCATTTTTGCAAAACAGTTTTACCGCTACCACTGCTGCCGATGATCAGATTGGTTTTACCTGTCTTCATCACATGGCTCATCCCGTCGAGCACTATTTTGTCGTCAAAACTTTTTTTAATATTCTTAAATTCAATCATAATTGCAGTTACTATTCCTAAATATTGTTACAAGAGCAATGCGGCCAACGCATAATCTGCCAGCAAAATCATTATACAACTTACTACCACTGATTTGGTACTGGATCTTCCAATTTCTAGTGCGCCTCCTTTTACGTAATAACCATAGTAAGCAGGAATAGAGCTGATGATAAACGCAAATGTGTAAGCTTTGATGAGAGAGAAGGTGACGTTAAAAGGCATGAACCCCTCCGCCAATCCTCTATCGAAAGTTTCTTTAGATAAAATACCTGCAGATGAGCCAGCCAGCCGCCCGCCGTAAATGCCCAGCACCATAGCTATCACTACCAGCATCGGAACGGTAACGATTGCAGCTACGATTTTAGGCATGATCAGAAAGGTTTTTGTGTTGATGCCCATGATCTCCAACGCGTCAATTTGCTCACTTACCCGCATGTTGCCCAATTCACTTGCTATTTTGCTGCCGACAACACCCGCTAGCACAATGCTTACCAAGGTAGGTGCAAATTCGAGGATTACCGTATCCCTTACTATCTGTGCGATAGCGGTTTTGGCAATCAAAGGCGATACCAACTGGTAGGCAGTTTGCACCGTACTTACTGCACCCATAAATACTGAAATTATAGATACAATGCCAAGCGAGCCGATACCGATGTCTGAACACTGGTGCATAAATTCTTTCCAGTATAGTTTGGCATTTTCCGGCTTGCTAAACATGCCCTTGAGCATGAGGATGTATTTTCCGAAATGTGTAAAAAAATTCATTGGGTTATTTTACCTATTTGTAAAGTTGGTTGCTTATGCTTTTTTTCTACTTCGTTGCCACCAATTGCTTTTTTTCATTTCTTCAATTGCATTGGTTTTGGACTTCACCTGTGCGTCTATAACGGCGATTACTACCATATTAAAGATACTACGTATTGAACTACCTAATTGCAATACGTGTACCGGTTTGTTTAAACCTAGCAAAATCGGGCCAATACTATCGGCCCCACCCACTTCCTGTAAAAGATTATAGGCGATGTTACCAGCAGCCAGGTTGGGGAAAATAAGGGTATTTACGTCCCCATTTACCAATTCTGTAAAAGGGTAGTTGTCTTTTAAAATATCTTTATTGAATGCTAAAATACCCTGCATTTCGCCATCACAAATCAGGCTGGGTTCTTTTTGTTTTACGATGGCTCTGGCTTTTCTTACCAAGTTAGCTTCATCCGAGTCGCTGCTGCCAAAATTAGAATATGACAACATTGCGATTCTGGGCACGATGTTAAAGTTGCGCACTTCTTTGGCCACCATTAAGGTAATTTCTGCTAGTTCTTCGGCAGTTGGATTGAAGTTAACGGTTGTGTCTGCCAAAAACAGCGGACCTCTTTTGGTGAACAGCAAATACATACCCGCAATTTTTTTAACCCCGGGTTCTGTTCCAATAATTTGAATGGCAGGTTTGATGGTATCCGGGTAGTTTCTGCTTAAACCACTGATCATACAATCTGCCATGCCAGTTTCAACCATCATCGCTCCAAAATGATTGCGTTCTTTCATGATCTTGGGTGCTTCGTATCTGTTAACACCCTTGCGTTGCCGCTTAGCAAAAAACAATTCTCCAAACTGTTTGCGTAGTTCTTCCGACTCATCGTCTTTGGGGTCTACAATCGGCATTCCTTCCAGATCGATGGCTTGTGCTTCTGCCATCTCGCGGATCTTTTTTTCGTTGCCCAATAAAATCGGAAATCCTACCCCTTCATCTAACACCAACTGCGCAGCTTTTAGAATTTTCGCATTTTCTGCATCTGCAAATACCACCCTTTTTGGCTGTTTTCTTGCCTTGGCTCCTATCACCCTGCTGAGTTGGTTATCGATGCCTAATCTTTTGTCTAATTCAATTTTATAGGCGTCCCAATCTGTGATAATGGTTTTGGCAACACCGCTTTCAATGGCTGCTTTTGCAACGGCAGGTGCTACCGTAGACAGTAACCTGGGATCTATCGGCTTTGGAATAATATAAGTAGGGCCGAATGAAATGTTGTTATCGTTGTAGGCAAGGTTCACAATATCCGGCACTGCTTCTTTGGTTAATGCTGCCAGGGCTCGCACAGCAGCCAACTTCATTGCTTCATTGATCTGGGTGGCTCTAACGTCTAAGGCTCCACGAAAAATATAAGGGAAGCCCAATACATTGTTTACCTGGTTGGGATAATCACTTCTTCCCGTTGCCATGATCAGGTCTTTTCTAACCGCAATTGCTGCATCATAAGTGATTTCAGGATCGGGATTCGCCATCGCAAAAACAATAGGGTTTTTAGCCATCGTTTTTATCATATCGGGAGTTACCACATTGCCTACACTCAATCCCAAAAACACGTCCGCATCTTTCATGGCCTGCGTGAGCTTGTAATCCTGGAATTTAATGTCTACGCAAAACCGATGTTTCATTTCTTCTATGTCGGCCCGCCCTTTGTACAAAATTCCGTCTTTGTCGAACAGCATAAAGTTCTTAGGCTTCGCTCCAAGCTCTTCATACAATTTGATACAGGCCATAGCGGCTGCACCAGCACCATTCACTACAAAACGAACTTTATCAATTTTTTTCTTCTGCAATTCCAATGCATTGATCATAGCGGCAGCAGAAATGATAGCAGTGCCATGCTGGTCATCGTGCATTACAGGAATTTTACATTGCTTTTTTAATTCCTGTTCTATATAAAAGCATTCTGGTGCTTTGATATCTTCTAAGTTGATGCCTCCAAAAGTTGGTTCCAGCGCTTTTACAATCTGAACAAATTTTACGGGATCGGTTTCATTGATCTCTATGTCAAATACATCGATATCGGCAAAAATTTTAAACAATACCGCTTTTCCTTCCATCACTGGCTTGCTGGCTTCGGGGCCGATATTTCCCAGCCCTAACACTGCACTGCCATTAGTGATCACTCCTACCAAATTGCCCTTTGCGGTGTACTTGTAAATGTTTTCAGGATTATCTGCTATCTCTTTGCAAGGCTCTGCTACGCCGGGTGAATAAGCAAGTGATAAATCTCTTTGTGTTTTTGCTTCTTTGGTGGGAATAACTTCTATTTTGCCGGGGCGACCCTTGGCATGGTATTCTAATGCTTGTTGTTTTCGGAATTCAGTTGCCATAATGTATTTATTTCTTCCGGTATTGTTACATAAAAACTCAAACAATGCCTGCTAATCCTGATCAGTGTATTTACTTTATCTAAAAAAATATATGAGGCTGCAATTTACGACATTTACAACAGCCCGTTTGAATGTATTCTATCTACTTGCTTTCACCTTGAATGTCCAGGTAATTGCAAATTCAGCCACTGTTTCCCCGTCTTTGTTCACCCCTGTGCTACGCATGATGGCGGTGGTAGCTTTTCCTGAAGCATACGCGTCTCTAACCAACTGTTTTACCAATTGACCGTCATCGCAGCTAAAACGGGTGATTCCTGTTGCCTTTTTTAAAAAATTGCCTTCTACCTTCAATACCAACATGCTCACAGCAGGATCTTGTTGATAAGTATGCGCCATAGCTAAAATACCCGTACTCATTTCGGCAGCCATACTCAAGCATGCAAAATAAGTACTCCGAAAAGGGTTCTGGCTAAACCATTTGAAAGGAACGGTTACCTCACATTTTTCTTCGTCAACATAACGTACACGCACACCCGAAAAAAAAGCGCAGGGTAATTTCGATAATAAAAAGAAGCGAAATTTGACGGGATGCAGCACCAGTTCAAAAAATTTTTCGGCGTTTTTCATATATTGAATTCAAAATTTAAAAGCGGAAAGAAAATCAATTCAACAAAATTATTATTTGTCTATTTCTACCACCGTAAGCACTACACTATTTTCGGCTGCAGACGATTTAAACTGTACGGATCCATTGGATCCTCCGCTAAATTGAACACTTTTGTCGGTGGTATTCGCAATTGCTTTGTTCAACTGTTCTGCATAGCTGGAAGCAGTTTGCAGATTGATGGCATTATTGATGCTATTATAGTCGAGTTCCTTTCTACTAACCACAATTCCCATCACTTCTTTGTTACCAATCTCATCCGCCATGATGGATTCGCTTTTGGGAAACAATCGGTATCCCGTAATTCCGCAGTAGGACGAATGAATAGGTTTGTAAGGGAATAAAACAAAACTTTTATTGTTTACATCTGGTGTAAAAATATAGATGTAACATGCGGTGCTGTTTTTGATTTCAATTTTAAAACGAGCCCCCTTTTTTATGGGGGTTACTGTTTTAAAAGTATTGGCCCCTGCTGGCTTTAAGGCAATGTTTTGTTTGGTATCGTTGCTCACCAACCCAACCGTGCATTCGAGCGGCGCATTTAATGCAGCTCCTTTTTTCGGCAAAGGATCTATACCATAGGCTTCTCGTACAAATTCTTTAAAATCGCCATAACGCACAAATCCAATTCCATTTTGGCCCCACTGGGGTCCCCAACTATTCATGATCTCAAATGCCCCGCCTTCTACCCTGTCGTTGTAGCCGATCACACACATGGCATGGCCTCCAAACCCTCTTTGTTGGCGGTCTTGAGCGGTAGGTCTCCAAACTTTCTGTCCCATCATACCTTCCATAAAAGAGCCACCCACCATCATTCCAATAACTACGGGTGCGTCTTTAGAAACATGCTCTTTAATAGCCCTGATATTGATGGCATTTACATTATCAGTTTCTGTGAGGCGTTGAAATCCATGGATCTTACTGAGGGCAGCCTTTTGATACAAAGTATTGGTGGCCTGCCTGCTGCAATCATTTTCATTATAGGGAAAATCTTGTAAAGGAACGGCTCCAGCTTTTTGCATAAACTTTAAGGCATTCAGTAAATAACTTCCCTGACAATCTTCAAGAGCAATATTGTTGTACATAAAGGCCGGACTATACGCCAATTGATTAGGGTCAGCTTCGCTGGCACTGGCTTCTAAAATGGTTCTTGCCGCATAAGTTGCACTCCATGCTACACAACTTCCTTGTTTCCCTTGGTTCATCCTTTGAGGTGCATACGCTGCGAGAGACACGGCTTCGGGTAAAGGATTTTTTTTGTTATTGTCTTCCAAACCTTCATACACACTGGCCTGCCGAAACTTTTCGGGGTCATAATTATATCCGCTCTGAGAAAAAAGTGTTTGTTCAATATTATTCACAGCTCCATTACCGCAACCGCCTTTGTTCATCCAGAAATAAGCGCCACCAACTATCAATAACAGGACAATGATCCCCCCTTTTCCACCACCTCTACCACCACCTCTACCAAACCAACCGAGTATGATGGGTAAAAATGAAAGTAGTCCACCTCCGCTCGTATTCCGCGGGCCGGTTGTATTTTCAGAATTATCATTGTACTCTTCCTGATCCTGCGGATCATCTACCATGTGCAGTGCCATAACTATTGCTTTAAGTTAGGATTAACTTTTGTTTGGTTGAAGATAAAAAATGAGTGGCGATTAAAAGGAATAATTTTATTTTTTTTCTAACACTACAAATACCCTGGACACGTTATTACCTTTCTCATCAGTTAAACTGAGTAGGTGCTTGCCTGCTGTTGGACTAAATGCCAATTGGTGGTATCTTTCTGTACTAGCGACAAATGTATTGTCTAGACTCCAAAAAATAGTTGCATTCGCACTTTTATGGGTGGCTGTGAACACTGTTTTTCCGCGTCGGCCGTCTATTTCTAAGGGAACATATATGCTAGAATTGGATGGAGGATATACAATTTCTATCATGTTAGTCATGTTGCCATCTGAACAGCCTGGCTTTAATTCCGGCAATATTTTATAATCGTGGTTGCGCTGCCGGTAGTAAAATTCCATGGTTGGAGGCAATACAAACCAGGATCGTTGCCGCATTGCGGATGGTGTTTCACATCCTTCATTTACGCGGTAGGTACCCGTCTCATCTAGTTGCACTATGGAATGGTATGGACAAAGCGGTGCCCTGTCAGCAAGAGGTGGCATTTGTAAGGTATCTATTTGGTCACAATCGATATTCGCTCTAAAACCAGTTTGTCTGCAAATGGGTATGTAGCTATAATTGTACATAGGTTTGGTAAACCATCCTTTACCAGCATCTGGTAAACTTCGAAAAATATCAAACATTACTGGCGCCGCTGTTTGAATGCCGGTAAGTCCGGCCCGCCCTTCACCATCGGCATTACCAACCCATACCGCCACTACGTATTGCGGCGTAATACCAATGGACCATGCATCTCTGAAACCGAAACTGGTACCTGTTTTCCAGGCAATACGCTGCGATGAATTAAATTGTTGCCACAAACCTTCTTCACTGGGTCGCATCACTTCTTGCATGGCTTCAAATGTGGTATAAATAGATGATGCATCTATTGGATAATAGGTGGTAATGTTTTTTGCGGATTGTTTTTTTTGTACCTGAAATGTCGGTGGATGAATATCAAGAGCATTAATGGTTCCGTTGTTTTGTTGTTGATGTTGAAGTATTCTTGCCAACGAAGCATACATACCTGCCATGTCCCACATGCTCACTTCGCAGCCTCCCAATATCAAACTGAGTCCATAAAAATCAGCTGGATTTTTCAACGTGCGAATACCATATTTCTGAAGTACTTCATACAATCGTGGGTACTTATACTGTTGTAGCAAACGTACAGCAGGTACATTTAAACTTCTAGCCAATGCTTGTTTAGCAGGAATGGCGCCATCATATCCTAAGTCGAAATTCTGTGGGGTATATCCACTTATTTGTGTAGGAATATCGGGGACCAACATGTTGGGAAGCAGCATGCCATCGCTCAGCATTGCAGCATATAGCATGGGCTTAAGCGCACTACCCGGGCTACGGGGCGCCTGTATTACATCCACATCACTTTCTAATTCCTTGTTTTGCGGCTGATAAATATTTCCAACATAAGCTAACGCTTCGCCAGTAGATACATCTAATACCAATGCACAAATATTGTTGATATTGTTGCCTTTCAACACTGCATGATGCTGTGCTAGAATTTGTTGCACGTTTTTTTGGATGCTACTGTTGATGCTGGTTCGAATGCCCGTTGGAAGTTGTTGTTGCTTATTTTCTTTTTTAAAATATTGTAAGAGATGCGGTGCAAGTTGGGGTAAAGGCAAGGGCTGTTGGGGTAGGGGCTCCTCCATAGCCAAGCTAGCATCTGTTTCGCTAATTCGACCTTGTTCTTTTAATTTCTGAAGCAACCGGTTTCTTTTCAAAAGTAATACCTGTCTGTTTTTCCCGGGATGCACCAACGAAGGTGCGTTGGGCAACACTGCCAAAGTAGCCATCTCACCCCAGCTCAGGTTTTGTGCACTACGACCAAAGTAACGCCATGCTGCAGCATCTAATCCCACCACATTGCCACCGAAGGGAGCGTTTGCTGCGTAAAGCGCTAGTATTTCTTTTTTGTTGTAACTAAATTCTAGTCTAAGCGCTAGTAAACTCTCTTTCAATTTCGAAAATACATTTCGCTCATTTTGTTGTGCCAACCGAATTACCTGCATACTAATGGTGCTTCCACCTTGGGTTGTATGGCCTTGCAGATTAAAAAACAAAGCTCTGCCAATAGCTTTTGCATCAACACCTGGATGAGTAAAAAAGCGTTTGTCTTCAAACGTTGTAATGCAATCAATAAATTTTTCCGGGATATTTTCATGATAGGGGAATCGCCATTGTCCGTCGGTTGCTATACTGGCATTTAGTAATTGGCCATCTCTGTCTTCAATTGTATAACTAGTAGGCGTTTTGAAAATTTTGCCGGGTAGCGCAAAATAAAATAGTATCAACAATATACACAACAAACCTATCAGCCATTTTTGGTGCTGAACGCCACGAGGTTTCTGTAATTGCAAAGTTGGTAACATGTTGTAAAAATGGCAGATACAATTGTTCTATTGTATCTGCCGATATGGTCGTTAAGGTCTTACTACTTCTATCCATTTTCCATTTCCGGATGCAGTAATTTGCTGGTCATACATTGCCTGACACTGCGTAGCTGGTAAGTAGTACCTGCCGGGATAAGCCGCGTTCAGTTGAATGTAATAGGTGAGTGTTTCATTTTGTTTGATATCAAAATAAGTGTACACCCTATCGTCTCTGATATCTTGGTAGGTAGAAGTCGATGACTTAAAAGCAACTCCTGTTTCCAGCATCCGTGCGTTCAAAATTTCCCACCCAGAAGCAAATACCTGGTTCAATGCCATTTCTGTAAATGTACCTGATTTGCCACTATTCTTTACCGTTACCTTGGCAACAAAGTCGGTGCCCTGTTGTAATTTGGTTACATCAACCGCCTTACCATTTTGGGTGATATAGCTGATGCTCATGCTCAACAGTGGAGAGTTACCTCCTGCAGAAAGGGTATCGCCGGTAAGTGGTTGCCCTTGTGTGATCACCCGGAGGTACAGCACATTGTTACCAGTATTTTTAATGACAACCGGTACCGCATCATTTTTAAAACTCAGTGCCATTTGATAAAGATGATTTTTACTATTGATGTCGTTATTCAGGCCATTTATATTGGCAGTTGCTATTATTTTTTTATCGGATGCATTTTTACCACAGTATTTTGCGATAGCCATTAAACTGTATGCAGTGGTTTGTGTGCTGTACCAACTATCCTGTGACAGTTGCCCCGCTACGGCATTCAAAACCTCTTCCGCTTTTTTTCGATTGCCCATCAACGTGAGTGTTTCTAATATCATCGCTTGATCTCTTAGTGCAGAACCAAAACTGCTACCCGGACTTTGCCTTTGGCTGGGCGCAGTTGATAAACCACTAATAAGATCCAACGCAACATTATTGTTGCCTGCCAATTGGTAAGCTGCAGCCAAACGCCACTTCGCTTCATCTGATAAATATGTAAATTCTTTTAGTCTGTTCATAGCACCTGTTTCCGGCGATTTAGCCAGCGCTAAGGTATAGAGTCGATAGGCCTGCGTGAGATCGCCTCCATAAAAATTGCTGGTAGAAGGTACCCAGCTATTGGCTTTGTTCTTTTGAAAATTTTTCCAGCTTTGCAGCATATTGTCGCTCACATAATAGCCATTGTTTTTGGCTTCTATCAAAAAGTGGCCGGCATAATTGGTACTCCATTCGTCGGGATCATTGGTGCCTGGCCAGTAATTAAATCCGCCTTCGGCACGATGATAATTGGCCAGTTTCGCGATGGTCGCTTTTACGTTTTTATCAACGGATGCTTTCTGAAAATCATCCAGATCGGTAAGCTGTTTCAACAACAGTTGAGGAAACGCTGCCGAAATGGTTTGTTCCAAACATCCATGTGGATATTGAATAAGATAACCCAACCTTTTTTGTAAGTTCATAGAAGGAATAGAAGAGATTTCGATACTGCCGCTGCTACTAGCTGCCAGTCCGATGGGCACCGCTTTGCCCTGCCATTGTTGACCGGGTTCTAAGGTCACCTGTTGCACATTATTAATAATAGGATTGGGATTTCTAATATCAATCTCTATTTCATCGGATGCCTTTTCACTTCCACTGCTGGCATTTATTTTTACCTTTCCAATGCCTGCTGCATTTTTGATGCGCACGTTAAAATAAGCCAACTTTTCGCCTGTTTCTGAAAATGATAATTGTTGGCTAGCTGCATCCATTACCTCAAAAAAGGAATTGCTTTGAAGGGATACATTTACCGATCTGATGTTATTCTCCATCGCAAACACCGTTACTGGTAGTTGAATGGTTTCACCAGGCGACAACACCCTGGGCATTGTGGCCAATACCATCAATGGTTTTTTGACGGCAACTGTTTTTTCTGCCATTCCATAACTTCCTTTGTGTGCTGCTACAACCATCATCTTTACAGAACCAATATAAGACGGCATGGTAAATTGTTGTGTTTGTTTCTGTCCTTTTTTTAAATGGAAAGGACCTATGTATTTCACTACCGGTTTAAATCGATTGGCCGTTTTTTGCGTTACGGGTCCGGCATCATTGTCTCCTCCAATACTGAGTATTCTTTCCAGATCGCTGCCCCATGCCCCAATTACAAAATCAAAAAGGTCGAAACTTTTTACACCCAAGGCTTCTCTTGCATAAAATGCTTTGTGTGGATCGGGTGTTTTATAATTGGTGAGGTCTAGTAAACCCTCATCTACCACCGCAATACTGTAGGTCATTTCCTTTCCGTTTTCTTCGCTAACGGTTACGGATACCTTTTCTTCTGGTCTGATAGCTGCCGCTGTATTGATAACAGGTTTGAGTATGGTATTTTTATCTTCTACTATGATGGGGATTGTACCATACATTCTAATAGGAAGATCGTTGATTGTTTGCGCATGTGGTTGTAATAAACTAATGGTGGCATAGAGGTTGGGGGCCATCCCTTCTTCGGTTTTAAACTTCACAATGGTTTGACCTTGGCTGGTTTCCTGCCAAAAATATTTGACCACTTTGCTACCGTTTTCTAAGCTCACCAGCATTCTACCGCCTTTTGCTGAAGGAATGGTTAACACCACTTCTTCGCCCGCATTGTATTTTTCTTTATTGGCTTCAAAACTAAGCATGGCAGCCGCCGTTTGATCTTCTTGTCCAGATCTGCTTTGCCACCCGGGTTCATCGATGTAAAATGCAGCGCCTGTGGTATGCCCACTGGCTTTGTCTTTTACCAATATCAGGTAGCGCCCCCATTCTTGTGCAGTAGTTCCAAACTGCCATTGTCCTCTTCCGTTAGTTAAAGTGATGTCTTCTTTTTTGATCAGTTTATTGTATTCATTTTGTGTGAAGTTGCTCAGGTTGTCGCCTCCTTCATCCCACCACCAACGCCATTGAATTTTATAAAACGATACTTCTGCCATACTATTACTACTAATCAAATCGCCTTTGCTGTTTACGTTTACGATTTGCAGATTGTGCTGTTTGCCGCTCAATAAAAAATCGAATGGTTTTTCTCCAGCAGGTAATTTGATGCCAGCATAACTGCTGAATGGACTATAAGGAACCGTCATGTTGTTGATGCTGAAACTACCTCCGGGTTCAAATACTTTGGTTATAATATTTGCGGTGAGCATGCCAGGTGCGGTTTCATCCAGTTTAAAGTCTGGCTGAATGTTGGCAGTACCTGCTTCGTTCAAACTACCTTCGTAAATTGTTTTGCTGATGGTATTGTAAGGGCTCGCTGGGTTATCAAATTCAAATCCTGCAAACTTTGTAAAAATGGTTTTTCTGCTGCTGAGTGCTACATCTGTTTTGGCGTTCAGGTTTTTACCCGGAGCGCCAAATAGCCAGGCAGCTGTAAGGATTCCGTTATTGGTACTGCCTGTGCCTAAAATAGGATCATTCCCAAAATCTACATTTATTTTTAAACGATTGGGCATCACTGTTTCTATTTTGATTCTTTTCTCAAAAACAGCTCCTCCCACTTTTACTTTGGCCAGCCAATTCCCGGTGGGCGCAGTAGCATCGGTATTGGTTTTAAAAACCAGGTAATCATTATTCCCCAGTGTTTGAATAGCATTTCGGTACAACTGTCCTTGGGGCGAATACAAACTAAATTCTACCGGATGTTCTGCTGGCAAATTGCCAGTTTTGTCTTCTATAATGCAACTTAAGTAGATGCTGTCCCCCGGCCTCCAAACACCTCTTTCTCCAAACAGAAATCCTTTGATACCATTTTTAATTTCTGCGCCACTAACGTCAAAGCGACTCAAAGCAAGTGCATTCCCATCGTCTAGTTTTAAATAGCCTCTTTCTTTGCCTTTCTTTGCAATTAGCAAATAAGGTTTTTGTTTCAGGTCGATATTGGCAAAGCCATCGCTGGCACTGCTGGTTTTTCCAATTACCTGATGCTGGTAATCCAATACTTCGAGTTCAATTCCTGCCATAGGTTCAGTACTTATGATATCACTAACGGCCACGAGTATACTATGATTTCCGGATCTCTTCGCGGTTAGTCCGATGTTGCTGGCGATAATGTTGCGACTGGCCCATTTATCTTTGCTGTAGTAAGATCGATGCGTAGGGTCATCCTTTTTTTGCCAGTTGTAGCCATAGGGATAATAGTTGTCGTAATTATTCCAAAATGCATCCGCATCATCCTGTCCTTTTGTTTCATTAGCGTAATAGTCTTCTTCATAATAGTCATCTTCTCCATCAACTATAGAAGTGGTATCTACGCCATTCTTACTATACATGGAATATGCTGGCCTAAAACCGATCGTGATGGTATAAATAGCACCCGGCTCAGTTTTTAAAAACTGATCTATGTCTAAAGAAAAACGTTGTTTTACATGAAGATCCAAACTTTTGTCATTGTCTAATCTCAAGGTTTTTTGCACAATAGGTTTAGCGACCCTTCTTAAAGAATTATTTCCAGCCATGTCGTTTTCTTGAAAAAACTGCGGCACATTGTTTTCATAGATTTTAAGGATACTAACATCTACTGCAGCAAGGTTTACGGCATCAAAAGGCAGCACTAATTTGCCGCTGTTAGGTAGAATATTGCCTTTTCCAAATATTTTTACGGAGGGTTTTCTATTTTCAAAAACGATGTTAGAAGTGAAATTTCCTGTGAGCGGTTGTCCCCATTTATTCTTAATACCTGCATTGCTGTTTACAGTAAAACTCCCGTTTAGTTGAGTACCGGCATAGAGTTTTATTTCACTGCCATTGATGCTAAATGATACATCCGACTGGTTGGCAAAACTCACAAGCCCGGTTAGGTCCTGGTCCACTGCAATTGGATCACTGAATTGAATAGACGCGTATTGTTGTGCATCATTTTCCGCTACTACATTTAGTAATTTAAAGTCGCCTTCTGCAGGAACCGCTATGCCAACATTGCCTTTGTTTTTGCTGTTTAATGGTGCGCCATCCCAGCTAAGATTTAATGACTGCTCGCCTTTGCTTCGTATGATGTTAGCAATGCTGAATCGATGAGTTTTGTTCTCGTTGCTATGCTGCCAGGCAGTTGCAAGGTTTTTATTGTTAAGCCTTGCCAACAATAATTTTTCAACAGTGGCGGGGTCTTCCGAATCAGCCGTTTGTACATTTCCTTCCAAAAACATATTTGTTTTATCTCCGCTGCTCCGCAATCCTTCCTGTGTAACGGTGAACGAGGGTTTGAGCGTTTGAATATTGAATGCCAATTTTTCAAATGATGAAGGCACTGAGGTTACTTTGCCTAAGTTAAATGATACCTCATATAATTGATCAGGTTCTAAATTATCGTCTGGTTTAAATTCGATGGTACGTGCATCAATCCAAACTGTTTTACCCTTAACTGCTGGTATCAGTGAAAACAGTTTTTCTTTTATTTCTTGTCCTACGGAATGGGTAGTGCTGGCATCGGCTGCCAGTTTCACTATGATGGGGGCCGTTTTTGACACTACTCCCGTACTGTAAGCTTCTACATAACGAGCATAAGCCGGGTCAACCGATTTCCATTGCACACTTTTTTTATTGCAGGAAAGAAAAAGTATCAATAATGCAAAAATTAATAAGGATATGCTTGCTTTGGTAAAATTGAAGTTGAGTGAAACGTACATAAAGGGTTGATTTAGTTAAATGCGGATATAAATGTTACTATTTTAATTGATAAGTTAAAAACTATTTTATACCTACTCTGTTAAAACACCCCAAATGCCCTAAAACAAATAAGTATACTAAAAATAGGTGTTAAACAAGCCAGGGCAAAGCCAAATGCTCATTTTAGTCTGGAAATTGGGCTATAATCCCCAACCAACTGCAGTACCATTCATCAAAAAAAATCAGTTTTGTAGAAATTCTGTTGTTGAAAGTATCGTGAATTCGACTACAATGTTTAATTTTCCCTTTCTTTTTTATTCACCTTAATAAACTTGTTTGTACACATGAGATTAACTCAAAGCATGTTTGTTGCAGCTTTTGCATTATTTGCCAATGTAACGGAAGCGCAAAGACCAACTGGAAGTACTACCGGGACTACTCCAACCGCTCCTACAACTGGAGCACCTGCACCCAAACCGTCCCCGGGACCAAAACCATATTCGGAAGTCATCACTTCCAAAGCAAAGACGGATAAAGGCCTGTTGATCACTCACCAGGTTGACGATAAGTATTATTTTGAAATTCCCGACGAAATACTCGGAAGGGAGATTCTTATTGTTAACCGCATTTCGAAAGCCGCTGCTGCCGCTGATTTAGGTCGCGGAGGATATGCAGGTGATCAAATCGGCGAAAATGTAATCGCATTTGAAAAAGGGCCTAACAATAAAATTTTTGTGAAAGCAATTTCGCACCAGGAGAAATCTGTTGACAGCACTGGTGGAATGTACCAAAGTGTACGTAACTCTAGTTTACAGCCTATTGCATCTTCATTCCCTGTAGCAGCTTATGCAAAGGATTCTGTTTCCGGCGCGAAGGGTTCTGTAATTGATGTGACCGACTTTTTGATGGGGGACAACGATATCTTATTTTTTGATGCCAGGTACAAACGTGCTCTAGGATTAAACGCCTATCAAAAAGACAATTCCTATATTGAAAAAATTAGATCTTATCCAAGCAACACACAGATTAAAACTGTGAAAACTTATGTAAGATCAGCTCCCGCCATTCCTGGTCTGCCACCTGCACCAGGCGGAGGTTCACCTACCACTTACGAACTGAGTAGTTCTATGATTTTATTACCTGCAAAACAAATGCAGCCCAGGCACTACGACCCAAGGGTAGGTTACTTTGCTACCGGCTATACCGATTTCGACGCCAATCCTCAGGGAATTGAACGCGTAAGAATGATTACTCGCTGGAAGTTGGAACCAAAAGACGAGGACATCGAAAAATACAAAAGAGGAGAGTTGGTGGAACCTAAAAAACCCATCATATTCTACATCGATCCGGCTACACCCAAAAAATGGGTAGCGTATCTTAAAAAAGGAGTGGATGACTGGCAAGTAGCTTTTGAAGCCGCTGGTTTTAAAAACGCCATCTTCGGAAAAGAAGCACCTACCAATGATCCGGAGTGGAGTTTGGAAAATGCTAATTATTCAGCTATTGTGTACAAGCCATCTGATATTCCAAATGCCAGCGGTCCTCACGTACACGACCCACGTACAGGAGAAATACTGGAATCACACATCAACTGGTACCACAACGTAATGAGTTTATTGCGTAACTGGTATTTTGTACAAACCGCCGCAGTAGATCCAAAAGCCCGCACATTGGTGTTTGAAGATGCATTGATGGGAGAATTGATTCGATTTGTTTCATCTCATGAAGTAGGCCACACATTAGGTCTGCGCCACAATTACGGATCTTCTTCTACTACACCTGTTGAAAAACTGCGTGATAAAAGTTGGGTAGAAGCAAATGGTCATACTCCTTCTATTATGGATTATGCTCGTTTTAATTATGTAGCACAACCAGAAGATAATATTTCTCAGAAAGGATTGTTTCCCCGTATTGGCGATTATGATAAATGGGCGATTGAGTGGGGTTACCGCTGGATTGCAGAGGCAAAGAATCCTGAAGCCGAATTGCCAATTCTGAATAAATGGACCATCGAAAAATTAAAAAATAAAAGAAATATCTTCTTAACAGAATCTGATCCTGATGATCCTCGTGCACAAAACGAAGACTTGGGCGATAATGCAATGGTAGCGAGCACTTATGGTATCAAAAACCTACAGCGCATCGTAACTAAATTACCAGAATGGACCAAAGAAGAAAACAAAAGCTATGGTACATTGGCTGAAATGTTTGGCCAGGTAGCACAACAATACCAAAGATATATGGGGCATGTGGCTAAAAATATCGGTGGCATTCAAACTACTCCTAAAATGGTAGAAGAGGCTGGTGTAGTAGTAGAATATGTTAGCAAAGCCAAACAAAAAGAAGCAATGGCATTTTTGCAGGCTCAGTTGTTTTCCACCCCAAAATGGATGTTCGAAAACAACATTCCTGCTTTAACAGGTATTAACAAATTGTCTGTTGTAAGTAGCGCTCAATCAAACGTATTGAACAGATTATTGAATAACAGCACTTTGGATAAATTGATCAGAGCTCAAGAAGACAATGCAGCGGCATATTCTGCCAATGAAATGTTGAACGATCTGAAAAAAGGAATCTTCAGTGAATTGCCTACCAAAAAAGCAATTGATGTTTACCGCCGTAATCTGCAAAAAATATACACAGAAAGATTGATTACAAATTTGGGAGAACCTAGCCCTACAGCTGCTGCGGCCGGTAGGGGTGGATTTGGCGCTCCTGCCAACTACAGCCAAATAAGTGATGCAAGTTCTGTTGCAAGAATGCACCTGAAATCCCTGGCTGCAGAAATCAGAGCAACCGCTCCTCTATACACAGACCTGATGAGTAAAGCACATCTGGAAGACCTTGTGGGAAGAATCAATCAGGCGTTGGATCCTAAATAATCAGTACAACAAATAACATAAAAAAACCGATGCATTTGCATCGGTTTTTTTATTATAAGATTTGATTTGTCAATAAATCTTCAAACACGTCTTTTCTTCGTATAAGCGTAACCGTTTCCCTTGTTACCATTACCTCAGCAGGTTTGTAGCGGCTGTTGAAATTGCTGCTCATTTCAAACCCATAAGCGCCTGCATTGTGAAAGGCAAGTATGTCTTCTTCTCTTACTTCATTCAATGGCCTATCCCAGGCAAAAGTATCTGTTTCGCATATATTACCCACCACCGCATAGGAGATCACCGGCCCGGCTGGGTTGCTGATGTTTTCGATGTAATGATAGGCATCGTAAAACATGGGTCTGATCAAGTGATTAAAACCCGTGTCTAGTAAAACAAAACTGGCGGCAGCCGTTTCTTTTATTATATTTACAGAAGCCAATAAATAACCTGCTCCACTTACTAAAAATTTCCCTGGTTCAAACCAAACCTGCAAAGGTTTTCCATTTGGATTGGGATGATTGGCAAAAGCTTCCTGCACTTTTTTGGCCAATAACGGGATATCTGTTTCTGCGTCTCCTTCTTTATAGGGTATTTTAAAACCACCGCCCAGATCTATGGAAGTTAGTTCTTTAAAATGTGGAATGATATCGAATAATACTTCGATACCTTTTACAAAAACGTCTACGTCTTTAATATCACTTCCCGTATGAATATGCAGAATCTGAATATGCAGATTGTATTGATCAACTATCGAAAGCACTTCATTCAATTGTTCTACAGGGATGCCAAATTTGCTTTTATCATGGCCTGTCGAAATCTTAAGGTTACCGCCAGCCATGATGTTTGGACGCAGTCGAATGCCCACAGCATAATTGTGCCCGTACTTCTTCCCAAATTTTTCGAGGTTACTGAGGCTGTCGATATTAATGTGCACGCCCAACGATTGTGCTTCTTCTATTTCTGTAAAATGAATACCGTTGGAAGTGTACAAAATTTGTTTAGGTTCGAAACCTGCCAACAGGGCCATCTTCACTTCATTGATGGAACTACAATCTGCATTGCAACCAATGCTACGAATATGTTTTAAAACATTCACATTGGTTAATGCTTTACAAGCATAAAAGAATCTGGTATTGGTTTCAGCGAAAGCAGTAGTGAGTTTTTGATATTGTGCAGTCATGTAATCTGCGTCGTACACATACACCGGCGTTCCGTATTCTTTGGCTATATCAATGAATTGTTGGTTTGAAACTTTTGGCATGGTTGGTTTTACTAAAGTTTTGAATATGTAGTCAATGAACAAGTCGGATAGCTGCAATGTTCGGGTGCGAAATTACGATGATCATTATTTTAAAAATAAAAAAGGCATTCAATTCAATGAAATGCCTTTGATAAAATGAGGTGCTCGTATTTTATCAGGCTTCTTCGTCCTGTTTATCATCACTATTTTTTTCTTCGGAATCCTCTTCGTTTGATTGCTCTGTAATAGCATTGCTGTAAACTAACGTATCTTCTACATCGATTACGTCTTCGGTAGTGAGGGTGTTTTCAACATCCGATTCCGCTTCATTTACTTCTTTTATTGCAGTAGTTGGATTGCTGTCTGCTTCTTCTGCTATGATCTCTTCCATACCTGCCGCTTCCAGCGCTGCAGCTTCTTCTGCGTTGGCTTCCATTATATCATTTACGGAACTGGCTTTGGTAAATTCTTCCATCAGTACTTCGCTTATTTTAGGAAGATCTTCGGCACTGTTAATGCCAAAATAATCCATAAATGATTTGGAAGTAGCGTATATCAAAGGTTTGCCAACGGCATCTTCGTTTCTTCCACTGATAATGACCAGGTCTTTTTCTAATAATTTTTGAACAGCGTAATCGCAGTTTACGCCCCGGATACTTTCAATTTCACTTTTAGTGATGGGCTGCTTGTAGGCGATAATGGCCAATGTTTCTAGTGCTGCGGTTGAAAGCTTTTTGATGAATTTGTCACCGTTAATCAGTGCCACTGTTTTGTGGTAAGCTGCTTTGGTAAGGAACTGCCATCCGCCACCACTTTGCTTTAATTCGAAAGCATAAAACTCTGCGTCGTATTTTTCTTTGATGCCATCTACAGCAGCCTCTACTTGATCTAAGCTAGCCCGGTCTTCGATAAAACCCAACGCATTGTTTACATATTCCGTCAGCTCCAATGCTGTTAAAGGCTTATCACTTGCGAAGACCAGAGCTTCTATGTGGGGGATGATGGTGCTGATGTCCATTGAGTGGTTGTTCCTTTTTTTTGCGGGTTATCGACCAGACTTTCTTAAAATTCGATCGAAGTTTTTCCGCAGTTATTTCATTCTTTTAAAAGATCATATGCATAGTAACTTATCCTTGTAATGCTGCCGCACCACTCACAATTTCTGTTAGTTCTGTGGTGATAGCTGCCTGCCTTGCTCTATTGTAACTGATCTTTAATGATTTCAACAATTCATTGGCGTTATCACTGGCTTTGTCCATGGCAGTCATACGGGCACCATGCTCGCTGGCATTGCCATCCAACACCGCTTTGTAGAGTTGGGTGTTCAGAATTTTTGGCATCAGTTCAGCAATCAATTCTTCCTTACCTGGCTCGTAAATAAAATCTGCTTTTTTCACGGATTTTGCATTGCTTACTTTTTGGACTGGTAAAAATGCTTCGGCAATATATTGTTGTGTGCCAGCATTTTTAAATTCGCTGTACACCAGTTCTACTGCATCTACTTCTTTACCTGCGAAAGCGTCCATAGCGTGTTTGGCAGCAGTTTGTACTTTTTCAAAACTCAATCCTGTAAACAAATCCCAGTATTGGTTCACACATTTAAAACCGTTTTTGGTAAAGTGCTCGTATGCTTTTTTGCCAATTGGCAGTATCTGAACATTTCCTTTGGCAAACTGGGCTGGGTATTTTTGTTTGATGACGAGCTTGGCCAATTTAATCAAATTACTGTTATAACCACCACACAAACCACGGTCGCTGGTCACCACTATAATCAATACTTTTTCTACCGGTCTTTCTGCGGCAAGTGCCATAGAAAATTCACCATCGTTGTTGCTCACAAGATTGCTCAACATTTCCTGCAGCTTCTGGGCATAAGGGCGCATTTGGGTGATAGCATCTTGCGCACGACGCAATTTAGCAGCACTCACCATTTTCATGGCCTTGGTAATTTGCTGGGTACTTTGAACACTTTTGATTCGGTATCTAACCTCTTTTAATGCACCGCTCATGGTAATTTATTGTTTTATGATAAAACCACTTATCTGCTATAATCAGCATATGTGGTATTTTTTAGAGCCGCAAAGGTAGGGCAAATGCTTTAAAAATCCATCTGACATATCTTTCTTAAAACGGCACAAATTTGATGGCAGTTGCCTTGGATACAATCTATAGATGCTACTATGCTCACCGTCCTATAAAGCATACTGAAAGCGCTTTTATACAATCGATTTTGCATAAAAATATAATTTAATATATCTACCCGGCATTATCAATTTATTGCCTTTTAATCAGTCATTTTACTAATCCAACTTCTTTGTACCTTTGCTCCCCTGTCAATTTGGCCATACCATAGAAGTAGCACCATATTTGACTGGCAAAATAGGCAATCAACTGTTTAATCGTATTTATCAATAGTAAAATATTATGTTAGGAATCATATCCCGGCTCTTTGGAGGCAGCAAAAGTGAAAAAGACCTAAAACCCATTTCGCCTTTGGTAGAGAAAAGTAATAGCTTTTTTGCCGAATATCAAAACGTTAGCAACGATGATCTTCGGAATAAAACCGCAGCGTTCAAAGCTCGAATCCAATCGCATCTTGCACCCATTGATGAAAACATCATCAGCAAAAAAGCTGCTGCCGAAGCTTTACCTCCAGAAGAAATCAACGGTAGAGATGGTATATATAAAGAAATAGACGCCCTTAAAAAGGAAAGAGATCAGGAAATTGAAGTGATCCTAAAAGAAATTTTACCTGAAGCATTTGCAGTGGTGAAAGAAACGGGTCGTCGGTTCAAAGAAAATGAAGTGATCACGTCCACTGCTACTATATTGGATCGGGAACTAGCTACTCAAAAAGACCATATTAGTATAGTTGGCGATGAAGCACATTTTAAAAATGTGTGGACTGCCGGAGGGGGAGCCGTTACCTGGAACATGGTGCATTACGATGTTCAGCTCATAGGCGGTGCTGTACTTCACAGCGGAAAAATTGCAGAGATGGCTACCGGTGAAGGTAAAACGCTGGTAAGTACCCTGCCGGCTTACCTGAATGCATTGGCTGGAGAAGGCGTACACATTGTAACCGTGAACGATTACCTGGCAAAAAGAGACAGTGAATGGAATGGTCCTATCTTCGAATGGCTGGGCCTCAGAGTAGATTGCATCGACAAACACGAACCCAACAGCGATGCCCGTCGCAAAGCTTACAATGCCGACATTACTTATGGTACCAACAACGAATTTGGTTTCGATTATTTGAGAGACAACATGGTGCATAGCCCCGACGAAATGGTACAACGTAAGCATCATTTTGCGATGGTGGATGAGGTGGATAGTGTGTTGATTGATGATGCCCGTACGCCTTTGATTATTAGTGGACCCATTGGACACAGCGATAACGTGCAACAATTTTTTGACCTGAAACCAAGAATTGTCAGACTACTAGAAGCGCAGAAAAAAGCCACCAATCAATATTTGATAGAAGCCAAGAAGAAAATTGCCGAAGGAAACGACGATCCGAAAGATAGCGGATTGGCATTGGTACGCGCACACCGTGGTTTGCCAAAAAATGGTGCGTTGATCAAGTTCTTGAGCGAACCCGGGATGAGAGTGAAACTGCAAAAAAGTGAGAATTATTATTTGGCAGATCAGCAAAAAGAAATGCCAAAAGTAGACGCTGAACTGTTTTTTACCATCGATGAAAAAAATAATCAGGTAGAATTAACAGATCAAGGTATTCAACTCATCACAGGCCAGGGAGAAGACAAAGAATTTTTTATACTACCGGATATCGCTACCAAATTGGGCGAGATTGATAAAACCGATTTGTCATCCGAAGAAAAATTACAACGCAAAGAAAACCTCATCAACGAATATTCTTTAAAAGCGGATCGTATTCACACCGTTCAACAATTGTTGAAAGCCTACACTCTTTTCGAAAAAGATGTAGAGTATGTGGTGATGGACGAAGCGGTTAAAATTGTAGACGAACAAACAGGCCGTATCATGGAAGGCCGGCGTTACAGTGATGGATTGCACCAGGCGATTGAGGCAAAAGAAAATGTAAAAATTGAAGCTTCTACACAAACCTATGCTACCGTAACCTTACAGAATTATTTCCGTATGTACCACAAACTGTGCGGAATGACTGGTACAGCCGAAACGGAAGCTGCAGAGTTGTGGAGTATTTACAAACTGGATGTGGTGTCTATTCCTACCAACGTAAAAGTAATCAGGAAAGATGATCAGGATAAAGTGTACAAAACCAAAAGAGAAAAATACAAAGCAGTAATTGAAGAAGTAGAATTCAACATCAATGCCAAACGACCAACCTTGGTGGGTACAACCTCTGTGGAAGTGAGTGAATTGTTGAGCAGAATGTTGAAACAAAAAAATATTCCACACAATGTATTGAATGCGAAGCAACACAGCCGCGAGGCGCAAGTGGTAGCCGAAGCAGGTATGCCAGGAGCTGTAACCATCGCCACCAACATGGCGGGCCGTGGTACGGATATTAAGCTCGGGCCAGGTGTAAAAGAGGTGGGTGGATTGGCCATCATTGGTACCGAGCGTCATGAAAGCAGGCGTGTAGATCGGCAGTTACGAGGTCGTGCTGGTCGCCAAGGAGATCCAGGTAGCTCTACCTTTTTTGTTTCACTCGAAGATGATTTGATGCGCATGTTTGGTAGCGAACGTATTGCAGGCTTGATGGACAGGATGGGCTACAAAGAAGGTGAAATGATCCAGCACAGTATGATCACAAAAAGTATTGAAAGAGCACAGAAAAAAGTAGAAGAAAACAACTTCGGTATCCGCAAGCGTTTGCTCGAATACGATGATGTGATGAACAAACAAAGAAACGTGGTGTACGGAAAACGTAACCATGCACTGTTTGGAGAAAGATTGGCCTTGGATCTGGACAATGCTTACTACTCTGTAGCAGAAGGATTGGTAAATTCTTTCAGAGAAACTGCAGATATCGATGGATTTAAACTAGCCGTTATTATGAATTACGGATTAGAAACGGCTGTCACAGAAGAAGAACTCACCAAGGGCAATATCAACGAGGTTACGCAACAATTGTATGAGGAAGCCATCTTCCATTACAACAAAAAGAAACACGCACTGGCAGAGCAAACCATGCCCATCATCACCAATATTCGGAAAGAGCAGGGAACCCATATCGTAAATGTGGCGGTGCCTTTCACCGACGGAAAAAAGGGTATCCAGGCCTTGGCTAATTTGGATAAATACTTAGCCAGTAATGGAATGGAATTGGGTGCTGCTTTAGAACGCACTATCACTTTGGCCATGATTGATGATGCATGGAAGGAACACTTAAGAGCGATGGATGATTTGCGCCAGAGTGTGCAAACAGCGGGGTATGAACAAAAAGATCCGTTGGTAATATATAAGATCGAAGCATTTGCTGCATTCAAACAAATGGATGATCAGGTAAATAAGGATACGGTTAGTTTCCTTTCACATGCAGGTATTCCAATGGAACAAACCAAAGCCGGAGCCATTCAGGAAGGTAGAGAAGCCAAAACCGACATGAGCAACATGCAAAATAACAAAGCACAGATCGACGCAGCAGGGGATGATTATGCAGCCAATGAAAGAGATTATTTTGATCCATCAACTCCAGTTAAACAGGAACCTGTAAGAGTACAACCCAAAATTGGCAGAAACGATCCTTGTCCTTGCGGCAGCGGTAAAAAATTCAAACAATGCCACGGGCGTGATATGTAAAAAATTAAAAAACATGTTGATACAACAAAGAGCATTCTGAAATGGATGCTCTTTGTATTTAGAGAATATTTTCAACAGTGAATTTTTTTAAAGCATTAAAAGTAAACCTACAACATGAAAGAGTCTACCGCATTTTTGTTCGACATGAACGGAACTATGATCAATGATATGCATTTTCACGAAAAAGCATGGTTCGATGTTTTAAACGAAGACCTGCAAGCCAACATGACGATGGCTGAAGTAAAAAGCCATATGTATGGTAAAAACGAAGAGTTGTTCGAAAGGGTGTTTGGTAAACAACGATACAATGTAGAGGAGGTAGCCGCTTATTCTCTTAAAAAAGAAAAAAAATACCAGGAAGCTTTTTTACCTCACCTGCAATTGATCAAGGGGTTAACTGGCTTTTTAGAAAAAGCAACTGCTCATCAAATAACCATGGGTATTGGCACTGCGGCAAGCCCATTCAACGTAAACTACGTGCTGGATCATTTGCCTATTCAACCCTATTTTGATGCCATCATCACTGCCGACGATGTTTCTGTAAGCAAGCCTAACCCAGAAGTATTTTTACAATGCGCAGATAAACTAGGAATAGCTTATGAAAATTGTATAGTATTTGAAGATGCTCCCAAAGGCGTGGAAGCTGCCCGAAATGCTGGCATGAAAGCAGTGGTGATCAAAACTTATCATTCAGAAGACGAGTTTACACATTTCGATAATGTGCTGATGATGGTAGATGATTATACGGATGCACAACTGAATAACTTATTTCGATGATCAAAAAGCTGTACTTACTATTAAATTAATTCCTATTTTTAGCGAAACAAGCCATTACCGATGCTGCCATACAAAACCTTAAACCATTTTTTGTATGTCGATGAACCGTAAACTTGCACTGCTTCCTTTTATACTGCTGATGTTGGTCGTAGTAGGCACTTTGTTTTTATCACCTACCACTGCTCCTCCAGCAACGCCTTACCCAATTGATACTGCCGACACCGCCTGGATGCTAACCGCCGCAGGGTTGGTGTTGATTATGACGCCCGGTCTGGCATTTTTTTATGGGGGCATGGTGAGTAAAAAAAATGTGATCAGTACCATGTTGCAGAGTTATATCTGCATGGCGGTGATCACGATTATTTGGGTAGTGGTTGGTTTTAGTTTTGCCTTTGGTGATTCAATCGGCGGCTTTATCGGAAATCCTTCTACGTTCTTTTTAATGAAGGGCGTATTGCATGGCAAACCATGGGAACTAGCGCCCACGATACCCTTGATGCTGTTTGCTTTTTATCAATTAAAATTTGCCATCATCACACCAGCGCTTATTACAGGTGCTTTTGCAGAGCGCATTAAATTTACCTCGTATATTTTATTTATCTCGTTGTTTTGCATTTTTATTTATTGTCCGCTAGCACATGCCACCTGGCACCCCAACGGTATCTTATTTAAATACGGTGTATTAGATTTTGCTGGCGGAACGGTGGTACACATGAGTGCAGGAATTGCGGCATTGGTAGGCGCTATGTATTTGAAGAAACGAAAATCGTATGTGCACGCCCCGGCGAGAATCACTTATGTGTTGTTGGGCACAGGTTTATTGTGGTTTGGCTGGTTTGGTTTTAATGCAGGATCTGCTTTTGGTGCCAACCTGCTTTCTGTAAATGCGCTGGCTACTACTACAACCGCTTCTGCCGCTGCCGCTTTTACCTGGATAATTTTTGATTCGGTAAGAGGTCGCAAACCCTCTGCCATGGGCACTTGTATTGGTGCTGTGGTGGGCTTGGTAGCCATTACACCTGCTGCTGGTTTTATCAGCATTGCACATTCACTTACCGTGGGTGTGGTGAGTAGCATCGTGAGCAACCTAATGGTAGAATGGCGCACCAAAAGCAATATTGATGATACGTTGGATGTATTTCCTTGCCATGGAGTAGGAGGTATTGTAGGGTTTTTATTAACAGCCGTTTTTGCAGATCAACACATCAATGCAGCCAATACTACTGGCAATGGGTTGTTTTTTGGAGAAACAACATTGTTCAGGGTTCATTTGCTTACCACCTTGGGAGTCGCTGTATTCGTATTCATCGGCACTTATCTGTTATTAAAACTCACCGATCTCATCTCCCCGTTAAGGGTTTCAGAAGCAGAGGAAGAAGAAGGGTTGGATTTGAGCCAGCATGGGGAGAAATTATAACTGCACATTTATATTCCAAAGCCCGCAATTTTTTGCAGGGCTTTTTTGTGCGTTATGTAATCTTGAGCGTTACATCATCTTTTGGGTGTTCTTCTATTCACTAAAAAAGATATTATGAAAAAATTACCAACTTTTTTGATCCTGCTATGTCTAGTCAGCATGAAAACATTTTCTTTCAACAATAACAATACTGTACCCGCTACCGTAAAATCAGTCACCGTTTATCGGTCTGGTGCAGAAATGCTCCACACCGCCAAAGCCAACCTGCTAAAGGGCAGCTCCGAATTGATTATTGAAGGAATCAGCAACAGCATCGACATCAACAGCCTGCAAATCAATTGCCCCTCTGTGGTGACGATCCTCGGCGTTGAATTTAGCAACCAGTATCTCGTAAACGAAAACAACACACCTGCGTTAAAGAAAATTACCGACTCACTCGAGTTGGTCAGCAACGAAATAGAAAAAATCAATATTTCTATCGCTACCACTGAAGATCTATTATCGGTTTTAAAATCAAACAAAGAGATCAAAGGTTCTCAAACCGGACTCAGTGTAGCAGAACTGGTGAAACTGATGGATTACTACAAATTAAAATCTTCAGAATTACAAAACGAATTGTCAGCATTCAAATCGAAAAAAATAAAACAACAAACCCTTATTCAAAAACTGTCTGCTCAAATGCAGGAAGAGCAGAAAAAAAATACCAAATCTGCAGGTAGGGTGATTATACAATTAAACGCAGCATTGGCGGGTGAAAATGAATTTACCATTTCTTACATTACCCAAAATGCTTACTGGACGCCTTACTACGATTTAAAAGTAGAGAGCGTAAAAAGCCCTATCAAGTTGGTGTATAAAGCAAAAATTAGCCAAACCACCGGTATCGATTGGAAAAAAGTAAAATTAAGTTTGTCTACCTCTACACCATCTCAATATGGCACCGCTCCATTGTTGCGGAGTTGGTTTTTGAGTTACATTAATCCGGTGAGAAGATTGGAAAATAGTTTGGCGATGTCTAATACAATTCAGTCTTTACAGGGTCGTGTATCAGGTGTACAGCTAGATGAAGTAGTAACAACGGGGTATGGAAAAATAAAAATCAGAGGATCTTCTAGCGACAACAACACACAACCGCTCTATATTGTAAACGGAGCGGAAATGAATTACAACAATTATGCTAACCTCGATCCTGCATCTATCAAATCGATTGATGTATTAAAAGACGCCAATTCTACAGCATCGTATGGCGCAAGAGCCAGCAATGGTGTGGTGTTAATCACCTTAAAAGACGGTTTGGATGATTATGTATCTGTGTCCGAAAATGATTTAGACATTACCTATGATATCGATTTACTGTACGATGTACCTACCAACGGGAAACAACAAATTGCTACATTAAAAGAAGCCAGCATGAACGGGGTGTTTAAATACTATGCTGTACCCAAGCTAGATAAAGAAGCCTATCTCTTAGCAGAAATCAGCGATTGGGAAAAGCTAAACCTGTTGGCAGGTGAAGCCAATATTATTTTTGAAGGAACCTATATTGGTAAATCATTTTTAGATCCAGCCAGCACCAACGATACTCTCAATTTAACATTGGGTAAAGACAAACGTGTGGTAGTGAAAAGAGAAAAAATGACCGATTTCAGCAGTGTAAAATTCATTGGCTCTAATAAATTACAGATAATTACTTATGAACTTATTGTAAAAAATAATAAAAAAGAGGTCATTGATTTTATACTGAAAGATCAGTATCCCATCAGTACCAATAAAGACATTGAAGTAGAACTGAGAGAAAGCAGCGATGCTATGGTTAACACCGAAATTGGTGTGCTCACCTGGAAATTACAACTCGCTCCAGGCGAAAGCAAAAAAGTAAGAATTAGTTATAGCGTCAAATATCCAAAAGGAAAAATGTTGAATCTTCAATAAAATAGTTTAAAATGATTTTACTTGGACGGTGTTGGCAAATTGCAGCAGCTTCCCTCTTTTATGAAAAGATAATAGGATGTCAAAGTAAGTCCTATTTCTGTTTGACATTCAATCAGGCTGGTTTTCATTATACCGTTTTCGTAAAAGCAATATAACTTTTCACAAATCTTCAGTAATGCAAAAAGCCATCCCTTTAAACAGGATGGCTTTTTTAAATATAGTCTGAAGAATATTACTTTATGCCATATTTGGTTTTGAATCTTTCATTTAACTGTTTGTGTTTATCATCGAGACTCAACTCACGACCCTGTATAAATGCTTTTGTTACTACACTGCTTTTCATGTCTAAGATATCACCTTCAGAAATAATGATATTGGCATCTTTGCCTACTTCAATACTTCCGGTTTTGTCTGCAATGCCTAAAATTTTCGCCGCATTTAAAGTAATGGAAGCCAGTGCTTCTTCCTTACTCAAGCCATATGAGGCAGCCGTGCCTGCATTGAACATCAGATTTCGACCAGTGGTTTGTCCATCTTCATCTGTTATTGCAAATAATACGCCCGCTTTTTGTAAAACAGTTGGTGTTTTAAAAGGCTGGTCTATATCATCGTCTTCTGATGTGGGCAAACTGTGTAGTTGTTGTAAAATAACGGGAATGTTGTTTTGCTTTAATAAAGGTGCAATTTGAAAGCTCTCACTGCCTCCTACAATTACTACGTCGAATCCAAATTCTTTTACAAAATCAACTGCTATCAACATTTCCTTTACAAGGTTACAATGCACAAATAATTTTTGGGATTTATCAAACAATCCTTTTGCCGCTTCAAATTTTAAATTGGTAGCCGTTTTGTTTTGCTGAACGTAATATCCTTTTGCTTCTTGAAAAAAGCTTTTCACTAATTCAATTCTCTCCAGGCCTGCCTTGATGGGGTCGTTGCCAGGTGTTGCTCCTCCAAAACCGCCTCTTCTTCTGTTAATGAGTGATGGCATATAAAAATGCATGCCACCATCTGTTTTATAGGCAGCGTCTTCCCAATTCCAGGCATCAAACTGTACCACACTACTACTGCCTGCGAGCAACTGCCCTTGGGGAACAATATTGGCCAATAAAATACCATTGCTTCTAAGGGTATTGATAACCTTAGATTCTGAATTGTAAGCAACAATGCTTTTAACATTCGGATTCAAGGCACCGATTTCACTAAAATCGTTGCTGCCTTTTACACCACTCCCGATCTCCTTTAAGCCAGTATTGGTACTGCTCATGATCAAGCCTGGATACACATGCTTGCCAGCTGCATCAAATACCTTTACATCATCTGCAGGGATAGGTAAATTAGTCCCTATTTTTTCAATTTTGCCATTGTTGATTTGGATGCTGGTGTTTTCCAAAACTTGTCCGTTGCCTACATGAACCGTTCCGTTTTTTATGAACAGCATGCCTTTGTGTGCAGGCGCAGGGTACACTGTTTCCTGAGCCATACTGCTCAAACTTAACAGAAGCCCTGCTACTATGGTTGTATATTTTTTCATTTTTAATTTTTGTTGTTGTGATAAAGTGTTTCTTTAGTCGGTGCTTTCTTCTTGGTAAGTAAGCAATCCATGGCTATGAGCGTGGTCCATGCATGCATTTACTTTTCTCATGCTTGGCATGGCTGGGCCTACAGATCCACCGCCTTTTTTTTCATCCAGCATTTTCTGAATCAAACGGGTTCTTTCTGCCTGCACCTTCTTGCGTAGTTCCATGTCTTTTTCTCTGTCGAAATAAACAATCCCATCTACCAGCGTTTTTTCAGCCTTAGCATAAATACTCAATGGATGATCGCTCCAAACAACAAGATCGGCATCTTTGCCAGCTTTAATACTACCCACTGTTTTATCGATGTGCAGCATGATGGCTGGGTTAAGTGTAACCATCTTCAACGCATCTTCTTCAGATACGCTGCTGTACTTCACGCTCTTTGCAGCTTCCTGATTTAAACGGCGAGCCATTTCTGCATCATCACTATTGATGGCTACATTCACCCCTACTTTGTGCATGATGCCTGGGTTGTAAGCAATGGCATCCTGTACTTCTAATTTGTACGCCCACCAATCGCTAAATGTAGATGCTGCTGCACCGTGTGCTTTCATTTTGTCGGCCACTTTATACCCTTCTAAAATATGAGTGAAAGTATTGATCTTAAAGCCAAATTTCTCTGCCACTTTCATGGTTTCAATAATTTCGCTTTGCACATAACTATGGCAAGTAATGAATCTTTTGCTATTCATGATTTCTACCAAAGCATCTAGTTCCAAATCTCTGCGAACCAATTTTCCATTAGGTCCTTTTATCGCATTTTCATAATCTTTTGCTCTTGTAAAAGCATCCATTTGCACCTGTTCTACACCCATTCTGGTATCCGGGAAACGATTGTTGCTGGTAGAAGTGGTGCGCTTCACGTTTTCGCCCAATGCGAATTTGATGAAACCATCAGCACCTTTGAACTTCAATCCTTCATCGTTGGCACCCCAGCGCAGTTTGATCAACTGTGTTTGTCCGCCAATAGTATTCGCACTTCCATGCAGGATATGAGAAGTGGTAACACCACCGCTTAACTGCCTGTAGATATCAATATCATCCGGATCTATATTGTCTGCAATTCTTACTTCTGAAGTAACAGATTGTGCTCCTTCATTGATGGACGCCGCTGCGATATGACTGTGTTCATCTATGATACCCGCCGTAACGTGTTTGCCCGTTGCATCAATGATTCTCGCATTTGCATTGCTGAGATTTTGTCCTACCGATGCAATTTTTCCATTCACCACCAGCACATCTGCATTTTTCAACACACCTTCTTTTTCGTTGGTCCATACCGTTGCATTTTTTAATAAAATAGTTTCCTGCGTTGGCATTTCTTCCCACCCAAACGACATGTTGGGGTAACTAAGTTTGCCTACTGTAGGAGTTATTTTTTTCCTGACACTGTCTGTTTTTGTAGCGATGGCATTGTTGAAAACAGCCGTCCAATAAACAGAATTTCCACTACTGTCGGTTCCGGTACCACTCCATGAATTACCATTGGCCACCCCGCTGAGTCTGAAACCTTTTTTAGCTTTTTTGGTTTCATTAAAATTGATGGATACCATTTTGCCGTCGTGACTGAATTTGGAAGCAATGGTGTCGTTTCCTATAATGTCGGCGCTGTTGTTGCTTTTTACTGCTAAACTATAATTTTTATTTCCGTCGATTTGCAGGGTGTAGTTTCCTTTCACCTCCTGCATACCATCTTCTTTGATCGCATACTTTTCACCTTGTATCCAGTTTTGAAGAATCATAGTTTTTTCCGCAAAAACGGGTCCGTTGGTTACAATGAAATTGGCCCATTTGCCTGCTTCAATGCTACCTGTTTCACTATACACATTCAAAAGGGTAGCGGGTGTTTTTGTCAAAGCTTCCAAGGCCTTGGTTTCGCTCAATCCATACTCAATGGCTTTGCGAAGATTCGCCATAAATTGTTTGCTGTCTTTCAAATCAGCACTGGTGATACAGAAAGGGATCCCTGCTTTTTCAAAAGCAGATGGATTGGTAGGAGCCAATTCCCAACTCTTCATGGTGGACAAAGAAACGAAACGTGCATCATTTGGATCTTCTACATCCATCGCCTGCGGAAAATTGAGCGGCAAAATAAAAGTAGCCTTGGTAGCTGCCATTTCTGCAATACGTTCGAATTCGTTACCCCCGCCTTTGATGATAAACTGCACTCCAAATTCGTCACCAATACGATCTGCACGCAGGTTGTTCCATTTGTCGTTCGCTTCAAAAATTTGTGGCAACGCAAGGTTGTTGTTCCATGCTTGTAAACTAAAATTGGTCCCTTCCGTTGCAGGTTTATTTTTATACCATTGTGCATCTAAAAATGTTTGGCGGAGCAAGGCAATGCTGCCCATCAAACTACTAGGATAACTTTGTCTGGAACTTCCTTTGCTAAAAGAATAATGTGCGCTTGCTTTTTCTTTGATGAGTGAAAAGTTTTCTGGTTTTGCAGAAAGGGCTACTACTGCGCCTGTTCCCCTAGCGATGCCATCTTTTGAATGGGTGAGTACTACACCAAAACCAACTTCTCTCATCGCTTTGGCTTTGGCTTCGTCTGCCCCATAGATGTTAGCAGCACTGATTTCGGGTCTAATGGCTTGGTTCCAGCCATAAGCGCCTTTTGTGTTGCTGGCAAGTTGAACCGGAGCGCCAAAATTAAAACCCCCAGCCTGCGTTTGGCTCGCCGACATTCCGTAATCACTATAAATGTCAATAAAAGAAGGGTAGATGTATTTACCCTTACAATCAATCACTATAGCATCTGCAGGAATATTTACAGACGCGCCTACAGCAATAATTTTTCCTTCTTTGATTAATAAAATGCCAGTCGAGATGTTGTTCTGGGCATCTTTCACAATCGTGGCATTGGTAAATGCATAAACTCCGGTGCGTTTGTCAGCAACGCCGTTTACCGGAAATGTTTCCTGGCTAACGGCTACTGATACACGAAGTACCAGTAATAAAAACAGCAGAGCTGCTTTACAATTTCTCATCATGATGTTTGTATATTTTGGTAATAAAAATAAGGTTAAAACTATCGAAAGTTGAACGATTACTGTCACCGTTCTTCCTTTTTTCTAAAATTTAAATATCGGAGGATGCCAGCACGTCTAGTGAGTGTTTAATCAAGGCTTCAACCGCCTTGTTGCCATCAGCAGAAAATTCTTTTCTTACCCGGTTGGCCACGATCACATTTAGGCTCAATGCCTCATGCCCTAACAATTGGCTTAATCCATATATGGCAGAACTCTCCATTTCAAAATTGGATATAAAATGATCTTTATATTTAAAGTGCGTCAGTTTATCTATAAGTCCGGGATAGGCCAGTCCTAACCGCAATATTCTTCCTTGCGGGCCAAAAAAGCCTGGGCAGCCGATGGTGATGCCTTGTGTGTAATTTTGTTGAAAAGTTTGAAGCAATGTTGAGCTTCCTTCAAATATATATGGTAAAACATTTCCAGCTGTGAGCGAAGTATGCGTTTTAAATGCGTCTAAAATGGATAGTTCTGATGCGTTGTTCTCATGTAGATAAAAATGCATCACATTATCAAATCCCAATCCGTGGGTACCCGCTACAAAACTATCTACAGGAATATCTTTTTGCAAAGATCCTGATGTGCCGAGTCTGATCAGTTTCAACGAACTAAGTTTAGGCTTGATGATTCTGCTACTAAAGTCGATATTGGCCAATGCATCTAATTCATTGATGGCAATGTCAATATTGTCGGGACCAATACCCGTACTCAATACTGTTATTCTTTTGTTGGCTAGCCATCCGGTGTGTGTAAAAAATTCACGGTGTTGCAAACGATGTTCTATACGGTCGAAATGCGCACTTACTTTTGATACCCTATCCGGATCACCTACCAATATGATGGTTTGGGCTATTTCTTCCGGCCTCACCCCGAGGTGATAAATAGCACCTCTTTTATCCAATATGAGTTCTGATGGTGCAATCGCTTTCATGTTATGATGTTATTTTAAACGCTAACAAATTCATTTCACCGCAAAGGTGGATGATTCAACTCAAGCGGAGTCGATAATGGCAGGTTGTAATTTAAACAATTAAAAAAGAAAATTGCTGCTATAGTTCTAAAATGATGATGGGAAAAAGAATGCATGTCATGCTTTTAGTATAATTCGATTTGAAATTCATCGATCTATTTCAACCGGTTGAGCCAATGTAAAATAATTGAAAATAGCCCATCCATCTGCTATTTTTGAAACCAAAACTTCATTGGAGCAGTCATTTTAAAAGTGTAAAGAATCCTTTAATATTCACTTCTTTCATACAGTTTTGTACTAAATTTGACCTTTACTTAAATATTATGGCCGAAAAAAAAATTTCGATTCCTTCGTTTAGTTTGCCCCCCAGAATCGATCAGGTTGGGGTAGAAGAAAGAGCCTCCCGGTTTACCAAACGGAGTATTAAAAAAGAAACAAAACTCAATGGGTTGTTCCTTACGTTGAATATGATCGACCTTACTACCTTAGAAGGTAAAGACACTGTTGGAAAAGTACAACAACTTTGTTACAAGGCGGCTCACCTACACGATACTTATCCAGGATTACCCCATGTGGCGGCGGTCTGCGTTTACCCATCCATGGTAGCCACAGCAAAAAAAGCAGTAGAAGGAACGGGTATTAAAATAGCTTCTGTAGCTACTGCATTTCCGAGTGGACAATCTTCCAGAAATGTTAAAATTGCCGATACCAAATTTGCAGTGCAACAAGGAGCAGATGAAATAGACATGGTGATCAGCAGAGGAAAATTTTTAGAGGGGGAATACAATTTTGTATTTGATGAAATTGCTGCTGTGAAAGAAGTCTGCGGTGAAGCGAGGTTAAAAGTTATTTTAGAAACAGGGGAACTGGTTACCTACGACAAAGTACGGCGGGCCAGCGATATTGCTATGTATGCTGGTGCAGATTTTATCAAAACATCTACAGGCAAAGTGACTCCCGCGGCTACCATGCCCGTTACACTCGTGATGCTGGAAGCCATTCGCGATTTTTATTACAAAACCGGAAAGATGATTGGCATGAAGCCCGCTGGTGGTATTTCCAAATCAAAGCTGGCTTTGCATTACCTGGTGATGCTCAATGAAACGCTGGGTTCAGATTGGATGAACAACCAATGGTTTCGTTTTGGTGCCAGCAGTTTGGCCAACGACGTACTCATGCAACTCGAAAAAGAACGAACGGGTGTTTACCAAGGCAAAGATTATTTTTCGATTGATTAATTCACCTACCAACAATATTTTCTGATAAAAGTATTGTTGAAAAAATTCACCAGATACTTATAAATAAACAGTTTCATGGCAAAAGCAAAAAACAACACCCTTACTTTAAAATTTGATACAGCTCGTGTGTATGCCCCTGCTCCTGAGAGCAAATCGGCTGCAAAGATTTTGCCGCAATACGATTTGTTTATCAATGGCAAATTTGAAAAGCCGATCAGCAAAAAATATTTTAACACCATCAATCCTGCCACCGAAGAAAAATTGAGCATGGTAGCTGATGCAAACGCCGCAGACGTGAACAAGGCAGTGAAAGCTGCCAGAAACGCTTACGATAAAACCTGGAAAAATATGCCAGGGAAAGAACGTGCCAAATATATTTATCGTATCGCAAGAATGATTCAGGAAAGAGCCCGGGAATTTGCAGTGATTGAAACGTTGGACGGGGGCAAACCGATCAGGGAAAGTCGCGATTTTGATGTACCCACGGCCGCCAATCATTTTTTTTATTATGCAGGATGGGCAGATAAACTGGAATACGCATTTCCTAACCGTACCGCACAATCGCTCGGTGTAGCTGCACAAATTATTCCGTGGAATTTTCCACTTTTAATGGCCGCCTGGAAAATTGCGCCCGCACTGGCAACCGGAAATACCGTGGTTTTAAAACCTGCAGAAACAACACCACTCACAGCATTAAAGCTGGCAGAAATAATTCAGGAAGCCGATCTTCCTCCGGGTGTTGTAAACATCATCACTGGTGCTGGGGCTACCGGTGCCGCGATGGTAAACCATGCCGATATCAATAAAATCGCCTTCACCGGATCTACAGCTGTTGGGAAAATTATTCAAAAAGCCATAGCGGGTACTGGTAAAAGAGCCACCCTTGAACTGGGTGGAAAAGCGGCCAATATTATTTTCGATGATGCGCCCTTAGACCAAGCGGTTGAAGGGATAGTCAATGGTATTTTTTTCAACCAAGGCCACGTATGCTGCGCGGGTAGCAGATTGTATGTACAGGAATCTGTTTACAAAGAAGTGCTGCGCAAATTAAAAGACAGATTAGAAACGCTCATCGTAGGCGACCCATTGGATAAGAATACAGATATCGGCGCCATTAATTCAAAAGAACAATTGGCCAATATTCACAAGTATATAAAAATTGGCGTGGCGGAAGGTGCAGAGATGTACCAAAGCAATGCAGCCATCCCTACAAAAGGTTTTTTCTGCAAGCCAACGCTTTTCACCAATGTGGCTCAATCGAATCGCATTGCGCAAGAAGAAATATTTGGCCCCGTACTTTCTATTCAAACTTTTAGAACAGACGACGAAGTGATCGAAAAAGCCAACAACACGCCTTTTGGCTTGTCGGCAGGAGTGTGGACAGACAAAGGGTCTAAGATTTTTAACCTCACTACTAAATTACGTGCAGGGGTGGTATGGGCCAATACTTATAACCAGTTTGATCCTACCTCTCCTTTTGGCGGGTACAAAGAAAGTGGATATGGTAGAGAAGGCGGTTTGCATGGCTTGTATCCGTATGTTGAATTGTAAAAAGAAGCGGATTAATCAAATATTATTGACGAGATATATAGTATAAAATAAAATTACGATGGCAAGATTACCGATACTTAAAACCTACAAAATATATGTTGGCGGAAAATTTCCCCGAACAGAAAGTGGCCGTTTTTATGCGGCTAAAAATGTGAAGGGTGAACTATTGGCCAATGTTTGTCTTAGTTCACGAAAAGATTTCAGGGATGCTGTAGTGGCTGCCAGAACTGCGTTTGGTGATTGGAGTACAAAGGCGGCATTTAACCGCGGACAAATTCTTTACCGAATTGCTGAAATGCTGGAAGGCAGAAAGGCACAGTTTGTAGAGGAACTCATGATGCAGTCGGCTACGAAACCAGCTGCAGAAAAAGAGGTAGACATTTGTATAGATCGGCTCATCTATTATGCAGGCTGGTGTGATAAGTTTCAACAAATATTCAGCGCAGTGAACCCGGTGGCAAGTCCTCATTTTAATTTCTCAGTGCCAGAGCCAACTGGTGTTGTTGCAGCCCTTGCTCCACAAAATACTTCCTTGTTAGGATTGGTATCACTAATTGCACCAGTAATTGCAGGGGGTAATACTGTAATTGTGTTGGGGAGCTTCGATAAGCCTTTGTGCGCAATTACTTTTGCAGAAGTCCTCAACTCTTCAGATGTACCTGGCGGTGTCGTAAATATTTTAACGGGTAAGCCAGCAGAATTAACGCCTTACTTTGCAGATCACATGGACGTTAACGCAATTTTGTACTGCGAAACCGATGCTGAAGCTCAACAAATGATTATAGAAAAAGCAGCGATGAATATGAAGCGGATGAAGTTTTATCCTACAATGAATTGGTTATCCGAGTCAGCACAGTCGCCCTATCTAATCATGGATACACAAGAGATAAAAACTACCTGGCACCCCATCGAAAATATTGGGGGGGCAAAAGCTGGTTATTAAAAAGGTAGCCCTCATCTGAATCGAAAACGATTTTATATAAAGACATTGTGTTTGCTCTATTGAGAAAAAATAGTTGAACAGGATTTTAACATGATCACAGAAATAAATGTTTTTAAAGAATACCATTTTATTGCTCCAACAACTACCGTTGTAGAAGTTGAAAGTTGGATCAGTTCTTTGGATACAGCCGACCCAACTACCATTATGGTAGCCCCACTTCTGGTTAAAAGAACGAAGGCTGCCGTTGCAGACAAACAAATAGGGGTGGCCACCATCATTGGTTTCCCTTCTGGCTTCAACGCCATCGAATCTAAATTGTCTGACATAATTTTAGCTATGGTGGATGGCGCTGCAGAAATGTTGGTTGCCCTCAACATGACGGCTTTAAAAAATGGAGATTGGCAATACCTTGCCAAGGAACTCAGTATGTTGGTGCAGGTGGTTAAAGCAAAAGAACGTAAACTCAGTATAGCAGTAAATGCTGCCTTGCTTACGACAGATGAAATAGTGAAGTGTTGCGACCTTTATGGGGTGGCCGGAATCGACTCGTTTACGATAAATACCAACGATGCAGAAGATCTATTATCTATTGAGTTAATACGGTTTTTTAGACAGCATTTAGCCGAGGCTGTAAAACTGAGAATTTTCACCAACTCCAATTATGACGCCAAAAGCCTGTCAAACGCAGGAATTGGTTTGCTTGCTTGCAAAGCACCCGTTAAATAATTGTTTATGCTGATACGGGTACGGTTTTTGACAAGAACTTCTCATAATTTTGTATCAACTTAAAATTAAACATGAAGAAAGGGTTTATATTCCTGCTCCTTTTATGCGCTAATACTTACTTAAATGCGCAGATTGTAGCAACAGACACACTAAATAATGGAACTGTTTTTGTACAAAAAGACAGCAGGATCGACGTGTTGGGCGAAAAAATGAGTGCATACAACAGCAGTCTGGCTAAAAATATACGCTCTGGTAAAGGGTTCCGTTTAATGTTGCTCACCAGCAACGATAGAAATCTGGTAATGCAGACGCGTTCTAAGTTATTGCAGCAATATCCTGAACATAAGATTTATATGATTTACCAAAGCCCGTTTATCAAACTTAAAATGGGAAATTTTGTAGAAAAGGCCGATGCAGAAAAATTGAAGAAACAATTGCTCAATCAAAAAATTATAACAGGTAATATCTACATTCTTCAAGAAACAGTGGAGATAAAGCCGGAGATCTCCGAAACGAACAATTAGTATTCCTTTATATTATTTTAAAGAGTTTCTCAAAAGGAAACTCTTTTTTATTGGGTAGATGGCTAACTTCACAGAAGAAAAGATCACAGAGTATGATGGAGAAAATTAAATCGCTGGCTTTAACTTACGCAGCGGAGTTTATAGAAATTCGCAGGCATTTACACGCTCATCCGGAATTGAGTTACGAAGAATTTGAAACGTCGGCTTTTATTCAGCAAAAATTACATGCTTACGATATCCCTTTTACTACAATGGCTACTACTGGTGTGGTAGGTATCATTGAGGGAAGAAATCCTTCGTCGAAGGTAGTGGCGTTAAGGGCTGATATGGACGCCTTGCCAATCACAGAAGAAAATCAAGTACCATATAAATCTACCATCCCCGGTAAAATGCATGCATGTGGCCATGACGTTCATTCCACTTGTTTGTTAGGAGCTGCTAAAATATTAAACGAAACCAAGGCAGAATGGGAGGGTACGGTGAAATTGATTTTCCAGCCAGGCGAAGAAAAAAATCCGGGTGGTGCCAGCTATATGATCAGAGATGGGGTATTAAAAAACCCTGTACCCGAAAAAATATTTGCACTGCACGTTCACCCGGGAATGGAAGCAGGGACATTTAGTTTTAGGGGCGGAATGGTGATGGCCAGTGCCGATGAAATTTACATTAGCATCAAAGCAAAAGGCGGCCATGCTGCAGCACCACAGTTTACCGCAGATACCATTTTGATTGCAGCGCATTTGATCGTGAGCTTGCAACAGATTGTGAGCAGAAACAACAATCCCTTCAATCCTTCTGTATTATCGATCACATCTTTTCAGGGAGGCAATACCACCAACGTCATTCCATCGGAAGTAAAACTAATGGGAACGTTTAGGGCCATGGATGAAGAATGGCGCTTCAAAGCACACGAACTCATCAAAAAACAAACTACGGAACTAGTTGCTGCCATGGGTGCAGATGCCAATATTCACATTGATGTAGGTTATCCCTTTGTTTTTAATAATGAAGCGCTCAGTTTGGAAGCCAGAAAACTTGCCGAAGCATTTGTTGGAGAACAACAAGTAAGTGAAACTGAATTAAGAATGGGAGCAGAGGATTTTGCATATTACTCTCAGCAAATTCCCGCTTGTTTTTTCCGACTAGGTGCTGGCAACAAAGCAAAGGGCATCACCAGTGGTGTTCACACCCCTACATTTGACATTGACGAAAGAGCCATTGAAAAAGGAATGGGGATGATGGCTTGGTTGGCCATCAATGCTTAACCAATAGGAATGCATGCTTATTATATATTTATTCATCGGCTTGCTAAAAAAATTATGGCGTTGTACCGTTTTAGTTTAAATAGCAAGCAACCCTCGGGTAAAAGCCTTCACACATGAAGATATCATTTCACGGTGCCGCCAGAACCGTTACTGGATCTAAACACCTGATCACCCTTGCCAACGGTAAAAAAATATTACTCGATTGTGGTTTGTTCCAGGGTATGGGGTCCGAAACGGAAGAACTCAATAAGGAATGGGGTTTTGAACCCTCAGAAATCGATTACATGATTTTATCTCATGCACACATTGATCATTGTGGCTTAATTCCAAAACTCATTAAAGATGGCTATGAAGGAGTAGTATATGCAACTCCAGCCACTAAAGACCTGGCTTCTATTCTGATGGAAGACAGCGCCGGGATTCAAGAATCTGATATAAAATATGCCAATAAACGCAGGGCTATGCAGGGGTTGCCTTATCTACAACCCTTGTACAAAAAAGAAGATGCGTTGATTGCTGCAGATCGTTTTGTGTCGGTAGAATATGAAACCTGGACACGTATAGACGAAGACATAGAATTTTGCTTTACAGATGCCGGGCATATCATCGGGAGTGCCTGTGTTCAGGTACGTATAACGGAAAAGGGTAAACGGAAACAAATTACTTTTAGTGGCGATGTGGGAAGGTATCGTGACATCATTCTAAAATCGCCGGCAGTGTTTGAGCAGGCGAATGTGATTTTGCTGGAATCAACCTACGGTAATAGCTTACACGATGAGCATCATCCAACACCAGATACCTTATTGCAATGGATCGAAAATACCTGCATCAAAAAAAAAGGAAAATTAATTTTACCCGCATTTAGCGTTGGAAGAACACAAGAGATTCTTTTTGCACTTAACCAGTTGGAACTCGAAGGTCGTTTGCCCGATATGGAATATTTTGTAGATAGTCCACTTAGTCTCAAAGCCACTCAGGTAATTAAAAGATACCCGCAATATTTTAATGCACGCATTCAAAAAATACTACTGAGCGATCAGGATCCATTTGGTTTCAATGGGTTGAAATTTATTAATTCAGTAGAAGAATCCAAAATGCTGAATTACTACAAAAAACCATGTTTGATCATCAGTGCCAGTGGTATGGCCGATGCTGGTAGAATCAAACATCATATTAGCAACAATATCGAAAACAGCCGCAATACAATTTTATTTACGGGATATTGCGAGCCCAATTCATTGGGAGGAAGATTGATGCGTAAGCCAACCGAAGTAAATATTTTCGGCCAACCACACGAAGTAAATGCCGAGATTGGGGTGATGCGTAGCATGAGTGCGCACGGCGACTATGATGATCTGCTGCAATTTTTAGGTTGTCAGGATATCAGTCAGGTCGAAAAATTATTTCTGGTCCACGGCGAATACGATGTGCAGCAAGATTTCCGCCAGCGGTTAGTGCGCAAAGGATATGCCGATGTGCAAATACCTGAAAGGCACCAGGAAGTTGGATTGGGGTAGTATTAAAAACGATCGAGAACAAAAGCCGAAATATCTATTTCGGTTTTCTTATGCTCAGCCAATTGGCTCACCAATAACCCCGTTCCCGTACCCTGTGAAATACCGAGCATGGCATGTCCTCCAGCAATGATCACATTACTAAAATCTTTTGTTCTGCCGATGTAGGGTAATCCGTCTGGTGTTACTGGTCGCAAACCACTCCATATTTGATCAGTAGCCGGGAAGTTGATCTGTAATCCGGGATAAAAGTTTTTAGCCGATTCATAAATGCCCTGCATTCTTTTCACCAGTACTTTTTTATTGATTCCACTTAGTTCCATTGTACCACCGATGCGCAAACGCCGGCCCCAGGGTGTTATAGCACACCGTCCATCTACAAGAATGGCCGGGTAATGTAAATTCTTCTCTACATACTCATAAGTATGACTGTAGCCTTTGCCAGGTTGTAACAGTAATTTTATATCCAGCATTTTACAGACATGCGGTATCCAACTACCTGCTGCAATAATGAGTTCATCGCAAGCAACAGACCCGTTGTTGCTAATTACTGCCTGTACGGCGTTATTTGTTTTTTCGAATCCACTAACGGTACTGTTTAGCTGAAATTGAACGCCTTTTTGTTCCAGGTAATTTTTTAAGGCTATCATCAGTTTACCCGGATGAAAATGACAATCATCTTTAAACAATACTGCGCCAGCCACTGCAAGTTCTACTTCGGGTTCCAATAACTGTGCTTGTTCGCTGTTCAATCGCTCTACTTTCAAGCCAAGTTTTTCCGCATCATCTGCCAGATGAAATTCATGCTCCAGGGTTTTAGGTTGCTTGCACATCATCAAACAACCTTTTTCTTCCATATCAAAAACCGGGGGTAGATCTTGTTTAACGTCAGCGATCAATTGCCGGCTGAGTTGCAAAATATTGTTGAGATGGGGTACCGATTTTTTTACTTTTGCTGCAGTACTATTTTTGTAAAAATGCCAGGCCCACCGCATCAAATCCATATTTAGTCTGGGTTTGATGTAAAACGGGCTGCTACTGCTGAGCATGTATTTAAATCCTTCAGCAATAATACCAGGAGAAGCCAGCGGTATAAAATGACTCGGACTTATGTAGCCCATGTTTCCAAAAGAGCATCCATCAGTTATGTCACCTCTTTCTATCACCGTTACTTCATGCCCAGCTTTTTGGAGATAATAAGCACTGGATAAACCAATTATTCCACCACCAACGATCACTGTTTTACTCATATAAATAAATATTGCTGAAACATGAATTGCGGCAGCAATTTAAATCAAATAACTCATTAAAAAAGCCACCGTTATAAGGCAGCTTTTTAGTGACATGGTATCTATTAATTTTTTCTTTGTCTGATCAACTCGTTCAATAATTCTTTTTGTTTTGATAGGGCTGCTTCTTCAGATTCAATATCTTTTTTATTTTGCTCTATTTTTTCTTCCAGTCTCTTTTTCTGTTTTTCCAGATCGATTGCTTCATCTCTTAGTTTCTCAAGTTTTTTGTCCACCTTTTGGGTAGTTTCATTTTGCGACTGTATCCCTAATTCTAAACTAGCTGCTGCTACTGGTTCAGAAAAACCATTCAGGTATTCGATGGCTTTGTTAAAAAGGTCGGGATCATTTTCTATGGAATAAAAACGATCAAATTCATTAGACAATAATAGGGTGAGCACAGTATTGCTGTTGTCTCTTTTACTTTTTTTCTCCACATTAAAATACAAGGTTAGCGGGCTGGTGCTAATTTCAGGAATGTTTAAATTTCTATACACGACGTATTCTTTTATTTTTTTTGGTTTCCCGTAAGAATCCAATTTTTTGGCAAGCGCATTTGAAACCGTTTCATCTGAATAGGCTAAATTGTATTGCACGGCGGTATGTGGAAGTTTGTTAAAAGTTGCTGTTGTTAACGCTGATTGAGAATTAGCAGAAAAAGCCGTCGCTGCCAACACCAAAATGACCAATATTTGTTTCATAGATTTCTATTTTTATTGCAAATGTAAAATACTGTTTTTAATACGCATTAAATATTAACACCGCTGTTAAACCACTTGAAAGCCTTTTGCAAAGGGGTCGTCTTCCTCATCAATACTAATGATATTGGTACCGTAAATTTTGGCCCATCCCTCTATCCCTGGTTTTATAGCTGGTAGTCCGTTAATGAACGTTTCTTCCTCGATGGTGCCAACAAATTTGCTGCCAATAATGCTTTCATGTATAAAAATATCCCCTTTCCTAAGTTTACCCTTTGCATACCATTGAGCCATCCTTGCGCTGGTGCCCGTTCCGCATGGGCTTCTATCAATGGCCTTGTTTCCATAGAACACAGCGTTTCGGGCCGTAGAGGTTGCATCGAGCGTTTGTCCCGCCCATAAAATATGGCTACATCCTTTGATGGTATCATTTTCTGGGTGAACGAACTCATGCAGTTCATTGATGCGTTGTCTGAGTGGGTCGCTAAATGCAATCAACTCCCCGGCAGTGTAATGTTGTATCCCCTTAAAATTTTTTTGCTCATCTACTATAGCATAAAAATTTCCTCCATAGGCCACATCCACTACCAATTCACCCAATGCGGGGATACTTATTTTAATACCGGTAGCTGCCAAATAAGAAGCCACATTGATGAGCTTTACAGAAATTACTTTTCCATGTTGTTCTTTGTATTCGATGTGGACTAGTCCTGCTGGTGCTTCCATTTTTACAGAGCCCGGCGTTTTGGGAATGATGAGCCCTTTTTCTATCGCAATCGTAATGGTGCCAATGGTGCCATGGCCGCACATAGGCAAACAACCACTGGTTTCGATAAAAAGGACCGCTACATCATTGGCTGGGTCGTGGGGAGGATATAAAATACTGCCACTCATCATATCGTGCCCGCGGGGTTCAAACATCAGACCGGTACGAATCCAATCAAATTCCTTCAAAAAATGTTGTCTTTTTTCGCTCATATTGCTCCCTATTAGTAGCGGAGCGCCTTCCATTACCAATCTCACCGGATTGCCACAAGTATGTGCATCGATACAAAAAAACTGATGTTGCATAAAATTTTGATATTAGTCATACCAAATTTGAGTAATATTAAATTAAATTTGAACTAATTCTTGTTATATGGCTCAATACGGACAAATTTTACTCATCGCAATGCCGGTATTTTTACTTTTGGTGTTGTTCGAAAAATGGTACGGCTGGCGCAAAGGTTTCGAAACGGTGCGGAGCATGGATATGATCAGTAGCCTGGCCAGCGGCGTTACCAACGCTACCAAAGATGTACTGGGACTCAGCTTCGCTATCATCAGCTACCAGTGGTTGTTAGAACGCATTGCAGTTACGACCGTACAATCAACCTTCATTACTTATTTAATTGCATTCATCGCACTCGATTTTGCAGGTTATCTGGTACATGCCCTTAATCATAAAGTCAACTTTTTTTGGAATGCCCACATTGTGCACCATAGCAGCGAAGAATACAATCTGGCCTGTGCGCTACGTCAAAGCGTATCTGTATTTGTAAAATTATTTGTCATACTGTTGCTGCCAGCAGCACTTTTAGGGGTTCCTGCCATAGTGATTGCTGTAGTGGCCCCACTTCATTTGTTTGCACAATTCTGGTATCATACCCGCCATATCGGCAAAATGGGATGGCTGGAAAAAATCATTGTCACACCATCTCACCACCGGGTTCATCATGCGATCAATGCTGAATACATGGATAAAAATTACGGGCAAATTTTTATCATTTGGGACAAAATATTCGGCACCTTTCAGGAAGAACTAACGAACGTGCCTGCTGTGTATGGTATTACCCGCCCAGTACGCACCTGGAATCCCATCAAAATAAATTTTCAACATTTGTGGCTGCTGATGCAGGATGCACGGCGCACCTCTGAATGGAAAGATAAATTCCGTATTTGGTTTATGCCTACCGGTTGGCGTCCGGCGGATGTTACGAAGAAGTACCCGATATTTAAAATTGAAGACGTGTATGATTTCGAAAAATACAACCCGCTTTATTCCAAGCCCTTTTTAATTTGGACCTGGATACAATTAGGGATGCTGTTGCTTTTTGTAGGTTACCTTTTTGGAAATATAGCCAGCATTGGCATGCCACAAATTTTTGTTTACGGAGGCTTCTTGTTTTTATTTGTTTACGCCTTTACAGAGTTAATGGATGGTCATAAATATGCTTTTGCTTGGGAAGCTATTAAAGCCATGGCTGGGGTAACGATTTTGTTGTACTACGGCGATTGGTTTGGTTTGGATAAAAGTTTCTCTGGTTTTAGCTATGTGGTAATGGCATACTTCCTAATATCTATGGGCGTTGCCATCTGGTTCAGCATTCATCAGTTGGGTGATCCCAAAAAAGAATATGCGATGAGTTAACTTTCTAAACTTGCATGCTGCCATTCATTGTTCACCATCCTTCTAATGCTGAACTCATTCCCATTTTTTAAAACATCCGGAAGTAATTCGTTGGGCCAGTTTTGAAAAGCCAACGGTCGTGCAAATCTTTTAATACCATTTGCACCTACTGAAGTAAACCTGCTATCTGTGGTAGCCGGAAAGGGACCCCCATGTTGCATGCTGGCACAAACTTCTACACCCGTTGGTACTCCATTTAAAATAAAGCGTCCACATTTGTCCTGCAGGATATCCAGCAATAAAGGGGCGTCTGATAGTTCATCATTTGTTCCCATAACGGTTACGGTGAGTTGCCCTTCCAAAGAGGTTGCTATCTTCATCATCTCCTCCCTGTTTTTACAAATGATCAAAATAGAGTAAGGCCCAAATACTTCTTCGTGCAACAATGGATTTTTCAGAAAGGTTTGCGCGTCTGTTGTAACAATATGTGCTTCGCCCAGCTCGTTTTGATCTTCGCTGGCAACTTCTGCCAATGTGCTGATAAATTTTTGAGAGCATACTTTCTCTTTTTTCAGGCGGTAATTTTTTGCAATTCCCGGATGCAGCATTTTAGCAGGAATTGTTTTTTGTATGGCTGCCGACAGGTGTTCTTTGAATAGCGTCAACGCTTCATTTTCGATGGCCACCATGATGCCTGGATTGGTACAAAACTGACCAACCCCTAAAGTGATGGAAGCAGCCATTTGTTCACCCAACGCCGCAGCGTCTTTTTCCATTTTTTCGGGTAAAATAAATACAGGGTTCACACTGCCCATTTCTGCAAATACCGGAATGGGGATGGCTCGTTGATTGCCCCAATCGAACAATTGTTTGCCGCCCGCAAAAGATCCGGTGAATCCAACAGCCTTTGTCAACGGATGTTTCACCAACGTTTCACCCACAACCTCTGATGCGCCATGTATATGTGCAAAAAGTCCGGGAGGCATCTTCATTTTTTTTACTGCGCTCTGAATAGCATTTGCCATCAATTCGCTGGTGGCAGCATGGGCGGGGTGGGCTTTTACAATTACCGAACAGCCAGCAGCAAAAGCGCAGGCGGTATCTCCACCAGCAGTACTGTAAGCGAAGGGAAAATTACTGGCACCAAATACCAATACGGGTCCAAGTGGTACCAGCATTTTTCGAATATCTGGTTTACCCGGTGTTTTATTAATATCGGCAGTATCTATACTCGCTTCCAGCCAGTCTCCTTTTTCACATGCTTCCGCATAACTGTTTAATTGAAAAATCGTACGGGCCCTTTCACCTCTTAATCTTGCTTCTGGCAAGTTTGTTTCTTCCATGGCTTTTTGAATCAGGGGATCTCCCAAGGCTTCTATTTCATAAGCTATCTGCCGCATAAAATCAGCTCGCTGATGAAGGGACATTTTTCTATATAACGAAAAGGCTTCCTGCGAGGCGGCCATCATTTCCTCAATTGCTTCCATGGAACTGTCTTCAAACATAGTTTTTATTTTATCTTAAAAAAATAGTTGCAGCAATGGCCGGGTATCGATGCCTGATTTTATGACAGCGGTGATCCGACTTCTTTCTTCTCCTTCCAACACAAGTCTGGGTGGTCTTACGTATTCAGATCCTATACCTACTATTGTTTCAGCCAGTTTAATGTATTGAACCAACTTTGGGTGAATGTCTAATTCGAGTAAAGGCATAAACCATCGATAGATTTTTAAAGCATCCGTTATATTTCCTGCTCGGATCAGGTCGTAGATCGCTACTGTTTCCTTCGGAAACGCACACACGAGGCCAGCTACCCATCCATCTGCACCAGCAGTTATTTCTTCAAAGGCAAGGGTATCCACTCCACATAAAATAGAAAACCTGTCTGCAAAGCGATTACGCATTCTCGTTACATTGCTGGTATCTCTGGTACTTTCTTTTACTGCTTTAATATTTTTGCAAACAGATAATGCCTCAAACATATCAAGCGTAACCTCTGTTTTATAATCTACAGGGTTGTTATAGATCATGATCGGAAGATCTGTACTATCTGCAATGGTTTTAAAATAGGTCACGGTTTCCCGATGATCGGGTTTGTACCGCATAGGAGGCAGCAGCATCAAGCCTTCAGCACCCCATTCTTTTGCATAAGCTGCCTGTTGTAAGGCTTCTTTGGTAGAACCTTCTGCAATATTTAACACGACAGGAATTTTTCCGGCAGTTGCTGCCACTGCAAATTTTACCAGTTGTTCTTTTTCTGTAATGCTGAGCACGCTGGCCTCTCCAAGGGTACCGCCCAAAACAATTCCATGAACACCTGCATCCATTTGAGCCGACAAATTTTTTGCAAACAAACCCAAATCCAGTTCATCGGTTGATGTAAATTTGGTAGTGAGTGCCGGGAATATTCCTTTCCAGATCATATATTTCTTTTTATTGAACAAGTTTAAAAATAACAACAGCCAACAGACCTCCCAAGATAGGGCCTGCCACTGGTATCCAACTATATGCCCAATTGCTGTTTGCTTTGTTGTTGATGGGGAGCAATGCATGAACGATTCTAGGCCCCAAATCTCTAGCCGGATTAATCGCATATCCGGTTGTACCACCCAGCGATAAACCGATGGCCAACACCAAAAGGGCTACTGGTAAGGCATCTAGCGCACCCAGTGCTTGCTGGGGCTTTGCAATAAACAATATGCCGAGTACTAAAACAAAGCCACCAATGATTTCGCTTAATAAATTAAACAACTTGTTTGGGATGGCTGGACTGGTACAAAAACAAGCCATCTTCGCCGCAGCATCCTCAGTGGCATCGAAATGAGTTTTGTAATGAAACCATATCAGCAGTGAACCAAACATGGCACCTAAAAATTGTGCAGCTAAATATAACGGTACATTGGTCCAATGGCCGTCTTTAAAAGCCAAGCTAATCGTAACGGCAGGGTTGAGGTGAGCACCACTCGCCGCAGCAGATATGTACACGCCAACAAATACTGCCATCGCCCATCCAATGGTAATAGCCATGATACCCGCATGGTGACCATAAGTTTTTTTAAGCACTACATTCGCCACCACGCCATTTCCCAATAAAAGTAAGATGGCAGTTCCTAAAAATTCTGAAATAAATAAATGCATGTAATCCAATTTAAACGGCTATGCAATTCGGCATAAGGTTAATAGGGAAGAAAGATAATGAAACTATTCATTGAAAAGAAATTTGTACAAGAACCCACTCTGTTGCTCACAAAAATCTACCAGCATTTCTGAGTATTGCTTACTTAATTATTTCAACGTGTTTGGTGAGCCTGTCACATTTTATTAAATGATTCATCTGATGAAGCATGCAAAACTCTCCAAGTATCCCATCACGTATCTATTCGGGTAAGAATATGCTCAATCAACTTTACTATCGCAAAAGTTTGATATTACCAGATGTGGCTTGTTGTTTTTTGGTTGGTAAAAAAGAATACGAAATACTAATCTGAAGCCAGCTGGTAATGCGCAGCAACGTTTATAAAGTTCGCTATTTGTCGTTGTTTCCATTCGTCGCTTTCGTCTAATTCTTTCGCCATCAATTCAGCAATCATCGGAGCAGCGGCTATTGAAGCACCTGCGTCCAATAACAACAATCTGGTCCTCCTGGATAGCACATCTTCTACGGTCATCGCCATTTCTTGTTGAACAGCCCAAACCACCATCCCTTTTGTGTAAGGATACGATGGGTGTAATTTTTCTTTTAGTGCGGGTTCCTTTTCTTCTAATGCTTTGATAAAAGGCAGGTCTGTTCCATAATACGATGATGGATCTTTTGTGTCAGGATTGTCTAGGTGCCCATGAATCGGGAGTGTTTCGGTTAGGCAATTTTTCGTTTCCAGATGTCCGATACCAATGGCCTTGTTTACCACGTCTTTTGCCATCTTTCGATAAGTCGTCCATTTACCTCCCGTGATACTGATCAATCCACTGTTTGATATGATCAGGGTATGATCTCTGGGCATCAGCGATGTTTTTGTTTTGCCCGGAATTTTTACTAAGGGACGAAGACCTGCAAACACCGCTTTCACGTCTTTTCGTTCTAGTTGTTTATTGCTGTATTGATTAAAATTGTTCAGGATAAACTGCACTTCCTGATCTGTTGCGGTAGGCTCTGCTTCAATACGACTTACCGGGATATCTGTAGTGCCTATAACCAGCTTGTTGTGCCATGGCACTGCAAACAACACCCTGCCATCCGTGGTTTTCGGAATCATCAATGCGGTACTACCTGGAAAAAAAGAGGAAGCTGCCACGAGGTGCACTCCTTGGGAAGCAGTTACCACAGCCCGGTGTTGATGGTTGTCTAATTGCATCAATGCGTCTGTAAAAACACCGGTAGCGTTGATAAACACTTTGCTTCTAATTTGGTATTTTTTTCGGGTAATGGTATCCGTTAGTACCGCTGATGTTAACTTTCCGCTTGTTTTTTCCAACGATTCTACCCAACAATAATTGAGCAGGGTAGCTCCTTGTTCTGCTGCTGTTTGCGCCAGGTTAATGGCCAGTCGCGCATCATCGAACTGGCCGTCGGTATACAATACGCCGCCCTTCAATTTGTTTTGTTGAATGCCCGGCAGTTGTTCAGTGGTTTGCTGACTAGACAAAATTGCGGTGTTGCCTAGGCTAAGCGGTCCGCTCATGAAATCGTACATTTTTAAACCAACACCGTAATACCATTTTTCCCACCATTTGTAGGCAGGAATCACAAAGGAGCAGGTACTGCAAACATGCGCTGCATTCTTGAGCAATAGCCCCCTTTCTTTCAGGGCTTCTCTCACCAATTTAATATTACCCTGCGCCAGATACCTCACGCCACCGTGTACGAGTTTGGTAGAGCGGCTACTGGTACCTTTAGCAAAATCATCTTTTTCAACCAACAAGGTTTTGTAACCTCTGCTGGCAGCGTCTACGGCTACTCCAAGCCCTGTGGCGCCACCCCCAATGATTACGATATCCCAATCCATAACGGCTTCTAGCTCTGCTATCATTGTATGCCTCTTCATTCCCGGTTCATTTTAAAAATTTGCGGCAGCGATGGTGGCCTTCACTGCAATATCCCATCCTTTGGTAAGTTGATCTCTCGTAGGTTGATCCATCGATGGTTCAAAAGTTTGGTCTATTTTCCATTGAGCCTGGATGGCTTCAATGCTTTCCCAAAAACCCACCGCCAATCCTGCAAGGTAAGCAGCGCCTAAAGCAGTAGTTTCGGTCACCACCGGTCTAAGTACTTTGGTATTCAAAATATCACTTTGAAATTGCATCAACAGGTTATTGGCAGTAGCGCCGCCATCCACCCTTAATTCTTCAATAGCAATGCCGGCATCCGCCTCCATCGCTTTAAGAACATCCATCGTTTGATACGCAATGCTATCTAGTGCTGCACGTGCAATGTGTGCAGCACTACTGCCTCTGCTAATTCCTACAATAGTTCCTCTTGCATCCGGTATCCAATGAGGGGCGCCCAATCCGGTAAAAGCGGGTACCATGTACACCCCATCGCTGTGTGGTACAGTTTCTGCCAATGCTTCCACTTCGCCCGATTTGCGAATAATGCCCAATCCATCCCTCAACCATTGTACAACTGCCCCTCCGATAAAAACTGATCCTTCTAACGCATACTGTGTTTGTCCATTTATTTTCCAGGCAACCGTAGTGAGCAGATTGTTGTTGGAATAAACAGGTTTTTCTCCGGTGTTCATCAACATAAAACATCCAGTGCCGTAAGTGTTTTTCACCATACCAGGTTGTGTGCACATTTGTCCAAACAGCGCGGCCTGCTGGTCACCGGCCATTCCTGCAATTGGAATGCTTTTTTTGGTGAGTATGTGTTGGGTATGTCCGTACACTTCGCTGCTACTTTTGATGGCGGGAAGCAATGATGCTGGTATATCCAACATTTGTAGTAAATCTTCGTCCCACTCCAACGTATGGATATTGCACAACATGGTTCTGCTGGCATTGCTCACATCTGTGGCATGTATGGTTCCTTTGGTCAAATTCCAGAGCAACCAACTATCCATCGTGCCAAAAGCGAGTTCTCCCCTGTTGGCCCTTTCTCTGGCACCTTCCACATGGTCGAGTATCCATTTAATCTTAGTACCTGAAAAATAGGCATCCACGATGAGCCCGGTTTTTTGTTTGATGAGCGTTTCCAAACCTTTTGCTTTCAATTCATCACAAATAAATGCCGTTCGGCGATCCTGCCAAACAATAGCATGATATATAGGTTTTCCAGTACTTCTGTCCCATATTACAGTGGTTTCTCTTTGGTTGGTGATGCCAATCGCAGCTATGTCTTCTACACTCAAGCCAGCCTTGGCAATGGCTTCTGAAGCCACACCCAGTTGTGTGCTCCATATTTCATTCGCATCATGCTCCACCCAACCCGGTTGTGGAAAATATTGCTTGAATTCTTTTTGTGCTATGGCGGCAATCTGCCCTTCGTGGTCAAATATGATGGCCCGGCTGCTCGTGGTTCCTTGGTCAAATGATAAAATATAACGGCTCATTGTTTTTTATTATTGGTGAAAGAATCGAATCGGGGCTTAAGATACAAGAACTCTGGAGAACAACCATATCCGCGCAAATGACCCGTCTGTTTTCTTCACCCAAATAAAACTTCGAAACATGTCGTAAAAAATTTGGTTGAAAAATCTAAGCTCATTATCTTTGCCGTCCTTTAAAACGAATGCCGCGTTGGTCAAGGGGTTAAGACGCCTCCCTTTCACGGAGGAGTCACGGGTTCGATTCCCGTACGTGGTACCACAAAAGCCTTTCAGAAATGAAAGGCTTTTTTGTTTCTGCTTGCTTTAGAATATTAAAATATTCTCCGCTTTTATCTGTACATCCTGTACTTTTGCCACGCAAAAACGATTCAAATTTTAAATCTATAGTTATGAGTACAGTTAAAGTTGCTATCAACGGTTTCGGTCGCATCGGTCGCCTGGTGTTCCGCCAAATCTACAATATGGAAGGTATCGATGTGGTAGCCATCAACGACCTTACCAGTCCGGAAGTACTGGCACACCTGTTAAAATACGACAGTGCACAAGGCAGATTTGGCCAAAAGGTGACTCACACTGAAAACTCCATCGTAGTAAACGGCGATGATATCAAAATATATGCGCAAAAAGATCCAGCCCAAATTCCTTGGGGTGCACACGATGTAGATGTAGTGATTGAAAGCACAGGATTCTTTACCGACAAAGTTAAAGCAGAAGCTCACCTTACCGCTGGTGCTAAAAGAGTAGTGATCTCGGCACCTGCCACTGGCGATCTCAAAACAGTAGTGTTCAACGTGAACCACGCTATCCTAGATGGTTCTGAAACTATCATCAGTTGCGCCAGTTGTACCACTAACTGCCTGGCTCCAATGGCTAAAGTTTTGAATGATCAATTTACCATCGAAACGGCCATCATGAGTACCATTCATGCCTATACCAACGACCAAAATACCCTCGATGCTCCGCACCCCAAAGGTGATTTGCGCAGGGCAAGAGCTGCTGCCGCTAACATCGTACCCAACAGTACCGGTGCTGCAAAAGCCATTGGTTTGGTATTGCCAGAATTGAAAGGCAAACTGGATGGAGGCGCTCAGCGCGTACCAGTTATCACCGGTTCTGTTACCGAACTGTACAGCATCCTTGGTAAAAAAGTAACCATCGAAGAAGTGAATGCCGCTATGAAAGCAGCCAGCAACGAAAGCTTTGGTTACAACGAAGATGAAATCGTGAGCAGCGATATCATCGGTATCAACTTCGGTTCCTTGTTCGATGCCACGCAAACCAAAGTAATGCAGGTGGGCGACAAACAATTGGTGAAAACTGTAAGCTGGTACGACAATGAAATGAGTTATGTGAGCCAAATGGTTCGTACCGTAAAACATTTCGCCGGATTGATTTCTTAATAAATTGTTGTTCACCAACAGCTGAGTTTCATGGCATCATCGTTGTGTCACTCACTTGTACAGTATACCGACCTTCATCATTTACCGCAAAGACTGGTAACGCTAAGAAAATTTGATTTACTTTGCGTTTCAACGTCTTTGCGGTTTTTATTTAAACTATTACAACATGTCAACATTCAGCAATCATTCTTTCTCCGGACAAAAAGTATTGGTACGGGTCGATTTTAATGTGCCTTTAGATGATCAATTTAATATTACAGATGATACGAGGATGACAGCCACCATACCTACCATCAAAAAAATATTGGCGGATGGTGGTTCAGCTATCCTGATGAGCCATCTCGGAAGGCCCAAAGACGGGCCTACCGATAAGTATTCATTGAAGCATCTGGTGAATCATTTAAATGAATTATTAGGAGGCGGTACAAAGGTATTTTTCGCAAATGATTGTATTGGTTCACAAGCAGGGTTAACAGCAGAAATGCTCCGTCCGGGCGAAGTGCTGCTGCTTGAAAATCTTCGATTTCACAAAGAAGAAGAAAATGGCGATGAAGCCTTCGCTGAAAAATTATCGAAACTCGGAGACGTTTATGTAAACGACGCTTTTGGAACCGCACACAGGGCCCACGCCTCTACCGCAGTGATTGCAAAATACTTTCCCGCTGATAAAAAAATGTTTGGACTGCTCATGGAAGCCGAAGTGTTGAATGCGGAAAAGGTATTGCACCAATCCCAAAAACCATTCACCGCCCTCATTGGCGGCGCCAAAGTTTCTGATAAAATTCTCATCATCGAAAATTTGTTAGACCGTGCAACAGATATCATCATCGGAGGCGGAATGGCCTACACTTTTATCAAAGCCCGCGGCGGTAAAATTGGAAATTCACTTTGTGAAGACGACCGCTTGGATACGGCTTTGGAAATTTTAGAAAAAGCCAAACAGAAAAAGGTGAGTATCCATTTACCTGAGACCTCCATCATTGCCGACAAATTTGCTGCCGATGCCAACACTAAGGATTGTCCAAGCGACCAAATCCCTGACGGTTGGATGGGTTTAGACATTGGCGGAAAGGCCATTGGTATTTTCAGCGAGATCATCCGTAATTCAAAAACCATCTTGTGGAATGGTCCGATGGGTGTTTTTGAAATGGAAAAATTCCAACAAGGTACCAGGTCAATCGCGTTGGCAATAGCAGAAAGTACGGCCAACGGTGCCTTTAGTTTGGTAGGTGGTGGCGACAGTGTGGCGGCTGTCAATAAATTTGATTTGGCAAGTAAAGTGAGTTATGTAAGTACCGGCGGCGGAGCTTTACTCGAATATTTTGAGGGAAAAGAATTGCCAGGGATCGCAGCCATTCATTAAATGCATTTATAAAAATAAACATAAAAGCCACTCCTTAAATAGGAGTGGCTTTTATGTTCGATTGAAATTAAAAAATTAAACGGAAAATGATTTTATTTCATGTTTAAATCATTATTTTTAACGCCTAAAACCTAAAAAAAATAATATGAAAAGTATCACCACTTTAGTCATCCTCGGTATTTTAGCAGTAGTGTTATTCATGGGTTGTAATGGCTATAATGGCCTTGTAAAACAGGATGAGAGTGTAAAAAAAGCATGGAACAATGTTCAGACTGAGTACCAAAACCGTTCAGATTTAGTAGGTAATTTGGTAAATACAGTAAAAGGTGCAGCAGATTTTGAGCAAAAAACCTTGACAGACGTAGTGGAAGCAAGAGCTAAAGCAACCAGCGTAAATATCAACGCAGACAACCTAACACCTGAAAAAATAGCTGAGTTTCAAGCCGCACAAGGTCAATTGAGTGGTGCATTAAGCCGTTTGTTGGCTACAGTAGAAGCTTACCCAACCTTGAAAGCAACGGAGAACTTCACCAAACTTCAGGGACAATTGGAAGGCATCGAAAACAACATCAAAAACTCAAGAAAAATATTCAACGAAGAAATCAATTTGTACAATACCAAAGTGAGGTCTTTCCCAATGAATATTTTAAGTGGAATTTTTGGTTTCAAATCAAAAGAAGGTTTCAAGGCAGACGCGGGTGCTGAAACAGCGCCTAAGGTTGACTTTACTAAATAAAGATTTTCATTGTTTGTTATGGATAAAAAAAAATACACTGGTGCCATCATCGGGGGAATCGTTTTATTGCTGATTATTTGGATCGTCAGCAGCTACAACGGCTTGGTGAAGAAAGAGGAGAAAGTGGTACTTCAATGGAATGAAGTACAAAACGTTTACCAACGCAGAATGGATTTGATTCCCAACCTCGTGAACGTAGTGAAAGGCGCCACTGATTTTGAGCAAAGCACGCTGGTGGCTGTTACCGAAGCAAGGGCCAAAGCAGGATCAATTCAGGTGTCATCCACCAATCCGGAAGCGCAGGCATATTTGCAACAGGCAGCAGCACAGGATGGATTGGCAGCAGCAGCCAACAGGCTCATCATAGCCGTAGAAAAATATCCTGAACTGAAAGGGGCACAGGCATTTTTAGGTTTGCAAACCCAATTAGAAAGAACGGAACTGCGCATCAAAATGGCGAGAAAAGATTTTAATGAATCTGTCGCTGCGTATAACCAGTCGGTGAGGTCTTTCCCTACAAAATTGGTAGCAGGCATATTTGGTTTCCCTGCCAAGGAAGGGTTTCAATCAGATGCAGGAGCCGATAAAGCCATAGAAATAAAATTTTAACATGGGACCATTTTCATTCAATAAAAAAAAATCAATATTTACTGAAGAAGAAAACAGCAGAATAGTCTCGGCTATTCGTGCCAGTGAGCAACTTACCAGTGGCGAAATTCGGGTGTATATAGAAGCCAGCAATCCTTATGTAAATCCGATGGATAGAGCCATAGAAGTATTTGCCCAATTAAAAATGGAGCAAACAGATCATCGGAATGGAGTTTTACTGTACATCGCTCACAAAGACCATGAACTGGCATTGTTTGGTGATGAAGGCATTTATAAGGTAACTGGAAAACCTTTCTGGGACAAAGAAGTGAGTACGATGATCGCCAACTTCAAAGAAAATCAGTTGGTAGAAGGTATCATACAATGTGTGTTGGATGTAGGCGAAGCGCTGGTCCAGAGTTTTCCTTACACCCCAACAGAAGATAGAAATGAATTACCAGACGATATCGTTTTTGGAAAATTATAACCCAACACTCCGTGATATATTTAGTAAAACATAAAGGTTGGAATAAGATTGGGTTGCTGTTTGTGTTCATGATGGTTTCATTGATGTCATTTGCACAACAAAATTTTGATCCTGAAGCATTGCTAAAGCCTGGGGCAGCGCCGGGCAAGTTGGTAAACGATTATACCAACAAGACCCTCACTGCGGAGCAAATTGCTACGCTAGAAAGAAAGTTAGTGGCATTGGATGATAGCACGTTTACGCAAATCACAGTAGTGATTGTACCAACCATCGGAGGCAATACCATTGCAGATTATAACCAAGCATTGGGAAGAGCGTGGGGTGTGGGTAACAAGAAGAACAACAGTGGGGTAGTGTTGCTCATTGCAAAAGATGATCGGAAATTAGACATCGCTCCGGGCTATGGCCTAGAGGGTGCTTTAGCGGATGTTACCGCAAAATCGATCATCGATAACATCATTGTTCCAAACTTCAAAGGAAATGATTATTACAGAGGTATAGACCAAGGCACAGATGCCATCATTGCAGCCGTTAAAGGCGAATACAATACGCCTCGCGAAAAAGGTCGGGGTACTTCATCCGGTCGCATCATATTTGTCATCGTCATCGTTGTACTTTTCTTGCTACTTTCTTCGGGCGGCGGCGGCAAAGGCGGTACTTTCATGAGCCGCAGAGGCGCCCGTGGTTTGCCGGGACCTATCTTTTGGCCGGGAGGCGGCGGAGGTGGTTGGTCTGGCGGTGGTGGCGGCGGCGGCGGAGGCTTCGGCGGATTTGGTGGCGGTAGTTTTGGTGGTGGCGGAGCAAGTGGTAGTTGGTAGTATTGTATCTTTTCTATGGAATTCTACTCCAACTATAAAATATTAATCTTCCTAAAATTAATTAACATAATAATATATAAATAGTTGTATATATTTAATTTTTATTCAAATTGAAATAAAAAATTATGAAAATTAGATTTTAATTCTTGTACCCACAACTTTGCTAACTTATTTCTGTAAAAAAATTACTGGCAAAACAACTGAAGAAAACCACACTTACGCCCTATTAAAAAACGCTTCAGAGTACGCCGGTGAATTACATAACTTGATATTAGATAGAAGTGGAAAGAATTATTTACAAAACGATCGATCTTTAAATTCTTACGAACGTAAAGTTTTTAAAATAAAAAAGATTGGGAATTACGATGTAAGTTCAAATAGTGAGCATCTCAAATTTCAACCCAATGGCGTAAACAATTTTAATCATTATGTTAACAATATAACATTACTCTCAAAGCAGAAAGGAGTATTTAATAAAAGTTTGTAACATCATTTTATATTCTTCTGCATTAGACGATTTAGAGTTTAAACTTAATAAATTGTTACACGATTTAGCCAATGATAAATCAATTGATAAAAAAACAAAATGAATGTTGCGCTTTCAGCTGGAGTTGGTGAATACAGCTACATTTATTGGTCAAACGCTAGAATTAATAAAAATAATCCATAAAATATATTAATAAGAGAGCAAAATACAAGTAGTTCTTTTCCAATATTTAGCTGTTCAGAATTAGTTGATTTGGGTGCATTACCACAAGCTTATAATTATTATCTATCCGGAGGTTATTCTCCTGCCGAAGCAAGGGCTGCTGCCATTCAAGATGCAGCTTACAACTCAGGATTGTTTACTTTGCCTGGTGGAAGTTGTGGATTGCAGGGTTTTACTTAAATTAAGAAAAATGAAATTTTTTTATTAAATATTATCCTTTTAGCAAGTGGCAATATTTTCTCCCGGAATTTAGAGGTAGAAAAATTGATTTATGAAAGAACTATTAATGACAAGTTGTTAGATTATAACGAAGCATGGGTTTTGAAGGAATATATCTTTCGATTTAATACAAAGGATACCAGTGAATCGAATCTGATAGATTTGAAGAATAATACCAGTACCATCAATGCGTTTGGCAGGAGTAATACTATATCCACCAAAGACAGTATAACGTCAATTAAAAATAATTTGATGGAAATAGGAAAGGATACCTTTTTATACGCATCTGAACCTAATACATTTATAAATCAATTGGGTCAGGAAGTTTCTACAACCCACGATTCCATTTGGTTTGATAAGAATGTTGTTATCAGCAAAAATGTGAATGGCGGGTTCAATGGCTTCCTTGATAATGGTATGCGATATCTTCCTTTAAAATTTGTTAGAATTATACAAAATTACCCAACGGATCAAATTTCAAGAGTTGAATTTGTATGGGTATCAAAAACCAACGTTCATCTTAAAAAAGAATGGTTGTTAAGATACTTCTACATAGAATAAATGAATCCGAAAACAAAAGCGGCTTCCAGGTGGAAGCCGCTTTTTTAATGAGTTGGTTACAATAAGTGCTTATTTAAACACACTCTTAATATAAGTTTCTACTTCTCCACCTTTTGCTTTGATGATCTTATCAAAAGCAGCCTGGAACGTAGGATCTATAAACGACCAGTATTCTTTGGGAATGAGGTTCCTGAAATCCATCATGTAATCAACACCCTTTTTTATTTTGCTTACGTCATCAAGTTTGGCAAGGTAGCTAGCAAACTGTGCACTCTGTGTTACTTTGTCTTGGCTGGGTGGTGAGTTCTTATAAGCATCTGCGATGAAATCAAAATCAGCTTCTGTTCCTTTAGAGATGAGCACTTCTGTAACTGCAACTCCCAAAGCACCCTTTGCGTCATTGCTGTATTTTTTTGCAATGCCGTAGGCATTGTCACCGTCTAACGCAATCAATCCTTTTAATGCGGCACCTGCTACACTGTAGGAAGAATCGTTTACAGCAGCTTGGTAAATGGGCAAGTATTTTGCATCTCCATTTTTAACCAAGAAAGAAATCGCTGCAGCCCTTGTTTTTTTATCCTTTTCCATTTTGGCAATGTCTTCCATAGTAGACAATACTGCTTTGTCTGATTTAAAAGGAGTAGCAGCAATACGTTGGATGGTAAATTGTCTGATGCCAGCGAATTTGTCTGTTAACCCTTTGGCAACTTCTGGCATCGTTTTTTTAGCAAAAAAATCAATCGCTTCTCTGCGATCTAAATAATTTTTAGCGTATTTAAATTGAGCAATAAAATTTTCTTCAGATTTATTATCTGTTTTTTCTGCCAACAAAATTTTGTCTGCATCTACATTGATTAACTCTGGTTTGCTGGGGGCTTTAAAATAAAAAGTATCCTTTGCGGTTTTTGTCCAAATATTGTAACGCTCTGCTTTTCCATTGATGTACACATCTACGGCAATCGGTAACATAAATACTTTACCGGTTTTTTGTGTTTGCTCTATGATCACTTCTGCAGTGTTTGGAATACCCGGAATGTCATAGTTGTAGTTGATCTTCAATTTTGGATGACCACTTCCATAATACCATTGGTTCCAAAACCAATTCATGTCTTTACCGGTTACTTCTTCTACAGCCAATCTCAACTGAGCTGCTTCTCCTGTCTTAAACTTATTTTGTGTAAGGTACAAATTCAAAGATTTGAAAAAGGCATCATCCCCAATGTAATTTCTCAGCATGTGCAAAATACGACCACCCTTGTTGTAACTCACTGCATCAAACACATCTTCCTTGTTTTTGTATTGATGTCTTACCAACGGTTTTGCTTCGCTTCCGCTCTGTAGATATCCCATCATATCTTCATAATGATGTGCATCCGCAAAATCTTTTCCGTATTTGTACTCGTCCCAGAGATATTCACTGTAGTTGGCAAAACTTTCATTAACGGTGATATGGCTCCAACTTTCAGTGGTTACCAAATCTCCAAACCATTGGTGAAACAATTCATGCGCAATGGTTTCTTCCCAACCGTTGCCGTCTAACAATTGTCTGCTGTTTTGATAAGCACTCTCCTGGTGCAAGGTCGCAGTGGTATTTTCCATCGCACCACTCACATAATCACGTCCAACTATTTGCGAGTATTTTGACCAGGGATAATCAACGCCTAATTTTTCCGAGAAAAATTTCATCATTTCTGGTGTATGGCCAAAAATACCTTTTGCATAAGGAGCGTATTCTTTTTCTACATAGTAACTCACTTCTTTTCCTTTGTAAGGCACATCTTTAATGATGGTATAATCGCCCACACCCATAAAAAATAAATAAGGCGCATGAGGGTCATCCATTTTCCAATAATCGGTACGGGTACCATCCGTATTTTTTTTCTGGCTCTTCAAAATACCGTTGCTCAATGAAACATATTTGTCGGGAACTGTCATGTAAATTTCCTGTGTAGTTTTTTGATTTGGCTTGTCAATCGTTACAAACCATACACTGCTACCTTCAGTTTCACCTTGAGTCCATATTTGAGTAGGCTTGTCTTTTTCTTCACCAGTGGGGTTAATGAAATACAAACCTTTCGCATCGGTGATAGCAGCACTTCCTTGTACTTTTACTTCATTGGGTTTGCTCACATAATCTATGTACAACGTGTATTGGTCTGTTCTTGAATATGTTTTATCGAGCTTCACTCTCAACTCCATTCCATCATATTGGTACTTCAAAGCGGTTTTGCCATTTGGTTTTACCATGCTTACTTCTTTGATGTCCATACCTTTTGCATCCAGCACCACGCTGTCTGTTGTGTAAAAATGAGGTTTCAAGGTAACCCACTCTTTTCCGTAGAGATATGATTTATCATAATCAAAACGTACCTCCAATTTGGTATGCACTAAATCGTTTACGCGTTCATGACTTTCACGAAATACAGATTTCCAGGCTGTGTCTGTGTCTAGAACTGCTTCCTGCCCCCAGCATAAAGCAGGGAGGGCTGCAATCGCTAACACCACTAGTACTTGTTTCATATGTTGCTTATTTTTTTGGTAAAATTAAAAGTTGATTAAAACTTATTTTGTTAATTTTTTATAAGTGGCAAATAAATCATTAATGTTTAGCTTTGTCGCAAAGATTTCTGAATGAGGCTGTTATTACTTTTTATTGTTTTTATTTGTTTTGGAATCGGTGCACAATCCCAGCAGTATCACTTTGTATATTTACAAACAGATAATAAGCAACCCTTTTATGTAAAGATTCAGGAAAAACTCTACAGCTCCTCATCAACAGGCTATCTGGTTATTCCAAAATTAGGGACTGGCAACCACATTATTACCGTTGGGTTTCCCAAAAATGAATGGCCCTCACAAAATATTCCATTGCAAATAGCCGATAAGGACCTCGGTTTTGCCCTTAAAAATTTCGAGACCAAGGGTTGGGGACTTTTTAACTGGCAAACAATGGAAGTTATCAGTAGCAATCTAGCATCTACCAACAACCCCGCTGCCAGCCCCGCTAACAACAACGATGGGTTTTCCAGTATTTTATCAGAAGTAGTGAATACACCCCTAGAAAAAAAGGTAGAGAAAATTCCTGCGCCAACTGCAGAACCTGTTAGTTTACCCAATACCTCAGTGGTGCTCGATCCGAAGCCAGTAGATATACCTCAGCAAGCAACAGGGGCTGCAACCCTTCCTACAATATCTAAGTTGTCTTCTGTTTCAGGCGAAGCTGGCACACTGATATTCTATGAAGACAGATGGGAGGGTGGCGTGGACACTATTCAGGTACTCATTAAATATATGGTTGAGGAAAACAAGTCGAATGTTGCTGAAATATATGAACAATCTATAAAGGAATCTTCCCCCAAATTGGAAGCTGTTAACCGGGTGGTTACCCAAACACCAGTTTCGCCTAAAGACACTTCTGGAAAATTTTTGGATATTGAATTGCCCAATCCCAACGCAACTAACCAACTTTCAGTGGTCGATAAAAATGAGGGATTAGCCACCTCTACAGAAACAGTGGTTCCTGCTGCCAATACCGAAACGAAGCCTGTAATGATTAATTCAGACTGCAAGCAGGTTGCAACAGAGGAAGATTTTTTCAAGTCCAGGAAAAAAATGGTGGCTCAAAATTCGGAACAAGGGATGATTGGAGTTTCCGTTAAGTTTTTAAAACAAAAATGTTACACCGTTGCCCAGCTTAAAAACCTAAGTGCACTTTTTTTGACGGATGCAGGTAAATATGAATTTTTCGAAGTGTCTTATCCTTATGTGCTAGACAGCCATAATTTCATCAACCTGGAATCACTGCTCACCGATACCTTTTATGTAAGCCGTTTTAAGTCATTGGTAAGAAAACAATAAATTCCGCATGCCTCGTTATTTCATCGAATTGGCTTACAAAGGAACCCAATTTTCAGGCTTTCAGAAGCAAGACAACGCCAATACAGTTCAATCTGAGTTGGAAAGTGCGCTGTTGGTGTACTACCGTCGCACTATGGAGCTCACCGGATCATCCAGAACAGATGCAGGTGTGCATGCTTTTCAAAACTACTTCCACTTTGATGTTCCAGAAGGTTTACTAATGAATGAGCCCCAAAAAGACATCTATCATTTGAATGCAATTTTACCTGCCGATATTGTGGTAAAATCCATCCAACTGGTAAGGGAAGGTTCGCATTGTCGCTTCGACGCATTGTCACGAACCTATCAATACCAATTGTATCAGCAAAAAGATCCTTTTATGGATGATCGGGGATTGTTTTACCCCCACACCATTGATCTGGAATTGCTGAACAAATTTGCTGGGATGTTGAAGGAAAATACCAATTTTGAAACTTTCGCCAAACGGAATGCACAAGTACATACCTATAATTGTAGTATTTATTACAGTCAATGGGCCCAAACTGAAGGGGGGTATATGTATGAAGTAACCGCCAATCGTTTTTTACGTGGCATGGTAAAGGGTTTGGTTGGTACGATGTTGAGAGCTGCTTCAAAAAAAACAGGCGTCTCCAAATTCTCTGACATTATTAAAAGCAGAAATGCTTCGTCAGCCGATTTTTCTGTACCATCTAAAGGGTTGGCATTGGTAAAAGTGAGCTACCCTGATACTGTCTTTATATTTTAGTCGACAGGTTTCACCCAAAATCTATACTTCCATCTTTCACTTTTTATTTGTTAACGGAAGCTATAAACTATAGAAGTTTTAAGA
>JBBSDF010000013.1:0-76177 GCA_038249665.1 Chitinophagales bacterium
AGAACAGCTAAAAAAAACCTATCCGGAAGATGCTGCTGTGAAAGCGTATTACCAGTTCGTAACAATTTTGCACCGCAACCATTATTACAATCGTTCCCGTATTGACCCTGAATTTGATGTTGCTTTTTACAATTTCAACTTTCAGCCAATTCCATTCATTGATAAAGATGTGCTGGAAAATAAAAGAGATTACACGGCTCAATTGAAAAAACTTTCCATCCCTGTTCTTATTATCTATGGCCGTCAGGACGACCAGGGCGAATCTACTTTTCAAGAGCAAATAGAATCTTTTAAAAATAAAAAAGTAGTGGTGCTCGAAAAATGCGGCCATGAAATTATGCAGGAACAGCCCCAGCAATTCTTTAAAGCATTACTTGGGTTTTTGAAGATAAAATAGAGCCGGCAAAGCCAAGGTTTGTGTCTTCACGAACTTCATTCGCCAGGCTGTTATTGACATATTCGAAAGGATACGAAACACGGCCAGGTGTTTGAAGGAGGGGAAAGGAAAGCAAAGCTTTTGCAAAAGATATCGTCAAAATACTAATAGGGTTAACAAACTACATCATGCAAAAAATTATTTTATTGGTTATCATTTTACTGGTTACACTATCCGTTTTTTCACAAAAGAGACGGACAATCCTTTTCATCGGTGCCCGCCCCGATGACGAAACTGCAGTAAGTGATGTATTGACCAAATATGCAAGATTAGGTAATAAAGTTTTTATCATGATTGCAACAGACGGAAAAGATGGAACAAGAGTAACTAACATTCCTGAAGGAGATTCTCTGGGCAATCTTCGTAAAATAGAAACAACTTGCGCCTGTGCAAAGCTGGGTATAGAACCTCCCATATTTTTATCCATTGAACGGTTAGATACAAAGATTGGTGTGGGAAAATATTTTAAATGTCACCAGCAATTACTGGATTCACTCAAAATAAAAATACCCGCCATCAATCCTGATGTTATTCTTACGTTTGGACCGTATGGCGATACCCATCATTCAGAACATATTGTTACCGGAGGGGCCGTTACTGAATTATTATTGAGTGAAGGATGGGTAGATAAATACCCCTTGTATTATTTCGCCTGGAAAAAAGGAATAACTGATGTGGATGGTCTCGTCTATGTGGATGACCAATATTTTAATGTGCAGGTAGATTACTCACAAGAAGATGAAAACAAAGCACTGAATGCATACAGCTGTTATGTTACGCAATTTACAACCGAAGAATTTAAAGAGGACAGAGACAAGAAACTGAAGGATACAAGCAACAGTTTTTACTTCAGGAAATTTGCGGTGAAGAAGGAACTAAAAAAAGATTTTAATTAATTACTTTATACTAATAAACCTAAATCATGACACAATCACCATCTCCCATTTTACAAAATGAAAGAGCAGATATTCTTGATATACTCCGCGGCTTAGCCTTACTCGGTGTAATGATGGATAATCTTTTCGGCTTAACTGGCTGGGGTTACCTTACAGAAACACAGCGGGAAGCAATGCCCACCTGGCCTGCAGATCTCATCCTCGGAATTAGCGAACAGGTTTTTATCAATGGAAAATTTTACAGTTTGTTTTCATTGCTATTTGGTATCGGGTTCTCCATCATCTTATTGCGTAATGAACAAAAAGGAATCAATGCACTCAATATATTTTACCGTCGTTTATTTATTTTATTGATCATTGGTGCAGGCCATTTATTTTTACTATGGGAAGGTGATATCCTTTTTTTGTATGCACTCATTGGCATGTTATTACCCTTGTTCAGAAAATGTTCTGATAAAACATTGCTTACATGGGCGGCGGTTCTTATTGCATCCCCTTTATTGTTCGATGTAATGAGCGTACTATTTCAGTATAAAAATGGCAGTTTTTTGGAAGACATGGCCAAAGTGATTGATAAACGAACCGGACTTCCTATGGATGACAGTTTTAACCAATACCTGTTCACCAAAAACGATGCATGGCAGCATTGGCGTAACTGGCAGGCATCTGGTTTTTTTTACCGCTATTCTTATATTCTCGATACCAACCGCATGCCAAAAGTGCTGGGCATGTTCCTGCTGGGTTTTTATGCAGGCCGTAAAATGATGTACACCAACCTTGAAAATCATATTTCCTTATTTAAAAAATTACGCCGTTGGGGTTTGATTATTGGAATTCCTGCCGCTATTGCTAGTACAGGTTTTGAATTTTTAGGAAAAGGGATTCCAAATGTAATGGGATTAGCCCATACCTTCTTCTATGCCATCAGTGTAGTGCCGTTGTGTTTGGCCTATACGTCTGTTGTTTGTTTACGCTGGATAAATAAAAAAGGAAACAGCCGGTTGAAATTTCTGGCACCAATGGGCAGAATGGCATTAACCAATTACCTGATGCAAACAATCATTGGCATTACCCTTTATTATGGCGTCGGTTTTGGCTTGGGTAGAAACATCGCGCCTACCCATTTTATTCCCATCGGCTTTGCTGTGTACGCTTTTCAGCTTATGTACAGCAGCTGGTGGTTGAAACATTTTAACTATGGACCAATGGAATGGATCTGGAGGCAATTGACTTACGGAAAAAAATTACCGCTAAAAAAAATTAAATTATAATACCCAAATGTATTAGGTACATCATACGTTAGATCACTTTGTGAAAAATAATTTTTCGATTATTTCTGGTTGTGAAAATAAGAAATTCCGCATTGGATAATGGAAGGAAGTGTTCTGGAAAAAAGAATGCTTTAAGCCCTTTAACCATCGTTCAAAATAAAACTAAGTCTAAAAAGCCAATCAAGCAATTGTCGTGCATTAGAAAAATTTCTTTTTATTTCCAAACTTAGTAACTGGCAACTATTTTTGAGAACAGGAAGTTCGCATTGTTCTCCTTTAATTATTCTTTTAACGCATATTTGATATAGCAGTCTATTCGTATTCTATTGTCTATAATAACCCCCACTATTCTAGCATCCAGTAGTTTTTCAACAGATCACCGAATCCTTCTGTCGCCTGTTCAACTAAATTCTATAAAGTTTTTTAGATGGCTTTTTTTATTGTAATTTTAAAACCCAGCCCCACAAACCAAACAAATGCAATAAAAATACCTATTGCAATTTAAAACCAGGCTAGTGTATTATACATTGAGTAATATTTTAAGGAATTTCTATTTGCCAACGCTATGCAAATTTATTTTTTGCATAGTCTATTCTGTACCCGCTAACGCCCAGCAGAGGGTGTTTACCAACCAGCAACTTTTTACGGTAGACGATGGTTTGCCGCAAAGCTATATCAGTGGTATTACTCAGGATACGGATGGGTTTTTATGGGTTTATACACTAGATGGTATTGCCCGTTTTGACGGTAGAAATTTTCGGGTAATACGTTACAAGATCGGAGACAGTACCGGACTAAGGGCCAATACCATCAATAATGTCATACCAAGGGCAAATAACAGCATCAGTTTGTTTTACGAAGGCACGATGGCAGATGATTTCAATATGCAATCTTTTAAGGTCACTCCCAACAACATTCGAAGCCAATTCCAAAAAATCCCGCACGCCATGTGGAAAATGGGCAACGGCTATAATACTGCCGGTAATTGGTATTTTTTGATGGAAAACTACAAAGGTATTGGTTGGGTAAATGACCAAACTGGAAAGATAAGTTATGCCAATCGCGAAAATGGTTTGTTGCAACAGGATACGGTGATGTCGATTACAGAGGCAACCGACGGGCGCGTTTATGTAGTTTCAGCAAATGGTATCCATATCAGTAATGTTTCAAAAAATAAATTTGATTTTATACAGTTTAAAACAGGCATAACATCGTTACCGAAATCAAAAGATGTCAACATATTTTATGCTACTAATCTAATTGAAGTTTTGCCCGGTAATAGAGCGGCTATGTTGAGCGATGGCAATGTTCTTATAATGGATATTTCACGCAAAACCAGCTATGCTTACAAAGTGCCTGAAAAGCCCAAAACAGTGATAGGAGATATTCCCTGGTTCTTAAAAACAGATAGCAATGGACAAGTTTATTTTGCTTACGGTAATCGAATATTTCTGTTGTCAAATACCGGAGAATTAAAACTATTATGGGAAAACCTTGAACATCCGCAACTACACATCAGCGCATTTTTTATAGATCGGTCAGACGTGTTGTGGGTAAGCGTTAATGCACAAGGATTGTTAAAAATAGATTTGCAGGCATTACCCTTTGAGTCTTATAAATACACAACCAGTTTTATTGCAGATATAATGGAAATGGCAGGCGCCAATCGAGCTAAATTTCCTCCTCATTGGGTTACTCAATATTCTTCTTACTTTTTCAGAACGGCGCACAACGACAAAGGCGAATTATTTGCCACTTATAATTTTTATGATAAGAACCAGGTTTTTCGTTTGAACAAAGATGGATTTCAGGCGCTACCGTATTCTACCAGCGAATCTATTTTTGGGGCTATGTTGATTTTGCCCAATAATGAACTCTGGGTATTCGATGAAATGCATTACTGTTGGTATCGTTGGAAAAGTACTGAGGCTGTACCTGAAAGATTACAAATGGATTCAATAAGTATGAAAGGTATGCAATTTGCCGATGCAAAATTTGTCGGCGGTTATACCTGGATGTCCACTTACGCACATGGGTTGTTACAGTATGATGGTGTAAAATTGATCAATAGGTTTACTGGTCCTAAGCCCATCCGGGACTTGCCCAGAGACCTTACTGAGATTTGCCCGGATCCGATTGATAAAGATAAATTCTGGATTGGATCGAGGGGAGGAGGATTGATTTTATGGGATGTAAAAAAGGGGCTCCAAAAAGTTTACACTACCAACGATGGACTACCCAACAACACCATCTATTGCATACTTCCTGATAAAGATGGCAAAATATGGTGTAGCACCAACAAAGGTATTTTTCGTTTAGATGCAGGAACCGGACAAGTTAATGCTTTCGAAAAAGCAGATGGACTTGCGGGAAATGAATTTAACAGGGCACACAAATTTACCTTTGCAGACGGGCGACTTGCATTTGGTGGTATGGATGGTTTTTCAATTTTTGACCCTTTAGCATTTAATCAGAAAAAAATAAATCAGAAAGTACCCATACAGTTTACCGCTTTACTAATAAACAATGAACTGCAGGATGTCAGCAATAAGGAAACTATTATTAAGGAACCCTTAAACACGCTTACAGAAATCAAATTGCCGTATGATAAAAATTACCTTAGGATAGAATTTGCTGCGCTGGTATTTAATAAACCTAACAAAATAAAATACCGTTATCAATTAACAGGCGCAGATAAAGAATGGATGGAGAATGGAACCAATAATCAGGTTTCCTACACCGCCTTAAGCCCTGGCACCTATACTTTCAAAATAAATGCTACGGATAATAACGGGTTGTGGAGTTCCAGTATTAGAGAACTCCGTATCGAAATTAAGCCGCCATTTTGGTTTACCTGGTGGGCCTATATTGTTTATGCCTTGGTTGCCTATGCCTTAGTAAGACGATATATAAAATTTAAAGAACAAAGATTAAAATCTAATCAGAACCTGGCTTTTGAAAAGCGGGAAGCGCTTCGCTTGAAAGAGAACGATGAAATGAAAGATCGGTTCTTTAATAATATTACGCATGAATTTAGAACACCGCTCACACTTATCATGTCACCGCTCGAAAAATTGAGTAGTGATACTTCGCTTTCTGCTGCTGCTGCAGCTTCTGTAAAAACTGCCCAAAAAAATTCAAGGCAATTATTAAAATTAATAAATGAGTTACTGGATTTTTCAAAATTAAATAACGGGCAGATGAAATTGAAAACTGCCGCCGGTGATTTTAACTTGTTTGTTACAAGTTTAGTACAGCAGTTTGAAGAAAGTGCAAAAGAAAAAAATATCAACTTTAGCTTTACAGCCGAATCTTTTTCAGGTCATCATATGTTTGACGAAGAAAAGTGGGAGAAAATCATCAACAATTTACTCAGTAATGCCTTAAAGTTTACACCAAGGAATGGCAAAATAGCTGTGCTACTTTCTTCCCAAGAGGAGGAAATGGTTAGATTGGAAGTCAACGATAACGGTCCTGGCATTCCTGCGAACCTGCAACACAAAATATTCGATCGCTTTTACCAAGTGGATGATTCTGCAATTAGAAACTATGGTGGCACTGGCATTGGGCTTTCGCTCGTGCAGGAATTAACGCACCTCATGCACGGCAATATTAAATTAAAAAGCGAGCCGGGCTATTTTACAAGTTTTGTAGTAGAAATTCCTTTGCAAAAAGCGGAGGTGCCTAAACATAACTTCACTACAGCAACCGTAGCGCCAGCGCTAAATAATCATAAGGAAGTTGTATCCCCAACAAATGCGGAAGCTCCAGTACTGATGATTGTGGAAGATAATGATGAACTTCGTGCCTTTTTAGCGGAGAGTATGCAACAATATTATCGCGTGATTACAGCAGCAGACGGCTTACAAGCTTGGGACATTATATTAAGTGAGCTTCCTGATGTAATCATTAGCGATGTGATGATGCCCGGCCAGGATGGTTTTGACCTTTGCCTGCAATGTAAAAACGACCACCGTACCGCACACATTGGTTTTATTTTGCTCACCTCTAAAGCAGCACATGAAGCCAAAATGCAAGGTTTGAAAACCGGCGCAGATAGCTATATTACCAAACCATTTAGCCAAAATGAACTGGAATTGCGGGTAGTAAACCTATTAAAACTCCAGCAAAAGTTAAGGGAATATTTACAGACGCAACTATTAACTACCGACCCACAAAAAACGGAACCTGTTATTACAGATCCTTTTTTAATACAACTCTACAAAGAAATGGATGCTAAAATAGACGATGCCGAATTAGGGGTTGATTATCTGTGCAAAGTAATGGCCATGAGTCGGAGTACTCTTAACAGAAAACTTAAATCGCTGCTAGACCTATCCACCAATGATGTAATAAGGCAATACCGTTTGCAAAATGCAACAATCCTGATACTGGGCGGACAAGATATAACCACAGCTGCCTACAGTGTTGGTTTTAGCAGCCCTTCCTATTTTACCCAATGTTTTAAAGAACAGTACGGAGTTACCCCATCTGAGTACCTTTCCAGGCAAATGAGTCAAAATAGATAGTATTTGAACCGATTTTTATACTCCCGCCTTTACTGCACCGATTTTTTCAGATAACCCCGGTCTGAAAATCCATTCTGCCCAACAAAGTTGACCCAAATTTTATAGTCTTTGAACAAAACCTTACAGCCTATACCTCCTGTTGGGTAGTATTTTTATGCCCTAAACAACATTAAAAAAATTCTACTCATAATCTAAAACAAAAACAGATGAAAAAGACTTTAACAACAATGGCCGCCTCTTTAGCAATCTTTACATTTTTAGCAAATGCTTCTTTTGCACAGAGTATCGCAAAAATTGAACCGCTGATGGTACATACCAATGATGTGATAATAGCAGATAATAACATTTCAGCTCCAGGAAATGCTGCCATGGCTGCTAAATTCGCAGCAATGTTCCCAACAGCACAAAATCCAGTATGGTCTACAGAAAGCAAAGGCTATTGGGTAAGTTTTATAAGCGAAGGACGTACAACAAGTGCTTGCTTTAATACAAAAGGTCAGCTGAATTATTCTATTATATCTTGCACAAATACTCAGTTGTCGAAAGCGTTTCAAAATTTTATTTCAAAAAGCTATCCTGGCTACCAGTTTTTCAGTGCCGTCCAAATTAATGCATATGGTGAAGAAACCCAGCAGGCTATTCTGCAAAACACAACGGGTTTTGTAACCTTGCAATCAACAAAAGACGGGATTGAAGAAATTAAGAAAGTCTATAAATCAATAGAAACCGGTAGATAGTCATTCCTAAAATATTTTGATGTACTAACGGTGATTGGGACTTACGAATGTATAGGCCCGAAAAATTACAAGGTTTCTTTGGACTACCATAGCACCTTGTAATTTTTTTTAAAAGCAAATCCGGTAAATCTTTCATACACCGTATTGCCTTCACTTAATTGGCAGCAATATCATCTTCCGTTTCTCTTACTCCGTATGCAGGCTAAAATGAAATGTGTTTTTGTATGCTACAACATACAACTGATATTTCTCCACTTTATAAGCGGGAATTTGGTGCCGAATACTTTCAATGCTGTGTGGAATCAGATCAAAAAAATCGCCATAATTCTCTGAGCCTTGTTTAAACTGTAGAATTATACGGCGAGATGTAATATTCAACACCGTTCATACGCTACCTATTTCGTTTGTTTTAAACCTATACAAAAAAGGCTTAAAACTGCTGTATTCCGATCGATATTAGTACAGCCCGCTGCAACTTCGCAGTATTCAACAGCCGTTAATATTGAATCCCTACAATTAAAAACAAGGCACTCAAAACAAGTAACACCACGATAAAGGGCATGATAAATTTCATCCATGCTTTGTAACTTACATTTACCATACTCAATGCAGGAAATACATTACCAGTAGGCGTTATTAAGAACATGATGCCAATGCCATACAAATAAGAGTTTACCACCTCTCTGCCGGGAATGTTTAATAATATGGCCAGTGACCCAATGATCGGCATGGTGAGTACGGCCATACCAGATGAAGAACTTACCGGAATACTGAAGAAAAAATAAAACAGCATCACCAGCACAATAAACAACATGGGAGAAACATGTTGAACTACAGCAGATGCATAATACAAAATGGAGTCACTAACCATCCCGTCGTTCAACACAATGGTGACGCCTCTCGCCAATCCTACAATGATGGCTACCGAAAGCAGAGATTCCATTCCTTTTGTAAATTCAAGCACAAAAGTTTTTTCCCCCATTCGCTCCATAAAGGCCATCAATATAGCAGAACCCAAAAACAATGCCGACATCTCTATGCACCACCAACCATAAAAAATGATACCGACGATCATACTCACAAAAGTGGTAAAAAATTGCAGCAGAAAAACTTTGGTTTTTAATGGAAGGGAGATTGAATCCTTTTCATTGGCCAGGTTAATGTCTAAAGTAGAAATAGTAGCTTGGGCACTTGCATCAACATAGGAAGCGCTTGGGTTTTTCTTTACGCTATCAGCGTATCGGAGTAAATACCAAATGTACAATGAGGTAGAGATAGCAAAGTACAGTAACCTTTGATAGAAGCCTTCTAACCAATTTATGCCAAGCGTATTGCTGGCAATGATGGTGGAAAAAGGATTAGAAAAACTGGAGATATACCCAATGGAAGCCCCGCCAAAAACGATGGCCAGGGGCACCATTAAATCGTAACCAGCAGCCAGAAATATAGGTACCAATACCGGATAAAACACAATCGCTTCCACATCCATCCCATAAGAACCACCCAGAAAAGAACAGATGAATGTTAATATAATGATCAGCAACCGCTCTCTCCCTTTCATGCTATTGGCTAAATAGGTGATGCCTGTGAGCATTGCCCCGGTTTTATTAAATACTTGCATAAACCCTCCTATCACTAAAATGAACAACACAATATCGATACTTTCTATAACGCCTTTGATGGGTGCCTTTAAAATATCCACCAATCCCTGGGGATTTTTATCATCTTGTTGGTAAGTATTTGGTATAGATATAGGCTTTTGAATAGCCCCTTTTTGATATTTTTCTAATGGTACTTGTATAGAAAGGCTATCCAATGTTTGCTGTGTAAAGGGTAATGAAACCGTGCCATTTTTTGAGGTCACCATAAAAGCAAGGTTGTTGTCGTTGGCCAATTTACTGTATTGCCCCGCAGGCAACAGCCAGGTGCTGATGGCGGCCAACACAATCACGAACATCATCAATGTAGTAGCAGTAGGCAGTTTCATTTTTTTGCTCATGTAGGAAGGGTTATAATTTTGAATAAGTGGATGGCTTCCTGCCACTGCCACAGGTGTTTGACTATGCCATCACCGAACTCTATTGGTTCTGCTAGTTAGTAACGGGTTTTATGTGCGCTGAATTACAACATTTCCCAAGCCGGTTCCCCGGATTTAAAAATAAAAAATTGAAGCATTACACCTACGCATTTTTTTATAACGAACAAACGGTTTGTTGTCAACTTCAGTAAATATAATCAACAGTTGTTTTCGTATAGCGGAGTGCCTCCCGCAAAATGAACAGGATTGCAGCGGTTGGCGGGATCGGAAACCGGGATATGGAGATACCACTTGCAGCTACAATGCAGCATCGATCGTATTATTCATTTCCGTTTTTTCCTTCAACAGCATTAGCCACTCTCTGTACTTTTCTGCGAGAAACTGATCGCCCTCTTTTTCGTACAAAGCTGTGAAAACAGTGAAGTGGTCTCCAGGATAATAAGCAAACTGGAAGGCCGCATTTAATTGTTTCATCTCCTTTTCCAGCATTTTTACTGCGCCAGTTAACAGAAAATTATCTCTTGTACCTATCGACACCCTGATTTTTCCATCTAACCCAGATCGTATGTTTTCCCAATTACTTCTAAGGTAAAGAGAGATGTCATATTTTTTCCACTGCGTTGCAACAGCATTATCTATAACTCCAGTGGCACTATTGCAAATGGATTGTGGCATTCCATTAGTTCCTCTTTTACTAAATGCGGCGTTAAAAGAATGCATTTGTTCGCCACGATACACCACTTCTTCCATCTGGTAAATAACTTTTGTGCTGGCCCATGGAATAACGCCTGCCACCGTAGCTACCAATGTTATAGAACTATCCTTTTTATAAAACATATTGTTGTCTTCATACAAATTAATTTGCTGAAACCTTCGAAAGTCAACAGGATCAGGTGCGCTCGACCAACAAGCATCAAACACGTTGGGATATTGCGTTTGCAGCCACAACACCGTCCAACCACCAGAGCTATGTCCTGTTAATAACCGTGCACCATTGCACCTGAATGTTTTTTCCAACAAAGGAATAAATTCTGTAGTAAGGGCATCGCCCCATGGACCGTTGTTTTCACTGTTGGCATATACAGAATGTCCTAGCGAACAATTGCCGTCCAAAAAAACCTTAATCACCGGAATACTATCTATAGGGGAAGCAGGATTTAAATCACCTGAATAAGCGCGGTAATCACCACCATAACCTGAAACCTCCAACAACACCGGAAACTTTCTTTCGGGGTCTGTGTAATATTCTTTTGGAAGAATAATAGCAGCATCAACCGTCATTGGTTTATTAATAAATTGGCTCAATAATTTTGAGGGTGCTTTGAACTCTTTTACAAATTCAGTTTCTTTGAAAACATCTGGAGCGGGAACCAATTTTGTAGCAACAACGTTAAACACCGTATTCCTGTCCTTTGTAATGCGAATGCTTTGCGCAGCGTTAAAAAGATTGCCAGGACTTTCTGCAATGGAACGTCCGCCTAAGTTTCTGTCCCAAACTATTTGGAGGTAATATTCACCCCGTTCAATGTCAGAAAGTCGAGCAGGATAGGAGACAGCATTGTCATCAAAAACAATGGTTTGATTGGGCGCTATGTTTTTTACAAAAATAGAAAAACAGGGAAAGTATTCAAATCCCACTCTACCACTTTTAGGCGATTTGTTCTCTTTCGACAAATACGCAATCACCTTTCCTGTAAAAAATTCATCCAAAACTGCAGGAGAAAAACTAGCCTTTATTTTTTGGCCAAATCCAATTGAGCAAAGTATGCTAAGGAGCAAAATGCAGCCAAGTAATTTTTTCATAATTATTTTTTACTGTGAGAATAAGGCGTAATATCTTTTGCGGTGAAAATAAAAAGCGCTGTGTGTCCAAGCTAAAAACAGCATGGTGTTTTATACCCTTCTAAAGTAGTGCTTGTTTAACTAGAAAACAACAGTTGCCATACAACAGGGAAGCCTTTTTCAAAATGTATTTGCTGGCGGTGGGGGAGGGAACTACGAAACCAACTTTTTTTTGTTATCATTTATAAACTGCTCAAAGCTGAAGGGTGGCCGATGAATGATTTCCTCCACACATTTAGTTAATGCAGGCTCTTGTTGAAATCTTGGAAAATAGTGAAGCATGATCAAAACAAGAATGAGCATCGTTGGTGTATTTTCCCTTTTTTTGGCAAGAAAGAAGCTAAGTAGATTCGGAGAAATAAATTGAATATCGACCCCCAGATGGCTACTCAACGAAATGGCCATTTCTTTAAACGTCATCTTTTTATTGGAGGTAAGTGCGTAAGATCTATTTACATGTTGCGAAATATTTATCAAAACATGGGCAGCAACAGCTCCTATATCCCGAACGTCAACCAGCGTAAATTTGGCTTTGCCCGCAGGCAAATAAATCCGTTTTTTACTAACCAATTCATGGTGCACCGTTGTTGTAAAATTTTGCATAAAATAGGCTGGTCGCAAGAAAGTATAGGGTATACCACTGTTTACAATTAGTTTTTCAATTTTATGGTGTGGGATAATGCTGCTATGTTCTACGCCTTGAACCGATAAGAATACAATGTGTTGCACGGCTTTGGCTATACATGCATCAATAATGGGTCGGAAGTATTTATCTACATCAGATATTTGCGGTGGGCGCAACAAAAACAAAATAGTACAATCTTCTAATGCGCCGTTAACAGTATCCATATCTGTAAAATCAAATCGAACGCTTTGTATGCCATTGGCTGGCAAGGTAACTTTATCATGTTCCACATCTCTTACCCCAGCATACAGTTCGAGCTGCTGATCCATTTGCAGCAATGCCTTGATTAGCTCCATGCCCACATTTCCTGTTGCACCAGTAATCAAAACTTTGGTCATATCATTTTAATTTTTAACGTTCTCAAAGTAACCTATCTTTTTGAAGTATAGCCGTAGACAGCAACAAAAGGGGAAATGTTTTAGGGTAAGTAAAATGTAATACGGTAGAAATGCAGTTTCAGGTGTTAGGTAATTTTAAGCATCATACCATTGCAATACAACAGGTTGAATTTATCGTACATATACCGCCCAGTCAAACCTGAATTAACCTAGTTATACAAAATAAAAAAGGGCTTCAATTGATGAAACCCTTTACTGATGTTGCTCCCCCTGTCTGATTTGAACAGACGACCCTCTGATTAACAGTCAGATGCTCTAACCAACTGAGCTAAGGAGGAATATGTTTTCCCCACCAGTGCGATTGGGGTTGCAAAAATAAGGGTTTTTAGTTTTCACAAAAAAATATATCGTACTTATTTAAAGAAGGAAAACGGATTATTTTCCCTGAACCCCACATAAATCCCATCTTCCCGCTCTTCTACGGGGTAGGTTTTTAAAAAATACCCCTCACCGCTCGTATTTCGGCCATTTTGTAAGGAGAATTTATAGCGATGTAGCGGACATACCAGGTTTCCCAGCGCATCCACGTAGCCCGCAGCCATGTTGCCGCCTGCATGCGGGCATTTGGTAGCGCATCCAAACAAATTATCTTTGTACACACTGACACAAACCTTTTTGCCGGCTACCATACATTCCGCAAAACCCTGAGCATTCCATTCCAGTTCTGAACGGTGATCGGCGATCTTGTGCCAGGTAAATTTTTCGTGGGAGGCCATGCTACATCCGTTCGTTGATCAATAAAAATACTCTGCTTTGTACGGATACCGGATCTGGTACATTTCACGCACTTTATTTAAAATGGTTTGTCGCAACACATCCAAATTGGTACGCTGCACTGCAGATACAAAAACGCAATTACCCTTGGTTTCGGTTTGCCAACGTTCTTTCAATTCTCTCAATATGTCCTGCTTCACTTCGGGCTCTAACCATTCGTCGAATACTTCCGCTTCGTATTTATCCATCTTATTAAAAATGGTGATGGTTGGCTTTTCTGCAGCGCCCAATTCTGCCAATGTTTTGTTCACAACAGTCAGTTGCTCTTCATACTGTGGATGCGACATATCTACTACATGCAACAATACATCAGCCTCCCGCACTTCATCCAATGTACTTTTAAAGCTCTCTACCAGGTGATGTGGAAGTTTGCGAATGAAGCCCACTGTATCGCTTAGCAGGAAGGGAGTTTGCTCAAATACCACTTTGCGGGTGGTTGTATCCAAGGTAGCAAATAATTTATTTTCGGCAAATACCTCACTCTTGCTGAGGGTAGTCATCAGGGTAGATTTGCCCACATTGGTGTAACCTACCAATGCAACGCGGATAAATTCACCTCTTTCTTTACGCTGGGTAAAGGATTGTTTGTCAATTTCGGCCAGTCGTTTCCGTAAGAGACTGATCTTGTCTTTTACAATACGACGATCCGTTTCAATTTCTGTTTCACCCGGACCTCTTGTGCCTACACCACCGCCTTGTCTTTCCAAATGCTTCCACATGCCGCGCAACCTCGGCAGTATATATTGGTACTGTGCCAACTCTACTTGCGTTTTGGCCTGTGCCGTTTTTGCCCTGCTGGCAAAAATGTCGAGGATAAGATCACTTCTATCGATCGTTCTTACATCCAGTACTTTTTCAATATTCTGAATTTGGGAGCCAGTTAATTCGTCATCAAAGATCACCAGCGTAATGTCGCCCTTCAATAAAATAAAATCTTTTATTTGCGTTAACTTGCCCTTACCTACAAAGGTTTTACTATCGGGGTGTTTCAGTTTCTGGGTAAACCTTTTTACCGTTACCGCTCCTGCAGTTTCCGCCAAAAACGACAACTCGTCCATGTATTCGTTTACTTGTTGCTCTGTTTGATCTGGTTGCACCAGGCCTACAAGTATGGCAATTTCTTCTTGCTGTAATTGTACCTTTTTTTCAATCATATTTTTTCTGTTCTGCAATGGTTGTATTTCCACTGCTCTGTTATAAAACTACAAACGTTCCGGCAATCACCGGAACGTTTTCGCTATTATTTTAATACCGCTATGCGGTTCCGTTTATTTATTCTTGATGATGCTTGATTTCTTTGAAGCATCTACCCATTTTTCCATCACATCACAACTTTGGTATTCGGGATCTATCATGAGATAGTAGGTCTTGATTTTTTTGTAAAACCAGTCTTCCAGCGCATTTTCTTTTTTCTCTTCCAAAGCTCGAAACGCAACTTTGCTGTAATCATCTTTCAGGTTTTCTCTGTGCGGCTCCGACTTAGATTTGAGGTGCAAAATACGTACCCCTTTTTTCCCTCTTTCGTCAGCATATTCTAGCGGCTGTGAGTATTGGCCAACCCGCAATTCCTTGAGCACGGCTACCACACCAGCATCCAATTGGTCGATCGTTAAAAATGTACCATTGGGACCTTGCATAAATCCGCCCGCACTTTTGGTGGCCTCATCTTCGCTATTCAGTTCTACCGCTTTTCCAAAATCGGTGGTGCCCACAATCAGTTTAGAACGTACGGAATCCATTTTATCATAGCCCTCTTTCATTTCAAAAGTAGTTACTTGTGGTATCCTTAAAATATGTCTTACCACTGCATCATCCCCTGCTCTGTTTACCATTTGAATAATATGGTAGCCAAACCTTGTTTTGAAAGGCTTACTGATCTGTCCTTCTTTTAAGGTAAAAGCTTTTGCCAGCCAGGTGCCGTCCATTTCTTTAGAAGTTCGGTTTACCTCATACTGACCACGGTTTTGTGTTACACCAGGATCTTCCGATGCACGGTCGGCTACCGTTCGAAAATCTTTTCCTGACTCAATTTCTGCTTTGTATTCATTGAGCTGTTCAATCGCATATTCCTCTGCTTCTTTGCTGGCTTTAGGATAAACCACGATTTGCCCGATCTCTACTTCGCTTTCGTAAAACGACAAACTATCTGCCGGAATCTTTTCAAAATATTCCTTTACTTCATTGGGGGTGATTTTTACGTCTCCTACAATTTTGTCCCGCATGGCTGATGCCATTTTCTGATCACGGATGCCTGTTTTAAAATCTTCTTTTAATTGATACACCGTTTTGCCGGCTACTTTTTCTAATTCATCTACTGAACCGTATTGCTGAATAAAATAACGGATACGATTTTCGATATCTGCATCCACTTCTTCGTCGGTAACAGGCAATGAATCTTTTTCTGCTTGCAATACCAATGCTTTTACACCAAGTGCCTGTTCGAGCACATAACAATTGGCGTTCGGCGGGGCTTCGATTCCCTGGCGTTGCATGTCTATCAAGGCATTGTCGATGTCTGTTTTTAAAACAATTTTATCTCCGACGATGGCCACGATCTTGTCCGCCATTATTTTTTTTGGCTGCGCCATTACCGATGTAGTTGCACAAAAACAGATCAGGGTGAGTAAAAATTTGTATAGTTTCATGATCCTCTAAATTCCTTTGATTGAATATAATCCAAAAATAACTTCCATCGCCGGCGGTTGGGCACTTCAGCTTTCATTTAACAAAAAATTGTAGTGGTGAACACTACAATTTTTGTGATAACCCGCCTGTGAAAGTTGGTTTATAATGTACGTTTAACTTCTATTTCTTCAAATGCTTCTACGATATCGCCAATTTTGACGTCGTTGTAGTTTCTGATCACCAAACCGCATTCCATATTGGTGGTTACTTCTTTGGCGTCATCTCTGTAACGTTTCAAACTTGCGAGTTCTCCCGTATAGATCACGATACCTTCTCTTACCAAACGGATTCTGTTGTTTCTGGCAACTTTACCATCGAGTACGAAACAACCGGCTACGGTAGCCTTATCAAATTTATAGGTCTCCCTGATCTCAATATTACCCAGTATTTTTTCTTCCACTGTAGGTTCCAACATCCCTTCCATTGCACTTTTGATTTCTTCAATGGCGTTGTAAATGATAGAGTACATTTTGATTTCGATCGATTCAGCTTCCGCCATTTTAGCCGCCTGAATACTTGGACGAACGTTAAAGCCGATAATGATCGCATCTGAAGCATTGGCGAGCGTAACATCACTTTCGGTAATGGCACCTACTGCCTTGTGAATCACTTTGATCACAATTTCTTCGGTACTTAGTTTCTGTAAAGAGTCACTCAGGGCCTCTACTGAACCATCCACGTCACCTTTGATGATCACGTTCAGTTCTTTAAAGTTACCCAGTGCCAAACGACGCCCAATTTCATCAAGCGTAATATGTTTTTTAGCTCGCATACCTTGCTCGCGTAAAATTTGCCCGCGCTTGTACGCTGTTTCTCTTGCGTCTGCTTCGTTCTCAAATACCTTAAAAGTTTCACCTGCCTGGGGAGCACCATTCAAACCGAGTATCAATACCGGTGTGGACGGGGGTGCTTCCTCAATGCGCTGGTTGCGTTCGTTGTACATGGCTTTTACTTTACCAAAATGCTGACCAGACACGATCATATCACCTTGACGGAGTGTGCCGTTTTGTACCAATATAGTAGCTACATATCCGCGGCCTTTATCCAGCGATGCTTCAATGATGGTTCCATTACCTTGTTTGTTGGCATTGGCTTTCAGCTCCAGAATATCTGTTTCGAGTAATATTTTTTCGAGCAACAAGTCGATGTTCAACCCTTGCTTTGCACTAATTTCCTGACTTTGGAATTTACCACCCCAGCTTTCAACCAGGATGTTCATTTGTGACAGTTGTTCTTTAATTTTTTCAGGATTGGCCCCGTCTTTATCTACCTTGTTGATGGCAAATATCATAGGCACGTTGGCTGCCTGCGCATGCGAAATGGCTTCTTTTGTTTGAGGCATCACTGCATCGTCGGCCGCTACTACAATCACCGCGATATCTGTTACTTTGGCTCCGCGGGCACGCATTGCGGTAAACGCTTCGTGTCCTGGTGTGTCCAGGAAGGTAATGGCCCTGCCATCTTTAGTGGTTACCTCATACGCACCGATGTGCTGGGTGATACCACCTGCTTCTCCGGCAATTACATTGGTATGCCTGATATAATCGAGCAAAGATGTTTTACCATGATCTACGTGACCCATGATGGTAACGATTGGCGCTCTTGGTTCAAGATCTTCGGGAGCATCTGCTTGATCTTCGTTTTCCAAATCAGCCGCATCTTCTACTCCAATAAATTCTACTTCAAAATTAAATTCGCTCGCCACCAATTCAATTACATCTGCCTCTAATCGTTGGTTGATAGATACCATGATACCCAGGTTCATACACTTGCTGATGATGTCTGCAAAACTCACTTCCATCAAACCAGCCAACTCACTTACAGAGATAAACTCCGTTACCTGCAGTTTGTTGTTTTCCATTCCTTCGGCACCCATTTGCTCTGCCATTTCCTCTCTTTTGGCTTTGCGGTATTTGGCTTTTAGGCTTTTACCACGTCCGCCCGATCCTGCCAGCTTGGCCTGGGTTTGCTTCAGTTTTTCCTGTATCTCTTTCGCATCGATGGTTTTATCTTCTCTGCGAACATTGTTATTATTGTTTGTACTGCCTTGTCCTGGTCTCGCAAAACGATTGCTGCCACCGCCTTGTTGCGGACCTCTGTTTGGAGCGCCTGCATTTCGGTTGTCCGTTCCACCAGGTCTGTTGGTAGCACCAGGCCCTGGCCCGCGATTAACGCCACCTTGATTGGGAGCGCCGGGTTTTTTCTGGATGGGAATTCGTTTGCGTTTGTGCTTTTCGTCACTGTCTTTTTTAGGACGGGTGTCATTGTCAACAGGCAAATTGATTTTGCCCATAATTTTTGGGCCAGTCAGTCTGGCTGCCAGAATATTTTCGATTTTCGCTGGAGCATCTACGATAGGTTCCGGAGCGGGTGCTGGCGTTTCAATGGCAGGCGCTTTTACGGGTTCTTCTACAGCGGGATTATCTTTAATACGCGGCTTGGGCGCGCCCTTTTCAGGAGTTACCGGCTTATCTGTTTTAGGCGGATCGATGGGGGCTGGCTCTTCTTTTTTCTTCGTCGATTTTTTTGGACGGGTACTAGAGTCGATGGCATCCAAATCTATCTTGGCAAGAACCTTGGGTCCTTCCAGTTCTGGCGCTTCAATTTTAACAATGTTACTCACTGGTACTTTGGCTTCAACAGGAGCTACAACAACAGGAGCTACAACAACTGGAGGTTCTACAACTACAGGCTTTTCAGCCACTGGCTTTTCTACCACTGGAGCCGGTGGCGCTACTACTTCTGGAGTTGGCGTTACTTGCGCAGCCTTTTCTTCCGTTTTAGCCTTCGCTTTTTCTTCTTTCTTTTTGATAGAAAGGTCTTCTTCGTCTTTCTTCTTTTTAGCATCCGCAGAAGCTCCTTTCGGTAAGTCTATCTGCTCCGCTTTTTGTCGGGCGGCTTTGTCTTGCTGAAATTCTCCCTGCAGCACCCGATACATATCTTCTGATAGTTTCGTGCTGGGCTTCAGGTCATCTGCATTAAAATTCTTCGACACAAGGAAGTCTATCAGGGTGTTGGTCCCGATGTTAAATTCCTTGGCCGCGGCCATCAATCTTGGTGTGTTTAATTCTGACATTCTTTGTTTTTTGCACCTATTTACAGGATAAATACAGTGCTATTAGCTGTTTTTATGATGGAATGTTCCAGACATCTTATCTGGAGACGATTCTTATTCTTTTTCAAATTCTTCTTTCAAAATTCTCCTCAGATCTTCGATGGTTTCTTTCTCCAGGTCGGTTCTGCGTTCCAGTTCTTCTGGCGTAAGATCGAGCACACTGCGGGCCGTATCACAACCTACACGCTTCAGCTCTTCAATTACCCATGGTTCTATCTCATCGCTGAATTCTTCTAAATCAATATCGAAGTCACCACTCTCGTCTTCACTATCGCGGAATACATCAATTTCATAACCGGTGAGTTCACAAGCCAGTTTGATGTTTACCCCACGGCGTCCGATGGCCAAAGAAACCTGATCGGGTTTGAGGTACACGTTCGCATGCATTTTTTCATTGTCCAGTTCGATACTGGTGATTTTTGCAGGCGTCAAAGAACGTTGAATCAATAACTGTGAATTGGCAGTATAATTGATGACGTCAATGTTTTCGTTCTTCAATTCTCTCACTATACCATGAATACGGCTTCCTTTCATACCCACACATGCACCCACCGGATCGATGCGGTCGTCGTAGCTTTCCACCGCTACTTTGGCTCTTTCGCCCGGATCTCTCACGATCTTTTTCACTACAATCAAACCGTCAAATATTTCCGGCACTTCTATCTCCAATAATTTCTCCAGGAACAACGGACTCGTTCTGGAAAGGATGATGACCGCCTGGTTGTTTTTAAGTTCTACTTTTTTAACAACCGAACGAACGTTCTCTCCTTTTTTGAAATAATCGGCTGGTATTTGTTCTGATTTTGGCAACAACATTTCATTGCCGTCTTCATCCAGGATCAACACTTCTTTTTTCCATACCTGGTACACTTCACCACTAACGATCTCGCCTACACGATCTTCGTATTTTTTAATAAGGATATTTTTCTTCAAATCGTTGATACGTGCAGCCAGCGTTTGTTTGCCAGCCAAAATGGCGCGGCGACCAAATTCTTTCTGAATATCTACTGCTTCGTACAGTTCTTCGCCTACGCTGTAATCCGGTTCAATTTTGATGGCATCTTTGAGCTCAATTTCTGTAAGGGTGTTGTACAGATCATCATCATCAACGATGGTGCGGCGACGAAAGATTTCCAAATCCCCTTTTTGGTCATTTACGATCACATCAAAGTTTTCGTCACTGCCATACTTTTTACGGATCAAAGTTTTAAACACATCTTCCATTACTTTCATCAGTGTGGGACGATCAATATTTTCAGCGTCTTTAAATTCTTGAAACGAGTCACTTAAATTAATACTTGCCATAATCTTACCGGCTTTTCCAGAGCTCAATCTGGAATCCCCAGCCGGTAACAGGGTTTTTTGTTAGTTAAAATTTTATTAGAACTTTAGTTTGTTTGATTGTTTCAAATGGGATCACTTCTTCCGTTACCACCGTCTTTTTTCCTTTACCTTCTGTAGTAATAACAGTAATGGACTCTTCTGTTACTTCCTGCATCGGCCCTGTAATGGTTCTTTCGTCTACTGTAATCACTTCAACATCTCTGCCTTTGTTTTTGTGGTATTGGCGTATTTTTTTCAAAGGTTCACCAATGCCGGGACTAGATACTTCGAGCGAAAAATCGCCGTCTGGGTAAATGCCCATCTCTTCCATCATCTTGTACAAGGCCCTGTTGATCTTGATGCATTTTTCAATGCCCAATCCGCCGTCTGCATCCAGGAATATTTTAATATTGTTGGTCGGCTTTACTTTGATCTCAATTAAAAAAATATCGTCTTTGAGTAAAGGAAGCAAAAGCTTTTCAACGGTTGTTATTTGATTATCGCTACTCATAATGCTGTAAAAAGCAGAAGGGAACAACCCTGTTCCCTTCTTTCTGTTTCTTTTTTCCGTTGCAAATATATAACTATCCTCCCTATCCTCCAAACATTCACACCAACCGTTTCTCAAAAATTAACAGCAATATATTTTAGTGGGTTTAATAACTTTGCGGCATGAATATTTTTAAAGTCTTGTTTCAGATTTTTTTATTGTACATGTTGTACAAACTGGTATTTGATTTTATCATTCCTGTTTACCGTGCCAGCAAGCGCATGAAAGACCAGGTAGGGCAGATGCAACAAAAAATGCAAGAGCAGCAGCGCCAGCAACAAGAAGCGCAAGATCGTGCAAATGCGGTGGCTAGCAATAGCCCATTGACCAAAAATGACGGTCGTGTAGACAAGAATTATATTGATTATGAAGAAGTTAAGTAATTAAAGTCGGATTGTTTCCCAATAAGGTAGGGTTTCCATTTTTTCTCCTTCCAATAATAAATGGGTTTGAAATCCAAGGGAAGCAGCAGCTTCTATGTTATTGTAACTATCGTCGATAAACAGTGTTTTTGCCCGTTCCAAACCGGCATCTGCGGCCACAAATTCAAAGATATCGGCGTTGGGTTTGCGCAACCCCACTTGGTGAGAGTAGTAGGCTTTGTGAAAATAATCGTCGATTGTTGCCTCTCCTGTGCTTTCCGTGAAAATAGATTGAAAGGCCTGCCAGTGAATATCGTTGGTATTACTGAGCAAATAAACCTGGTATTGCTGCTTTAGCTGCTGTAGTTTTGTTAGACTTTCGCTTCTAAAATCGAGTAGCATGGCATTCCAGGCGGCTCGTAGGTCAGCTACGGAGATGGGATGGGTTGCTTTAGATAAAAGAGTTTCATAAAAATCTTCATTGCTGATCTTACCTGTTTCGAGTTTGCTGAACACTTCATCTGCCGTGTATTGAGTGTACATATTATTGAATTGTTCAAATCCCAGGCGCTGAAAAGCGTCTGCTGTTTTTTGGTAGTTAATATTGAGTAGAACGCCCCCCAAATCAAAAATAATATTCCGGATCTCTTTCATCATTTTTTAAAAGCTTTCTGCAAATATCTGAATTTACCAGCTTTAGTGTGCCGCTGGTTAAATGGAATTTTTCTTAACTATGTTTCATACCCGAAGATGGCTTCTACAGCTTGGTTGGTCAGCGCTTTTCATTGATGCGGGATGCGCCGTTATGCCGCGTTTTGATTGAATGGTTTAATAGATTGTAATATGGTTCCCATAAGTGTACTTTCTTCTTCAATGTCAAAATCGTCTTGCAATCCTAACCAGAATTTTGCTGAGTTATTGAGCATTCCAAGTTTACGCTTTCTAATATTTTGAATTCCATTTGGTAACTTTTTAACCCTTTTACCGATCTATACTTGTTCAGTTTCACTATTGCCAAGTGAAATTATAATACTACCGTCTTAAGTTACTAACGTTAAAAGTAAGTGCAATTACATAGCCAACAAAATCTAGTAGGAAACTGCTAAAAGCGGATAACAGGTATGACATGCGATATGCAGCTAAATTTAAATCTAGGTTTGCAATATATAAGAGAAATTTAAAATCCAAAGCATTCTTAAACTTTCAATTTATTCCCCAAATATTCGCTCGAAAAGAAAATGGATTTTTCAGTGCCTAGAGCTCAGTTGGTTAGAGCATCCCGACTGAAAGTCGGGAGAGTCCCAGGATCATCCTAATACTTCAGTATCTAGAAAGGGAAAATTAAAGTTTACTGCTCTCTTGAACTTTCGATTTATTCCCTAAATTTGCACCCTCAAAGAACTATTATTGTTCTAGGGCCTATAGCTCAGTTGGTTAGAGCACCTGACTCATAATCAGGGGGTCCCAGGATCATGCCCTGGTGGGCCCACAATACAAACAAGGGTTTCAAGCGATAAAGTTTGAAACCCTTTTTCATTGTAAGAAACCAGCTTAAATAAAACCATCAATAAAATTCATTCTTAAAATTTCTTTTACAACTTCATTATTTCGTGTGGTTCTATTCGTTCGGCAGATTTTCGATGTCGTTTAGATCTTTACTCCGTCCTGCCGCCTTTTTTGCTTCAATTAAATTTAGTAGATGAATAATTCTGACGGGGGTATCATTTATTTGCTCAATGCTTGAGTTTATAAATGTGGAACCAAAATCTAATCCCTTAACAGCAGTCATAATTTCAATAGCATACGGCGGTTTCCCAAATGTAAATACATCAAACTCCTCAGAGAAAAATTCAGACTCTTTTACTGCGGATGTAGGAAGACCGAAGTGTTGGATCGCTTTTTGAAGCCTTTTAAAATTGTCAAGCGTTTTATTTACCCATATGTCTATATCACCAGTTGATCTGCTATATCCTCTGACAATGACTGCATAACCTCCAACTACAATATATTCAACTTCGTAGCGATTAAAATAAACAATAAAGTCTTTAAAGTCTTCATTAAGAATGTTCACTATTGATTTCTTTTAAATGAAGAAAATATATTGCGGTCAACTTTTTGACCGGTAAAGTTTATTGTTTTGAAAGAAACTTCAATCATAGATACAGCAGCAGCTAATCTTTCTTCGATAGTTTTATCAAACCAAAATTGAAAGTCGATGTTGCCATCTTTTGACATTTTACGCGATGCAATTATATCTGTATCTACAAAGGTTCTTTTCATAAATACTCAGTTTGTATAAAGATACTCATAATACGCTAAAATTATTTTCAAATAACAATGGTCCCAGAATCGTGCCCTGGTTGGTACACAGACTAGTAAAGGGTTTCAGCTGATAAGGTTTGAAACCCTTTTTATTTGAATACTATTTAAAGAATGTACAGCAGTTACCATTAAAAAAACTATTGAATCCTATTCGGCTCAGATATTCCCTTTTTTTTGAGCCGATTAACCATTTTAATCGGCTCATATTATTTGTTTTGCAACAGCACGTTGCTACCATTACTTTATTGCTCCTTCAAAAACCCGATGCTCCGCTGCACTACTTCCTCCATCGCCTCCGGCAAAAAATTATATAGCCATGGATGTTTACGGCCAAACACATGATCGCTATCGGTTAAAAATAGTTGGGCCGTTGGAAGCACTGATTGTAAAAGAATAGCACTTTCTACGGATACAGCAGTATCTGAAGAACCATGACAAATGAGTACCGGAATTTGCAACGATGCCATAGCTTGTACAATGTCTAAATCGGTTGCATGCTTTTCATAATCTTCATACAACTGATAATATAATGGCATTTGTTGGCCCGTTCGGCCATTGTGGTAAAATGCCACCCCGGTTGCCTTCCATTCGGCCATGGTTTTGGGCGACCATGAACCCCAAGGTGTTTTGCAAACGGAGATAGCTGCCCAAGTGATTAACTTTTTGATGCGTGGATCATTGGCCGCTTTTAAAATGCTCATGCCACCACCCATGCTGTGGCCAATCAAATAGATTTGATTGGTCTGCAACAATGGAGCAAACGGCTCTTCATTATTGGCCACCCAAGCAATCACTTTGTCTAAATCTTCCAATTGTTTGCTGTAGTTGTTGTTGCCAAAAGCTTCCAGGTTTACAAATTCTTCTGGCTCTTGCACGCTGGTGCCATTGTGCGAAAAATTGAATTTCACAAATACAAAACCAGCCGCCGCAAAACGTTCTGCCATGATGTCCGTATTCCCCCAGTCTTTAAAGCCGTTGAATCCATGGGCATAAATTACCACAGGCGCAGGAATAGCGGTGTCCAACACTACATCGATGGCTATAGGGTAATCATTTGCACCGTGGATGGGAGTATTTTTGAAGAATTGCATGGTTGAAATTAAACCAAAAGCAAACAGCAAAAAACTTAGTTCCGCTGTTCTTTTTGTTGGTACAAAGGAAAACCGGCTGTAAAAGTAGCGGCGGTCTGCTTTGGCTGTGCTGGCGTAAACACAAAACCTGCTACTTTTTTTTGGTAGGCGCTGTTTTCCAGAAGCAAATCAATGCCCTCTCTGGTGCTTTGATAGGGGATGTTTTGCTGGCGGTGCAGTTGTCTGCTGATAAGGTACATCCATTTCCAATGACGGCAAATTTCTTTCCAGATATACCAGATGCTGTTGGCAGGATCGTAGATGTGCGTGGGTTCACTGCCCGATCCATTTACTTCTATAATTGCAAAATGAAGCCCTTGCTCCAACTCGGCCCAACTATTGAAACGGATGTCTAATCTGCCAAAATAAAAATCAGGATATTGTTTACAATAGAAATCGACTGTACTGGTAAGCATGGCGGTAATTTTGTCGGTAGCATTAATAAAATAAGCACCCCTGGCATGGTTGCCAATATCTACCAATAATATAGTTTCACCATCCGGCACAATATGTTGCATCGTTGCAGGTGCAATCATTTTTTGCAGATCGTGTATCTGTAATAGATACCTCTGATTTTTTTTCAACAAGGTGAACACATTGTCTTTTCCATTACCCGTAACCTGTACAAACTCTTTTTGTACAATACCGGTAATCATGCCTTTGGTTTCGCCCGGCACGCGGATATAAAAAATACCCGCTTCCATGGGGTAAGTTATTTTTTGTTGAACAATATACGGCACCGGAACCTGAAGGTGGTAGGCTTCCAATTCCTCTACATTGTGTATGATGGCCACTCCAATTCCTCTGCTCCCAATGGCAGGTTTGGCCACCACCGGAAAAATGAATTCTTGCCAGGCACGAGTTGTGGTGAACACAAAATTTTCTTTTGGACTGGCATAATAAGTGAGCGGAAAAAAATGTGCAGGGGCGTCTAAGTACATATCCCATTTAGACTCCATCAACAAGCCGCCGTTTTTGATGCCGGGATTGGCTGCATTGAAAAAGAAAACCGCCCTTGATTTGATCATCAACCATACTAAGTAAGGCATCACCGGCAGGTACAACAAAGTACTACTCCAATATTCCTTGTTCGAACATTTGATGAAAAAGATCTTTATTTTTTCGGGTAAAGAATGATGGCTACTCAAGATTCCTGAATTTGGGAGAATATAAACAAGGTTTGTGTAGAAAGAATATTGCTCCCTACATCCAAATAGTTAAAACGCAACCTATTTTGTTTTTGCTCCACGATACCAATGCTCAAAGTGGCCAAATGGGGATGCCGGTTCATGACAAACCCATTTTCCGCATCGCGGTGCGCTTGCAAAAAAGACAGGACATCATTTGGATGGTTCAGTAAGCCATGCGTTAGCCCATCCGTAAACCATTGCTTTCGTTGTGCTTTTGCTGCTGTATCATATAATGTAGCTGATGACCAAATATGCGGTTGTTGCGGGTCATGAACAACATGATGTTTGTGATGGCCGTCCCAAACCAATTCATGTAAACTTGCCCAGGCCCATATCACTAACGTGAAAGGTTCTATTTGATACAGTAACAATTCGTTCCAATACGATACCGGATATTGTGCGCTGAGCATTTCTTTCACAATCAGTCCGCGGCTTTTTCGATAGTTCATTTCTCTGGCATGTTTTTCGAACGCACCATTCAGAAGGATGAGTACGTGCCCATGTTCGTTGATGCCGATCCAGGTACCTCCGGCGCCACCGTCTTGCGGATAGATCATCCCCAATCCATTGTTAACAAATACTTCGGGTGCTTCAGTGATGGGCCTACGGGGATCTTCATCGCGACAAGAAACCATTATCACCTTATCATCCTTTGGTAAAAACATTACGGTGCACATAACAAGGATCGTTTTTTAAACTGAATGCTGGCATTTGCCACACCAAAATTTTCATCTACTGTCTTTATCTTCATTTCACGCAATGCAACCCTGATGAGCGCCATATGGTGAATGGCGTGTTCGGTATTGTAATGCAATTCTCTAAAATAAGTGGTATGAATGATACTGCTGCAATATAGCTGTTCAAGACTCATACCTCTATCGTCTTGCTGAATGTTACCAATCAATTGATGCAAGATATGATGAGTAAATGAAATAGAAGTTTCTATGCGGGCATCTCTTTTTCTGTCATCATCATAAACGATGCCCAACTCATAGCCCTGCTGTAAACTTTGGGGTAGTTCTGCGATATGCTGCACATGTTGGCCAATGCTGCTGCCTCCCAGCATTTCAATCGGTTGTGTGTACTGTTCGTCATTTATTTGTTTCAATAAATGTTGCAAGGTTTGCAGTTGCTGTAACGGTGATTTGCAGATCATATCTATTGGTTTTATTGGATTATGGTTGTGTAACTGTTGTTTTATTGCTGAATTGTTGAAGTAAAAAGCTCAGCGGAGAACCGTTTTGTAACAGCAAGAGCATGCAAGCAATTAAAATCACAAACGCATATATAAACAACTGGCCGCCGTCTGCTTTCACCTCAATACCCAAAATAAATATGTGCGATAAAATAGCGCCTTCTGTGTTAGAAAAATAAGAGCCGGGACTGGTGGTCGTTTGGGAAAAGGAAATGAAGCTGGTCATGATCATCGCCAGCTATATCGCAGATAATTTGTACCTGTTCGTTTGTTTGCATAACAGACGTTGTTCACAAAAAAAACCTACAACTTATTTAATTTTAAGGCAAATCATTTAGTTGCTGCTGAATGTTGTCTTTAACCTCCTGACTCAACTTTTGCGGGGGATGCTGTAGTATGGCATCTTTTATCTGTAGCATCGCTTTGTTGATGATGGCAGATTGTTTGATGAATTGTTTACAAGCATCGCAATACATTAAATGTAACCTTAGTTGAAAGGTTTCTTTAATAGAAAGTGCACGTTCTTCTTTTTGCAAAGACAAGTGCGTAGCTTCTTTACAATTGTGAATGATATGTTGAATTTTTCCAGCCATTTATTATAATTGCTTAAACCAGTTTTTTTCGAGACAAGATCGCATGAGCAATTTCGCCCTATGAATAATCACCCAATAGTTAGACGAGCTCAATTCAAATTCCTTACAGATGATGTCTGTTTCTTCTTCATCCATAAATTTTGCGATAAAAACCGAAGACAATTTAGACGGCATTTTTTGCATGCAAAACTGTAGTATTTTGTAAAACTCCTGCTGATTGATTTTTTGATCGGCCTGTGAGCCCCAGTCTGATGGTGCGGTATGCTCAACCCAATGTGGTATAACGCCTTCCCCTGTTGCAAAAAACTGTTCAGTAAAAGAGGCTTCTGTTTCTATTAAATAAGTTTGCGCGTTTTTCTGACTTCCTTTTTTTCGATAGAAATCAATGATTTTGTTATTTAGAATACTGGTGAGCCATGTTTTTTCTGTACTTCCACCTTTAAATCCTTCGCGGGCTTTGTAGGCACTCAGAAACGATTCCTGCACGAGGTCTTCTGCTTGCTCCGTATGGCTCACTTTTAGCAAGGCAATATTGAAAAGATAATCGCCATAGCGTTTCAGCCATTGTGCAGGTTCTAACGTATGAAGCATGGTTTCACTCATTTTATGTTTATTTAATCTTCCGGTTTACGTAATTCCGAAAAGTTGGTATGTTAAAGTTTTTATGCTTCATCCAACCTGGCTTCCTCCAAATCTAATTCCCATTCTTTGGATCGAATCATTTCGTCTGAATAGAGTTGTTCTTTTCTTAATCGAAGCAAAGCGGTTCTTTTTGCGGTAATTATTTCTTTGAGCATTCTGCGGTAAGCAGGTACAAACAAACTGGATTCGCTATCGCCTTCCACCAATATTTTATAGGCGTTGGCCGCCATGCGTTCGTACCTTTCTTTTATTCGGATATAAGCTTCTATACTGTTGATCTCATCTGCATATTTGCTGTACAAATGGTCGAGCGATGCTTGCGCCAATTGCAGTTTAATGGCAAGATCAAGATCCTGTTCATCTACTTCTGCCTCCTCAGCAATTTTTAATTTTTTGATGACCCATTTGAGACTCAGTCCCTGTGCTACTAACGTAATGAATATTACAACGAATGTAATAAAGAGCAGCAAATTTCTGTAAGGGAAGGCTGTTCCATTTGCTAATGTGAAGGGTACTGCCAATGCCGCCGCCAGCGATACCACCCCTCGCATGCCGCTCCACGCCACCAAAAAAACAGTGGAAAGCGATGGCCTTGGTTCTGCGATCCTGATTTGTTTGAATAACAAACGAGGTAAATAAGCCCCTGGAAATACCCAGATGATTCTGATCACAATCGTGAGTAAACTAATGATGATGCCATAAAAAATAGCCGCAGTAATAGAGTAATCACCTAACCCGTGTACGATGGCTGGCAATTGCAGACCAATCAAAATAAATACAAATCCATTTAAAATAAAAGTGAAGGTTTGCCAAAAAGAAGTGGCTTGAATACGTGATTTATAAGGCAAAAAAAGATGCGACCTGTTGCTAAGAAATAAACCTCCGGTTACCACCGCCATTACTCCGGAAAAATGAAAGGTTTCGGCAACTAAGTACATGATATACGGTGTTATGATGGTGAGTGCTGTATCGATGCTGGGGTCGGTGGGAAACCAACGGTGAACTATGTACACTACATAAGCAATGGCTAACCCTATCACTATACCCATTCCTGCTACCAAAAAAAATTGACCTGAGGCCTGCACCATACTAAACTGACCAGTTAAAATAGCAGCAAGTGCAAACCGAAATACGATCAAAGAAGAAGCATCGTTGATGAGACTCTCTCCTTCTAAAATAGTGACCACCCTTTTGGGAATTTTTAAGCCCTGCAGCACCGATGTGGCCGCTACCGCATCTGGTGGTGAGATAATGCCCCCCAATAAAAAACCAAAAGCCAAGGGGAAATCTGGAATCAGGGCATGTGAAACGAATGCTACCGCAGTAGATGTAAATATCACCAGGCCGATAGACATCAATAAAATGGGTCGCTTGCTCTGCCAGAAATCTTTCCAGGAGGTGTGCCAAGCGGCATAGTAGAGCAGGGGCGGCAAAAAAATCAGGAATACAATGTCGGGATTCAGTTGAATGGTAGGAATACCCGGAATAAAACCAATGACCAACCCCGCCAGTACCAGCAAAATGGGATAAGATATCCTTAATTTTTTGCTCAGCATCACCAACATGCTCACTGCAAACAACAAAGATAACATCAACAGTATGTTGTCGTAAATCATACCATTGAAATTATTGGTTTCTACAATAAGATGGTATTAATTTTTTTAAATCGAATGGCTTTATTCCAACATTTTTACAAAACAGGTTGATTAAAAGCCACTCCCTAATACTCCATCAATTCCTCAATAGCTGCGTCTAATCGGCTGTATGCCATATAATTTTTTTCCAATTCTATATTAAAAGGAATGGGTGTATCTAAACTGGCACAACGTTTTATCGGTGCATCTAACAAATGAAAACAATGTTCGGCCACCCATGCTGCAATCTCACCTCCGATACCTCCGGTGAGATTGTCTTCATGAAGGATCAATAATTTTCCCGTTCTGCTAACCGCAGCAGCGATGGCAGCATAATCTAACGGCAGCAAGGTTCTCAGGTCGAGAATATCGAGCGAAACTTCCGTATGATTTTTGGCATAATCCAAGGCCCAATGAACACCAGCGCCGTAGGTGATGATCGAAATGTCTTCTCCGACTTGCACCTGACGAGCCTTGCCGATCGGCGTTTCATAATATTCATCTGGCACCAACCCCGTTATACTTCTGTACAATGCTTTGTGTTCGAAAAACAACACTGGATTGGGATCATTGATAGCGGCAATCAGCAAACCTTTGGCGTCTTCCGGGGTTGATGGATATAGTACTTTTAAGCCTGGCGTATGCACAAACCAAGCTTCGTTGCTCTGACTATGAAAGGGGCCCGCTCCTACACCGCCGCCGGTAGGCATCCTGATCACCACGTCTGCGTTTTGCCCCCACCGGTAGTGAATTTTTGCCAGGTTATTGATGATCTGATTGAAACCGACGGTGGCAAAATCTGCAAACTGCATTTCCATCATAGATTTGTATCCCTCTAAACTCAGGCCCAGCGCAGCGCCTACAATAGCACTTTCACACAATGGCGTATTGCGTACCCTTTCTTTTCCAAATTTTTCAAGAAACCCTTCCGTTACTTTAAAAGCACCCCCATACCCGGCAATGTCTTGGCCCATCAAAATAAAATTCGGATGTTTTTCCATCGATTGTTGCAGTGCATCCGAAATAGCATGGATAAATTTTTTCTCCGTTTTGGGAGATCCCTCACTCGCCTCGGTGTACCCACTTTGGCGGGGCGCATATACATCTGCTATTTCTTCTTGGGTATTGGGCAGAATGGCATCGGCTTCAAACGCCCTTTTTAATTCGGATTCTATGTAGGTTTTGTGTTCGGCTTTTACGGCCGCCACTTCTTCGGGACGCATGATTTTTTTATCGAGCAGCCAGGCTTCATAATTGCTGATGGGATCTTTTTCCTGCCACTCTTCAAACAAATGCGATGGCACATATTTTACACCACTGGCTTCTTCGTGTCCGCGCATACGGAAGGTCATGCACTCTACCAGGTAAGGCCGTTGGTTTTTGATACAATAATCACGTACTCCTTTGATGGTATCATACACGGTCAAAATATTATTACCGTCTATCTGCACGGCTTCCATTCCATAACCGGCAGCTTTATCAATCAAGCTGTTGCAACGGTATTGTTCACTCACCGGAGTGCTCAATCCATACCCGTTGTTTTCGATCACAAAAATAACGGGCAGATCCCATACCGATGCGGTGTTGAGTGCTTCGTGAAAATCGCCTTCGCTGGTGCCACCATCACCACTAAATGCAACGGCTACTTTATTTTCTTTTCTGAGTTTATGTGCCAAAGCGGTGCCGACTGCAATGGCGAGTTGCGGACCAAGGTGAGAGATCATTCCGCAAATATGGTGTTCGGTACTTCCAAAATGAAAACTTCTTTCGCGGCCTTTGCTATACCCTTCTTTATTGCCCTGCCATTGCATAAACAATTTATTGAGGGGCATATTTCTTCCGGTAAATACTGCCAGGTTCCGGTGCAGGGGCATGATCCACTCATCTGCATCCAGCGCAGCGGTAACGCCAGCAGAAATGCCTTCCTGGCCAATACCGCTGAACCATTTGCTGATCCTACCCTGGCGGAGCAGCACCAACATTTTTTCTTCAATCATTCTGGGCAACAGAATCGATTTGTATAATTCTCTGAGTTGATCAGATGACAAGTTGCGTTGTAAAAATTGCATGCTGCAATTTCAACTTTATATTTTAAAGAAACAATGGCAACTCATTCTTTTTTACTGAAGAGCGACTGTGCAAAGGAAGAAACGATCGACAACAGCAAACTAAACAAGAGTGCCCACCAAAAGCCGTCTATTTTGATGCCATCCATGAACTTATCTGCCAGTAAAATGATCGACGCGTTGATGACGAATAAAAACAATCCCAGGGTGATCAAAGTGATGGGGAAGGTGAGGATCACCAATATTGGTTTAAGGAAAATATTGAGTAATGCGAGCACCAATGCCAAAATCAGGGCAGTGGTAAATTCGGGAATGTGAACGCCGCTTAAAACGGTGGACAAACCATAGGCTACAAGAGCAGTAATGAAAAGGCGAATGAGTATATTCATGATTGGTTGAAATAAGGAGTTAAATAATAATAAAGTCAGCTTGAAGATAACCAATTTTAAATTAGGCTATTTTGATAGCATTGCCCTTTAACTCCGTTCCCTCCAAAATTGATTAGTACACTACCAGTTCGTAAAACGCATCAGGCTGCAGGTATTTATTGGCCATTTCCATCATTTCTGTGGCATTGGTTTCTTTAATGGCCTGAACCGATTGGTAAAAATAATCTTCTGGCAGGTTGTTGAGAATCATGTTTTTCCATTTGGCCATGATGTGAAAGGGCCCATCCAAATCGCCGAGGATGCTTCCCATCATATAATTTTGAACCAGCAACAATTCTTCATCGTCTACGGGCTCTGTTCTCAATAACTCCATTTCTTTGTACACTTCTGCAATGGTTGCCTCGCAAACGTCTATACCAGCTTCTGTACTCACCATCCAGGAAGATTCCTGTAAATGGCTTTGTAGGTAACTGTGAATACCATACGTATAGCCTTTTTCTTCGCGGATGTTGCTCATCAGCCTGCTGCCAAAAAAGCCGCCAAATAAATTATTAAGCACGATTACTTTTTTAAAATCAGGATGGTGCCTATTGGGAAAGTTTTGTGCAAGCCTTATAGCCCCTTGCACCGCATTTTCATCGTTTACAATCCTGTATTTTTTTTGCTCAACCGGCATAATTGGAATAATGGAATTCAGCATGCTGGGTTTACTGAGCGGCAGGTCTCCAAAAAACTGGTTCAACGCGGTTTGCAAATTGGCGGGTAATTTGCCCGACACAAAAATGGCGCATTGCCCGTGTTGGTAATACTTGCTGTAAAACGTTTTTAGTTCTTCTATTTGTAACGCATCAATATCGGCTTCATGGGTGTATTTGCCATAAGGATGTTGTTCTCCGTAAACATAACTGTCTATCAAACGGCTCGCAACAAATTCTGGTTTTTTCAAGTTTACAATGAGTCGCTGCTTGCTGTTTTGTTTATAGATATCTAATTCTGACTCCGGAAATTCTGCGCTGGTGAGTATTTCATGAATCACTGGCAATAATACGTCTAGGTGTTTGGTGAGTGTGTGCAGCGCAATAACGGCTGTTTCATTGTAACAGGTTCGGCTCAGGTGTGCGCCATAGTATTCAAACGATTCATTGATTTGAAAAGCAGTTTTGGTGGTAGTGCCCGCCTTTAGCATAAAATTGGCAGCAGCGGCTATGCCTTGCCGTTGTTCGTACCAGTTACCTGCATAAAATACCATTTCTATTTGCATTACTTCCTGCGCCCCGGCATCTACAGTGTAAACAGGCACGCCATTATTAAGCGTAAAATGTTCATATGGTTTGAGGTGTAGTTTAAAATTGACGGCATCCACGATGGGGGGCGCCTGTTTTCTTATATTCATTGGAACAATTAATTGGTAGATAAATAATACATCGTACTGCAGTTGTTTTCATCAAAGATGATCCTGCTCAGTTCTACAATACTTTCTGCGGTAACTGCACGATATTTGTCGAGCTCCGTATTCATCAGGTCGGCGTCTCCCAGTAATTCGTACATGGCAATGCTGCTGGCCCTGTTCATCACGCTCATGTCTTCAAAAGCCATGGCACTTTCAGTTTTGTTTTTTACTTTTTCAAGTTCAGCTACAGAGATCCCTTCTTCCTGCAATTTCTTCAACTCTACATTTACGGCCGCTTCTGCCTGTTTAATATCTACTCCTTTCACCAGCTTTCCTTCTATCACAATGATGCCTGCATCGGTGCTGCCCATGTGAAAACATTCGATGTTACTGAACAATTGTTGTTCTTTCACCAAGCTTTGAAACAAACGAGACGATCCCCCGCCACTCAGGATATCTGAAATAAGATCGGTGGTATAATACCGATCATCTGTTCTGGGGCATATATGCCAGCATTTGTACAAAGCATCCAGGGGTACATCCGCTTTTACTTCCAAAAACCGGGGTGCTGTTTGGGTGGGTTCCATTGGCAGGTTTCTGTTGTATTTTTCGCCAGAGGGAATATTACCAAACCATTTTTCACTCAAATCTTTGATTTGTTGTAATTCTACATTTCCGGCCACCACTAAAATGGCATTGGCAGGATTGTAATGTTTATAGAAAAATGCTTTTACATCATCCAGCGTAACATCTTCAATGTGTTTCAGATCTTTGCCAATCGTCATCCAGCGGTAAGGATGTGAGGTGTACACCAGCTCTCTCAGCTTATGCCAAACATCGCCGTAAGGCTTGTTGATGTAATGTTCTTTAAACTCCTCGCTCACTACTTTTCGTTGCACTTCCAGGCTTTTTTTGCTGAAAGCAAGGCTCAACATACGGTCACTTTCTAACCAAAAAGCAGATTCAATATTTTCGGCTGGGAGTTGACAGTAATAGTTGGTAAGGTCGTTGGTGGTAAAAGCGTTGTTTTCGCCCCCTGCCAACTGCAGGGGTTCGTCGTACACGGGTATATGTACGCTGCCCCCAAACATCAGGTGTTCGAATAAATGGGCAAACCCTGTTTTGGCCGGGTCTTCATCTTTGGCACCTACATCATAAATAACATTCACCACCGCCATCGGTGTACTCTTGTCTTCGTGTACCAACACTTTCAGACCATTTTCTAAAACAAATCTATCAAACTGAATCATGGCGCAAAATTAAGCGAAGCAAAATTATCGCTGGTCAAAATATTTTATGAACAGCCATTACAAAATGCTTTCTGTGTAAATAACCAGCCTGAGTAAAGCAGCATCCCTTCTCACAATCACGATCAATCGCTGGTTGGGCACCAGTAATATATTTTTATATTGTTGAATATTATTGCTCAAATTACTACCTACGCTAAACATTTCGTCGCCTACTTTAAAACCGGCTTTATCGGCAGGAGAACCAGGTATCACGTCTTCCACCGTTATTTTTCCATCAATAAAATAGATACCTAAGCCGGTGTAAGCATAATCGAATGGCTCATTAAAATGCCCGTTTGGCAATAAATGTATCTCTCTTTGCGGGTAGTTCACTGTCATGTTAAATTTTCGTAGCAGTTCATTTCCAATCAACCCCCCTATGAACGGGTACGAGGTAACATTAAAGTCATCTTTGTACAAATAGGTAGGTACGTTTCTAAACTTATAAGGACCGATCTTCAGTTGTTTGATCACCGTGAGCCTCATTTGCACCCTGCCCACCATTCCCTCAGCCTGAGTGAGCAGGGGTTTTCTTTTCTTATGTAGGATATTGCTATCCGAAACATACCGTTCGCTCATCAAGAAGGAGAGGCCAGCGCCCGTATCAAAATAAAAGTTATTGGAAAATTGTTTGCGGTCTTTAATTTCCAAATATTGAATAGGAATAGCGTTAAAAGCTGGTTTGAGCAAATGCCCGCCCCCAGGATAAATCATCTGGCCCGGCTTATAAACGCTTATTTGTAAGCTATCAAAATTGATGTGCACAATGTATCTGCTGAAAAAACTATAACCAATAATTCCATCGATTTTTTCGCCGTACACACTGGTCAACACTTCATAATTGTTGATGTGAAAATTGAGTCGGGGTACATCCAGTCCGGGGAAATGAAGGGTTTTATTAAAAACAAAATGTACCTTTCTTTTGCCGCCGATACCAGAGATAGTGGTGTCGGTAGGCGTGGTGGGTATGCCCAGATCCGAACAAGTAGTGCTGTCTAATGAGATGCCGCCGCTGCCGGTGTCTAAAATTAAGTTGAGACTGTCTGCCATATTTTCGAATTTGGCCCTGATCACCATCACCCCTCCGCTATATTGCTTGAAGGGGAAACTGGTTAAAAGTTGTGCGGGTAGAGTGGGGGCAGTTATTTGCGTTTTGACGGCGAAATGGAACACCAGGAAGAAAAGTAACAGACTTCCGCGCAGAATAGTATAGAAATTTACAACCGAATGGATGTAATTTTGTTGTTTATTGTAACAATGGCCGCGATTATACATTATTTAAAAAACATTCCCGATTTATAAATGAACTTACAAGAATTATTTAAGAAAGCACTGGCATTTGAGTTCCTATCTGTAGAAGAAGGCGTTTTATTATTTGAAAACGCTGCACTATCAGATTTGATGTACGTTGCAGATGAGCTCAGAAAAATACAAGTGCCACATGGTAAAGTTACCTGGCAAATCGATCGCAATGTGAATACCACCAATGTTTGTATTGCTAATTGCAAGTTCTGCAATTTCTATCGTATTCCGGGCCACGCCGAAGCGTATATCACCGATATCGAGACCTACAAACAAAAAATTGAAGAAACCATCAAATATGGTGGAGATCAGTTGCTGTTGCAAGGCGGGCACCATCCAGAACTTGGACTATCTTTTTATGTAAACCTATTTAAAGAGCTCAAAGGCCTGTATCCCAACATCAAGTTGCACACACTAGGGCCCCCAGAAATTGCTCATATTACCAAATTGGAGAAAAGCACGCACCGCGAAGTGTTGCTAGCTTTAAAAGAGGCGGGCATGAACAGTTTACCGGGCGCAGGCGCGGAGATACTAACCGACAGGGTGAGACGATTGATTAGCAAGGGGAAATGCGGGGCACAGGAATGGCTGGATATCATGCATGAAGCGCACAAACTGCATATTACCAGTAGTGCCACGATGATGTTTGGGCATGTAGAAACCATCACAGAACGCTTTGAACACCTTGCTAAAATTAGAGAAGTGCAAAGCCGTAAACCAGCGGATGCCAACGGATTTTTGGCATTTATCCCCTGGACGTTCCAGGATGTAGATACTTTGCTGACCCGTATCAGGGGCGTTCACAACCTAACCACTCCGGAAGAATACTTGCGTATGATTGCCATGAGCCGTATCATGCTGCCCAATGTAAAAAACATACAAGCCAGTTGGCTAACAGTGGGCAAGCAGGTAGCACAACTTAGTTTGAAAGGTGGCGCCAATGATTTTGGTAGCATCATGATCGAAGAAAACGTGGTGAGTGCCGCGGGTGCGCCCCACCGGTTTACGAGCAAAACCATCCAAGAAGCTATTACAGATGCAGGCTTTGAGCCGCAGCTGCGTGGTCAGCAGTATGAGTGGAGAGCATTGCCCGTAATGGAGGAACAGGTAATTGATTATTAAAGATTGTTATAAACTTTGGCGTGCATTTTGTTAACCAATCATACATTGAAATTTTAAAACTCAAACAAACAAAGATGAAAAAACTATTGACATTCTCGATGCTGTTGGGCGGATTCGCCCTCACATCCGGTAGCGCAGTTGCACAAGAGAAAAAAGCACCTCCTAGTCCGAGAGTAACCGTTAGCCAGGTGATTGCTTCCGGCGCTGAAGTTAGCATTGCATACGGACAACCGTCTGTAAAAGGCAGAACCATTGGCAAAGATCTAGAGCCTAAACCCGGGGTTATTTGGCGCGCTGGTGCCAATGAATCTACCGTGTTAGAAACCAACAATGCAGTAAAAGTGAACGGGAAAGAACTGGCAGCAGGTAAATATTCTTTTTTCGTGATCAGCGGTGAAAAAGAGTGGACATTGATTTTAAACAAAACCGCACAGCAGTGGGGAGCTTATGATTACAAAGAAGCAGACGATGCCATACGTTTCATGGCTACTCCCAAAAAAGCAAATAGCTTCTCTGAAAAGTTAACTTACAGCATCGATAAAAGTGGCGTTGTAACAATGAATTGGGGAGAATACGAAGTATCGTTTACTATTTCGTAAAAAGATAAATTTTATTAAAAAAGCGGTCTGGGAGACCGCTTTTTTAATGCCTGTGCTTTTAAAACGTATCACCGTTTTTATCCAAACAGGCGGAAAACAATGGAAGAATAAAAAAGCAATACAGGTCAAAAAAAATAGGCTGTAAATTTTTTTAGTTAATAACATTAACAAAAAAATCGGTTCTGCAAGCCTTATTAAAATAAGATTAGAATAGCTTTGCAACACACTTAAAATCAGTTGTATGAAATGGAAAAATATATTGGCCGGGGCTTTACTATTAACAATAACGGTTAGCGCTTGCGTGAGTAAAAAAGTTATGAAGGGAGAAAAGATTCGCTATGAAACCCTCATGGTAGCATACAATACCCTTCAAAGTCAATTAAAAGATTGCAACGATCTTTCTGCAGAGGGCCGTTTAAAAAGAGCCCAGTTAGAAGCAGAATTAGACGGATTGAGAAAACAGACCGCTTTTTTACAAGACAACAATAACCAGGCATTGAAGCAATTGGAAAACCTTAGTGTAATATCCAGTTCTCAAGCCGAGAGTATAAAAAAATCGTTGGAAAACATTGGTTCGAAAGACAATTATATTCAAAGCCTGCAATCGGCGTTGAACAGAAAAGATTCGCTCAACATGGCGTTGGTGATGAACTTGAAAGGCGCTCTTGGAAATTTGGACGATAAAGACATTAATATTAAAGTAGATAAAGGCGTAGTGTACATTGACATCAGCGACAAACTCCTGTTTAAAAGCGGGAGCTACGATATCACGGAAAGAGCAGGTGAGGTTTTGGGCAAAGTTGCTACCGTGCTAAAAAATCAACCAGACATTGAATTTATGGTAGAAGGACATACCGACAATGTTGCAGTAAAATCTGGTGCAACTTTTATAGATAACTGGGACCTTAGCGTAAAAAGAGCCACCACCGTGGTTAGGGTTTTACAAAATCAATATAGTTTGAATCCTGCAAAAATGGCTGCAGCTGGCAGAGCCGAATATCTTCCCGTGGCAGACAACAGCACCCCTGAAGGCAGGGCGAGTAATAGAAGAACCAGAATTGTAATTCTTCCGCAATTAGATCAATTCTTTAAATTATTGGAGACAAAATAATCGCATTGCTACGGCATAAAAAAAGCAGGCTTCAGGGTCTGCTTTTTTTATGCAATTCATTTTTTTTAACTTTTTAAGGAAGCACCCATTGTAAACAAACCGGCTTACTCAGTTTTAGGCGATTACCCGTATCCGTTAGTAATCCTGTTGTAATGTTTCTTTCAAACACTACAATTTCGTTGCTATTTTGATTGGCCACTAGTAGATACTTGCCGCTTGGATGAATGCTGAAGTTGCGGGGCGTGAGTCCAAGTACCGAATCAACCGCTATTTTTGCCAATTGTCCGTTGGAGCGATGGATAGAAAATGTGGCTATGCTGTTAGATTCGCCCCTGTTACTGGCATATAAAAATTTTCCATCGGGTGAAACATGGATATCGGCACTACCAGCAAAACGGTTGAAAGAATCAGGTACGGAAGAAATTTGTTGTACCAATTTTAGTGTTCCTTTTTTAGGAGAAAAACGATAAGCCCCAACCATGCCTGTGAGTTCCTGGATGAGGTATAGGTATTTCCCCGATGGGCTAAAACTAACATGCCTTGGCCCGCTGCCTGGCTCAGTCTTAACGAAGGGTTGTGCCCCAGCCGTAATCGTGCCTTTCTTTTTATTAAATCGATATACCATCAGTTTATCGGTCCCCAGATCTGGTACCAACAACCATTGATTGTTTTTACTCAATACGGTGGCGTGCACATGGGGTTCGCTTTGCCGCTCTTTGTTTACACTGCTCCCTTCATGTTGAATGGTTATGGTGGCCGTGTCAATTTTTCCTGTTAGTGTATTTACCGGTAATACCGTAAAATTGCCGGAACTGTAATTGCCGGTAAAAATCCATTTCCCTGTTCTATCGATACTGATATAACAGGGATTGTTGCCCATGGTTTTTTGTTGATTCAAAAAAAGGAGATGGCCGGTAGAACGATCGAACGCATAACTACTCACCGCGCCTTTGGGGATAGGATTGGCAGCATCTTCGTTAACAACAAACAGCGTTTTTTTATTGGGCGCAACAGTCAAAAAAGAAGGGTTGGATGCTTTAACAGAATCTACCGTGGTAAGGTTGCCGTTAGTTCTGTTAAAGGTGGCAACATACATCCCATAACTCCCTGCATTGGTGTAGGTGCCGATGAGGAGATAATCTGGTGTTTGCTGCGCTTTTGCTTGCAGGCAAATCATCAATATAAAGCCAAGGCGAATTATTTTCATACCATGAAAATAAAAAGTTTTGTTCAACGGCATAAAAAAAGGTTTCGCCCACAGCGAAACCTATGTCTAAAGAATCAATAAAATGCAAAAAAGAAATTGATCAAATCAAAATGCTGTGAACCGACACCCATTTGTATTGTCTGAGTTCTTTAAGTTCATGCACCATAGGGGTTTCCCCATATTTGCGGGCAAATAGATCTATGAGTACATCGGCTGATTCAAAATGATAATCGTTGTTACAGCTGCGTATTACATTGCAAGCCCAGGTATATGTTTGTTCCATGTTAATAATATTTGATGAAAAATATCGAGGTATGTGTTACATACGATCGAACTTAAAATTGGTTCCGTTGAAACCATACGAATCTTTACGTAGCGGGAAGCCTGCAATTGGGTTTGTTTTTTCTTTTCATGTTCCTGAGGTTTATAAATTAAAAAATGAGTGTACTATTTTTTAATATTGGTGCAGGAAATTCAAAGGATGTGTAGGATCAAATCAACAATGGGTTGAAAGGTTAATTGCGACAGGAACTGGGAGGTGGTGAATCAGAGGATGCCCTGGAATGGGGCGATTATGTAAAATTGTTCGGTACAGTAAGAGACTGTAAAAATAGAAAACATATTTAAAAAAACAACTAAACAAGGCAGTTTTGTGGAAAAATAAAGGCAAGGGCAGGTTGAATGACTTCATTATCAATCGAATAACTACAAAATATTCTTTCCAATATTCTTTTTAACCAGGCAGGGTAAAAAACAAGCTAATACTGTACATTTGCGCACTGAATAAGTAGGGGTAAAAAACGCTGTTGCCAGTTCTACTGAATTGGTATGCTGGTATTTACACCCCAATCATTTAACCTTTCATTAACCATGGGCGCGGCTATTTTTGCCGCACAAGAATACATTATGAGAAAATTATTTGTGATGATCCTGGCACTTACCGCAACCCTATCTACCCTTGCGCAGGAAACACCAGCAACTAGTCTGGAACCTACCCCTAAAAAGAAAAAAGTATATGACCTAAGCAAACGTGCATCAGATCATTTTATGTTCCAGATTGGGCTCAACAGCTGGCTGGGTGCGCCAGATAGTATTGCTGATAAAATAAGTGGATTACAAAGAAGTGCCAACTTGTACCTCATGCTTGATAGGCCATTCAAAGGCAATCAACAGCTGAGTATCGCAGCAGGCATTGGAATAGGCGTGAGCAATATTTATTTTGAAAAGATGAATGTAGATATCGGATCTGACAATCCGGTTTTACGTTTTATCAATACAGATTCGACCAACAACTACAAAAAATACAAAGTAACTACCGCGTTTCTGGAAGCGCCGCTGGAACTCCGTTTCGCAAAAAACCCGTCAACACCTAATAAAACATTTAAGGCGGCTGTGGGTGTAAAGTTTGGAACGCTTGTAAATGCACATACCAAAGGTAAAAACCTCCGTAACAGTTCCGGCAACACCATCAACACCAGAACAGACAAAGTACTTTCTAAAAATTACTTCAGCTCTACCCGCCTGGCAGCCACTGCCAGAGTTGGATATGGCAACTTTACCTTATTTGGAGCGTATAACCTGACGGATATTTTTAAAGCTGGCGTGGCAGCAGACATTAAGGGCTTACAAATGGGATTAACCATCAGCGGCTTGTAACCTTACAAATGATTTAACTTTATTTATGATCCTCCGACCCCGGATGATTTTTTTTGCCCGTTGCAATCAACTAATTTCGCGGCTCACTCAACATCGGTTCACCACCGGCATCAATCAACATGAGCGACGAAATAAAACACGAATGCGGCCTGGCTTTCATTCGGTTGCGGAAACCCTTCAGTTATTATCAACAAAAGTATCAATCGGTTTTGTATGGCCTCAACAAGCTGTACCTACTGATGGAAAAACAACACAACCGCGGACAAGACGGAGCTGGGGTGGCTGCAGTTAAATTAAATACCGAACCAGGTTATCCATTTTTGTACCGCGTTCGTAGCAATGCCAACCAACCCATTGCAGATCTATTTTCAAAAATCGGAGTAGAAATTGCTGAGGTAGAAAAACACCAGCCCGATATCAGAAATCATCCGGGTTTAATGAAAGGCCACCTGGGCATCATGGGTGAAATATTAATGGGTCATCTTCGCTATGGAACACAGGGTAAAAACAACGTAGAATATTGTCACCCCTTTATCAAAAAAAATACCATTCCAGCAAGAAACCTGGCATTGGCTGGCAACTTTAACCTGGTAAATACAGAAGAATTATTTGGGCTCATCAACATTGCTCCCGGCGAATTTCAAAGCCAAAGTGATTTGGCAGCGATGATGGAAGTCATTCACCATTTTTTGGTGAAAGCAGACGAACTCACACCCGGAGAAATTGACATTGCATCTGTTTTGAGAAAAGCGGTGCCTTTGTTTGACGGCGGATTCCATTTTGGTGGTATGACGGGTAGTGGAGATGCCTTTTTAATGAGAGATGCTCACGGCATTAGGCCTGCCTATTATTATGTAAACGACGAAGTAGTGGTGGGTGCCAGTGAAAGAGCTGCCATTCGTACTGCCTTCAACCTCGAAGAAAACGAAGTGCAGGAACTGATGCCTGGTTGTGCTTTGTTGGTCAACCCAGAGGGTAATGTTAGAATAGAACAAATTGTAGAACCCCAGGAAAGAAAGGCTTGTAGTTTTGAAAGGATATATTTCAGCAGAGGAAGCGATGAAAAAATTTATAGAGAAAGAATCGCACTGGGACATCACCTCAGCAGTACCATCTTAAAAGCCATCGACTACGATTTAAAAAATACCATTTTTTCTTTTATTCCCAATACGGCTGAAACCGCTTTTTATGGTCTCATTAAAGGTGCCGAAGATTATCTCAACAAGATCAAAATAGAACGCATCTTGAGTTGGGGGAAAGATTACGATGAAGCCAAACTGTCGGAGATGGTTAACCGAAGAGTGCGGATAGAAAAAATTGCCATCAAAGATGTAAAGCTGCGGACGTTTATAACCCAGGATAGCAGTCGTAACGAAATGGTGCAACACGTGTACGATATCACTTATGGTACAGTTAAAAAAGACATTGATACACTGGTCATTATAGATGATAGCATTGTAAGGGGAACAACTTTAAGAGAAAGTATTATTCGCATGCTGAGCAGACTCAGACCAAAACGTATCGTCATTGTATCATCTGCTCCGCAGATCCGCTACCCAGATTGTTATGGAATTGATATGAGCAAGATGGGCGATTTTATTGCGTTTAAAGCTGCGGTGGCATTGCTGAAAGAAACCAACCAGGAAAGCCTGCTCGACGATCTGCTTGATAGGTGTAAAGAACTGCAAAGGAGCCACCAGTTACATTCAGAAAACTTAGTACAACAGGTGTATAAGTCTTTTTCGCCCGAACAGATATCAGCCAAAATTGCGCAACTCATCACTCCGGAAGATATTCAAATACCGGTAGATGTGATTTACCAAACAATTGAATCTTTACACGAAGCTTGTCCTGGAAACAAAGGCGATTGGTACTTTACTGGCAACTACCCTACGCCCGGAGGCAATAAAGTTTGCAACAAAGCATTCATGAATTACGTTGAAGGAAAAAATGTACGCGGTTACTAAACCTTCCGTTTCAACAACAAATACAGGAACAAAGCAAAAAAAATAATCATGCTCGAAATTTTTACAGTTGCCGGTCTCGCAACATTCGAAGTATATGCCGCTATACCGGCAGGGTTTGCATTTGAACTTCACCCCCTCACCATTTTTGGCGCCAGTACATTGGGTGGATTGTTAGGTGTTTTTGTAGCTGCATTTCTGGGCGATAGAATTAGGGTCTTTTTTTATCGATTCAAAAAATCTTCGCCAGCCAAACCGAAAAAGACCGATGGGTTGGCTTACCGGCTTTGGAATAAATACGGCATCATCGGACTGGGTTTTCTGGGCACGATGACGGTGGGCGCCCCCATTAGTTTAGCTGTGGGTGTTGGCTTGAATGCACCTCTGAAAAAACTGATAACCTGGTGTTGTGTAGGCGTGTTGGTAAGGTGTGCAGCATTTACAGCGATTGGCCACTTCGGATTAAAAATGTTTGAATAAAACTTTGTTGTCAGCCTGTGCTGCTTTAAATTTTTAGCAACCCCATTTTTGACATTCCGTTCATCGGCTTGTTGTCCCAAAACAATTCGAAATCTTCTAATCCGGCTGCTTCATAACTGTCCATCACTTCTTTTAAAGTTAGCGTAAGTGGCTGATCGATGCGCATTTTTTCCAGCATAGGCATGAGCCATTCGGCGTGTGAGCGCAACACTTGAATGCTGTAGCTGTTGGTTTTGGTGGTAAAATTCAGTGTGGCCATTTCTCTTTGCATTCCTTTTTTAGACTGGGTAAAAAATTCAGCGCGTGGCTTTTTGCCCATCCAAACTACTTTGCTATTAGGCTTTGAAGAGGGCAACTCATCACCATTCAACGCCTTTTCTATGAACTGTGGATCAACCGATGTTTTAGGAATTTTAAAATCGAACCATTTGTGCAATGGTTCTTCCAAACCAATATGGTGCATATAATTGAACAGTGATTTTTTTAATCCGTATCCAAAAGCATCATGGTCTGCACCAGTAGGGTCGTGGTGCACAATATCGTTGTTGGCAAATGTGCCGATGACATCCGTGTCTTTCGTGACTTTGTATTTCTCCGGGTTCAATCCTACTGGACTGTGAGCCGTCATCGCAAACTGGTGCCAGAAAGCAGATTGCAAAACACCCGCTTTGAAGAGTTGCCGCACCATATCCAAAGAGTCGATGGTTTCCTGTGCAGTTTGCGTAGGAAATCCGTACATCAAGTATGCGTGCACCATAATGCCGGCTTCGGTAAAATGTTTGTTCACCCTCGCCACCTGTGCTACGGTGATCCCTTTTTGTATGAGCTCCAGCAACCGATCGGAAGCCACTTCTAAACCGCCACTGACAGCGATGCAACCTGCCGCTTTTAAAAGCATGCAAAGATCTCTGGTAAAACTTTTTTCAAACCTAATATTGGCCCACCAACTCACCACTAGTTTTCTGCGAATAATTTCTAAAGATACAGCGCGCATCAAAGCTGGTGGGGCCGCTTCATCTACAAAGTGAAAACCATTTTCGCCGGTTTGCGCCACCAGTTCTTCCATTCTGTCACAAATCAACGACGCAGCAACAGGTTCATACAACTGGATATAGTCTAGAGAAACGTCGCAGAAAGTACATTTACCCCAGTAACAACCATGGGCCATCGTTAGTTTGTTCCACCTGCCATCGCTCCATAAGCGGTGCATGGGATTAGCTACTTCGATGGCAGAAATATATTGATCAAGCAAAAAATCGCTGTAATCTGGAGTGCCCACTTCCCCTTGTTTGTAATCTTTGATCGTTTTGTTGTTTTTGTACACCACCTTTCCGTCTTCCAGTAAAAAAGTTCTTTTAAGGTCGTTCACTGTTTTGTGGCCATCAATGTATCCGATCAAATTTTCGAGTGGGGCTTCTCCGTCATCCAATGTAATGAAATCATAAAATTCAAACACCCTGGGGTCCGATAATGACCGTAACTCCGTATTGGCAAAGCCTCCGCCCATCAACACTTTCACGTGGGGATACCGTTGTTTGATGTATTGCCCGCAACGCAACGAAGTATATAAATTGCCCGGAAAGGGCACAGAGATCGCCAACATTTCTGGTTGAATTTCTTCCATCTTTTTTTGGAAGATGTTGATCAAGATTTCATCTATGTAGGTATAGGGTTGTTGAAGTGATGCATACAATTCGTCGAAACTATTGGCGCTTCTCCCCAGTCGTTCTGCGTACCTGCTAAACCCAAAATGAGCATCAACGGTTTCCATGATCAGATCGCTCAGGTCTTCAAGGTACATGGTCGCAATGTATTTGGCTTTGTCTTGCACACCCATGCTACCAAATGCCCATTCCATATCGTCTAATTGAGCAAAGCGACTGGCCTCGGGCAATAAATTTCTTTTGCAAATAAAATGGGCCAGTGTTGGTTTTTTACCTTGCAAAAAAGCAATGGCTTCATCGATGGTTTGCAGATAATCGTCTTGCAGTAATATCATTCTGGTAGCATTGGCCGATAGTTCTTTTGGATGCTGGTCAATTGTTTTAAATAAACGGCGAAGTCCTTCTTTGCTAAACAAGGCCAAGGTAGTTTCTATGCCTAAGTCGGCCTGAAAAGAAACAATATTGCGGGTATTTAAAAATCCCTTGATGTATGCGGTGGCGGGATACGGCGTATTGAGTTGCGTAAACGGAGGTGTAATTAAAAATAACTTTGTGCTCAATCCTGTTTCTTTTGCTGCAAAAATATCTTTAATTATTCAAAACTGTTGAGTCGTACGAAAGGAAACATCAAGGAAAAGACACAAAGTTTATACAATTGCTCAGGAAAGCTGTTTGTTGAGGACTATGAATGGAATTGCACGTTGCTGAATAAAATAAAGAGACTTGTTTGCACCCAAACGGGAGGCCCTTCATTGCACACATTACCACCAACTTTCGGTAATTTTAAAAATCTTAAAATATTTGACTAAGAAGATGAAACTATACATCAAGAACATGGTTTGCAATAGATGCAAAATGGTAGTAAAAGCCGTATTGGAAAATAATGGGCTGCGTCCTTTATCTGTCAATTTGGGCGAAGTGGAAATGGAGGAAGAATTGTCAAAAGCACAACAATCGAATATAAACAGCTCCTTAAAATTATTAGGCTTTGAGATCCTCGGAGATAAAAAAAGCAAAACCATTGAAAAAATAAAAAATGTTATCGTAAAATTAGTCCACCATTCTGACCTTGAATTAAAGACAAACCTTTCTACTTTTATTACATCGCACTTACACCAGGACTATCATTATTTAAGCAATCTTTTCTCAGAGGTAGAAGGCACCACTATAGAAAAATACTTTATTGCTCAACGCATAGAACGGGTAAAAGAGTTAATAGTTTATAACGAATTGAGTTTGACAGAAATTGCCGAACAGTTAGGATATAGCAGTGTTGCTTATTTATCCAATCAATTCAAAAAAATAACAGGCTTTACACCGGGTTATTATAAATCATTAAAAGAGTATAAACGTAAAAACATAGAAGAACTGTAAATGTTACAACTCTAATACAAAATTCCACAACAGTAACTTCAAACACTCAGATTACCTTTGTGTCAAAAAGATGACACATGCCTATAAAGTAACCGGGATGACTTGTACTGGCTGCCAGTCGAAAGTGCAAGCTTTATTATCAAAAGTTACGAATGTAAAAAATGTAACCATAGACCTGTCAGCAGGGGTAGCCACTATTGAAATGGATCAACACATCCAAACAAATACTTTAAAGGAAGCTTTTAAAGATTATCCGCAATACCAATTATTCGAAACCGAACCAATTGTTGTTACTTCAACACTTGATGATGCACCCACTGCCTCCTGGTTGACAACTTACAAACCCATCTTATTAATTTTTGCCTATATCAGCGCTATCTCCATCATCGTGGCATATAGTGCAAATGAATTTAGAACAATGGAAGCCATGAGGGTTTTTATGGCGGGTTTCTTTTTAACATTCTCTTTCTTCAAAATACTTGACCTGAAAGGGTTTGCAGAAAGCTATGCCATGTACGATGTAGTAGCAAAAAAGTGGAGCGGTTGGGGTTATGTTTATGCATTTATTGAATTGGGTTTAGGCATTGCCTTTGCTATGAATTTTCAACCACTTGCCACCAATATCATTACAGTGGTGGTGATGGGAGTCAGTATAATTGGTGTATTACAAAGTGTAATGAATAAGCGTGCTATAAAATGCGCTTGTTTGGGAGCTGTTTTTAACCTTCCCATGAGTACGGTTACCATCATAGAAGACGCTTTGATGATTGGCATGAGTACGATCATGATAGTGATGATGTAGTTATATACTCGGCACGATTTTTTCAGTAACAATTAAAAAAATATATCATGAATAAATATCAGGCACTCATTCAAGCACTCAACAACTGTGCTGCCGAATGCAACAATTGTTCTACCGCATGTTTGGATGAAGACCATGTTAAAATGATGGTTAACTGTATCAAGTTAGACATGGATTGTGCTACCATTTGCACTGCAACAACAACGCTATTATCCCGTAACTCTGCGCACGGTATGCACATGATGGACGAATGTATTGAAATATGCACGGCTTGTGCAGAAGAATGTGAAAAACACGCCGACAAACATGAACACTGCAAATCATGTGCTGTAGCGTGTAGGAAATGTGTGGAAGTGTGTAAAAATGCCATGTAAAATAAATTACCCAAACTGGGGGGAAGTACCAGCCTGCTCAGTTTTTTTGGCGCCCGTGACCGCATACAAAAGTGAGAAACCGTCTAATATTTATTTTTAGAATGCAAGCCATCTGACTGCCAAAGATCAGATAGTATTTATCTAAAATAAATTCACGCATGTCTAAATTAACGGGAGTTGGTGTTTGGTATCTTCAGAATATTCACTTCATAATTTAAAAAGAATAACATGAAATCATTTTCAGAAAAACAAAAATTAAATGGCAAATCCTTTTTAAAATCAATCCTATTAGTAGGCGCAATTCTTTTATTCGCAGTAAATATTTGCCAATCCCAAATAAACAACGCTAAAACAGAAATGATAAAAGTGTTTGGCAATTGTGAAATGTGTGAAACTAGCATTGAAAAAGCAGCGGACCAAAAAAAAATATCAAAAGCCGATTGGAACGAAGAAACCAAAATAGCCACCATTACCTACGATAGTAAAAAGACAACTATTGACGCGGTTCTAAAAAATATTGCCCTTGCGGGCTATGACAACCAAAATTTTCTGGCACCTGATGAAGCCTATAATAAATTGCCAGGTTGCTGTAAGTATAACAGAGAAAATAAATCGGCTACGGTATCACAACCTGGCATAGACGCATTGACGCCCACGCTAAATCATGTAAACCACCAGCAAGATGGAACGAACGACATCGCTTCGCAAGAAACCAATCAGCTAGAAGTAGTATTTAACAGCTACTTCGCATTAAAGGATGCGCTGGTAAAAACTGATGGGAACGCAGCATCTGCTAAAGCGAAAGATTTACAAATGGCCATCAATACCGTTAAAATGGACAAATTGGATATGAACGTACACAATGTTTGGATGAAGGTTTTAAATAACTTAAAAAAAGACGCTGAACAAATAAACGAAACAAAAGACATAGTCCGTCAGAGAGAAAACTTTATGGGCCTTTCAACAAATATGTATGCGTTGATAAAAGCGGTAAAACCTACAGAAACGATTTACTATCAATTTTGCCCAATGGCAAATGACGGCAAAGGGGCCAATTGGTTGAGCAAAGAAAGTACCATCAGAAATCCTTATTACGGTTCTATGATGTTAAGTTGTGGTAAAACAGTAGAAACAATTGAATAAGCCTTCTCTACCACGTTGGCCGTGCCTTAGATACTTACGCCCTCATTATAAATCGCTAACACAGCAAAAAGATAAAAGAAAAAAAGCAAAATAAGGATTGGTTTATTCCTATATAGGTCTATAGCTTGAGTAGGGTGGAAACATTTATGGGAGGGCAACTCCGGATCAGATTTTAACAATATTAAAGATCAGCATTGCAGTTATACACGCACGCCTGTCAAATGCAAAAAAATGAAAATTGTTTCATCAATAAAAAGATTTTTACGATGTGTTTACGAAAAATTATTTGTAAAAAGCTGTTGCCGATAACGGTATTGGCTACTTTACTATTGTCTAATTCATTTGCTCAAAGAGTTGTTCGGTACGATTTGTATGTAAAAGATACCATGGTAAACTTTACAGGAAAAGCAAAAAGAGCCATTGCCGTGAATGGCCAAATTCCAATGCCCACGCTTACATTTACGGAAGGAGATACAGCAGAAATCTACGTACACAATCTTTTGAATGAAACAACTTCGTTGCACTGGCACGGACTCATGCTACCCAATAAAGAAGATGGGGTTCCCAATCTTACGCAAATGCCCATCGAGCCCAATACAACACATAGGTATCGTTTTCCGATTATTCAAAATGGTACACATTGGTACCATAGTCACAGTGGCTTGCAGGAACAGATAGGGATGTACGGAAACTTTGTAATGCTTAAAAAACAAACCGATCCCACCTTTAGAAAAGGCATTGATGATTTACCTGCCATACCAATTGTATTAAGCGAGTGGACAGATTATAAACCAGAAAATGTACACCGTATGTTGCACAACGCTTCTGATTGGTTTGCCATCAAAAAAAACACAGTGCAAAGCTATGGTGAAGCCATAGACGCAGGGCATTTTAAAACAAAAATTAAAAACGAATGGAAGCGAATGTTGGCAATGGACGTGAGTGATATTTATTATGACAATATTTTAATCAATGGCCGTTCAAATACTGATGTCAACGGCATTGACGGAAAGCAACTGAAGGCAGGAGACAAAGTAAGGCTCCGCATTTCTAATGGCGGGGCATCCTCTTATTTTTGGCTTACTTATGCAGGTGGTAAAATAACAGTTGTGGCCAACGATGGCAATGATGTTGTGCCGATAGAAGTTGACCGATTATTGATTGCGGTATCCGAAACCTACGATGTAGTGGTTACCATCCCGGCGGAAAATACCGCTTTTGAATTTTTAGTCACCACCGAAGATCGAACCAATTCAGCCTCCTATTATATTGGTAATGGTATTAAACAATTGGTAATGCCATTGCCAAGATTAAAATATTTTGAAGGTATGAAGATGATGAATGGCATGATGACAATGAACGGAGACCTAAACGATATGGGAATGAAGATGAGTCTAAACCAAATGGATATGAACGTGGTCATGTATCCTGAAATAACAGGCGATAAAAAAAAGAAACCTGCTCACAACATGGATGATATGAATATGACGGAAGATCATTACAACAGCAACAAACTTTCAGATATTACGACGCTGAACTATGCTATGTTGCAATCTCCCACAAAAACGAATCTTCCTAAAGATGCACCAGTAAAGGAATTGAGATTTGAATTGAGCGGAAACATGAACCGTTATGTATGGAGTTTGAATAACAAAGTAATTTCAGAAGCCGATAAAATACTTATAAAAAAGGGCGAGAACGTAAGAATTGTATTGTACAATGGCTCTATGATGCGTCATCCGATGCATTTGCACGGACACGACTTTCGCTTATTAAATGGACAAGGCGACTTTGCACCATTAAAAAACGTGGTAGATATTATGCCTATGGAAACCGACACATTGGTTTTTAATGCAAATGCTGAGGGTGACTGGTTTTTTCATTGTCATGTTTTATACCATATGATGAGTGGGATGGGCAGGGTTTTTAGTTATGAGAACCAAGCAGCTAACCCGCTGATACCAAATCCGAAATTAGCTCAACGCCAATTATTTGCCGATGATAGAAAATTTCATTTGATGGCAGAAAACGATTTTGCTACGAATGGAAATGATGGTTTTGCCATGTTGCAAAATACCCGCTGGAGCATTGGTACAGAATGGCGACTGGGTTACACCGCTCTTGATGGGCAAGAAACTGAAACTCATATTGGAAGGTATATTGGAAAAATGCAATGGCTGATGCCTTTTATAGGTTTTGACTGGCGATATAGGAAAATGGAAAAAGATGCAATGGGAATAGTGAAAGGCGAAAAAAACTTATTTGGACAAACCAATACTAAAAATAACAGGCGACAATTTAGTTTAGGTGCGTCGTACACTTTACCGATGCTTGTTGTTTTACAAACAGAAATTTACCACGACGGAAATGTGAGGATGCAATTGATGAGAGATGATATTCCTCTAACCAAACGTTTACGAATGAACTTTATGCTCAACACCGACAAAGAATACATGGCAGGGTTTAAATATATTGTTAGCAAAAACTTTTCGTTCTCTACACACTATGACAGCGACATGGGTCTGGGTGCAGGCATAACGCTGAACTATTAATGACATCAAAATTTATCAGCGGGATACGTCGCACGGAGTTACGTACATGGAGGTATATTTAAAAAACTTTGCAGTCAATCCGGTTTCTTCTGCTACAAAAATATCTTCAATCATTCAAACCCGCTAGGGTGTGTCAATGGAACCATTTGGGGAACTGTATAAAATTTGTACCAATGTGCCCGGATGTTGTTCGTTTTCATACAGTTCTGAAACGGTGAGTGTGATCTTTGCAATACCTATTTTGTTAAACAATTGGATACGTTGTTCGGTAATAGCTGTTCCTACGGAGAGGTGGTGCTGGCTGGCATGCAATGTTTGTGCATTTTTACGTCCGATTCCATTGTCGGCAATAGAAAATAGCAATTGATCGCCCCCTTTATTACTCACGGTAACGGTTACCCATTTTTCATCTAAATAGCTGTTGACTAACCCGTGCTTAATGGCATTTTCAACATAGGGTTGCAGCAATAAGGGCGGTATGCGCACATCGAACAGGTCGATGTTTTCATCGGTAACTATTTTGTAGGAGAATCCATTCTCAAAACGGAGAGATTCTATTTCTATATACAATTGTAGTGCATCCAGTTCGTCTTGTAACAAAACAGTTTCTTCTCTGGAGTGATTGAGGATCATCCGAAGTAATTTCGACAATTTCACAATAAAGCCGGAAGCCTTTTTGTTATCGCCTGTCATCACTAAATATCGAAGGGAGCTAAGGGTATTAAAAATAAAATGAGGATTCATTTGGCTACGGAGAGAAGCAATTTCGAGTTCGTTGATTTTATTGCTAAGTAAGGCTTTTTCCTGCTCTTGCTTTCTTACTTGCTGTATCCGGATTTTTGTAAATGCAAATATTAAAAATGCGATGACAATAAAACACAATGCCATGAACCACCAGGTTTGGTAAAAAAAATATCCTCTTTTTATTACAAAACTACTTTCGCCACAACCGTATAAAACACCTTGAAGTGTAGCTTTTAGGTGAATGGTTGTTTTGCCATTTTTTAAAGATGGAATAGCAATTTTACCATTTTCGACCATATTCCAAATTTTATTGTCTAAACTGTATTCAATAACGGTATGCCTTACATCGGCAAAAAATCCGGTGCTTACGAACAATTCTATATAGTTGATCTCTTTATCAATTTCTATGACAGAAGCACCATTTAAATAATGTTTATCAACCTTATACCCACTTATAAAGGGAGAGATAGGTATGGTTGAAACGTCATTTAATTTAAAATGATATAAATTAGAATCGCTACAATACACTTCGTTGTTGTTGAGTAGGGTCATGCCAAAAAAACCATCTTCGAATCTTAATCCACTATTGTGTTTATCCCATCTTCTGGCCTGTTGTGTTCTCAGATCGATGGCGGTAACACCACTATGGGTGCCCACCCATAAATAATTTTCTGCACTATCCAGTAAAATAGAGTGTACGTGCTTTTCATCCAACAATTTAAAACGGGTGTATTGTGTTGTTAGTTGCCTGCTTTTGGTATCAAACACAAAAATGCCGTCATCTTGTGTAGCTACATAGAGCCATCCATTTTTGGCCAGCTGCATATCTGAAACGATCCGCAACCCTTGCCACCCCGGATTTGTTCTGAAGGATATTTCCTGAAATTTTTTCGATAGCAAATCATATACACTTAATCCAAAAGTAGAGGCAATCCATACTTGTTGATGCTGATCCAGCTTTATAATTCTACTCCATTGTACATGAAGACTGTCTTTCTGTTCTGAACTTTTGTGGTGAATTGTTTGGCGATTTTTTTTATCCTGGATGTACACCCCATTTCTGGAACTGTAAACAACATAGTTGTCATTTTCATCTATTCCGCCTATTCCTTCTATTGTGCCCAATAGCAGTGCAGGATCCTGAAAAGGAACTATTTGTTTAGTATCAGGCTGGTACTGAGCCCAGTGGCCGTTGATGGTTTGGTAAATAAAGGTCTTACGAAAAGGAAGTTTAATTCTCGTATAGTCTTCTTTAAAATATGAGATGGGAGCAGTAAACCATGATTGATCAACGAGGTTATATACTGCTACGGGTGCATTCACGTCTCGCCTTGTTACAACTATTTCATTGTTGTAATGTTGCACAGAAGATGCGGCTGCCATCCTTAAGTTGGGAGGGGGCATTATTTTTTGTACGCCTTGATAGGCGGGATGCCAATAGCTGATGCCACCAACCATCGTGGCCCAAATGCCACCGTGTTTGTCTTTCATTAAACTTCTCGTTGATTCTCTAAACACATTGTGGGTAGAAAGATTGCTGGGAGCATCTCTTGTAAATATTCCCTTCTGACTGTTGAATACATACAGGCCGCTGTCCGTACTGGCTACAAAATATTCATCGGCTGGTTTTGGGATCATCTTGTTGATGATATTGTTGGTTAGTTGGGGAGCATTCACCGGGTACAAAAAATGCTTATACGTGTTTCTTTTAAAGTTCCATTGAACGATACCCCGGTTAAAAAAACCAATCAAAGCTGTAGAATCGGATTCTTCGATGATGCTTGTGGGATTTTCGAGGGCAAGGTCGGCTCCTTTTTTATCTTTACCTGCAAATGTATAACTCATATATTCCCCCGTAATTGCATTAGTGAGCAATACGCTTTTGTTAGTGAGTAACCATAGCTTGTTATTCAAATGCTTCGTAACTATAATTTCGAAAATGGTACCAGCGTCTGCAATACTACCCACTGCGGGTTTGAGTGCAAAGTTTTTACGTTGTTTAAACGTTTTTTTATCAACATTAATCAGGTGTTGCTTGCTGCATGCAATCCACAAACTATCTTTTCCATTTTGTGCAATGACGAAAGCGGTAAATTTTGATCCTGTAGCAGTGCCTAGCAGCGGAATAGGCGTTGCTTTTAGTGTTTTGAGGTTCATCACAAAAAAACCATTAGAAAAGGTTCCTCCGTAAAGCATATTTTCATCGATCAGTATCGACGAAATATAATTACTTGGGATGGTTGTACTATCGTTTATATCTGCTGTGATGGGCTGAAAATGATAACCATCGAATCTAACCAAACCGCCTCTTCCACCCAACCAGATGATGCCGTTGTTTTCCTGGGCAATTTGTTCGGCCATCCAATATTCGGGGTAATTGCTGTTGCTGACATTCCAATTAAAAAAAACATTACTCGCTTGCTGTGCTGCTGCCAACATGCAGTAGCAACAAAAACAGCAACATAGAATTGTTTTGTTGATCATTTTTATTTAGAAAATAATACCCGCATGTAGTAAACCAAACGGGAAATGAAAATTAAGGCTTCTACATTAAAAAACTAGCATCCGTTTTTATAATCTCAATACCTGCTTGTGTTTTCGTGGGAAATTATTTTTTCAATAACAAAGCTTTGATGGCTTCTATTTCTTTTTTTAACCATTCGTTTTCATTCTTCAACTCCCGAATGGCTTCTACAATCAATGGGTCGTAAGTGCCGTAAGCCGTTTGAAGATAACCTTGGGCATCGCTGCTCACCATTGTTGGAAATACTTTCTGTACGTTCTGAGCCGTAAAGCCAAATTGCTTTCCGGCAGGCCTCGTATAACCAGTACTGTTATCGTTCCATTCGTAGGTAATTCCTTTTAATTGCAGCAATTGCTCCAATGCAGAACGAATGGGCACCATGTTCTTTTTTAGACGGGCATCGCTATTGCCGAGCCAACTACCGGCACTGCTTTTACTGGCGTTACCATTTACTTCAAGCATATTGGTGATGGGATTTCGATCTCCTAAACCTACCCGGCCATCTTTGATGACCAAAGGATTGGTGTTTGTATTACCGTCATACAAAAAATAGCGGGTACTGGCTTGGCTCCATCCAAAGCTACCAACATAGCCACCTTGGTTTCGAAATTCTACTGCCGATTGGCCTGTAGCTGATGGTTGATTAAGGGTGATTTTTGGTGGGTTTTGCCAAGTGGCATTACCTAAAAAACTGCTTACTAAAACTTTGCCATCTGCCTCTCCCAATCCGGAAAATCTGATGTTACCTAATGAATTCAATGCAAAACCACTACCACCGTTTACTGAAAGAGCAGTACCAGATTGCGTAACAGCCCTTAGAGAAACTCCGTTGGTACTAAATGTACCCATCCCATTTTTGCCATCGCCCACCTGTGCAATATATCCGTACCCACCATTTCCATCTACATTAGCTACATTACCGGAAGTAGGGGCATAAGCATACACGGCTGAACCGAAATTTGAAGTAATGGTGGCTGTTATAGCATTTCCTACCGACTCTGGATTTGTAGGGCTGCTTAAAGCATAAATAGCGGGTGTAAACTCTGCATTTTGTAACACATCCAGTTTGGCTGTAGGCATAGTTTTTCCTATTCCGGTATTACCATTTTTCAAGACAGTGATTGCGGTAGATCTATTGGCATCATCTCTTCCATTTCCTACTACTAACAAAGGATCTTGGTCGAACCAAATAGTACCACCCTCTTGCTGGAAAAAGCTGTTGAACGAACCAATTGACACGCCTCTAAATGCAGGCATGGTTAAGCCATTCCCCAATGCCACACTGCTGCGACCAAATAATATATTTGAACTACCATATGCTTGTGCAAAATTTGCTCCTGTTCTATTGAAGTTGCCGATGGCAAATGAATTTCTTCCTTCTATTAGATTGCTATTACCCATACTTATCGAAAAATCTGCTGCTGTATCCATTAAATTAGTATTCCCGAAGGCAAATGACTGACTTCCTTTTATTTGATTGCTATTACCCATACTCATCGAAAAGTTTGCACCAGTGTCTATGAAGTTTGCAAGTCCGATGCTAATACCCAAGGTGCTTTTAACGATTGATTGACTACCAATGGCCATAGCAAAATTACCATCTGCTTTGCCGCCATTACCAAAAACTATAGATCCTGTTCCAATGCTGTCTTTATCCCAATTGTTGTCGAATACACTACCGAGCCTAAAAGCCGCTTTGTCGGCATACCACATCAGTCGTCTGCCCGGGCCTTGCATAGGAGGAGGAGCTGGATTTGATGGAAGAACATCTGGACCCGTAAATAATACACTACTATCGGCTACGTGTAAACGAGCCTTGGGTTGGTTTGTACCGATACCCACATTTTGCGCCCCTGCCTGTAATACGGCCATACCTACTATAATGCTGATTATTTTTTTCATTTTTATATTTTTATAATTTTATAAATTCTACTCTTCTGTTATTGGCTTTGCCTTCAGTTGTTGTGTTAGGAACTGCTGGTTCTGATTCCCCCTTGCCGTCTGTTCGCATCCGGCTTTCATCTATTCCGAAATTGCTGGTTAATGATTGTTTGACTGCGGCAGCTCTCTTTTGAGATAATAGCAGATTGCTTTTATCGTCTCCATCGCTGTCTGTATGTCCTACAATTTTTACGGATACAGTAGCATTTTCTTTGAGTACATCCGCTATTGTTTTGATCGTGCCATAAGAGGATGGATCGATTTTATCGGAGTTCACGTCGAATAGAATACCAGTGGTAGAAAACTTCCCTTCGGCAATGAGTTTATTGCGGGTATCAGGAGCGCCAACGGCATATTTAATGTTGGCCACCATGAACACGTCGTCGTATTGACGACCATTTGAGAAGTTCATTTTGCTGGCCTTCCATTTAAAAACATTGTATAGTATGTTGCTGTTGAATGCCTGTGGAACATCCAATACTTTTTCTTCATTGATGTAAATTCTTAAGCGGTTTTTTTGCCTCCAAAGTGAAAATTTCGCTATGCCAGGTTCTTGAAAATCATCTCCATTACAGATTAAGTTTTTCGAAGTAAGGCCTGAGTTTTCTCCCATGCTCTCCCCCTTTTCTGTTACTTCGTACCCCATGCTTCCTGAGCACCCATACCAAGAAAATGCAAAGGCTGCTTCCGATCTCAGATCTTCTCCAATATCGCCTCTAAGGTTATTGCTTTTGCCGATAATAAAATGGTAAGCAAGAATATTGGAACTTTTGTACCGATTAAACACATCAAACTCCAGGGTAAAATTATCGGGCATATTGGTCACCATTTCCGGCTGGAAATACCCATCTTTAGTCATCGAAAGCCATTTGCCGGGCAATCCATCCAGCTTCACTACTTCTGCACTAGAGTTGGTATTCCAACCCGCGGGAAAATCACCGATTTCGCTTTTTTCAAAAATATCATAGTACAACACTTTTTCGCCCGATATAAAATCAAATTTAGAATAAGTGGTGAAGCTTGGTTTTCCCGAACCGGATTTGGAATCCGCTCCTGTTTTATCAGCTGCATTGGTTGCTTTTTCTTCGGTTGCCTCTCCTGCGTCACCCGTTTTTTTCTTCTTCTTTTTAAATAGGTTCCCAATGCCTTCCTCAACTTTATCGAGACCTTTATCAACGGTATGATCTACTTTATTGTTAGCCCGGTTTTGTGTTTTTTGTTCGGCCGTTTCCTTTACATTAATAATTTGGGCATTGGTTTGAAAGCTCGCAAACCCGTATGCAAGCAATAACAAATATTTCATGAATTTTAAATTTAGCATTCATAAAACTACTTATATGTGAGTGTGCCTCTGAGGGAATTGAGCAGGTGTTTGCTTTGCTTGCTTATTAGGTGTTTTGAATGAGTGGTTGGGGATTTACTGCAACAGGTCGTTCATGATGGTGGCTTTCTTACTTCTGGCCACTGGAATTTGGGAGGCATCCACCATTAAAATATAGCCCCCATCCGTTTTCACGTATTTTTTAACCTTCTTTTTATTGATGAGGTGCGAGTTGTGCACGCGTAGGAAACCACTGTTGCCTAAAATGGTTTCTATGTCTTTGAGCGTTCGACACACCAGCATCGGTGGTTGTGTGTTAGAGAAATAAAAACGTGTGTAATTGCTATCTGATTCGCAGCGAATGATATCGGCCGTTTCTATAAACTCAAATCCGTCTGTGGTGGGCAATGCTATTCTTTGAGGAGCTACGGTTTGTGGATCTTTATAAAGCCGCAGCAAATGTTCGGCATGCCGGTTATCGATTGGTGAATGTTGTTTTGACAATTTGTTGACGGCGGCAGTCAACTCCGTTTCATCAATGGGCTTCAGCAGGTAATCATAAGCACTGTATTTAAAAGCCCGAATAGCATAATGATCGTAGGCTGTGGTAAAAATAATATGAAACTTCACTGGTTGGAGCAGATCGAGCAGCTGAAATCCATTGAGCTGTGGCATATCAATATCCAGAAACAACAAGTCGATTTTCACTTCTTTCAAAAATGCCAATGCTTGTTGTGGCTGATTGAAGGACCGCAGCAATTCAATTTCTTCGACACAAAACTCCCCTAGCAACAACTCGAGTGTTTTGCTACAGTTGGGTTCATCATCTACAATAACAGCTTTCAGCATGGTGTCATCAGTGGGTAATGGTTTGTTATTCTTCTGTTCTGGCACTGGCCGCATCAATGATGTTTCCAAAAAACAAGGCATTCATCAGCAACTTTGTGCCTCCTAACCAAAAGCCACGCATGTTCGGGTTGTCGGCAATGCTGATCACCCTGCCCGCCCCCAAAGCATTTACAATGACGGCTGCGCTATTTTTTATTGCTACTGAATTTTCCTTGCTGATATAACCGCTTTGCAAAGGATTGGCACCATACTGAAAAGGAGAAGCGTAAGGATTTTTACTTTTTTCTAAAAACACTTTGTTGCCTTTAAACATGGATACGGTTGTTTGGTTGTACCCATACGCCAACGGATGGGTAAGGTCTGCTTCTGCTGCAAATATGGCTCCGTTCATTTGTTGCGCCCCTTCTATTTGTTCTCTTTGTACATATGCAATTCGAGCTGTACTGTCTGCCGGATTCTTTGCTTTTTTAACCGTTACCGAAGCAATGCCGTTTTGCGAACCCCAAACCACTGCATCTTCTTCGAGTATAAGTACACCACCTGATTGTACCCAAGTCTTCAGCTTGTCTTTGTTGAGTTCTCCATAATTTCCAGAAACCATAATGATGCAATTGTACTTAGATATATCTGCCCGATTAAAAGCTGCTGCATCTAAATGGGAGGACGGAATATTCATTCGTTGGTCGAGCAAGTGCCATACTTCCCCGGCATCCAATGCAGAAACACCGGTACCCACCAGCATTGCCACGGCAGGTTGCTTTAACGAAACAAATTTACTACTGCCCAGGTCGCTGCCGATAACTGCTGATCCACTCGGCATCGCATAGCATGTTAACCCGTTTTTTTGTGCAACCATTTGCAATTGTAGATAGAGGGCATCGGAAGAAATGGATTGCATTTTTACCGGAATCAGAATAGAGCCATAATCAAATAGTTTGGTTTCGCCGGATGCTGTTTTGATATTGGTTTTATTGGTGGCCACTTTTGTGATCAATCCCTGTTGTTGCATTTCATACAAAGCCTTTGGTGCATAAAACTCATCCCATTCCATCAAGTAAGCGTATTCCGATTTCCCTCCATTAACTTCTCCTTTTAATGCCGGGGCTTCGGTTAACAAATTGCCGGCATTTAAAGTGCTGATTTGTTTGCAGGGAATCCCAAAAGCCAATGGCATGGTCCAACTCGAAATATCATAAAATAGGCTATCCGTAAACGTTAGTTGTTTGTCGAAGATGGCTTTGATCAGTACTTGCTGGGGTTGATTTAAGGCAACGGTATAGGCAGCTCCCTTTTCGAAGTCGGCTTCGGTTGGCCCGTTGTATTCCTTTACCTCAATACCATGGCGCATTATCATTTCAATAAAAAGACCCGTTTTGGCCCGATCATTTTTATCGCCGAAAACATATCCGCCCGTAGCGTTCGTTGACTGCTTATAAAAATCTCTTTGGAAAGAAAGGAAAGAAGTCCTCAGTGCCAGGGCCCCTTCGAGCGTAGAAAGGGCGGTTACAAACTGGTTTTTGATGGTAGCAGGAAAACGAAGTATACCGTTGGAAGTTTCTTGTGCATGCCCTCTGCTTGAAGCTTGCTCAAATAAAATCCCAACTGCACCGTTGATATCAGGGAAGGTAGATCCCTTCCCGTAGTAAAAGTCATCATAGTTTTCTTTGGTAAAATACAAGGATCCAATTTTATCTAATTGTTTGGCGTGGTAGCGTCCAAGCTTCTCCGTTAGTTCGATGTTTTTCGCAGGGGTGAGTGGGTTAACTCTTGACGGAACGCCAGGTTGAAAAAAGAAACTCGCATTGCTGCCCTGTTCGTGGTGGTCGGTTAATATATTGGGTTTCCATTTGTGATATACACTAATTCGGTTCCTGCTTTCTGGATGTACGCCTGGTAGCCAATCGCGGTTCAAATCAAACCAATAATGATTGAAACGCCCGCCGGGCCACACTTCATTGAACTCTCTGCTAGATGGGTCTGTTACCAGATTTTTACTTTTATGCTGGTTGGCCCAGGTAGAAAAACGTTGCAGTCCATCCGGATTAAAAGAAGGGTCGAATAAAATCACCGTATTACTCAAGAGTTCTTCAATAGCGGAGCCTTCTGCCGCTGCTAAGTGGTAAGCCGTTACCAATGCGGCATTGCTCCCGCTGGGTTCATTGCCGTGTATGGAATGGCCGATGTAGACAACGATGGGCATTTTGCTGATGTCTACATTAGCAGATTTGCCTGGATCTGATAATTGCAAATGCTGTTGGCGAATTTGCTCCAGCCTGCTGTGATTTTCCTTGGAAGTAATGGTGAGTAATACTTGCGGCCGTTGCTCATAAGTGTATCCCATGGTTTCTATTTTCACCCTGTCGGGTGCCGAGTTTGCAATGGCCTGCATGTAGTTCACTAGCCTGTCGTGCGTAATATGCCATTCGCCTACTTCATGATGTATAATACTAGCGGGGGTGGGAATGGCAGTATTGTACCGTACTCCTTCTGGAAGATAGTAACTCAGGGGTTGCGCCTGGGCAGTTAATATCAAAAGAGTAAAGCAATGTACCAGGAAAATTTTTCTCATGCTCTAAATTAAATAGATTGACTTTAATAAATAAATATTTATGTGTTATTCAGCGCTTTTAGCACGTTTTTTATGCAGCGTTCAGGGTTCTAAACAATAACAGACGGCCCTCCGGGAAACCGGCAGCTGTCTCCATCCCGAATTTTGTATTTTTTTTAGCTAACAACATTATCCCGCTTAGCATCGTTTGGGAAATATTTTCAACATACGTGCAACATATCCAATGAAATAGAGGTCTTATTGTTAATAAAATGTCATGATCTATTTTATGTGAAATTGTACCCAGACTGGCATCATAATTGAAAACAACCTATAAAACAGGATTATGAAAATTACTACTAAAACCATGTTGGGCATAGCCGCCCTCACTGCCTTGGGCATTGCTTTAATTGTGGGCACTAAAAAATCTAAAAAAGTAAACCTCGATCAGATTGCTGACGAAGGGTATGAAACCGCACATGATATTTTATACCCTAAACAATTCAGTAGAGAAAAAAAGCTGCGTTACGGTCCGGTATTGCCACAGTAACCAATCACCTTTTATTATCCGAATATTTCATTTAACAACCCTGCGAGCCTTACCCCTCCTTTGAGCATTTGCTCTTCTGCTATGGCCTTGTATTTGAAATTGTACTCATACCCTAATTTTTCATCGGGGGCTTTTACGTCGGCATAAATTTTCTCCGCAATGAGGTAAGAATCATAGAGCCAGAAAGACGGGCGCTGTTGCTGAAGATCTTTGCGTTGCGCTTTCGAAACAAAGTTGATGGCCTTGGCATACTCCGTGTAACTCAGTTTTTGAGAACTGATTAATGCATCGTCCCAAACCTGGTGCAGGTTTTTAGATTCGTTGAACCACAATACTTTGATCCTGTTTCCTCCTAAATCTTCCGGGCGGCCCACGTGCAGGGGCTGGTGTACATCTCCCACCAGGTGAATGAGCATGCGGAGGTATAAAATTTTATCTGTTTGTGGAACCTCTTTTTTCTTCAACTCGTTGGTTAAAAAAATAATTTTGGTGTAGGCATTCACAGCGGTGTCTGCTTCTAAGAGTTGAATGACTTGCTGCTCAGTTTTACCAGAAACGATGTTGATGTAATGCCAGTTCGATAAATAATTATATGCCGGATCTGATTTTATAAAGTCGGCCCAGTTGCTGCTCATTGCCACAGATTCGTTTCCTAAAATCGCGGCAATGCCTTTTCTCGCTTTTTTGGTAAGGTATTGGTCGGCAATTTCACCCACAATACGATGACCCAACATTCCCCAGGCCATAGATTGCAAAGGCAGGTACAGAACAATCAGCAGAGTTGATAAACGGGTAAATAGTTTTTTTTTCATATTCATTTTATTTTGAGCAAACCTTTGCAGAAATCGACCGCCTGATCGTTGAAAACAACTAAACAATCAATCATTTTTGCTTTGTTTTAACTTTTTTAGGTAGTTCGTATTGCGAAATATGCAAACAATAAGCATCTGTTAACTGAACAAGACGCAATTTCAATTAAAATATTAAGAAGACAATCAATCGTCTTACTTTAAACTTGGTTTTTCATAGGATATTGGATTTTAGACGGGGCTGGATTTTTGTCCTGGCCCTTTTTTATGCCCATCAATAAGTGGTGGTCATATCTTCATCTACGCAAATAATAAAATCTGCCTTGCCTTTATTTTCTGCGAGCAGCTTTTTAAGGTCGGTTTGCAATACTGTAGAAATAGTAGTCTGCTTCAATTGAGGTTGTTGTTGTTTCAGGTACCAGCCAATTCCTTCGTAGTTATCAGAATGGTAAGAGCCGTTGTAGTGGATAAACAAGGCGCCGGGCGTATAATATTTCAATATAAAATGTGCCATGGTTGCATCTTTGATGGCCTGTGCTTTTGGAAAGTTGCCCGCATTGGCATGACCTGGCATCATATCCAGCATATTTTTATAGCCCGGTAGTGTAGAATCATACGCAATGGGCAATGGTGCTATCCACGATTTTTCTTTAGCAGATAACGTATCCAGCACGCCGAATCCTCCGCGAGATACCATTGAGGCATATTTACGGGGAACGTTGGTGGCCGCAAATTTCAGTTGTTTGGCTTTTGCATAGTTCACCAATGGCGCATAATCTGTTTTGTAATTGTTCCAAAGCCGGGCGCTGCTGTCTAATCCTTTGGCAGAAATATTTCCCTGGAGATAAGCATCCAATGCGGGCTGGTTATCTTGCTCAAACATTTCTGCACCCAATACCAATGATCGGGTTTCGCCTAACTCTTTGGTGATCTCAAATTGCAGCCAGTGCACAATAGGGTTATTGTGGAACTCTCCAAACAACAACACGTCTGACTGCTTTAGTATTTGCATCATTTTTTTATGCGATACTTTTTTGCCCTTTGCATTAAAAACAACATAGGCGGGTTTTACTTGCGCAAATGCCAGGGACGTGATGGCTATCATGCCTAACAATAACAAACATTTTTTCATATTGATTTGGTTGATTTTTTAAAACTGATGTCAGGCACTTCTGTAATAAGTGTTTCGCCATACACTGCCGCTGGGGTTTGATAACCGGGTTTGAAATTTCCTGACAATACTTTTTTGGTGATGATTAAAGCCGCATGCGCAGTGATGGTATAGCCTTCGGGGCCACAAAGCGCTGCTGTGATTGAGTCACCAAAAGCATTGCTGGCTTTGCCCCAAACCATTCCGATGGCTTTCGCCCTTTGTTCGTCGGAGGGTCCAGCCGGCAACGATTTGATTTTTTTCTTGAGTTGGTTTCGTATCCAGGATGTGCGCAGCAACCAATTAAACATTACTTGTAATTTCAGCAAATAGTATACTTTTTTAGAGATGCCCGTATATGTTTTAATGTTTGGAACGCCAGTAGTAAAATGTGCCGTTGATACATCTCCCCAAGGGATATTCATTACAAACATTTCTTTGGTAGATTTACCTTCGCCTCTGTAAAAGGGTACCATCATCCCTTCGGCACCCAACGGGGATTTTACAATTTTCCCTTCCTTTCTGATGGCCCCGCCCTCACCAATTTTGCTGGCCATGGTCGTGGCGGTGCCATGCGATAAGCCACCACCCAATGTGGCAAATGCCAATTGCAAATGCGTCATGTCTGGCAAGTTGTGGTGAAGGTGCAATGCCAGGCAGTCGGTGGGTACCACATCGAAACCCACGCCTGGCATCAACATGATACCGGCATTTTTGGCGGCTACATCCACCGTTTTTATTTTTTCAAAAACGGAAATATCTCCGTTGATATCCAGGTAATGGGTGTTGGTTTTCAGACAAGCCCGTATCATAGCATCAGCCGTTTCGCTAAAAGGTCCTGCTGCATGAAGCACTACAGACACATCTTTTAATGTTTTCAGCAGCAGTGCTTCCTCTTCAAGTGCAAATATTTTGTACGGCAAGTCTAGCTCCGCGGCCATGGTTTTGATTTCTACCTCTTTTCTACCCGCTATCAGGAGATGGATCCCGTACACTGATGCCAAACGGGCAATCAAACGGCCGGTATATCCATTGGCTCCGTACAATAAAACATTTGCTGTCATCCCTTTTTTTTATTTGTGAAATCGTTGAGCGTACAATTTAGGAAAAATCGTAGAGTAGGATAAGTTATAATTAGGGTAAGCAGCAAACTAAACCCGTATTCGCTTGCAAAATACCAAAAAGCTAATTAATTTTACCTTGATCCATTGAGTCATTAACCACCACGTCATGAAAACATTGTACATCATCCGGCATGCAAAAAGTAGTTGGGGCGATTTTACGCTTCCAGATTTTGAAAGACCTATCAACGACAGAGGCAAAAAAGATGCACCGATCATGGCACAGTTTCTTAAAGATAAAAAATTGACCATTGATGTTTTTATCAGCAGCCCCGCCAAAAGGGCTTTGAAAACTTGTGAAATTTTTTGCAAAACATTTGACTATGATACGGCCAATATGGTGCTGTTAGATGAAATGTACCATGCCCCTTCTTCCGTATTTTTTGAACAAATTAAAAATATAGACTCTTCTTATAATTCTGCCGCCATTTTTTCGCACAACCCTGGAATTACAGATTTTGTAAATAATTTGGGTCTTGGCGTAAAAGTAGATAATATGCCTACCTGCGCTATATTTGCTTTTCAAATTAACAGTGATTACTGGCCAGACATTTCATCTGCCAAAAAAACTTTTTTATTTTTTAAGTACCCCAAATCAATCTCTACCTTAAAGCAGCCCTAGCTATACTGATCCTTTTGTTGAACATCGTATATTTTTCTGCTTCTGCCCAATCGCCTGGGTATATAGTGACTCATTCCGGTGATACCCTCAATGGCAACATCGTATATAAAAACAACCAATTTTTTATAGAAAATGTCTTTGGAAAACAGGATACCCTCCCTTCAAAAAAATAATGTACATACAATACAAGAAACACCAGGGCAGGGTGTATTATTTCAGTTTGTACAGATTCGACAATGACATCAATCCCGTTCGTGAAAAAGCAGATGATAGTAAAATTGATACTTCTCTATTCTTAAAAACTGTGTTTAAAAACCAAAATATGACCTTGTTTTAAGCCATCGATCTATATAAAAGGATTTATTATTTCGTAGAAAAAAAGGGAGACAGCATCGCCACTCAAATGATGGTGAGCTATCGGATCATCACAGTTACCAATGCCTCTGTTGCTAATTTGAATGCCAATGTGAAGCACGTTCAGATAAAAACCTATATCGCTCAATGAAAAAATATGATGAGCAATTGTAAAAACGTAGAATATTCCGACTGGGATAATATGGACTATAGAAGCTATAGTTTTAAGTCGGTGATTAAATGGTACGCAAAGTGCAACTAAAGTTTACAAGGTTTTTTCAAAATAAACGGCTGTTTCTATGGGGTTGTGATAGTACGCCGGTATTTCTTTGAAGCCATTCTTCAAATATAGATCCATGGCGGGTTTCATGGTATTGAGTGTATCTAACTGCATTTTTTCATAGCCGCAATCCCTTGCCAGTTGGAATGCTTTTTCTAACATAGCCGTTCCAATGCCTTTGTGTTGCTGGTGGGGTTGCACGTACATCCGTTTGAGTTCGGCAGTGCTTTTATCAATTTTCCGAACCCCTACACCTCCGATGTACTTCCCATCTATCTCGCACAGAACAATGCCTCCATTGGGGGGCCCATACATTTTTTTAAGGTCTTTGACCTCCTCCTCAAAACCTTGAAAACAAAGGTCGATGCCCAACCATGTTGCATACTCCTGAAACAGTTGTGCAGCAGCTTCGTATTGTTCATCGGTTGTGATGGTCACCAATTGTGTCATTTTTTTTAGTTTTATTGCTAAGATATACCCCTGTAAAAATACAGATCGCCGCCACAATTTTAGTAAGGGTTATGTTTTCGCCTAGAAAAACGACGGCAATGGCAGCGGCAAAAAATGGCTGCGAATAAATATAGGTCCCCGCCATAGAAGCACCCAGTATTTTGATTCCATATACATTAAAAATATAGGCTAAAAAAGTACCGCTGAAAACCACCAGCGTCATATTTAACCAGGCAGTAGTTGTGAAGCTATTCCATTGTACCGCTTTATACTCTTCCCAACAAAAAGGTAGCATCATAAAAAAGCCTACCGTAAAAATAAAACGCATCACCATGATGGGGTTATAACGGAGCATCATTGGTTTTACCAGAATAAAATAAATGGTGTACGCAATGGCATTTGAAATAATCAATACGTCGCCCAATAAAACATCGGAAGCGATGCCCGTTTTTTCTTTTGCAGTTACCAACACCACAGCACCTAAGATACCGAGTGCCAATCCTACCATTTTATACACATGCAACTTTTCCTTTAATATCCATGCTGCGATAATGGTTATCAGGATCGGTGTCGTCAGCATGAGTAAAGCGCCGTGGATAGAGTAGGTGAGCGACAAGCCCTTTACAAACAATAATTGGTTGATGGCCACCCCTGTGAGTGCGCAGAGGACGAGCCTGCCTAAGTCTTTTTTTTCGAATCTTGATTTTACTGGTTTAAACAAAAACAACACCCACAGCAGAATGGCTGTGATGCCTACCCTCACTATGTTGATGGCAAATGGTTTGGCAAAGCCTTCGTTGATGATGTATTTGATGGAGGTAAAATTGATCGCAAAAAAAACATTGGTCCCTAATAATGCCAGATGTGCTTTGGTGGTTGGTTTCAATGGCAGTTTGTGTTTTGGTAAAGTTCGTATTTGTGCAACAAAAAAACCGTCTTTAGACAAAGACGGTTGTAATACTAAGTAACCCAACTAAATATGTTTGATCTGGAACAGCTTAAGCGCTCCTATTTTCTTCGATTTTTGCTCTGATTTTTGCTTCGATCTCACCAGCTAGTTCAGGGTTATCGCGCATCAGTTGTTTAACCGATTCGCGGCCTTGACCAAGTTTATCGTTGTTGTAGCTGAACCAGGAGCCGCTTTTTTGAACGATACCGAGTTCTACACCCATATCGATGATCTCCCCTGTTTTAGAGATGCCTTCTCCATAAATGATATCAAACTCAGCTTGGCGGAATGGCGGTGCCACTTTGTTTTTCACCACTTTTACTTTGATATGGTTACCAATCACTTCGTCGCCATCTTTGATCTGTGCTTGTCTGCGAATATCCAATCTTACTGAAGCATAAAACTTTAGGGCATTACCACCGGTGGTAGTTTCAGGGTTTCCGAACATCACACCAATTTTTTCTCTGAGCTGGTTAATAAAAATACAGCAGCTATTTGTTTTAGAGATGGTAGCGGTAAGTTTGCGGAGGGCCTGGCTCATCAACCTTGCCTGCAGTCCCATTTTACTGTCGCCCATTTCACCTTCTAATTCTCCTTTGGGTACCAATGCAGCCACAGAGTCAATGACCACCACATCCAAAGCACCGGATAAAATTAACCTGTCTGCTATTTCCAATGCCTGTTCTCCGTAATCTGGTTGAGAGATCAGCAGATTGTCTATATCTACCCCTAATTTTTGTGCATAATTGCTGTCGAAGGCGTGTTCCGCATCTATAAAGGCACACATGCCCCCTTTTTTCTGAGCTTCGGCTATCACGTGTATAGCTAATGTTGTTTTACCTGAAGATTCCGGACCATAAATCTCAACCACTCTTCCTTTGGGCAAACCTCCGATGCCCAATGCCACATCTAATCCAATCGATCCTGTAGAAATTACTTCTTGTTCTGTAACACCCTTGTCACTCATCATCATTACCGATCCTTTCCCAAAATCCTTATCAATTTTATCCATCGTAAGTTTAAGGGCCTTTAATTTTTCTGCGTTGCTCATGTTTTTAAGTTTAATTGATGTATCTGAATTTGCGTTATAAAATTAAGCGGAAACAAATGTAAAACATCTATTTGATATTTCACTAATAAATTTAGTATTTATTTTGACAAATATTTTAGTTTTTTAAAAATGGGCAAAAAAAACCCATCCCGAAGAATCGGAACGGGGAGTGTTCAAGCATGAGAAATAAAAAATGTTTTCTTAAGATTTCAGTCAACGGATATGCAAACGGGCCACGTACTTTTTAATTATACAAATAGAAGAAGATTTTTTTACATAAAAAATACCTCAAACAGGTAGGTTTTGAAGTGCCGGCTATACCTGCTTTACTAAAACAAAAAAGCAGGGATTTGATTCGCTGCTTTTTATAAATTATAAATTATCAAATTTGTATATCGGGTCTATTTCTGAATCTGCAACCAATTCGCATACAGGTTTAATCAAACCATCCTTGAGTCCGTACACCCAACCATGCAAGTGAGGCAAATGTCCGTTTTTCCATGCATGTTGAATGATGGTGGTTTTTGCCAGGCTCAATACCTGCTCCTTTACATTGATTTCTACCATGCGGTCAAATTTCTGGTAGTCGTCAGTAATCACATCCAGCTCCTCCTTATGCATACGGATCACATCTTTGATTTCTTTCAACCAGTTGTCTATCAGTCCGAAACTCTTGTTGGTCATGGCAGCTTTTACGCCACCACATCCATAATGTCCACAAACAATGACGTGTTTAACTTTTAAAACTTCAACAGCATATTGCAACACACTCAACAAGTTAAGGTCGGTGTTTACTACCAGGTTGGCAATATTGCGGTGAATAAACATTTCACCAGGTTGGGTATTGGTGATTTGGTTGGGCGGCACACGGCTATCGCTGCAACCGATCCACAAAAATTCTGGAGCCTGTTGATCTTGTAATCTTTTAAAAAATTCGGGGTCTGAATCTTGTTGTTCTGCGGCCCAGGCTTTGTTTTCCAGCAATAATTTTTCGTATGACTTCATTGATAGGTGTTTTTAAAAATTTTTCAATTATTAATGTGCGTCGTCTCTGTTATTGGATGGTTTAGCAGATGATTTAATTTTGGAGGAATCATTGTAGGTCGTATTCTTAATTTCTACCCGAATATCTTTGAGGTGGGCATGATCATTGAAATCACTGATGGTATCTAAAATATCCTTATCAATGAATTCGGCACTGGTCATATCTATGATCACTGACGAACCTTTTTCCACTTTTTCGAGCGCTGCTTTTAAAATGGGTTTGCTAAAAAAGGAAACATCTTTACGCATCCTGATTAAAGTTCCGCCATTTTGTTTGACAACAAAAATGGCTGATCTAAAATTGCTTCTGATGACGTAAAAAATGCCGATAGCAATTCCAATAAGCACCCCTTTTAGCAAATCGGTAAAAACAATGGCTAGTACGGTAATGATAAAAGGCATGAATTGTTCCCACCCTTTTTTGTAATAGTCTTTAAACAAAGAAACTTTAGCCAGCTTGTATCCTGTAAAAATCAGGATGGCCGCCAGTGCCGCCTTGGGTATGAGGTTGAGTACATTAGGTACAAACATTACGCAAACTAAGATAAGGACACCATGAAAAATGGCACTCATTTTAGTTTTGGCTCCTGCATTTAAATTGGCGCTGCTTCTTACAATTACACTGGTGAGTGGCAAACCGCCTAACATACCACTTACAATATTACCAGACCCCTGAGCTACCAACTCCCTGTTAGTGGGGGTCACTCTTTTATAAGGATCCAGTTTATCTACCGCTTCAATACCCAGTAAAGTTTCTAAGGTAGCTACCAACGCAAGCGTTACAGCGGTGAGCCAAACATCTACATTGGTTATGAATGACCAATCTGGAAATTTAAAAAAGGAAAAGAACTCCCTGGCAGAGTTGGCAACAGGAATGTTGACCAAGTGCGTGCTATCGAGTTTCAAAGCACCCTCGTTTTGCAAAAATCGTTGAAAGAGCACCCCAACAATGACCACTACCAGTGGACCGCTGATGAGTTGAAATATTTTTTGTCTTTTAATCCATTTGCTTTCGTACAATATCAAAATGGCAATGCCCACTATTCCAATGATTACCGCCATTAGGGTAGGGTCCTTAAAAGCATTCAGTACTGCCGTAAAGGTATTTTCGCCACCAGCTTGCTCAAAGCTTTCATCGCCTTCATAATCATTTTCGTACCCTAACAAATAAGGAATTTGTTTTAAAATGAGAATGATACCAATGGCTGCCAGCATTCCTTTGATCACTGAATTGGGTACATAATCGCCAATGACGCCCATCTTAAATATCCCCATCAAAATCTGGAAAATGCCCGCCAATACTACGGCCAGAAAAAAAGCTTCCACTGCCGGTAGTTTCAACACCGCAGCGGCTACGATAGCAGTGAGCCCGGCTGCTGGGCCACTTACACTTAAATGGCTCCCGCTCAGCAAGCCAATGACGATACCGCCCACTACGCCCCCGATGATACCACTGAATTCATTTAACCCACTGGCCACCGCAATACCCAAACAAAGCGGAATAGCAATTAAAAAAACTACTAGGGAAGATGGCAGATCGGAACCCAAACTTTGAAAATACTTTTTCATTTTTTACGCTATTAAATCAATGAAGCTCCCATTGGTCAACCTACAATTATTGAAAAGAAAACCAAAAATGAAAGCATTAAGTTAAGATCAAGCGGAGAGTTAATGGCGAAACACCAGACTTGCAACAGCAAGATTAGCAATGGTTAAAGCAACTTGGGAGGAGGAGATATCAATTCATAATGCACGACCTGCAGCTTTTCTGCTTCTCCAATTTTACGGTAGAACAACAAGGTACGCCAAGTGAAGTTGCCATGAGAATATTTTTCGTGCAGATAGTCTTCCTGAATGTACAGTGCCTGGTTTGATTTGGGATGTTCTTCTGCTGGATTAGGCGCTTTGTTTTCATGCGAATCATCATTCAATGGGCTGACTTTCTCTGTTTGCAAACCGCTTTTGTACATAAAAAAATTGGCCCCGGTTAAAAGAAGTAAACCGATATACATGATGATCACAGACACTGTTTTAGTAACTGAAATAACATGTGGCGGTTTGTTTCTTTTCTTTATCATCGGGGATGGCAAATTTAACGACTCTGCTGGTGAGAATGTTTTCGGCCTATATGTATGATGCGTTTCTGGTACTATTTAAATGTTAAGCCCACCGCATACACTGATGGTTTGGCCCGTTACATAACTGCCCATATCAGAAGCTAGGTACAAAGCCGTGTTGGCGATATCTTCACCAGTTGCGAACCTCCCCAACGGAATACCCGCTTTGTATTTATCTGCCGCTTCGCCTTCCTTTAAGTAACTGGTCATGTCTGTTTCTACAAAGCCGGGTGCGATAGCATTGCAACGAATGTTTCTGCTACCTAGCTCCTTTGCTACAGACTTGGTAAAACCAATCACGCCAGCTTTGCTGGCTGCATAACTGCTTTGGCCGGCGTTGCCCATTTCGCCAATCACAGAACTCATGTTGATGATACAACCAGATCTTGCTTTCATCATGGGTTTGATCACCTGTTTGGTCATATAAAACACGCCATTCAGGTTTACTTTAATTACTTCTTCAAACTGCTCTACACTCATGCGAAGCAGCAGGTTGTCTTTTGAAATACCTGCATTGTTTACACAAATATCTACTGTGCTAAAAGTAGCGATCACATCATTTACAAATGCTTCACAAGCGGCAAAATCGCCGGCATTGCTCTGGTAAGCTTTTGCTTTTACGCCCAGGGCGATTAATCTTGCTTCCAGCGCAGATGCTCTTTCCGCACTGCTATCACTAATATAAGTGAACGCAACATGAGCGCCCTGTTCGGCAAACTTCAATGCAATGGCTTCTCCAATACCGCGGGAAGCTCCCGTAACGATGGCGGTTTTACCTTCTAATAATTTCATATGCTGCTTTTATATTAAAACATTTTTTATACCCAGCCCAAACAACCTACAGGTTTGTTCTGCAATAATAATCATTTAGAGAAAGATACCAAACGATCCCTATCTCGCCAGAACGTCTGCAGCAATCATCAAATTGATCTCCTCTACAAATTTTCTTTCGTTGCACAAACGCGGTACTTTGTGTTGACCGCCCAGTTTGCCCTTACTTTTAAGCCATTTGGCAAAACTTCCTTTTGGCAAGGATTTTATCAACGGCATTCTGAGCGCAATGTCTTTGTGCCGCTTGGCTTCATAATCACTATTGGCATTTTTTAAAGCAGCATCTAACTCCTTGGTAAATACGTTGATGTCTGCTGGCGCTTTGTCAAACTCGATGAGCCACTCATGCGTACCATTGTTATTCTCTGTAAAATACATGGGTGCTGCCGTATAATCGCTTACCACGGCCCCTGTTTTTTGTGAAGCGACGGCTATGGCCTGATCGCTGTTGTCGATGATTACTTCTTCTCCAAAAGCATTCATGTAATGCTTCAATCTGCCAGAAACAACGATCCTGTAAGGATTTCGGGAAGTAAAGCGAACCGTGTCTCCGACCAAATAGCGCCACAACCCGCCGGTAGTGGTGATGATGATGGCATAATTTTTATTTAACTGTACTTCGTGGAGACCAACTGTTTTGGGCGCTGGTTTACCATATTCTTCTACTGGCATGAACTCGTAAAAAATACCATGTTCTGTAAACAAGGTCATGCCATCATCTGCTGGTTTTTCCTGGGCGGCAAAAAACCCTTCGCTGGCATTGTACACTTCGAGGTAGTTGATGGGTGCCCCGATAATTTTTTCGAATTGCTCCCGGTAAGGTACAAACGAAACCCCTCCGGTGATGTACAATTCCAAACTAGGCCAAACTTCTTTGATGGTATTGACTTTCTTAATTTCAAGAATTCTTTTGAGTAGGATGATTGTCCAGGTAGGAACCCCCGCCAGCGAGGTTACGTTTTCGTTGGCTGTAGCTTCTGCTATTTGTTCGATTTTGTTTTCCCATTCATCTAACAAGGCGATGCTGAGTTCTGGCGTGCGCAACCATTGACCCCAAAATGGAGAATTTTGCATCAGTACTGCGCTCAGATCACCGTATTGTATTTCTCCATTTCCTTTGTTGATCTGGTGCGAACCGCCTACCACTAAACCCTTACCGGTCAGCAGATCACTCCCTGGAAAGTGATTGTAATAATTGGTGAGTACATCCATATTGGCTTTAAAATGATTGTCTTGCAGGCTTTCTTCACTCATCGGAATAAACTTGCTTTTATCGCTGGTGGTACCGCTACTTTTGGCAAACCAAGATACAGGCGTATTCCACAAAATATTTTCTTCCCCCTCCATCATCCGCATAATATACGGGCGCAGGTCGTCGTACTCATGTATAGGAACGTTGGCTTTAAAATCTTTGATGGTAAACAGTTTATTGAAGCGGTATTTTCGGCCAAACTCCGTGTACTGTGCCTCTGTAACCAAGTGTTGCAGAACTTCCCGCTGAGCTGCCACCGGATGGTCTATCCAGTTTTTAATGCGCCAAAAACGCATGCGGGCCAGTTTTGATATAGCGGGAGACAACAACTTCACGGGCGGAAAGATAAAAAAAATACCCTGATTAACAGGATATCTAACAATATTAAAACAAGGTGGCTGCCAGGTTAAGGATTTTGCTGTTCTGAAGCCGCTTCATCGTGCAGGTAGTCTTTGCGTTTCAACTCAAAATTGCGGCCCAGGTATAAGCGTCTAACCTGTTCATCACCCGCTAATTCTTCCGCAGTACCGTGTTTGAAAATTTTGCCATCAATGAGCAGATAAGCTCTGTCGCAGATGGATAAGGTTTCGTTTACGTTATGATCTGTAATAAGAATGCCGATGTTTTGAAATTTCAATTTGGCAACGATCGCTTGAATGTCTTCAACCGCAATGGGATCAACTCCGGCAAAGGGGTCATCTAACAATATAAACTTAGGATCTACCGCCAGTGCCCTGGCTATTTCTGTTCTTCTTCTTTCTCCGCCACTTAGGGTATCGCCATTGTTTTTGCGCACATGCTGCAACCTAAACTCTTTTAACAACAATTCCAACTTCGCT
>JBBSDF010000014.1:0-72437 GCA_038249665.1 Chitinophagales bacterium
AAAGAATATCAAAATATATTACCTTCGCAACCAAATGTGACCTAATTTTTGGGTTTTTAAAGTTGAAATCAATGAAAATTTTCAAGACAGCGATTGTAATGCTATTTCTTATTTGCGCCTGTACCATACAGTCTTTTTCTCAAGCAAGTTTATTTGAAATAAACGATTTAAGCAACACAAGTATAGATTCATATTCGGAAGAGGAACTGCTTACATTTTACAATAAAATTAGTTCTTTAAATATCAGCGAGGAGAAGGCATATAATCTACTAAAAGAAAAAGGTCTTCCAGAAAGTGAAATTTTAAAATTAAAGGCCAGGCTGGAAAGTATTATTTCGTTACAAAAAAATACTAATAACCGTAGTGATAATGCCGCAACTGATGCTAAAAGTGAGCGCATTTACGATAATTCTAAGGTAGCGGCCCCAATGGCGAATATTGATAGAGATCTCTCTATATTCGGATCTGAACTTTTTTTACAAAACAGTCTTGTATTTGAACCAAACCTTCGAATTGCAACTCCTTCTTCCTATATTCTTGGACCCGATGATGAAATTATAGTAAGTGTTTACGGATTTAGCGAGCAGAAGTATAAACTATTGGTGAACGAAGAGGGCGAGATTTACATACCAAATGTAGGGCCTTTATATGTAAGCGGTTTATCAATTGGGGAAGCCACTCAAAAAATAAAAGCAAAACTGGCGGCTACTATTTACCGTGCTATCAATTCCGGCCAAACCAAAGTTCAGGTGTCATTGGGTAAAATCAGGAGTATAAGGGTTACAGTAATTGGTCAGGCAAACAAGCCGGGAACTTATACTGTTTCTTCGCTTACCACTTTATATAACCTTTTGTATTTATGTGGCGGCCCAAATTCTACAGGAAGCTTTAGGAGTATAGAAGTAATTAGGGGAAATGAAGTAAAAAGAATTGCAGACTTGTATTCTTTTTTAATGGAGGGCGATCAGAAAAACAATATTTTATTGCAGGAAGGTGATGTTATAAGAATTCCATATTATAAAAACAGGGTTAAATTAGATGGGGAAGTAAAACGAGCGGGCAAATATGAATTGCTGGAAAATGAAACCTTTAAGAACTTGCTCCAATATTCAGGAGGTTTCAATGATGCGGCTTACAAAGGTGCTGTAACAGTTGTAAGGATTACCGATAAGGCAAAAAAGATAGTTGATCTGGATGCTTCACAATATGCCCAGTTTGTTTCAAATGGAGGGGATGAATATTCTGTTGCAAGATTACAGGATAGATTCTCCAACAGGATTTCAATTACAGGATCTGTGCTTAGGCCAGGCAATTATGAATTAAATTCCGGCACAACCGTTCAGCAGTTAATAGAAAAAGCAGGAGGGGTTACCGTAGATGCTTTTACAGAAAGGATTACTGTTTTCAGATACAACAAAAATAAAATGCCAACACTTTTATCTGTTAATCTGGATTCGGTATTATTTAACAATGCGGATATTTTTTTACAAAAAGATGATTCAATTTCCATTTATTCAATATTTGACTTTAAGGATAACCAGTTTGTAAATATTGAAGGAAATGTTCGCAAGCCAGGCCTTGTACAGTGGAGAGAAAATATATCGTTGCAGGATGTATTGCTGGCCGCTGGCGGTGTTAATGAAACCGGGGATTCTACTTCGATAGAAATTTCCAGAAGAATTAAAAACGCGGATATTGGTTCCAACAATCATAAAGAAGCAGAAACTTTTTTGGTTAATATATCTAAACAAAATATGTCTTCAAAAAACATTCTGTTAAGTCCGTTTGATATTATCAATGTAAAAAAATTATCTGGGTTTGTTTCCCAACGATCTGTTGTTGTGGTAGGGGAAGTAAAAATTCCGGGTAAATATAGTTTAGAAAAAAGCGGCGATAAAATTTCTGATATCATCCGGAGAGTAGGCGGTTTTAGGGCTTCTGCAGATAGTAGTTCTATCACCATACGAAGAACAAGTTCATCTAACCTAAGTGTAGCAGAAAGGGAAACACTTTTTCAAAGATTGCTGAATTTAGACAGTGATAGTCTTGCCTCCAATGCCCGATTAAGAAATGATGTTTACAAAAATTACGATTTAATAAGTGTAAATCTCACAGATGCTTTAAATAAACCGGGCGGTACTGAAAACCTGGTCCTGGAAGATGGGGATATCATAACGATTGATAGAAGTTCTACCCTTGTAAAAGTTTCGGGTGAAGTATATTATCCAACAATCGTTCCCATCAATGCCAATAAAAATGCTAAATATTATATTGACCAGGCTGGAAGCTTTTTGCCTTCAGCACGTAAAAAAGGAGCATTGGTGATTTATCCGGATGGCAAAGCAAAAAAAGTTAGTCATTTCTTATTTTTTAAATCTTATCCGGAAGTGGTACCAAGGGCTGAAGTATTTGTGCCTCAGAAATCAGAAAAGAATAAAACGAAAGTATCTATCGGAGAGTGGGCTGTAGTAGTATCTTCGATTGCAATTATAGCTAATCTTGTTTTAAAGTAAAACTTGTACCATAAAAGAAAATATTGAAAATATGAACGAGTCAGCTTCCATTTTTAGCGACAAAAAATTTGATTCTGCATTTGATAAGAGTAAGCTCTGGCTGAAGTTTCTTCAAAGAAAATGGATATACATTTTATTGTTTTTCGTACTCGGGGCTATTGCAGGAATATTATATGCTAAAAAACAATCTTTACAATACGAAAGCTTTTTAACTTTTTCGCTTGATGAAGCTAGTAAATCCTCGGGTGGCGGGCTTTCTAGTTTTGTTGCACAATTTGGTATTGGCACAGCTGAAAATGATTTGTTTTCAGGGGATAATATTATTGAAGTAATAAAGAGCAGAACCATTTTAGAGCGGGTTTTATTAAGTACTGATCGTTACAATAACAAAGAGATTAGTTTGATTGATTATTTTAATGCTCTACAATCAAAAAAAACATCCATATTATTTCCTATTGGATTTAACAGAGAAAATGCTACAGTGGAACAAGACAGTTTGTTGTATAAAGTATATACCGATATATTAAAATACAACTTAATGGCAACCAGGCCTGATAAGCGTTTAAATATTTATGTAATAAAATTCCGAAGTTCGGACGAAAAATTTACAAAAATATTTACGGATAAAATACTTTCTGAAACAATAAAATTTTATACTGAGCTAAAAACAAAAAAAAGCGAATCTACTTTACAATTATTGGAGCAGCGTGTAGCTGCTATTAAAGGAAATGCAAATGAATCTATTTCTCAAAAAGCCAATATACAAGATGCTAACGTAAATCCTGCTTTTTCTGCAGCTCAAATTCCCTTACAAAAGCAACAATTAAATATCCAGGTGTACGGTGCTGCTTATGTTGAATTATATAAAAATCTGGAATTGGCAAGATTTCAATTTTTACAGGATATTCCTTTGTTACAAGTAATTAATAATACAAATTACCCAATGATAAGGATAAAGCCAAGCCTTTTGAAAATGGGAATGGCGGGGGCGGCAATAATAGCACTTTTAGCTCTTTTCTTTTTCTCTCTTTACTATTGGGTTAAAAAATAATGACCCTCCGTTGTCTATTATTAATCCACAGTAAGTTTTTACTTGCAATATAGATTTTAGAAAAATGTACGAGCCCCAATCTTTGCTAACTATAAATGACTTTATTGGAGTTCCATTGGTGCTTGCCTTCTTTATTTTACTGATAAAATGGCTGGCGCCCATATACATAAAAGAGCCAAAATTATTGCAACTTTTTTATTGGGGATTACTGTTACGAGTAGCTGGAATTGTGCTTAGTTTATTGTTCTATACCTACGTGGAAGGTTACGGGGATACGTTTTATTATTTTAGATACGCCCAAAAAATTTCAATGACTTTTTCAAACAGTAGTTTTGACGATATACAAAAAATATTTTTTATTGATTATGCTGATTTGCCCATTCATATTAAATCAACTTTGCCCGATGATGTAGTTTTTAAAGGGTTGTTTACTACCAATAAATTTATCATACTTACCACAGCGGTGGTGTCATTTTTTACTTTCGACTCTTATGTTTCAATTTCCATTGTTTTTACACTATTTGGTTACTTCGGTATTTGGCTTATTTTTTACAGGCTTACTAAACTATACCCCGAGCTGTATAAATATTTTTTCCTGTTTTTAATCTGCTGGCCATCCTCCTTTTTTTGGGGTAGTGGTGTTATGAAGGAGCCATTGTGCATGGGTTGCATTGGTATTCTTTTTTATCTTTCATTTGGTCTTAAAGCCCATGTTGGTTCCATTTTAAAAAATATGATCATTGCCATTCCTTTTTGTTTAATGTTGCTTACCGTAAAAGCATATTTATTAGCTGGTTTAGGCATTTCACTTTTATTCGCTTTGTTGTTTTATCTGATTAATACTATTCATCAACCAACAGCCAAGCGGATTGCTTATTTGATTGTAAGCTTTATGCTAATAGCCCCACTTATATATTTTTTTATTTATGGTGCAGATTTAATCACAACTTCTGTTTCTCAGTATTTATTAGAAAGCGTTTTAACAACAACAAAAGCGCAATTGGAATTAGGCAATTCAAATTATGATCTTGGAGAAATAGAACTTTCACCTTTTGGCATTTTAAAATATTTACTTTCAGCTCTAAATGTTGCCTTATTTGGCCCGTTTTTTTTTCAAATTAATAAACTTCAATTATTGATAAGTGGTGGTGAATCATTTTTAATGTTATTGCTATTTATTTTCGTCTTATACAAAATAAAGTTTATTCGCATTTTAAAATCAATGAAAAACGATCCGGTTTTGATTTTTAGTTTTTTCTTTATCTTAATAGTTGGCGTGCAAATAGGCGCTATTGCCTTTAACTATGGTACACTAGTCAGGTATAAGATGCCTTTGGTACCCTTCTTTTTTACTTTCTTTTTCATTTTACTTTATCACAACAAAGTAAGATCTGTTAAAATAATGGACACTTAACCTGGCCAAGGGCTAATTGCTATTTTAATTTTTTGATTTTGAAGCTTAAACATTTATCCAGTAAAAAGAGGGTTCCCTTTACAAATGCGGATATTTTTTTCTTTAAAAATAAAAAATTACTTTTACCAATTACGCTGAAAAGGTATAAAACAGTTTAAGATGTTTAATAATAACCATAATCCGTTGGCCTGGATAAGAGGACTTGAAAAAGGGAATGTAAAAATTGGAAAAAATGTATGGATTGGCCCTTTTTGTGTTATCGACGGGGAGTATGACAAGGTAGAACTGGGAGATTACGTTAATGTTTCTGCCGGCGCACAAATTGTAACCCATGATACGGCAAAAAGGTGTGTGACCGCCGGAAAATATGAACACATCGATCATGCGCCGGTTATCATTGGTAATAATGTTTACATAGGTACAAATGCAGTTATTTTAAAAGGTTGTATTATTGGTGAATCCTGTATAATTGCAGCTGGAGCAATTTTAAAGGAAAATTCCATAATTCCTGCATTTAGTTTAGTAACAGGTGTGCCTGCGGTAATAAAGAAAAATTTAAAGGCTGATTTTAACAATTGGATACAAAATGATACCATTTAATAAGCCTTTTATTATAGGCAGTGAAATAGAATACATACAACAAGCAGTAGCCAGTGGAAAAATTTCCGGAGATGGGATGTTTACCAAAAAATGCCACGATTTTTTTGAGGAAAAATACGGATTTCCTAAATGTTTATTAACGACTAGTTGTACGGATGCCTTGGAAATGGCTGCTATTTTATGCAATATTCAACCTGGAGACGAGGTCATTGCTCCATCCTATACTTTCGTAAGTACCGTAAATGCATTTGTACTGAGGGGGGCAAAAATTGTATTTGCTGACAGTGAAGCCAGTAATCCAAATATTGATCCTACTCTTATTGAGTCTCTAATTACTAAAAAAACTAAAGTAATAATAGTAGTACACTATGCAGGCACTCCTTGCAATATGGATTTAATAACTCAAATTGCCAATAAAAACAAATTGTTCTTAATTGAAGATGCTGCTCAGGCAATAGATAGTTATTATAAGGGAAAGCCATTGGGGTCTTTCGGTCATTTTGCAGCTTTTAGTTTTCATGAAACAAAAAATATCATCAGCGGAGAAGGCGGAATGCTTGTAATTAATGATCTTGCGTATGTAGAGAGAGCTGAAATTATCAGAGAAAAGGGTACAAACAGAAGTAAGTTTTTTAGAGGAGAAGTAGATAAGTATGGCTGGGTAGATATAGGATCTTCTTTTTTGCCATCAGAAATTATTGCAGCGTTCCTGTACGCTCAATTGGAACATTTAGATGAAATTCAACAGAAGCGAAAAGAAATCTGGAACTGCTACTATGGGGATTTAAAAATTTTGGCCCAAAAAGGCAAAATTCATCTGCCTATTGTTCCAGATAACGAAAGCAATAATGCTCATATGTTTTACCTGTTGTGTAAAACGGCCGAAGAAAGAACCGATTTAATTGCTTATTTGAAGAACCTTGAAATTCTACCCACTTTTCATTATTTGTCTTTACATAAAAGTTCCTTTTTTAATGATGTAATTTCAGACCTTCCTAATTCAGATCGTTATACAGAGTGTCTCATCAGGCTCCCCTTATTTTATGAATTAACGATAGAACAAGTAAAATATATCACCAGTTCAATAATTAAATTCTACAATAGCTAATCTTAATTTGAGATGAAGGTTCATGTTTACGGAAATACATTAAACAGCGCGTATCATTTGACCAAAGTGTTAAGAGAAAAAGGGGTGGATGCGGAATTTTTTTTAGACCAATCAAGTGCACTAGAACAAGATTATCCTTGGTGGGATGATCCTTTGATAAATGAAACTAACCTTCCTTCCTGGATTCATTACTATAAAACGGTTCCCTTTTTTCTGTTGCCTAGTAAGGAAACCAATAAAATGATTCAGGATTTTTCAAAATGTGACATCGCTCTAGTTTCTTGCTATGGGCCCATGCTGGCCATGAAGGCAAAAATTCCTTTCGTATTTTATAGCTTAGGGAGCGACCTGAATATGATATCCCTGAAAAATGACTTTAATGCGGTATTGCATAATTCTCAGAATTTTATGGGCAAGTTCAGAAAACTAATTAAAATTTTGACCTATTCTCCACTCCAGCAAAGGGCTTTAAAGAAATATGCACAAAGAATTATTATTTATATGGGGTATCAGTATAACCCATTTATCGTATCATTTAATCTTCAGCATAAAACACACAAGTTATGCTACCCTAAAGATGTGATCAATTACAGCGTACCTGTAGATGAGGAGCTAAAAAAGAAGTATGAAAAGTTTAAGGTTGTTTTTTTTATGTTTTCAAGACATACCTGGGCATCTGAGTGGAACGAATACAAAGGGAATGATAAATTTTTAAGAGCCTTTGCAAAATTTATAAAAGAAAAAAACCCCAATGTATTACTGATAACATCTACAAAAGGGATTGATGTTGAAAAAAGTAAAAATCTTATTAACGAAGAAAATATAGCATCATATGTGGAGTGGATTGACGATTTGCCTAAACATCTTTTTAAAAAATATCAATCTTTACCTAATGTGATTATGGTTGATAATTTCTGGCACGATCGCTGGTTTATACAATTCACTGAAGATCGTGATTCGCCAAAAGTTGGCTTTGGTTTTGGCGGCATAGAAACAATGGCTTCTTCTAGGCCTTTGCTTACAGCTTTTAAAGATTATGATTTTTATAAAGGGGAAATTCCGCCAATTTTAGAAGCTTTCACAGAAGATGAAATTTATACCCAAATAAATAAGGCTTATGAAATGACAATGGATGAATTGCAGGAACTTGGGAAAAAGGGATTTGAGTTTGCGCTGAAATGGCATGAACAAACTAATGTAGTAGATACGCACATTGATATACTGAAAAGTGTTTTAAATGAAATGAAGAATCATTCCGGTATAAAAAATTGATTTTTCATTTAATCTATTTAAATATTTATTTTTATTTTTAAATAAAAAGAGCATCATTTTCGCACCAAAATATTTAATAGTAATTGAAGAAATTGATTTCAAAAATATTACAAGCCTTTCACCGGCCCGATTCCATTATTAAAGAAAGTTTACTGGTTGCCAGTGCCGAGTACTTCATGCTCGGAGCATTGTTTATTATTAATATTTTGGTAACCCGGTATTATGGACTGGGAGAATTAGGCGTTTTTAATTTTACTTACGCTGTAGCACAAATAGCTATTTTAGGTATCGGCAGTTCTTTTAGTCTTATATTAAGAAGAGACCTTACATTATTTCCGGAAAGACAAGTAAAATATGTGAGAAGTATTTTAAAGCTTAGGCTGCAATTATTAATGGCTGTAATAATTGTTCTGCTGCCTGCAGTTCATTTATTTGGGCCTAAAGAACCCAACTTAATATTATTTTCATTTTTTATGTTCTTAATAAAAGGTTTCGACCTTTTCACAGAAACTTACTATACTACTTATCAGTCATTACAGCTGTATAAAAAATTTTCAATTATAAAAAGTTTAAATGCACTTTGTTCAGTGCTTATCGTATTTGTTTGTTGTATTTTTAAAATGCCCATTGTTTCAATTTATTTGTCAATGTTGGGAGTGGCTGCATTATTCTTTTTTTTAAATAAAATCTATTATCAACAAACGTATAATTTATCTGCATACCATCAGTTGATTAACACCAATGATTTTAAAGAGTTTAAAAGGTATCTGTTAAAAGAAAGTTGGCCATTAATGGCTAATGCTATGTTTTTTCAAATCAGTTCAAGAATATCTGTTGTAATTATTTTTGTAATGCTGGGAAAAGATGATGCAGGCCTGTTCTCTACCGGATTAATTATTGTTACAGTTTTTAGTGCAGCTGCAAGCGCATTGGGTATAGTACTTTTTCCTAAGATAAATAAAATGTTTACGGAACAACGGATGTCATTTATAGGGTTTTTTGCAAAATTGTCTGGCAGGGTTTTTATTCTTGGTATCGTTGTATATGCTGTATTTCTATTGGTAGTCCCATTTTTAAAAGATATTTTTGGAAACATGCCAGAAAAATCTAATGTGCTTTATATGATTATGGGAGCATCTATTCCGTTTATATTTCTTGCAGGTGCAGTGGGAAACATCTTTACTATTATTCACAAACAAAAAACTGGGATGTTTGTAGCATCTGTAATATTGGTGCTTAATATTGGAATTTTATATTTTTTTATATTATTTTTAAAAGCCAGGGGTTTTGCACTCGCATTTACCATTGGGAACGCCTTGCAAATATTATTAATCTGTATGGCAGCATTCATGCAAATAAAGAAAATGAATCAAAAAGTTGTTTAAATAGTGCGCAAAAATAGTTTAATTCAATTCTTTCCCTTTTAAAATTCGCCCAAGTTATTTTATAAAATAAGCGAAATAGCTATTTGAAGATGATATTTTCTAATCCACTGGTTTGCACTGCAACATCAATTTGTTTTATATTTGTTTTTTATTCAGAACTATTCAATGGTAAATAAAACGGGTTATTTTGTTATATCTCTCGATTTTGAACTGATGTGGGGAGTCCGCGATAATGTAACAAAACAAACTTATGGGCAACATATATTAGGTGTGCAAACTGTAATTCCCAAATTATTAAGTTGCTTTCATAAATATCAAATAAATGCAACATTTGCCACTGTTGGGTTTTTATTTATTAAAGATAAAAACGAATTGTTTTCCAGCCTTCCTGCTACTTTACCAAATTATAAAGAATTACGATTATCTCCTTATGGAAGTTATCTTGAACAGGAAATTGGCACAAATGATTTAGACGATAAATACCATTATGGTTTACCGCTGCTACAGTTAATCCAGCAGTCTCCCGGCCAGGAAATTGCAACCCATACTTTCTCACATTATTATTGTCTTGAGGAAGGACAAACTATAGAAGATTTTAAAAATGACCTTCAATCTGCATTACACATTTCAAAACGTAGAAATATTAATATTGAAAGCATTATTTTTCCAAGAAATCAAGTAAACCAAAGTTATTTGAAAATATGCAGTGACGCAGGTATTACATGCTATCGAGATAATGAAAAATCATGGATTTATGATGCAAGAAATAGTAAAAATGAGCGCTATTATAGAAGATTAATTAGAATCATGGATGCTTATCTTAACCTTTCGGGCCATCATTGTTATAGCTCACAATATATGTCACGTTCCATTCCTTATAATATAGCTAGCAGCCGGTTTTTGCGTCCATATTCAAAAAGACTTAAATGGTTAGAATGGCTTCGTTTAAAAAGAATCACCAATAGCATGACCCATGCCGCAAAAAATAACCTTACCTATCATCTATGGTGGCACCCTCACAATTTTGGAATTAATCAAGACGAAAACTTTGCTTTTCTTGAAAAAGTACTGAAACATTATCAGGAGTTGAATGTAAAATATTCCTTTACAAGTATAACGATGAAAGATCTCTCGAAAGAATTATCTGATGCAAAAAACAAATAAAAAAATTATTTTATTGGCCGGGAAAGGCTTGTCAACAAATATAATTTTTCATCAATTGAAAAAAAAGTTTGAGGTGCGTCAGGTTATCCTCGAAGAAAAAGAAAGCACCAAACTTTTTTTAAAAAGAAGAGTAAAAAAATTAGGATACTTTCAAGTATTTGGTCAGATACTTTTTCAATTGCTTGTTATACCAATATTACGTACTTCGGCTACATCAGAAAACCAAGCACTCATCGAAGCCGGGCAATTTAAATCTGATGAAATCGAGGACAATATCAAGGTCGTCGTTCCATCTGTCAATGACATTTCAGTAATTAAGTTACTGGCTTCTATAGAACCAGATGTTGTGGTGGTGAATGGAACGAGGATTATTTCTAAAAAAATTCTTAATACTATTACATGTCCGATCATTAATATGCACGCAGGTATCACCCCGCGCTACAGAGGCGTGCATGGAGCATATTGGGCCTTAGTAAATGGGGATATTAAAAATTGCGGCGTCACAGTGCATTTGGTAGATGCAGGGGTAGATACGGGCGATGTTTTATATCAAACTTTAATAAACAAAACTGCCCAAGACAATTTTACCACTTATCCGATCAAACAATTAATAGCAGGTATTCCATTTTTAATAAAATCAATAGAGGACGCGCTTTCAGGGAACTTGAAGCCCTATAAACCAGCCGGGCCTTCACAACAATGGTATCATCCTACCATTTGGCAATACCTCAATTGTAGGATAAAAAAAGGAATTAAATAAGTTACAGTTTTTTTCGACCAACTGCGTGATAGTAAGGGCTGCCGGGACTAATTACTATATTCTCTAAACCACTTTGCTCCATCATTTCAATAACCTGCTTTTTTGAAAAGCGATGTTCTAGCCTTGTTCCAAATCTGTCTAATGAATCGTTCCTTATTATAAAAAATGTTTTATTCGCATAGTCTGACAGAGGTATTTTATTCGCAATTTTTTCAAGACCAATAACTTTCAAAAACCTGCACGTAAGTACAAAGGGCATGTATAGAACAACTGCAAGCAGATCGCAAGCAAATCTTTTTATTGCTGGGGGCATTTTACTAACAATTAATCGAACAAGGTGACTAAGGCCAAAGATCAATTTATAAAGAGGGCCTTTGTTATCTAGATTGTAGTATAAATAACAATAAAAATGGCCACCCTTTTTTACTTTTCGAACGCAATCTATCATCGCCTGTTGGGTATCAGGGATATGGTGAAGTACACCTATGCTCATGGCAAAATCAAATGTTTCATCTTCAAATGGAATCGTCTCCACAGAAGCTTTTGTTATTCGAACATTTTTTGTGTCTTTTAATAAATGATCTGCTGCAAATACCGCGTTGCTCGGATCAATAGCTTCTACAAATCCGATACGTTCGGATAAGTACTTCGTCCAACGGCCAGTGCCACACCCAATATCTAATGCGTAGGTGTTCTTATGAATGATATTTTCATCTAGAATGTCAAAATATTGAACGGCAAATAGTCGTATTTCCTCATCAGAATAGTCTTTAAACTTCAACCACTCATCCCCAAAAGTCTCTACAACTTCAGCATCAATATTTTCTCCGTCTGTTGAAAAAATACTGATATCTCTGTTACCAGTCTTAATAATTTGTAGAGGTTCTTTAGTGTAATCTTTAATCATAACGTTAAATTGGTTCGCAAAAATAGATAAGTTTGTTTATATCTTTATTTTAAACTCAAGCGTGCACCCCCTTTCTAGCTATATCTTCACTAATTTCGTTTCAACTAATACTGTAAAAATATATTTCAATTACCATCCCTACTTTTGTAGTTTTGCCATATTTTATAATATATGCATACAATACTCATCACCGGCGGAGCCGGTTTCATAGGCTCTCATCTTACCCGCCTATTTGTAACCAAATACCCTCAGTACAATATTGTAAACCTCGATGCCCTCACTTATGCAGGCAACCTGGCCAACTTAAGCGATATAGAAAATGCGCCTAACTATACTTTTGTAAAGGGAGATATTACAGACATGGCCCTGTTGCAAAAGCTGTTTGATGAACATCAGTTTACAGGCGTGCTCCACTGTGCAGCAGAAAGCCATGTAGATAGGTCTATCACCGACCCGCTCGCATTCGTAAGAACCAATGTTGTTGGAACCTCTACGCTGCTGTTGGTGGCAAAAGAAAGCTGGAAAGCAGATTTTTCCAATAAACTATTTTACCACATTTCTACCGATGAAGTGTATGGCTCCTTGGGCGAAACCGGCTTTTTCTATGAAAATACGCCCTATGATCCCCGCAGCCCCTACTCCGCATCCAAGGCCTCTTCCGATCATTTTGTAAGAGCGTTTTATCATACCTATCACCTGCCCATCAAAATATCGAACTGTAGCAATAACTACGGGCCTTATCATTTTCCCGAAAAATTAATTCCGCTCAGTATCCACAACATCATCCACCAAAAACCCTTACCCATTTATGGCAAAGGCGAAAATGTGAGAGACTGGCTATTTGTGGAAGACCATGTAAGGGCCATTGATACCATTTATCATAACGGAAATATTGGAGAAACCTACAATATTGGCGGACATAATGAGTGGACCAACATCGATCTCATCAGAGAACTTTGTAAACAGATGGACGTTAAACTGGGCAGAGAAACAGGCTCTTCCGAAAAATTAATCAGTTTCGTAAAAGACCGTGCCGGCCACGATTTGCGTTATGCCATTGATGCTTCCAAACTAAAAGAGGAGCTAGGCTGGGTGCCTTCGCTTCAGTTTGAAGAAGGGTTATCTAAAACCATTGACTGGTATTTGAATAATTCAGACTGGTTAAATGATGTGGTCAGCGGAAATTATGCAGCATATTATGAGGAGCAGTATGAGAGGAGGTAGGGGTGGGGTTTAGAAAGGTTAGAAGGTGGTTTAGAGTTTAGAAGGTGGTTTAGGGGATTGGGCGCTTAGGGAGTAGGAGTAAGCACTGTAGTTTATTCATCCTTAAATTTACACTTTATGAAAACGTACTCATTTGAGAAATTAGCATGTTGAGAAAATTCAAGACTGTTGGCTATTTTGGCTCGCAAGGCAACTAAATTTTTTCCAGATACTGAAAAATTTGGGCTTGTAAGTCAAATGCGCAGGGCAGGTATTTCAATTGCAGCTAATATTTTAAAAGAACTTCCCGTAAAACCGCTAAAGACCAGGCACATTTTAGCACAATAGCATATAGCAGTACCATTTAACTATTAAATGACTTAATCATAACACACGAACTCAGCTTTTTATCAGAACAACAATTTGAACAGGGAAGGGAAATTATAGAAAAACAAACGCTGCCAATTTCAGGATTGAGAAAATCTATATTAAAATCGAGATTTCTAAACCCCAAACCTTCTAAACCTTCTAAACTTTTAACAATCACACAATGAAAGGAATTATTTTAGCCGGAGGATCAGGAACAAGATTATACCCCATCACCATGGGAATCAGTAAACAATTGATGCCTATTTATGATAAACCCATGATATACTATCCACTAAGCACCCTGATGCTGGCTGGTATAAAAGATATACTTATTATTACCACTCCCGACGACCAATCGCAGTTTGTGCGTTTACTCGGGGATGGCAGCCAATGGGGCTGCAATATTCAATACGCAAAACAAGAAGTACCCAATGGATTGGCCCAGGCATTTGTTATTGGCGAATCTTTTATCGGAATCGATAGCGTGGCCCTCGTACTGGGCGACAATATTTTTTATGGCAGCGGGTTTAGTAAATTGTTGCGCCAGTCTGCCAACCCGGAAGGCGCCGTCATCTTCGCTTATCCCGTTAGCGATCCCGAAAGATATGGCGTGGTAGAATTTGATGAGAATTTAAAAGCCATGAGCTTAGAAGAAAAACCGACCCATCCTAAAAGTAATTACGCAGTTCCCGGATTGTATTTTTACGACAATTCTGTAGTAAGAATTGCCAAAGAATTAAAACCTAGTTCCAGGGGCGAATACGAGATCACTGATGTAAACAAAATATATTTACAACAACAACAACTCCAGGTTGCCGTGTTAGATAGAGGCTTTGCATGGTTAGATACAGGCACATTTGATTCCTTAAGCGATGCCAGTGAATATGTAAGGGTCATAGAAAAAAGGCAGGGGCTAAAAATTGGTTGCCCCGAAGAAATTGCATGGAGAATGGGGTTTATTTCAAAAGAGCAACTGCAGGCATTGGCAGAAGGATTAAAGAAAAGTGGTTATGGTGAGTACCTCAATAGAATCATTTAATTGAAATAGTTTAAATTGCAAATATTAGTTCAATAACATTTCCACGAGTATGTACAAACAACCATACCTGATTGAATTTCCAAGAATTGGAAACACAATGGAAGGGTATATTTCAGTAGCAGAAAATAAGACACTTCCTTTTGGCACCAACAGAGTCTATTGGACCTATTATACACCCGAAAGCATCAGAAGGGGCGGTCATGCTCATCATCAACTAGAACAAATACTAGTGGCAGTGTCTGGAAAAATTATAGTTGAAACTGAAATGCCTGGAGGAGTAAAAGAAAGGTTTATTTTAGAATCGCCCAATGTAGGATTGTATATGCCTATCTATTGCTGGCACATCATGCAATACACTCATAGCTCAGTTCAAATGTGTATCGCAAATATGGTGTATGATGAAAAGGATTACATAAGAGATTACAACGAATTTCTTAGGCTTCCAAGGTAATGCCGAAGCGGAAATAATATTTCTCCCTGATATTTTATTTAATTCAATAAGATGCCTTTATTAGTAGACTTCGATCTCGTTTTTCTGGATAAATCATGGGGTTGGCTCAATGATCCGGACATCAAAAAACTTACCCTTACCCCCGATTTTACAAAAACAGACCAGATTGATTTTTACAATAGTCTGCCACAAAGAACCAATTATTGGATAAAGGGCATCATGGAAAATGGCGGTCCAGTAGGGGTGGTGGGACTGAAAAATATTAACGAAACAGACGCGGAATATTGGGGATACATCGGTGAAAAAAGCTATTGGGGAACAGGATTGGGCTCCTTCATGATTCATTCCTCTGTAGAGAAAGCCAAAGAATTATCACTTTCAAAAATATACCTGAAAGTGAGCAAGGAGAACGAAAGGGCAAAACAATTGTATGTGAAAAAAGGCTTCCAACTCATTGTTGATTTGGAAATAGAACAATACGAACTGCATTTATGAAAATAACAATTGCCCGTTTTGGTAAAAATGATGCGTTGCAATGGAATGAGTTTCTTGGAAACACAAAAAACGAATTGTTTTTATTTCACAGATCTTATATGGAGTATCACGAAGACAGATTCGTTGATCATTCCTTGTTGATTTATGTGGAGGATAAACTCAAAGCCTTGTTTCCGGCGAACGAATCGGACCAACAAATTTTTTCACATGCCGGACTTACTTTCGGAGGGCTATTGTACAACATCGATCTAAAGGGAAATGAAACAGTAGCCGTACTAAAAGCTGTCGTCGATTATTATCAGCAATACGGGTTTGTAGCCTTGTACTACAAATCGATTCCCAACATTTTCCACAAATACCCCTGTCAGGAAGACCTTTATGCACTTTTCAGAAACAAAGCCAACCTATACAGACGAGATATATCTTCTGTTGTTGCACTCGCAGAACCTATTCGTTTTTCGGAATCCAAACGCCAGTCGATAACAAAATGTACCAAAGCTTCGGTAGAAGTTTTAGAGAACCAGCAATTTGATGAATACTGGCAACTACTGGAAACTACGCTGGCAAAATTTGAGGTGAAGCCCGTACATACGCTAGCGGAAATACAGTTGCTAAAAAAACGTTTTCCCACCCAGATCAGATTATTTGAAGCCAGACTGAACAATGAATTGCTGGCTGGTATCGTTGTATATGATTACAACAAAGTAGTACACACGCAATACATGGCCAATGCTGCCAAAGGTAGAACGATGGGCGCTTTAGATTACATCAATGCTACCCTCATTGGAGGTGAATTTAGTAATCGTGGTTATTATAGTTTTGGTATTTCAACGGAAGACGGTGGTAAATTGCTGAATGAAGGGCTTATTCAGCAAAAAGAAATGATGGGTGGCCGGGCAATTGTTCACGATTTTTATAAAATTGATTTATAATGAAAGTTCCTTTTTTATCTTTTGAAGCCATGCACCAGCCCATCAAGGCGGAACTCAACAAGGCATTTGAAAAAGTATTAGACAGCAATTGGTTTGTGCTGGGCAAAGAAGTATCCAGTTTTGAAACAGCCTACGCCGAATTTAATCAGGTAAATCATTGTGTTGGATTAAGTAATGGATTAGATGCCATACACATTGCTTTGATGACATTGGGCATAGGCAAAGGCGATGAAGTAATTGTACCTTCTAATACTTATATAGCTACCCTTTTGGCAGTATCTTATGTTGGTGCAAAGCCAGTTTTGGTGGAGCCGGATCCGCAGACGTACAATATCGACCCGGCAAAAATGGAGGCCGCCATTAGCTCAGCTACCAAGGCCATCATTCCAGTACATTTGTACGGACAAGTTTGTGCGATGGATAAGATTGTAGCAATTGCCGAAAAACACCAATTGTACATTATTGAAGACAACGCGCAGGCCCATGGTGCCATGCTGCAAGGGAAAATGACCGGAAGCTTCGGGCACATCAATGCCACTAGTTTTTATCCCGGTAAAAATTTAGGCGCTTTGGGCGATGCCGGTGCGGTTACCAGTAATGATGATGAACTCGCTCAAAAAGCAAGGGTACTTAGAAATTACGGCTCTCAAAAAAAATACTATAATGAAGTGATCGGCCACAATATGAGGCTCGATGAATTGCAGGCTGCTTTGCTATCTGTAAAACTTCCACATTTAATGGAGTGGAGTAACCAGCGTCAAAACATTGCAGCATGGTACAACGAAGCATTGCAAAATGTGGGTGATCTTATTCTGCCAATTGTAACCGATCGGGCATCACATGTGTATCATCTTTATGTGATTCGTACTGCTCAAAGAGCATCATTGCAACAATGGTTGCAAGAACATGAAGTAGGCACACTCATACACTATCCGGTTCCGCCGCATTTGCAAGAATGTTACCAGCATTTAGGTTTTGGAGTTGGTGATTTTCCTATTGCTGAAGAGATAGCTGCTACCAGTCTCAGTTTACCTTTATGGCCCGGGATGCAACAAGCAGACGTAAGTTTTGTAGCAGATCAGATCAAACTGTTTTTCAACAATTAAACGACCGGCCAGCTCATCGGGTAACAAATCTGATTATAGTGAATTTAATCAAAACAAGTTTTTACACTTCTATCGCAACTGCTATTAGTTTTATTAGCGGATTTATAGTGACGAAGGTGGTGGCTGTAAAAATTGGTCCAACAGGGATGGCTTATTTAGGACAGTTTCAAAATACCACCGCCATTTTAACCATGTTCGCCACTGGCGCCATTGCTAGCGGTGTAGTAAAATACCTCGCTCAGTATAAAAATGATCCGATCAAAAGGCAGGAAGTTGTGAATGCAGCCACTCTTATTGTATTGTGTTGCTCTTTAGTGATTTCATTGATTGTGATGGCAGTGAGTGGCTATTTATCGATGGCCGCTTTTAAAACAACCGACTTTTGGATAGTCTACCTGTTGTTTGGTTTATTTTTAACGACCGTTTCATTTAATGTAATTTTCGCTGCTTTGTTAAACGGACTGAATGAAATTAAGCGACTCACAATCATCAATATTTCCAGCTCTCTGATTGGCATCTGCTTAACCGTATTGTTTGCCTATTATTTTGGTGTAAAAGGCGTTTTACTATCTGGTACAGCCCTCTCTGTCATCCTATTTTCTTTGTATCTTTTTTTATTCAGGAAGGCAGGTATTCAATGGAAACCCAACTTTAAAAAAGTAAACCGGCAAGTGATGAAGTTGCTGTTGCGGTTTACCTTGATGGCAGTGGTGAGTGGCTTGCTGGTGCCAACTATTCAGATTTTGGTGAGAGATAAAATCATCATCGATTTTAGTACAGATGAGGCGGGCTATTGGCAGGCGGTTACCAAAATTTCTGATTACTATCTTAGTTTTATTACCATGGTGCTGTCTGTTTATTATATGCCAAAAATATCTGGTATAGAAGACCGTAAAGAATTGAGAACCGAAATTTTACAAGGGTACAAATTGGTAATACCCACCATTAGCTTGCTAGCTTTGTTAATTTGGCTGGCAAAAGGGATCATCATTCAATTATTGTTTTCGCCGGCCTTTGAGCCCATGAAACCTTTGTTTACCTTTCAATTGTTGGGAGATGTTTTTAAAATTGGCTCTTGGTTGTTGGCTATGATCATGATAGCAAAAGCCATGGTCAAAATATACATAGTAACAGAAATTATTTTTGCGGCTTTGTATGTTTTTTTAAGTTACTATTTTATTAACCGCTACGGACTTGTAGGAGCTACTTATGGTTTTTGTTTGAACTATGCTATATATTGGATAACGATGGCTTTTATTATGAAAAAGAAATTCTGATATGAGGATTTGTTTCTACGCTGGTTATAGAGATTTAAAAGGTGGATTTACCACGCTGCTGCTCACCCTGATCAGAGAACTAACCGCAATGGGGCAGGAGGTAGTGTTGATTAATTTTGCCAAAGGTTTGATAGCAGATGAATTAAAGAAAAGCAACACTCCCATCAACTTGGTGGATATGGATACTGTTCCATGGAAAGATATGGACCAACATATTTTTAACACAGATGTAATCGTTGCCGTAAAATTTGTAGAACCATACCGGCATTTTTTAAAAATTAATCCTAGGGTTGTTTATTACGATATCAATGATTACATCTGTAATATCAGTGATTATAAATATGGCATTAAATATCCCGGACTTGGTAAAAAACTGATTCAACAATTGTTATCAAAAAAAGGATTGGTATTTATGGATGATACCGGGATGTTCAATCTTCAACAATACTTTTCTATTCGTGTAGCGGATCCTGTTTTTCTCCCTATTCCCGTAAATGCTATATCTGAAAATCTTTATTTAAAAAAAATTTGTACGGCTGTTGATACCGTACATTTCACGTACGTTGGTAGAAGTGTTGATTGGAAAATGATGCCGCTGAAAAAGATTTTGGACGATTGCGCTCACTCTGATAGTGCCGTTAATATACAGTTTACTATTGTAGTAGACAGCATCAAGTCAATGGAACAATACATCTCACTACCCGATTATCTGGTATACAAACACCTCCACATCGAACTAATTGAGAATATGCTTCCGTCTCAGATCGATGATTTTCTAATTCAGCGAGCCGATTTACATTTTGCCATGGGAACCGCAGCGCTGGATGCTGCAAAAATGGGCATACCCACTGTGTTGGTTGACTATAGCATAAAACCATTCCCCGACTCTTATCAATACCTATGGATATTTGAAAGTAAGTGTTTTAGTCTGGGTAGAAACTTGGATAAAATTTCGCATATCGGTCATATGTCTATCAATACGTTGATCAATGAAGTTTTTGATCCTTTTAAAAGAAAAAATTTGTCTGATAACTGTTATGAATATGTACAGCAATACCACACTGTTAACACTGTGGCAAAGGAGTTGATACATGCTTGTAACAACACGTCTTTTAGATTGAGGGATGCTAAAAGCTATGTTCCATTTTATTTTATAGCACACAGGCTTGTGAAAAGTATTGCCAGACTGTTTACAAAATCAGTAGAATAAACATGTACAAAAAAACTATCCTTCATATTATTTACAGCCTAGGAAGAGGGGGGGCAGAAACCATGCTGGTGCAGGTAATTAAGAAATTAACCGCTTACCATAACATTGTGGTTACGCTAGACGATACGCATCATTTTAAAGAAGAACTGCAATGTGATGAATACATTTGTTTGCAGCAGCCCAGATTGCTCAGCTTTCCGCTGGCAGCCATTAAATTAAGAAAATTGATCAATAGCAGAGATATTGACATCGTTCATTCACATTTACCGATGGCTAATTTTGCGGCGAGGCTGGCAGTTCCTTCTTCCATTAAACTCATCACAACCATTCATAACTCCATTGCAACATCTGACGACTATAAAAAATGGTGGATTAGGTTTATTGATAAAACAACTTTTAATTTTCGAAATTCTACCGTCATTGCTGTATCCACAACAGCAATGGACGATTATTTCCGTGTACTTCAAATCAAAAATACTTCTGCCATCTTGTTGTATAATTTTGTTGACACAAGTATGTACGCTGCAAATCGGGGCATCAGCCATAATCCCGCTTTTAAGATGATTTGTGTGGGTGCTTTAAGTAAACAAAAGAACATTGGTTTTTTGATAACAGGATGCGCATTGTTAGAGGATAAAAATATTTTATTAGATGTGTATGGTACGGGGCAATTGCAGCCAGAGCTACAAGAACTTATTAACCAGCATCAAGCAAAAGTGATATTAAAAGGCCAGGTGAATAATATAGCAGCAACATTGCCACAGTACGATCTTTTTGTAATGTCTTCTTTATTTGAGGGCTTTTCTTTAAGCGTATTGGAAGCAATGGCCGCAGGATTACCATTGTTGCTGAGTGATATCCCTTCCTTTAAAGAGCAATGTGGAGAACATGCGCTCTATTTTGATTTGAATGATCCGGAAGATCTTGCCCAAAAAATAGTTTTATTACAATCTGATAAAGAACTAAGGAACAAAATGGCAGCAAACGCACAAGCATACGTGAATAAACATTTCACCATTGAAAAACACATCGAAAGCCTTACTGCTATTTATGAAGCCAGCAGTTAGCTTCACCATTCTCTGTTGTTAAACTACAAACAATAGCTAACGGATGTTGCCATTTTTTTGAATGCGTGCATTGGATTATCTTGTACACGTTATTATATACCCAACCATTATAAAATAAAACAACCTAACTAAATGCTAAACAAACTTAAAACCCTGTTCTGGTTTTTAAAAAATCCAACATATATTTCTCAGATTTTTCAGGTTTTAAAAAGAAGAAACAATGCTACTTTAGAAAATACCACCCTTGAGGCCACAGCCTGGTGCGAACATGCAGCAGTATCGCAAGAAGCAGCACTCCATGCTCTTTTTGCCGGCAAACAAATCATTGATATCTCCGTTAATTTTTTGAACGAAATGAAGGAAGCCCAACTTAAGGCGGATAGTACTCCCGTAAAGATGGGCGGGGCTGGTGCTACATCATTTTTATATAATATCGTTCTGCATTCAGGCGCAAAAAAAATTATGGAAACCGGCGTGGCCTATGGTTGGTCATCCCTGGCTATTTTATTGGCTATAAAAGATACCGAAGGAGCTAAACTCATCAGCAACGATATGCCTTACATCAATATGGATAATGATGATTTTGTGGGTTGTGTAGTTTCCGAATCATTGAATCATAAATGGGAACTTCAACGCCTTCCAGATGTGAAAGGCATACCACTTGCCTTAAAAAAATTCAACCAAGAGATCGACCTTTGCCATTACGACAGTGACAAAAGTTATACAGGTCGAACCTGGGCTTCTCCTCTTTTATGGGCTGCGCTTAACCCAGGAGGTTATTTTGTGTCGGACGATATCAATGACAACCTCGCATTTAAACATTTTTGTGAATCGATGAATCGTACGCCAGTCATTATAAAACATATGGATAAATATGTAGGTGTTATTATCAAGTAATTGAAATCAGTTACAAAATATCAAACTGGCTATTCATCTGACATTCGTTAAATATTAACTTTTTTGACCAATAAAAGAGGTGCTCATCAAATACAAAGGCTGCAATGGAAGAAAATACTACGTTGAATAACAGGCAGATTCGTCGGGTACTTTTCATTTCCTACGATGGCATGACCGACCCGCTGGGCCAAAGCCAAGTGATTCCTTACTTAAAAGGGCTAAGCCAATATGGCTACAAAATATTCTTGCTCAGTTGTGAAAAAAAAGAAGCGTACCAGCAGCAAAAAAATAATATTGCCGTTATTTTAAAAGAGGCTTCTATAGAATGGATACCGCTTTCGTATACAAAAAAACCCCCGGTAGTATCAACCCTTTTAGATGTTATCAAACTTAAAAAAGCTGCGGCCAACATACATTCATCCTACAATATAGACATGGTGCATACCAGACCAGGCATTCCAGCGCTGGTGGGTTTGTGGATGAAGAAAAAATATGCGGTAAAGTTTTTAAATGATATCAGGGAGTTTTATGCCGATAGCAGGGTAGATGGCGGTATTTGGAATAAGAACAATATACTGTACAAGCGTATTTATCGATACTTTAAAAATAATGAAGACGAACAAGTACGGCTCAGCGATGGGATTGTCTGTTTAACTTATGCAGCCCGCAACATCATACAACAATGGTCTTCTTACAATAGCAAAGTGCCAATTTCAGTCATTCCTTGCAGTGTAGACCTTCAATTATTTGATGCGTCAACGCTGGAGGAAAAAAAGCGAATAGATTTAAAAAATGAAATGGGTATTCTGCCTGCCGATGTTGTAGTAACCTATTTAGGTTCTATTGGTGGCTGGTACCTCACTGCTGAAATGATGCAGTTTTGTAAACAACTACTCGACTATAATTCAAACGCTAAATTTTTATTCATCTCTCCACATCTGCATGAGCACATTACCGGTACGGCCGCACAATACGGTATTCCGGCAAATAAAGTCATTGCTGTAAAGGGCAACCGGCCTCAAATTCCGTTGTTGTTGTCGTTGAGCAATTACTCCATTTTTTTTATTAAACCATGTTATTCAAAATTGTCGTCCTCTCCTACCAAACACGGAGAGTTGATGGCCATGGGTATCCCTGTGATCTCCAACAGCGGAGTTGGAGATGTAAAAGAAATTATTACCAAATACAATAGTGGTTTTATAATAGATGATTTTTCTGAAGCTTCATTCAAGGAGGTTATCCAAAACATGCAATCCGGTTCGTTTAACAAAGAGGAGATAAGAGCAGGAGCATTCGATTTTTATTCCTTAGATCATGCCATCGAAGCGTATATTGCGTTGTATAATAAAATATTAAAATAATAGAAGCTAACAAATCTTTAGGTTATGAAACAACGTTTTTTAATCGTAGGTGCAGGATTTTCTGGTTGTGTGTTGGCGCATCAGCTGGCTAAAACGCTGGATTGTGAAATAGACATCTGGGACGAAAGAAACCACCTTGGAGGAAATTGTAATACGCATAGAGATGCGGAAACTGGTGTAATGGTACATCAATATGGCCCACATATTTTTAATACAGATAAAAAAGAAATTTGGGATTTCGTGAATAGTTTCGGCGAGTTTCGGCCCTACGTGCACCGGGTGAAAGCGATGAGCAACGGAAAAATTTATCCATTACCGGTTAATCTTCAAACCATCAATCAGTTTTTTGATAAAAGTTTTACTCCAGCCGAAGCAAAAGCATTTATAGCAACACAAGGGGATCAATCTATTGAAGATCCGGCAAATTTTGAAGAACAAGCTTTGCAATTTATCGGCAATGATTTATACAAGGCATTCTTTTATGGTTACACCAAAAAGCAATGGGGTTGCGAACCCACTCAACTGCCAGCTTCCATCTTAAAGCGGATTCCGGTCAGGTTTAATTATGACGACAACTACCACAACAACTTGTACACCGGGATTCCTGTAGATGGGTACACCGCCATCATGCAACAAATGATTGCTTCCGATCAGATAAAATTATCGCTCCAAAAAAAATACGATGCAGCGACCGATGTTCATTCGTTTGATCATGTTTTTTATACAGGTCCAATTGATGCTTACTTTAATTATTCTAATGGAAGGTTGGGATATAGAACCGTAACTTTTGAGGAGCATAGAGCAACAGGCGATTTCCAAGGGGCTACCCAGATGAATTATTGTGATGAAGAAGTGCCTTTTACAAGGATAGCAGAACACAAACATTTTACTCCCTGGGAGCAACACGATAAAACAATCTACTTTAAAGAGTTCAGTAAGGAGACCGAAGAAAATGACGTTCCTTATTATCCTAAAAGGCTCGAAAACGATAAAGTACTTTTATTACAATACAGACTCCTGGCCGAACAACAGCGACAGGTTTCCTTCCTTGGCCGACTAGCCACCTACCGTTACATGGATATGCACCATGTGATAGGTGAAGCACTTCTTTTTTCAGAATTATTCGTACAATCGTTGCAGCAAAACACCCCAGCCCCCGTTTTCCCCAATGTAGAATCTTAAATGGTTTTCTCTTTTTATCGGTATAATTTTTTAAAGGACTGACAATAAACATTATAGTTGTCCGTTATACCTATGTCCAATTTCTTTTTAAAAACCAAAATTCCAGTCTCATGGAAAAAACAATAGCCGTGATTGTATCCTACAATCGCAGGCAACTTCTTTCCGAATGTGTAGATGCACTCCGTAATCAAACTCAATCTTTAGATGCTATTTTAGTAGTGAACAATGGCAGTACAGATGATACAGAAGTTTGGTTAAAAAATCAACAAGATATTCAATTCATCACCCAAGAAAATGTTGGCTCCAGCGGAGGTTTTAACACAGCGATCGAATGGGCGTATAAAAATGGTTATACTTGGATCTGGTGTATGGATGATGATGGATATCCAAAAGAAGATGCTTTGGAAAACCTGCTTTCAGCCGAGATCAATACACTTTGCCTGAGAAATTGCGCCGTATTGAATAAAGAGGATAAAAAATCTTTTGTGTGGAATACAAAGAATTTTGCCACCATCGATGAGGTAGATAACAATCTTTTATTTGGTGTAGGGCATCCGTTTAATGGCACACTCATTCATAGAAATATTGTAGAAAGAGTAGGGTTACCTAGGCGGGCCTTGTTTTTATGGGGTGACGAAACCGAGTATTTTCAAAGGATTGTAAGCAGAAACAAAATACCGGTTTGCACAGTTGCCAGCAGTATTCATTACCATCCTGCCAGCGCATTCACTTATAAAAATGATTGGGATTTTACAAAAAACTGGAAAATGTATTTTTATGTAAGAAACCGCTTACATATCCATCAATCTAAATTCAATAACAAAGCGCAAGCATTGTTCAATTATTGCTGCTTTTTGGCAGCGATGATAGGTGTGGTATTGGTGTTTCAAAAGACAGATAAATTTAAAAAACTTGGTTTCATTATTTGGCCAGCGGTAGATGCGTTCTCTAATAACTTTAGCCAAACCCCCGACAGGATCCTCCAAAGATTAAACAGCAGTGTTTGGGAAAGAACAGGCATATTTATCAACGACTACAAAAGGTATAGCAGACAAGCTTTCCTTAATTTGTTTACAGCTACTCAATCTAGAAATATAACGGATCAAACAAATCCTATCTAATTGTTTTAAAATAGTATCAAGAAGCCTGCTTTACCGAGTGGGCTTTTTTTATGGGTTTATTGTATTCGTATATCAATACCAGCGCTATGATAAAAAATGGCATACAGGGAATTTTATAGCGAACCAATGTGCCAAAATTAAGAGTGGTGGCACCTATAAAGAAAGCGAACAAAACAGAAAAAAGTAAGCAGAATAATATCATGGGGTCTTTAAAAATGGTTTTCATAAATCTGATGGGACCTGCTGTTTTTAAAACAAATAAAAAGAAAAACATCAGGGAGAGACTCTCTAAAGAAGACAATAAAGTCGATATTTTTTTAGATTCCCATAAGTAAGGGCGAAATAAGGTGGCGTTGATGGCTGCAGGAGCGATCTTGATCAAGCTGCCTACCGTGCCGTCGTATTCAACTCCTAAGCTAAACGAAGACTCAGCCTTGCCGGCCATGTTTATAAAATTGTTTTGTTGACTTTGAACCGATTCGGCTAATTTATCTAGTGCCAAATTTCCCATTTCTTCTTGTAACTTCTCGGAGGCTAAAAACAGTCCTGCAATAGAACCAATTACAATCATCAAAAAAATGGCAACCTTACCAAGTGTATTTTTAACCTGGTGTACGTTAATTAAAATGAGGTATAAAATAAAAAAGGGCAAATAACTGAATACGATATAAGATTTCACCACCGAAATGACCCCTATGCAAATAAGTGCGATAAAAGTATTGCTGATCAGATGTCTTTTTTTGTAGTACCCTTCATACAATGAGTAGGTTAACCACCCCAGCATTCCCATACAAACCGGATCTTTTAAAGCACCGGAACTCCAGAATACAACTGTGGGTAAAAACAATACCGCAACGGCAATTTTTTTATGATAAGCCGGATATCGTTCATAAAAAAACAAAAATAATTTCCATATTCCCGAGAAGGCCAGCATCGAAAAAAATAAATTGATGATCGTGTACTTACCCAAAGAAAAAAAGGAAAAGAAGGCGACCATTTTGATAATAAAAAAATTGGCATCACTTTTATAATAACCGGTGTTGGCTGGATCTGTTATGAGGTTAGCGTCAAATTCTAATCCTGGTGTAAAAAACCACTTTAGGTGGTCACCATCATTCAATATTAACTTGTATAAACCATAGCCTTCTCTATAATACAAAGTAGTAGAATCGCCCAGAGAAATATATACATTAAAAATCGTGATAGCCAAACTTCCGATGATTTTCACCCAGAAAGCATATTTATGGTAGAATTTGAGCTGGGGGTCAGCCATCTTTTTTCTGGCATACGAAAAATACAGATGAAAAATAAAGACATAAACAGGGAATAATATTATGTCTAGTAAGCCCATGGAAAGTTAAAGGCAGTGATTTTGGGTGAATTGATTAAAACAGATTCCAACAAATTTATCGTAAATAATCATTTTTAATCCAATTATAAACATTTATTTTGCGGCAAGCAAAACTTATAAATCAATGTGCGGAATTGTGGGGGCTATAAACTTTAAGATTTCTCACGAGCAAGCTAATAATGCGATGCTTCACAGAGGGCCCGACGACCAAAATGGTTTTACTTGTGATCAGGTAGATTTTTACCATTTGCGATTGTCTATCTTAGATATTTCTGGTGGAAAACAACCCATGACTTTAGCAGACAGATATACCATCATCTTTAATGGACAAATTTATAACCACAACGATCTCAGGAAAAAATTTGACCTACAAGGCACAACTCATTCAGACACAGAAACACTGCTCTTGCTTTATCAAAAATTGGGCGAAGCACTTTTACCTCATTTAGAAGGTATGTTCGCATTTGCTATTTACGATCAGCAAACCAAACAGCTCTTTATGGCGAGAGATCGATCTGGGAAAAAGCCACTCTATTATTTCAATGATCAACAAAAATTTGTATTCGCAAGCGAACTCAATTGTTTAAAAGCTTTGTTGCCGCTACAAATGAACCAAGAACACTTTTATACCTATTTGCGAAATGGTACATTTTATGGTGAGCAAACCCCTTACCAACAGGTAACTGAAATGCCTGCAGGGTCTTCTATGATGATTGATTGTACCAACTTTACCATTTCTACAAATAAATGGTGGAATGTTCAACCATTTTACCTGCAGCAAAACAATGATGATGAAAATACCGCACTCGAAAAAGTAGAATATTATCTGCAACAAAGTGTAAAAAGAAGGTTAGAATCCAGCGATATCGAAGTTGGATGTTTCTTAAGCGGCGGTATCGATAGTGGTTTGGTAACAGCAATGGCCAGTAGCTATCACTCCAACTTAAAAACTTTTACAGTATCTTTTGAAGGTGAATACGACGAGGCTCCACTGGCTAAAAAAGTTGCAGAGAAGTATGGCACCAACCATACTCAAATCAATATCGCTTTCACAGATCTTAAAAATGATCTGGAGAAAATTTTGACTAACTACGGGGAACCTTTTTTTGATAGTTCGGCCATCCCCAGTTATTATGTGAGCAAAGAAGCCAAAAAATATGTCACCGTAATTTTAAACGGCGATGGGGCAGATGAACTTTTTGGCGGCTACAGAAGATACGTGCCCTTTGCTCAATACGATTTTTTTAAAACCAGCAGTAGCTTACGCGCTATTTCTAAAATGGTACATGGGTTGCTTCCCATGCCCAATCAAAAGAAAAGTAAATACAATTACCTTTATCGCCTCACTTCCTTGGCATCAAAAGATAGTTTGGAAGTTTACCTCGCAGCTGGTGTGGATATTTTTGAAGATTACCAGCAGCACATCATCCATAACAATCAAGATTATTTGGTTAGTATGCGAAACGATTTTGAAAAAATAACTTCCTCTAACATGAGCGGATTAAAAAAGATCATGGCAATGGATTTCAACGGCAATCTATTTTGTGACTTATTGGTTAAAATGGATATCGCCAATATGGCGCATTCATTAGAAGGACGCAGTCCTTTTTTGTGTAAAGAGCTCATGGAATATGCACCAGGATTGAGGGATAATTTAAAAATAAATGGAACCACTACCAAATACCTGCTCCGTACCATGGCTAAAAAATACCTTCCGCAGGAGCTGATCCATCAACCTAAAAGAGGGTTTGAAATACCTTTGAAAAACTGGGTAGAGAATGACCTTCAATCTATTGTTCAAGATTATGTGGGTGCCCCCTCTGCGCTAAGCAGACAGTTGCTCGAAAAAGAATTTTTAGATGGCCTGCTATCTAAAAAAATAAAAGTGCCGGCCGAAAAAAGAGCTAAAATGTTATGGACCTTATTAAGCATGGAAATATGGTACAAAAAAATATACCTGCAATCAAATTGATATGGGAAAAAATATAGTTATTATTGAAAACCATATTATCTCTACCAATACGGTAAGGCAAAAACTTACGGAGGAACTGATAGCTCAAGGTTACCATGTGACCGTGTTATCTACAGGTTCCGAAAAAGAACTGGCGGCTGCCAGGCGCAAAGGGTTTAAAGTGATAGATGTAGGGACTAGCAATACAAAAATTGTAGACGTTGTCCGATATGTCAGAAACCTTTACCGGGAAATAAAAAAAGCGGATGCTGATATATGTCTCACTTTTACCATCAGGCCTGCCATTTGGGGAAATATCGTAACAAGGCTCTTAGGAGTACCTACCATTACAAACATTACCGGTATTGGTCCACTTGCCGAAAGCAACTCCCTGATTTATAAAATTGCCAGAACACTTTACAGGTTAGTACTTAAAAAAACCGCGCTGGTTTTCTTTCAAAATAAAGACGACCTCGATCTTTTTCTTTCTAAAAACTTTGTTAAACCCGATCAAATACAAGTTATACCTGGTTCTGGCGTAGATTACGAATATTTTAAACCCATTCCCCGTACAGGAAATGAGGAAGGTTTTGTTTTTTTATTTATTGGCAGACTGATCAAAGACAAAGGAATTTTAGAATATGTGGAGGCGGCAAAAAGTTTAAAAGAAAATTATCCGCACATGAGCTGCAAAATTCTGGGGCCATATTATTCACAGAATTTGAAAGAAAATATTATCACCGAAAAACAAATACTGCACTGGCTAGATGATGGCATTGTAAATCACCTCGGTGCTGCCGATGATGTTCGGCCTTTTATTGCAGAGGCAGATTGTATAGTACTTCCATCGTACAGAGAAGGGATGAGTAATGTGCTTTTGGAAGCGGGGAGTATGGGAAAACCATGCATTGCAACAGATACCACTGGTTGCAACGATATCATTACAAACCATTACAATGGTTTTTTATGCAAAGTAAAAAATGCCACAGATCTGGCACTTAAAATGCAGCAAATGATGAACCTTTCAGAAGAAGAAAGAAAACAAATGGGCGTACACGCCAGAGAGCGCGTGATTCAAAAATTTGCCAAAAAAATTGTTGTAGATGCCTATTTGGATGCCATCTCAAAGTTGATTAAAGCTCCATAAAAAGTGAAGTAAATCTATATATTTTTTCATAAAACATAAACAATTTGATCGATTGCTTGTATTTGTACTTGTAATATAAATCATATGAACTCATTTACGATCAAGGACCTCGCGAACCTTTCTGGCATCAAAGCACACACGTTACGGATATGGGAACAGCGTTACAGCTTTCTTAAACCCAACCGCACTTTTACCAACATACGCTATTACACCAATGAAGAACTAAAAACCATCCTAAATATTGCTTTGCTCAATAAGTATGGCTTTAAGATCTCTCACATTGATAAAATGACGGAGCAGGAAGTAAAAGATAAAATTGTTTCCCTCAATCAGTTGCAGGCGCAACAAGAACGTATCGTCAATGAACTCATTCAACAGATGATCGACCTTGATATTGAGTCATTCGAAAAAACATTGAACTCATACATCGCCTCCAAAGGAATTGAAAGAACCATCACGCAGATTATTTTCCCCTTCCTCGAAAAAATCGGTATCCTTTGGCTCACGAACCATATCAATCCAGCGCAAGAACACCTCGTCACCAATATCATCCGCCAAAAACTCATCAGCGGTATCGAAGCGGTTCAAACCCCCTTGAAATCAGAGAAAAAAATGTTGCTATTCTTGCCAGAAGGAGAGTACCACGAGCTTGGCCTGCTGTTCATGTATTTCTTACTGAAAAACAGGGGAATCTATGTGATTTACTTAGGCGCCAATGTGCCCCTCAAAGATGTTGAATATGTGGTAGGTTATAAGAAGCCAGACTATCTCTATTGTCACTTAACAACTGTAGGGCACAACTTCAATTTCGATAAATTTTTGACCAACATTACCTCGAAATTCAAAGAAATTCCCATTGTTTTTTCAGGTCTCCTAACCAACACTTACGAGAAAAAGATACACCCTCCGGTGGTCTTCAAAAAATCTTTTGTTGAGGTAATGGACTTTATATCAGCACTTTAATTTTAAAATTTTCATTTATTTTTGAAAATTAGCCCCTTTTTTAATAAAGGGTTTTTTTTAACCAAAATTACTGTTTAACTTTACAGTCTAAACATTAAACAAAATGGCTAACACAGACTTTAACGACATGTTGCTGAGCAACGCAGATTACCTGAAGCCTTTTGCATTTACGCTCACCCGTGATAACGAAACTGCCAAAGACTTGATGCAGGAAACCCTCTTCAGAGCGCTCGCCAACAAAGAAAAATACAATGTTGGCACTAACATCAAAGCATGGATGTACACGATCATGCGCAACATTTTTATCAACGATTATCGCAAGAAGTCGCGCCAGAACACTATGTTCGATAGCACCCCAAACGACTTTTTGCTGAACCACAATCAAACAGCCGTTGCCAACGCAGCAGAAGTGAGCCTAAAATTAAAAGATATCCAGGCTGCCATTCACGAGCTACCTGAAATTTTTAAACATCCTTTCGTGCTGTATTTCGAAGGCTATAAATACAATGAAATTGCTACTTTGCTCAACGAACCTTTGGGTACTATCAAAAGTCGTATCCACTTTGCCAGAAAATTGCTGAAGGAGCAACTGAGCAGGTACTAAATTTATGCTGGTTTTTATTTCCAATTATCTTACTTTACGCAAGTGAAAAAAGCGGTCATCATCGGTAGCGGCTTCGCAGGAATGTCTGCGGCCAGTTTTATGGCGAAAAACGGTTGGAACGTCACCGTGTTAGAAAAACACGACATGCCAGGCGGCAGAGCCCGCAAATTCTCAGAAGCAGGTTTTACTTTTGATATGGGACCCAGTTGGTATTGGATGCCCGATGTTTTTGAACGTTATTTCAACTGCTTTGGTAAAAAAGTTTCCGACTATTACGAACTAGATCGATTAAATCCCTCTTATAGGGTCTATTGGGACAACGGCCCGATGGACATACCCGCTAATTACGGCGCATTCCGCGATTTATTTGAATCCCTTGAACCAGGCGCAGCAGCCAAATTAGACCAATTTATCGACGAAGCCTCCTTCAAATACCAAGTGGGTATCCACAAACTGGTTCACAAACCAGGAAGGTCATTGATGGAGTTCGCAGATATGGATCTGGTAAAAGGGGTCTTAAAACTCGACGTTTTCACCTCTATGAAAAAACACATAGGTAGGCTCTTTACCCACCCACAATTGCGCCAACTCATGGAGTTTCCCGTTTTATTTTTAGGCGCACTGGCTGATAATATCCCTGCATTGTATAGTTTGATGAATTACGCCGATATCAAACTGGGAACTTGGTATCCCAAAGGTGGTATGTACAAGATAGTAGATGGAATGCACCAGCTGGCCGAAGAGCTGGGTGTTCAATTTTTATTCAACAAACAAGCAGTCGCCATCCATGTCGAAAACGGAATAGCCAAATCTGTGAGCACCAAACACTTGCTCGAAAATGGGGAGGAACTAATCGAAGTATTTGAAGCGGATGTTATCATCGGAGGGGCTGATTATCACTTTATTGAAACCGCCCTGCTGCCCCCAAAATACAGATCTTATAACGAGGATTATTGGAATAAAAGAGTGATGGCACCCTCCAGTTTGTTATATTACATCGGATTAAACAAGAAATTGGACAACATTTTGCATCATTCTTTGTTTTTTGATGTAGACTTTGGCCTGCACGGAGATGAAATTTATAAAGATCCAAAATGGCCAACGGAACCTTTGTTTTATGTGAGCGCCACTTCCGTTTCTGATACAACGGTGGCTCCGGAGGGCGGAGAAAATCTATTTTTTCTAATACCGGTTGCCGCAGGACTCGAAGGCGATACAGAAGAGCTAAGGCAAAAATATTTTGATAAAATCGTTGCCCGTTTCGAAGCAATAACGGGGCAAACGATCAAAGACTCCATTGTATATCAACGGTCTTATGCAGTAAGTGATTTTGTGAATGATTACAATGCTTTTAAAGGAAACGCCTATGGGCTTGCTAATACATTGATGCAAACTGCCATTTTAAAACCATCCCTTAAAAGTAAAAGAGTTAGTAACTTGTATTATACCGGACAGTTAACCGTTCCGGGCCCAGGAGTACCTCCTTCTTTGATCAGCGGAGAGGTGGTGTGTAAAGAAATTTTAAAAGATTTTAAGAAATAAATTGATCGTTCATGATGCATCTCTTTCACTCTGTTAGTCAGGAGTGCAGCAAACTCACCACAGAAAGATACAGTACATCTTTCAGCAGTGCCATAAAATTACTGCATCATTCTTTGCGCGCACCTATCTATAATATTTATGGATTTGTTCGCTTCGCAGATGAGATCGTTGATACCTTTCACGAGTACGAAAAGGAAAACTTGTTGGCCAGATTCAAAGCTGAAACCTATCTTGCCATCGACGAGAAAATCAGCCTTAATCCGATCTTACAAAGTTTTCAATTAACGGTTAACGAGTTCAACATCGACCATGCTTTAATAGAATCTTTTTTTGTAAGCATGGAAATGGACCTCGACAAAACAAAGTACGATCACGTTGGTTACGAAGAATATATTTATGGAAGTGCTGAAGTGGTAGGCTTGATGTGTTTGTATGTATTTTGCGAAGGAGATCAAAAATCATACGAACAATTAAAACCTTCTGCGCAATCGTTGGGAGCGGCTTTTCAGAAAGTAAATTTCCTGCGAGACCTAAAAGCAGATTATGAGCAACTGAACAGGACTTATTTCCCCGGGGTTGACTTCAGTAATTTTACCTCCTCCATGAAGGAGCAAATAGAACAAGACATTACTGCAGATTTTGCAGCAGCTTACCAAGGTATTTTACAGCTTCCGGTAAAAGCTCGTTTTGGGGTGTATGTGGCATACAAATATTACCTGACCCTGTTCAAAAAAATTAAGAAATCTCAACCATCACTTCTTTTGAATAATAGAATTCGTATACCGAACTATTCAAAAGCATTCATACTGATGAGAGCGGGTGTAAGAAGCCAGTTCAATATTTTATAAACCTCAATTTCATTGGAACAGGTCATACTAGTAAATCCCCAGGATGAACCCATCGGCGTGATGGAAAAAATGGAAGCCCATAAAAAAGGCTTGCTACACCGTGCATTTAGTATTTTCATTTTTAATAAAAAAGGGGAGATGCTTATACAGCAAAGAGCATTTGAAAAATACCACAGCGGAGGATTGTGGACGAATACCTGTTGCAGTCACCCGCAACCAGGAGAAACTACCGCCGCCGCCGCCGCACGCAGGTTGCAGCAAGAAATGGGTTTTCAAACAGATTTGAAGAAAAGTTTTTCTTTTGTATATAAAACAGATTTTGACAACGGACTTACAGAACATGAGGTAGATCATGTATTTATTGGTGAGTACGAAGGTGCTATTCTACCCAATCCGGAAGAAGTGTGCAATTACGAATATCGTTCCATGAAAAGTATTCGCGAAGCCATCCAAAGCACCCCTCAACTATTTACTTCCTGGTTCAAAATTGCATTTCCTGCACTAGAAACTTATCTCACATCTGCATCTTTTAAATGAGTAATATGCAACCAAAAAAAGTCATCGTTATTGGAAGCGGCGTAGCAGGTATGGCAGTGGCCATCAGGCTTGCCGTGAAAGGCTTTGACGTGAAAGTATTTGAAAAAAATGCGTATCCGGGCGGTAAATTATCTATGTTTGAAAAAGATGGATTTCGTTTCGACGCCGGTCCTTCGCTGTTTACACAGCCCCAAAATATAGAAGATTTATTTGAAGAGGCCGGTGAACCCATTGCAGATTATTTTGAATACAAACCCATCGATATCGCTTGTAATTATTTTTTCGAATCAGGGAAAAATATCAAAGGATATACTGACTCAGCGGCTTTTTCGGAAGAACTTACGCAGCAAACAGGGGAGCATACCACGGCTGTGAGCAGCTACCTCAACGAGTCTGAAAAAATATTCGACAATATAGGTTCAGTTTTTTTAAACCACTCTCTGCACAAACGCAGCACCTGGTTGAACAAAAGAATTATTACTGCTTTTAAAACGGTAAAACTTCCTTACCTGTTCAAGAGTTTAAACAAGTACAACGAAAGTCATTTTACTTCGCCGGAAGCCGTACAAATCTTTAATAGATATGCCACCTACAATGGCAGTAATCCTTACAAAGCCCCTTCCATGCTGAGTTTGATTCCGCATTTGGAAATGAACCAAGGCACTTTTTATCCCAAAGGCGGCATGATTAGCATTACCAATGCCTTGTACAAACTGGCCCTTAAAAAAGGGGTGGAGTTCCAGCTCAACACGCCTGTTCAACGCATCATTCACAGCGATCACAAAACACAGGGTGTGGTGATCAACCATACCAATGTGTATGCCGATATGGTGGTGAGCAACGCAGATATTTATTTTACCTATAAAAACCTGCTCAATCATGCGGTAAAAGCACGCAAGGTGTTGAAGCAGGAACGCAGTAGCAGCGCACTTATCTTTTATTGGGGCATTCATAAAACATTCGGTCAATTAGGATTACACAATATCTTTTTCACCAACAATTACAAAGCAGAGTTCGATTGTATATTTAATAAAAAGCAATTGTACACCGACCCTACTGTGTACATTAATATTACCAGCAAAGAAGAAACCGCACATGCACCGTCCGGAGCCGAAAACTGGTTTGTAATGGTAAATGTGCCTGCCAACAGTGGGCAAGACTGGGATGCTTTGAAACAACAAGCCCGTGCTCAAATAGTACAAAAACTCACCCGGCTGTTAGGCACTGATATAGAAGCACTGATTACTTCCGAAACGGTACTAGATCCTTTGCTGATCGAAGAAAAAACAGGCAGCTACATGGGTTCGCTGTACGGTACCAGCTCTAACAGTAAGATGGCAGCTTTTTTTAGAGCGCCTAATTTTACGGGTTATATCAAAAACTTATACTGCTGTGGAGGGAGCGTGCATCCCGGCGGCGGTATCCCACTTTGTTTAAAAAGCGCGCAGATAACCGCTGGGATCATTGAAAAAGATTTCGCACAAAAAAAAGAATACGCTCATTGAAAAATTATTCAAAATACCAAATAGCAACGGCCATTGCTATTTTGTTTCATAGCATTGGTTTATTTGGGATGATTTTTTTTAGGACAACCGATTTTGTACTGACAACGCCACTCAATTTATTGCTGATGTCAGGCTTACTTTTTTTTACACACGAAAACAAAAACACGGCATTCCTCTCTTTTTTTGCGATTTGCGTGGTGGTGGGCATTGGGGTAGAGATCGTTGGAACCTCTACTGGTTTATTGTTTGGCAATTATAGGTACGGTAAAGTACTTGGTCCGGCTATTGCAGATGTGCCGTATATTATTGGCATTAACTGGTTTATTATGATGTATTGCTGCGGCGTAACCGTCAACATGATCCTGACCAAAATTGTGGAAAAAATAACGCCGAATTCTGCTGCTGCAACAAAGGACGTACAAGTGATTGCAGTGGTAGTTGATGGGGCTTTGCTAGCGGTATTATTTGATTGGCTGATGGAACCTGTGGCGGTTAAACTCGGCTATTGGACATGGCTTGGAGATGGTGAAATCCCTCTCTACAACTATGTCTGCTGGTTCGTCATCAGCTCGATATTATTGCTCTTATTCAAAACAATGCCTTTCCGGAAGTCTAACAAATTCGCCGTAAATTTGTTACTCATACAATCAATGTTTTTTTTAATACTCAGAACTTTTTTATGAACTGGCTCCTACTCATCATCGTTACCTTCGTTACTTTTCTTCTGATGGAAGGCATTACCTGGGCTACCCATCGTTTTGTGATGCATGGGTTTTTATGGTACTTACACGAAGATCACCACAAACCTTCCCCAGGTACTTTTGAAAAAAATGATGCTTTTTTTCTGATTTTTGCCATTCCCAGCTGGCTTTGCATCATGTACGGTTTGCAAGATAAATCGGCTTGGCTCTCAGGAATAGGATTTGGTATCGCTCTGTACGGCTTAGCTTATTTCCTGGTACACGACGTAATCATTCACCAGCGATTTAAGTGGTTTACCAGAAGCAACAATACATATGTTCGCACTATTAGATGGGCGCATAAAATGCACCACAAACAAATGGAAAAAGAGAAGAGCGAAAGTTTTGGAATGCTGTATGTGGCTAAAAAATATTGGAACAAAGTAAAAGCTGACAAACTACGAAACGCTCCAAAATTAGCCCAATAATTGTTCACTATTTTTCGCTTTTACCTGATTGAATCTTAGCTACACATATTTTCTGATACTGGCTGTATCCATCGCTGGTCCGCTGGGGCTTAGCTTTGATCAAAAAGTATCATTTTACAAAAAATGGAAATTCTTATTTCCAGCTATGGTGCTGCCAGCCTTATTCTATATCATCTGGGATGCCTGGTTCACGCATTTAGGCGTATGGAGTTTTAATTCGGCATACATCACGGGCATCAAACTAGTGAACTTACCCATTGAAGAAGTACTTTTCTTTTTTGTAGTACCGTACTGCTGTGTATTTATTTACGAATGCATCGTCTGTTATTTCCCAAATATACCCAACGGAAAAACTGCTGATCGCATTTTGATGGGTATGGGTGTGTTGTCTTTTATAGCAGGACTGCTGTTGAACAACAAATATTACAGTGGCTACACCTTTATTCTGTTGGGTTTATTTATAGGGCTCCTTTTTTTATTTCGATCTTACTTCCGTTCATTCAAAACAGGACATTTTCTGGTGGCCTATGCCGTTATCTTGATCCCCTTTTTGGTGGTCAATGGATTTTTAACAGCCATACCGGTAGTGCTGTACAACGATGTGGAAAATCTTGGCTTTCGCATTTATACCATTCCATTTGAAGATACCTTTTATGGGATGTTACTGGTATTGATGAACATAGCGATATATGAGAAATTACGAAACCGCATTTAGCCATTTCCGTTAGCTGCTTCATCCAGCATCCAATACAGATGCCCATTGTTCTTCACTTTTGCCGCTGGTAAGGAAGCTCCTCTTTTAGAAAACAATAGCTTAACAATCGCTGCTTTTGATGCCCCGCTTACTAAAAAGGCAACGTTGCGGGCGCTATTGATAAAGGGAATGGTGAAACTAATCCGATCCACCTGTTTTTCTTCTACCCAAATATTTTTTACCCAGGCTTTTGGTTCGTCTATAAGCGGACTATTTGGGAAAACAGACGCGGTATGACCCTCTTCTCCAATACCCAACAATACCAAATCGAACGGATGTTTTTTGCCGATGTACGGTTTGAGCATTTGCTCATATTGTTTGGCACTTTCTGCAGTAGTTACTTTTTCGGTGGGCACCCTCAATATATTTTTTTTTGGAATGGGGACAATATTCAACAACGCTTCTTTCGCCATTTTGTAATTGCTGTCGTCACTAGAGGGTGGCACAAAACGTTCGTCACCAAAAGCAACGATGGTTTTTTTCCAGGGAATGTTATGGGAATAGGGGGCTTTTGCCAACAACTCAAACAACAACTCAGGCGTACTTCCGCCCGACAATGCTATGCTGAAATACCCTTTTTCTGCAACGGCTTTGTTGCTTTCGCTCACTATCAAATGCGCAGCTGCATGTGCTAAAGACAACGCATCGGGCCAAACTGTTTTAATCAATCGGTTGCTGTAGGTGGGCATATTATATTTTTACTTCGGGTAACAAAATCCAGTCTTGAGCATAAGGGTGTAAAAGGCTGGTAGCGGCCGTTGGACCCCAAGTGCCAGCTTTGTAAAAATGCAATCCTTTTGTAGGATCTTTTTTCCAGGCATGGATGATGGGCATCACCACTTTCCAGGCTTCTTCTACCTGGTCGCTTCTCATAAATAAGGTGGTATCTCCTTCAATAGCATCCATCAGCAATGCTTCGTAGGCTTCCGGAGACGACTCTTCGTGCGAATCTTTATAAGTAAAATCCATCTCAACTGGTTTCAGTTTCATCTGCACACCAGGAACTTTACTTTCAAACAACAAACTGATTTTTTGTTCCGGTTGGATACTGATGATCAATCGGTTTGGCACAATGTCGTTTGCAAAAATTTTATTTTTTGGTTCTTTAAATTGTACTACGATCACAGAACTTTTTCTGGGTAGTGCCTTCCCTGTTCGTAAAAAAAACGGCACTCCTTTCCAGCGTTCATTATCAATCAAAAATTTAGCCGCTACATAAGTTTCTGTATAAGATGCCTTAGGTACTTTTTCTTCCTGGCGATAAGAAATTTGCGTTTCATCATCCAGCCTTCCTTCTTTGTACTGGCCTTTCACAATGTTTTTGGACACCAACATAGGCGTAAAGGGGCGTATTTTTTTCAGCACATCTACTTTGGTATCCCTGATATTTTCCGGCTTATTCTTGCCGGGGCAATCCATGGCCACAATACACAATAATTGTAGTAAATGGTTTTGAATCATATCAATCAATGCACCCGTAGTATCGTAGTAGCCACCTCTCTGCCCTACGCTCACTTGTTCTGCTACAGATATTTGAATATGATCGATGTATTTGTTGTTCCACAGCGGTTCAAAAACTGTGTTGGCGAAACGGAATGCCATGATGTTTTGCACGGTTTCCTTCCCAAGATAATGATCAATTCGGTAGATCTGTTGCTCTTTAAATCGGCGTTGTAAAAAATGGTTGAGTTCTACCGCAGTTTCTAAATCGGTGCCAAAAGGTTTTTCTACAATAATTCTGTCGTAGCCAGGCTTGTTACCCAGTTTGTTTTTAAAAATTCCTTCGGCTACGTTTTCAATATATTTTGGTGGAACAGCCATGTAAAAAATGCGCAGGCTTCGGTCTTCATCCGATTTGTCGAAACCTTCGAGCAATGTTTTAAGATCGGTGTACAGTTCGGGTATTACCAGATCACCTTGCAGGTAAAAAAGTCTGGTGGCAAACGACTTCCACTTTTTTGTATCTGCAATTCCTGTTCTCGAAAATTCGTTTACCCCTTCCAGCAATTCTTTTTTGAAAGCGCCTTTTTGATCAGCAGCGCGACCAATTAAAATAATCCTAAAACGATTGGGCATATTGTTGCTGACGTAAAGATTGTACAAAGCAGGAATGAGTTTCCTTTTTGTAAGGTCGCCGGTACCACCAAAAATTACGATGGAAGCGGGATGCAAAATATTCAAAGTCATGAATTTATTTTTAGGATTAACTCCAGTTGGTATGAAAACTTCCTTCTTTATCGATGCGTTGATAAGTATGTGCTCCAAAAAAATCTCTTTGGGCTTGAATCATATTTGAAGTCAAACGTCCACTGCTCATCATGTAAAAATATTGTAAACTGCTACTCAGCACCGGTGTTCCCAATGCATGGTCGATGGCCAATTTTAAAACATTGGCTGTACTATTTTTATGTGAATGTACGCTTTCATAAAAATCCTTATTCAGCAACAAATTTTTGGTAGCCGGGTATTCAGAAAATACTTTTCCAATATCGTTCAGCATCACAGAGCGGATGATGCAGCCACCTTTCCAGATGCGGGCCACTTCTGCCAAATTGATCTCATACTGATAAGTGTCTGATGCAGTTTTAATAAGGTGCATGCCTTGTACGTAGCTGATGGCCATGCCAAAGTACAAGGCATCGTGCAATTGCTGAATCATCTCAGCTTTGTTGACAAGAGCGATGGCAGGCTTTTGTTCTTGCGTAAAACTGTCGATGACTTGTCTGTCTGTTTTAAAAGACGACAACACCCTTGCTGCCACCGCTTCATCAATCACGGTGGTGGGGATGGCTAATTTCATGGCGCTTTCACTCGTCCAAATACCGGTTCCTTTTTGAGCGGCTTTGTCGAGGATCATATCCAACAGGTACTGATCGGTTTGTACATCGTCTTTTTGTAAAAATATTTTTGCTGTAATTTCTACCAGAAATGATTGAAGTTTACCCTTGTTCCAATCGTTGAAAATTGCATGCATTTCATCATTGCTGCAACCAAAGGCGTTTTTGAGTATTGAATATACTTCGCTGATGAGTTGCATGATGGCGTATTCGATGCCGTTGTGTACCATTTTAGTGTAGTGACCAGCAGAGCCGTTGCCTACAAAGGCTACACAGGGGCCGTCGGTAGTGATGGCGGCAATTTTTTCGAAGATGGGCTGTAATTCTGCATAACTGGCTCTGTTGCCACCGGGCATCAAACTAGGGCCCAGTCTGGCGCCATCTTCACCTCCGCTCACGCCCACTCCGGTAAAATGAATGCCGGTGTCTTTTAGTTTTTCAATTCTTCTGTTGGTATCTGCATAATGTGCATTGCCACCATCTATTAAAATATCTCCCGGTTGCAACAGCGCACTCACTTCGTCTATTACAGCGTCGGTTATAGCACCTGCAGGCACCAACATCATCACCCTGCGTGGCTGTTCTAAACTGTTGATAAATTCCGGGAGTGAGGCTGCGGTTTGTACTGGTTTGCCAGCACCTGCTTCTAATAATCTTTTTTGTTGTTCGGGGTTGCGATCGTAACCGCAGACAGAGATGTTGTGGTCGGCCATGTTTAACACCAGGTTGCGGCCCATGGTGCCCAGTCCTATCATTCCGAATTGTGCCTTTTGCATATGTGTTGTTTACAGATAAAATACTCTGGTGAACTACGGCTCATTTTCGAGGCGCAAGATACAGATTCAATGGCAGACGGAATCGATAAAAAGCAACCGATATACAAATGGCAAACAATCAAATATGTAAATAATTACAAAGGTAGAATATCGGCTTCATCAAGGGGTGCGATCACGTTTTCATCATCTTCTTTTCTTTTCCGGATACTCGCTACAGGCCATGCCTCCATAGCTGCAGCGGGAATATTGTATTCGATGATGGTTCTAAGATCGGTTTCGCTGAGTGCGGGGTTCAGCCATTGCGTGGCCAGTTCTTTGTTCAGGATCAGCGGCATTCTGTTTCCGTTTTCTCCTGAATTGTGAATTTTCTGCATCAGGCTGTTGGCGGGTTGGGTTACAATGGTGAAGGTTCCTTTGAGTTCGCCTGTATCCGCATCGGGTGTGGGTGCATAATTGTACAACCCTGCAAAACAACAAACAGGTTCATTTTTTAGCTGTATAAAATAAGCCTGCTTTTTTTTACTGCCTACATCGCGGTGCTCAAAAAAGCCGGTGGTAAACACAAGGCAACGTTGTTGTTTGAGGCGGTACCAAACAGAATTTTTATCATCCAGCATTTTTTCGCTTCGGGCATTGGCCATGCTGCTGCGGTATTGTTTTATTTTTTCCGGCGTATTCATGTAAGGTGCAATAAGTCCCCATTCGAACAAATGAATCTGAATACCGTTTTCATTTTGTATGGCTACCGGCCACTCACACCAGCTTTGCGCCACCTGGTGGTAGGTGGGCTCAAAAGGAAGCCAGCCCGCTTCTGGAATGTTCAAAAAAGTGGTGATCAGTTTGATGCCGGAGAAATAACTCATGTCGTAGCACATGAAACAAAATTTTCTATTTCCTCCAAAAGTAGGTCAGCTTTGTGTGCTTTCCAACTCAACTGCAGGTACAGCAGCCCGTAGCGATCTTTCAGGTGGATGTGTAGTTGATTGCTTTTGCTGTAATTCCACCAGGGATAATCCTGCAACATATAAGTATGAATTTTTTTGCGCAACCATGGGGGGGCTTTCCATTGCTGGTACAATACATTGGTGTACACAAAATACGGTGCGCTGGCTGCGGCAGCAAGTTGTAGTCTTTCGCGGTGAACAGGATTCTCACTGTCGTACAAAAAACAATAAGGATCTTTTTGAAGTTGCGCGGTGTGTATACCTACCCGATTTTTTTCGATCGGATCGTTTTTTTCATAATAAGTAAACAGTAAATAAATGCTGTTGGGTTCATCCATTACCGAAATACCCCGGGCATAAGTTTGCCTCACAAACAGTTTAGGTGTGGCCAGCATACCCTCCAAAAGTGCAGGCGTTAGTTTTACCAATGGGTTGTACATCGCTGTCTATTTTATCTCATACAATTCATTCCACCTGGTGGTGTATCTTTTACTGCGCAGCTCCTGTCGCATCTTCCAATTTCTTTTGGTGCCACTGGCGGCAAATTTCAAAACATCGTCGCGCTGACTAAAATTTACGTTATCGATCATTTCCATCAGCTTGCGCTGATTGTTGGTAGCGCCGGTTTCAAACAGGTTTCCCTGAATGGCACTGTCGGCCACAATGCCACTGAGCACAATACCGGCTTTTTTATACGTTCTTCCCGATTGAAATATTTTTTCTGCCAGCTCCAACGCAGGTTTGATGAGTTCATGGGTGTTACTGGTGGCTTTGGGCAACACAATATAACTGCTGAGCGTGGTGCCGCGGTGAAAATTTTGTTGCCGCATTTCTTCTTTGGCCACCACAAACACGCTGATCACTGAGGCTGCGCCGTGCTGCCTTCTTAGCTTTTCGGCGGCGCGGGAAGTATACGTAGCCACGGCTTCTTTTATCTCTTTAAGGTCGGTAACGGCTCTGCCAAACATACGGGTGGTAGCAATCATCTTTTTTGTTACCAACTCGTCTTTCATTTCACTCGCCGTTTCGCCTTTCAGTTCTTTAATGAGCCGCGTGCCCACCACACCGCCGAGTTGCGTTTTGCCAAAGGTTTCGCTCATCTGGCTGAGCTGATAGGCATCAAATATTCCCCAGGTATCACGCAGTTTCATCGCATACTGCCGGCCCACACCCCACACATCTTCTACCGCTGTTTTTTGCAACGCCTCCTTCACTTTTTCCCGGGTGTCTAGTATCACGATGCAATTCGTTTTTTCCTTGTTTTTTTTAGCCAGTCTGTTCGCCACTTTGCTCAGTACTTTGGTAGGCGCAATGCCCACCGACACTTTGATGCCCGTCCACAATTCCACTGTGTTTTTAAGTTGTTCGGCCAGCGCTTCAAAATCTTTTGGGTCGAAAATATCCAGATCCAGAAAGGCTTCGTCTACGGAGTACACTTCTACGCGGTCTTTTCCCAAAATGGTCCGCAATGTTTCCATCACCCGCCAGCTAAGATCGCCATAGAGATTGTAGTTAGATGAAAACACCGAGACGTTGTGTTGCAGAATCAATGGCTTTGCTTTAAAATAGGGGCCGGCCATATCTACCCCCAACTTCTTGGCTTCATCACTGCGGGAGATGATGCAGCCGTCGTTGTTGCTCAGCACCACCACCGGCCTGCGCTCCAGTTCGGGTTTAAACAACCGCTCGCAAGAGCAGTAAAAATTATTACAATCAACGATTCCTTTCACGATGCTTTTTTTGTTTGGTTAACGGTAAGCAATGATGCTGAACGTTGCCCTGTTTATCACAGGTGGTGAATGGCATAGGTAACCACGCCCCATACATTGAAGTCGCCAAATTCTGCCAGGTTGATGGTTTTGTAACGATCGTTTTCCGGAATTAAAAATGCGGACGTAAAATTTTTATGAAAGCGCCGTACCATCAGCTCTCCGTTTAAAATGGCTACAATGATTTTGCCGTTGGCCAGTTTCACCGATCTATCTACCACCAGGATGTCATTGTCGTAAATGCCGGCGTCTTTCATGGCATCCCCCCGCATCCTAAAAAAATACGTAGCCGGTTTGTTGCTGATCAGTTGTTCGTTGAGGTCGATGCCCCGATCCATGTAATCGTCGGCAGCAGCCCCAAACCCGGTGGCATTGGCCGTTTGCACCTGTTGCTGCGTAAACTCCTTGCTGCCCTTATAGGCAGGTCCGTAAAATTCTTCTCCGCTCATACCGTATTATTTTACGTAAAACTAAATAAATTAGCAGTATAAATACTAAAATAATTAGTATTTTTATGGTAAAAATGGGGAGCTGTGGCCGCAGCAGTCAACAGCGCCTTGATGCTCAATCTTTTAAATAAAAGACTATGAAATTAAATGAAACAGCAGGCAGCCCGTTGTTTGAAAAAGATGCCAATGGGGAGCCCTTGCATACCATATATGAATACATGTTGGTGCTGCAACCGCATGAGGCCCTGCGGGAAAAAATAATGCAGGTGAAAAAGCAATTCAGCGACGCGTACCAAACCAGGGCATCGATGTATGTGGGCCCGCAGGTGCTGCTGGCCAATTTTATGCAACATCCATTGAAAGAAGATCGTATCCTGCAGCGGTTGCAAACCATCGCCATGGGGTACCAGCCGGTGAAGATTGAATTAAAAGATTACGGCAGCTTTCCGTCGCATACCATTTACATACAGGTTATGTCTAAGTTGCCGATACAGCAATTGCTGAAAACGATTAGAACGGAGGCGCAGGGGTTGATGAAACTCGACAAAGAGAATAAGCCCCATTTTATGATGGAACCACATATTCCAATTGCCCGAAAACTGCAGCCATGGCAGTATGAGAAGGGATGGTTGGAGTACAGTCACCGCCAATTTACCGGCAGGTTTATTGCCGATGCCATGCTGTTGTTGAAGCGAAAACCGGGCGATACGAGGTTTCAGATATTGAGAAGAATGGAATTCCAAAATTTACCGATACATACTACGCAGGGTGCGTTGTTTCAGTAGAGAAGAAGGAAGGGGCGGTACACATTTTTAATTAGGGAAATAATCAGCAATCAACGATGATGGAAGATCCGTTAAAATCGAGGTTTAGGCAAGGAGCGCCATCTCCGCAATACCACACAGGGCGTGGGGCACAAATCAACACACCCAATCGGTTTCTTAAAAACGAAACCACCCGCGAAAACGTAGAAGGTATTGATGACTGGGAAGAAAGCAATAGCAAAACGCAATACATAGAGATGGCTTCAAAAACCATTGTAAATAAAGTGGAAAGTAAAGATGTGGGCATGGGGTATAGCATGAATCCTTATGCAGGCTGCGAACACGGTTGTATTTATTGTTATGCCCGAAACGTTCATGAATACTGGGGCTACAGCGCAGGGATCGATTTTGAACAAAAGATTTTGGTGAAGAAAAATGCCGCAACATTGCTACGCAAATTTCTGATGCACCCCACCTGGGATGCAACGCCCATCATGCTCAGTGGCAACACAGATTGTTACCAGCCAGCAGAACAGCAGTACCGGCTCACCCGTGCTTTGTTGGAAGTATGCAATGAATTTAACCAGCCGGTGGGTATCCTCACTAAAAATTCATGGATATTAAAAGACAAAGACCTGTTGCAAGAAATGGCGAAGAAAAAAATAGTATCGGCGATGGTATCCATTACTTCCTTAGATGAAAACCTGCGTTGCATCATGGAGCCTAGAACCACCACTGCCAAACAAAAATTAAAAGTAATAGAAGAATTGAGCAAGGCGGGTGTGCGCATGGGCATTATGATGGGGCCGATGATACCCGGGTTAAACGAACACGAAATGCAACGCATCATGAAGGCCGCTGCAGATCACGGGGCTACGTTTACGGCGTACACTTTTATCAGATTAAACGGTGCGATCAAATTGTTGTTTCACGATTGGTTGTATAAAAATTTTCCCAATCATGCCGACAAAGTTTGGCATCTCATAGAGCAGGGCCATGGCGGAAAAGTAAATGATACCCGCTGGGGTGTGCGCATGCGGGGCGAGGGAAACATCGCCCAGATTGTAGCACAGCAATATAAAAAATACGGTAAGCTCTACCACATGAACGAAGAAGAATGGAGTTTAGATAGTAGTTTGTTTAAAAAGCCGGGAGAGCAGGGGAGGTTGTTTTGAGAAAAAGGAACCTCGTGCAAACCTTCATCAATAGATATCGTGGTCATTGATTGACTTTTGTTGTATGGCTGTTAGAATTGTACGACCCTTTCCGGGTCAGGTTCAACTTCATCTTTTTATTCTATAAATATTTGACCCCGATGGGGCCATTGCAATCGTGGATAATTTTACATTCAGGACAAAAGAAGGGATGCCGATTGTGTGCATGATTTTTCCAATCCTTTATGGGAAGGCAACATTTTATTTAAATTTTTCTGCCCAACTAACGCTCGCCAATATTTATTAAACCACTTTGAATGTGAGGCATGACCCAATCGGGGTCAAATGTGCATAGCAGATGTAGCAGCTTTGTAGCATCCTGACAGGGGAGGGGTCGCACATTTATCAAAGCTGGAAAGAAAAAAACAAAGCGGATATGTTGGGTGAATAATGAAAGTGTAAATGCCGGTTCTGAGGAGCCGGCATTTTTATTAGTAACTTCTAAATGGATTTTAAATTTGTAATGAACTGTTTTCTATTTCAATTCTCAATTACTTTCACTATTCGTATCAGTTTACCTTCTGCGTTTATCCCTTCAATAGTAAGCAATAGTTTTTTGGAAACATCATTGTTGTAATATTCAATGTTGATTTTATTGGTTATTTCATCTGCAGTTAAATATGGATTCCAATAAACTGTCGTTCGTTTATCTGCATTCAGTAGTTTAGATGAATCACTATAATCGGGATTTGTAAAAAAATTGGGTAGATGATAACCACTCACAAATAAAGACTTCATTTGTTGGGGTTGGGTAGATATTTCATCTCCTTTCTTTGTATAAATGTACAACGCCCCGTTTGCACTTACGAACGATGATCCAGCAACAATTCCAGGTATAAACTTTACATAGGCTATTTGGCTGATGGGTAAAGAAGCTAATCCTACTTGCTCGGGTAATTCAACTTCATCAACAAATGTGATCAACGCATTTTTTATATCACAACCTCCATTATTTCTGGAGAAAATTAAAAATCGCTCCCCAAACGATCTACAAATTTGTAGTGAAGGCAATCGGTATTGAAGATAATTAAATACATCGCTGTGCGACCATGCTTGTTCATCATCAAGCAAGTTTAATTGGTATCCTCTTGCTGTTCCACTAAACATACCTGTGGTGTATTTTTCATCCAATTCAATTATACGTTTTACTGCTGGGTTTCTATATTTTGTTTTAACTACTACTTCTTTGATGGTTTGTTCACTGTTGAATGTGTTGTTTTGGTTGATTTTAAAAGTATCAATAAAACTATTTTGTTTATTGTCCTCTATATTTTGATTGAGAAAAATATGTTCTTCTTCTGGCGCAATTGAATCTTTAAAATTTCCCAATCCCTGTACAGATAAATTTAAATACTGAGAATTTTCTTTGCTATATTTCAATCCTATATTTATTTTAGTACTATCATATAGTATAAACCCGCTTTCCCTAAAATGGTTGTTTGAATTTAAAGGTAGATTGTAAAAGTTTCTTCCACTTACTTTATCATTAATTACAAGATTAAGCAGTTCACCATTGGCAATTTTATTCTTCTTATCCTTTGTATCAACAAGGAGCGTTAAATAATTATCTATGGGTTTCATCACTTTTTCTTGATTGTTCATAATATGTTGCCAATTCATTCTATTCCAATCATGAGTCAATGAAATGAGGTTGGTGATTTGTGCATCATTCTGATCAAGTTCGTTTTGTAATATTTTTGAAATATTTTTTATTGATTTTTGTAGCAGGTTTTGATGAATATTATAACGAATAGAGGTGTCGTAAAAACCAATATCAGCAATAGAAGCAGAAAGATTGATAAATTTTGTATTGCCTAAGTCAATTTCTATGCTGTTTTTTGTTTTTGGTTTTTTGTTTTTAACCAGTGTTTTAAATTGTAATTCGGAATCATTGTTTGGATTTATGTAAATCATTCGTTGCGATATGGCAACATATCTTTCGTCCATTAAGGTAATTTGTAAAATTCCAGCTGGAAAAGAATCTATAGAAAATCGACTAATGACTTGCAACTCGTCTTTAAAATTTAAATCCGCCTTATACATTTCTTCATTTCCCATTTGAGCTAGTAAGTACATTTTTTTAATGTTGTTAGAGTTTTTATTTTTATTTACAACATAGTGTAGCGTATTACCAACTATTTCTGTATGAAGCACTACACCACTTTTTTCCACCTCCGGTAGTGGGATAGATGAAATACTTTCATCTTTAGTATACCAATTTGCATAGTATCTTTCAGCTTCTTTGGGTGTAATTTGAAATGTACCCAAACCAAGTTCATTGGTATGTAAAGTATCAGTGACTATTTTGCCGTTTTCATCAACGATTATAATATTTGCATTTGCAGGTTTGCCACTTTTATGAAAAGCCTTAAATGAAATATAATTGCTAATGCCAGCTACAAAATTTCCTCCTTCCGCAAAAAAATGAAGCTGAATGGAATCATTCCGGAGGGTTACTCGTTTATCTTTTCGTAAATTTTCGTTGTAAATAATTAGCCGTTTTTCAAAAACGTTATTACTGTCAAAACGCATACTGGCATTAGTATAGGCTCGCACTCTAATGGAGTTCGTTTGTAAAGTGTCTGCTATTTTGAAATCACCAAAGCTACACCCATCAAATATTGGATATTGTTTGTGTTCTATTGCTCTACCATCACTATCATATGTAGAAACAAAAAAATTAGTGCTTAATGTTGATGCTGTATTGTTACTATATAAATATGCTTTAAACCAAATGGTTTCACCTGGTAAATATATATCCTTATCGAAATGTAGATGGATATACTCATTACTTTGAGCACTGGCAAACTTACACAGTAAGAGTATGGATAATAAAAATACTTGTTTCAAAATAAATGGATTCGTAAAGTATAAAATTCCCCTAAATAAAGATATCTAGGGGAATAAATGATTATGGACAAGTGTTAGGCAATCCCAAACAACTACAGCTTAATACTCCACCCCCGTAAAAACCCGCAAATTTGTTCAGCTGCTGCACATGAACAAACCGAAAAGGTCGCATTTTGATCAACACATTTTGCAACGCAGCCTCCCCATCCAGAAGGAAAGCCACCCATTACGTTTTTAATTTCATCTCTAGATAATTTTTTCATTATTGACATTTTATGTGATTAACAGTTGTTGCTGACTGTATTATGTTGAATATTTACTGGCAACGACTTTAAGCATTGTACACTACTTAAACAGTAAATTATTTTTGTGAATGCTCAACTGGTCTTCAAAAATATTCGTTGAGAATCTTCTTGATATATTTTTTGAACGTGGGATTTGGTTGTTTTCAATTATTACAGCATTAATACGTTTTCGAAAGTGTTCGTTTGTTTGGAATTAAAGTTACTGTTTGAAATTAATAATGCATTCACTCAGAAGGTTGTAAAATACAACTTTTAAAAAATTTATCGTTCAACAACCGTTTGTCCCATTCTTATTATTAAAAGGAGTTGTTCTCAAAAAGGTACTTGAGCTTTTAGCAGCTTTATAAACCAATCATTCTCTTCCTAAAAAAGTTCTATTTTTACCGTTCACACATTTTTTAATATGCAGTCTATTACCCAACAGGTTACCCAACTTTTCACGCAATACAATGATGTGCCCATATCGGCTATCGATAAATTACCACAAGCCGGTAGCGACCGTCATTATTTCAGGATACATGCCGGCGGTACAACCTACATTGCTACCTACGGAAGTAATATCAAAGAAAATGAAACCTTTATTTATTTTTCAACACAGTTTCAGCAACAACAACTGTGCACGCCACAGGTATTTTATGTGAGTGAAGATACGTGCTGCTACATACAAGAAGATTTTGGCAACACCTGTTTATTGGATGAGCTGGAACTAAAAGGTACCACGCAGGAAGTATATAATCTCTATAAAAAAAGTTTAATCAACCTCGCTTCTTTGCAAGTGAAAGCAGATGCGGTGATTGACTACAGCCGTTGCCTTACCAACGCGGTGTTTGGCAAACAAGCCATCATGGCGGATTTGCTGTACTTCAAATACTATTTTTTGGATGCGTTGGCAAAACCATACGACAAACAAAAACTCATAGATGATTTTGAAGCCCTGAGTAATTATCTCTCTTATACGGAGTATAAATATTTTATGTTCCGTGATTTTCAGAGTAGGAATATCATGGTTTCCCCACAGGGTTCTATCCACTTCATTGATTACCAGGGCGGCATGAATGGTGCACCACAATATGATCTGGCTTCGCTGCTGTGGCAGGCGAAAGCTAATTTGTCAGACGATTGGAAACAGCGACTCTTTCTCGATTATGTAGATGCTTTTGAAAAGGAAGTTAGAAAGCCCATTAACAGGGAAGTATTTCAAAGCCAGTACAACGGATATGTACTCATTCGTTTGTTGCAGGTATTGGGTGCGTATGGTTTCCGTGGTTTGTTCGAACGCAAAGCACATTTTCTGACCAGTATTCCTTTGGCATTACAAAACTTACGATCTTTTCTTTCCCAACACAGCCTGGGCATAGCATTACCTGAATTTACCAAGGTGCTGGATATTTGTATCAGTGAAGCTATCATCGAACAGTTTACACCAGTGCAGGCCACTGCAGAAACGACGCTGTTGGTAACCATCAATAGTTTTTCGTTTATCAAAACTGGTTATCCAAAAGATGAAACTAAGAACGGAGGAGGTTTTGTATTTGACATGCGAGGGATATTAAACCCAGGGCGTTTTGATGATTACAAACATTTGAGTGGACTCGATAAATCTGTGAAAGATTTTTTAGAACAGCAAACGAAGATGCCTGATTTTTTAAATAGTGTGTATAGCATGGTGGATATTTCAGTGCAAGATTACATCAAACGGGGTTTTGAACAGCTCACCATCAACTTTGGTTGCACGGGCGGCCAACACCGAAGTGTGTATGCAGCAGAAGCAACGGCCAGGCACCTTCGTAATAAATTTAAAGTGAATATTCAGTTAGCACATACCAACCAAGAAAATTGGAAAACATGATGAAAGCAATGATTTTTTCGGCGGGGTTAGGCACCCGCTTCAAACCATGGACAGACCATCATCCCAAGGCATTGGCGGTGGTGAATGGTAAGAGTTTGTTGCAACGTAATATTGAATATTTACAACATTACGGCATCACAGATGTAGTGGTGAACGTACACCATTTTGCTGATCAGATCATCGATGCTGTTGATACCAACAATGGTTGGGGATCTAGCATCAGCATCAGTGATGAAAGAAACGAAGTATTGGAAACAGGTGGTGGATTTTTGAAAGCGGAACCATTGCTCATGGGAACAGATACCATCATCACCTTAAACGCCGATTTTTTAACCAATCTTAACATCGATGACTTATTGACTTATCACCAGCAAAAAAAAGCATTGATCTCTTTTGGTGTTACACACCGAAAAAGCAGTCGCAATTTTTTGTTCGATCCGCAACTTCGGCTGTGTGGCTGGGAAAACAACAGTACTGGTGAGCAAAGAATTGCGGTGGCTTCCGCCCATCTTCAAGCCATGGCCTACAGTTGTGTAGCAGTGTTTGAGCCTTCCATCTTTAAATTAATTCCGCAGCGTGGAAAATTTTCAATCGTAGATACGTATCTCAGTCTGGCTGCGGAACATCTTATTTACGGCTACGACCATACCGGTGATACATTAGTAGATGTGGGCAAACCCGAAAGTGTAGCCATTGCTGAAGCTATGTTTCCATAGTTTAATTACGTTTTGGCTTTATGATTTGCGCAAGATAGTAAGCAATATTATTTACTGGTTGCCAACCTCGGCTGGAGCGTCAAATGTATTGTTGTTGTCTTGTTTTGGTTTGATACCAAAGTTGTATCGAATCGTTAATCCCACTCTTCTGGTATCGTTCAATCGGTTACCATCGGCTACAATGCCCGCCTGCTGCAGGTTAAAACTATACTGGTTGGTCCTAAAAATATCGTTGGCAGATACAATCACATTCATTTTTTTATTCAATACCGCTTTGTTCAAAGAGATATTAAGCTGTCCAAAAGTTTGTAATTCATAAAAACTTTGTAATCCTTTTAATCGCATAAATCCATTGATGGCCACATTAAAACTTGGTGTGGGTTTGTAATTGTGGTACATAAAAAACGTCCATGTGCCTCGTTTGTAATCCAAGGGCTGCCCTTGGTATAAACCTTCGTAGTTGCTAAAATTGTGCTGGGCACCCATGTAAAAAAAGTATTTTCCTCCCGGCGGAATACCTCCGACAAAACGTAAGTACAACTCTCTATTTCTTCCCAGATTATCGAAAGTGCGATACACTATTTTCGATTGATCATCCTGGTAGGTTACGTTGGTAAAAATATCTTGTATATCATTGAGGCCGATAGAAAAAATAGGGAAATCATCCGCGGTGATATTAAATTCATAGTTGCTGGTAAATTGCGGAGTGAGCCTGGGATTACCGATTTCATACAAATACTGATCAATGTATTTTGGATACGGATTCAGCGCTTCGTAATATGGCCTGCTAATACTTCTCCGGTAAATGACATTTCCAGTAAGTTTAAATCCAAACAGTTTGGCTATTGGATGTCGAAGATATATGTAAGGAAACAGGTCGGTTCTTTTGATACCCAATGAGGTATCAAAAGGAAATAGTTGGGTGCCTTCAATATTGGTGTACTCCATTCTCAAGCCTGGTTTTACGGTTAAGTCGCCAAAGGTTTTAGCCAATTGTACGTAAATGGCTGCAATTTCCTCGCTGTATTTGAAACGGTTGCTCTGAAAACTGTCTAGCCTGGCTCCGCTGCCATTATCTGTGAAATAAATAGAGTTGTTGTTACTACTGCTGTAAGTGAAGCGGGTGCCTGTTTCCAGGGTATATTTTTTTGGTAGTTTCAGCGTAAGGTCTGATTCAAAAGTGAAAATATTTTTTCGGTTGTCAATGTCGCCAACGCCATTTAAAAAAGAACCAACAGGGAGAATATTATTATTTCTATACGACTGGTCGTTGTTATTGCTGAAATAATCGTAGCTGATGTCGGTTTCCCAAACACTGCCAATAGTATCTAATTTTTTATTGGCGTACCAATCATTGCCTGCATAAATCGATTGTCCATTATTATGGATGTTGCTATTGTTGAGGTCTGTCACCAACGACCCATCCGATTTGGAAATCACCACATCATTTTGGGCGTTGCTCTTTGTTTGGTTGGTACTCAGTCGGAGCCCGTATCCAACGGTCCATTTTTTCGGCAATTCAATATCTACACCTGCACTCAGGTAATGATTGATTGCGGGATAGGTGGTGTAGGCCGTTTGTGTCACCAGAGAAGTATCTCTTCCAATAAAACGATTGCTGTTCAGTTCTTCAAAATTGTTTCTATCGGTAAACTGATAAGATACATTTGTGTTGACTTTACCTATACTTTTATTAACATTAACTCCTGCGGTTTTGGTATTTAATCTGCCCTGAAAATAACCTGCATTCACACTGCCATTCGTGCCTAGTTTTACTCCTTTTTTGAGTACGATATTAATGATTCCTCCACTACTGGAAGCGTCGTATTTTGCAGAGGGATTTCTCAGAATTTCAATTTTACTAACGCTGTTGGCGGGTAAACTTTTGAGTAAAGACGTAAGATCTGCAGCGCTTATTTTCACCTCTCTGCCGTTGATTTGTATCATGGCGGGCGTAGCACTGTTCAGGTACACGTTACCATCGGAGTCTACCACTGCACCGGGCGTTTTTTCCAATACTTCATAGGCATTGGTACTGCTATTACTTAATACTTCTGCATCTATGATGGTTTTATCGTCTTCTTGTTTGATGAGTGGTTTTCTGGCTACCACCACTACATTGTCAAGGTCGTTGGTTTTTACTTTCCATTCTAGTTGTATCAACATTGCACTGTCTTTCACCGAAAACGGATACAAGATCGGTTGCATGCCTACGGCAGTGATATTTACAAAATAATCAGTATTGGTTTGAGCTTCAAAAACCTGTTTTTCTTTAATGGTTTTTACCGCTACTTTTATTGAGTCTGGCAATTGATACAGCACCGCAGTTGCTGTGGGTGCATTGTTGCTGTTGGATGATTTGAGTTCAACCTGAATGGTTACAGAAGATTGTGCAAACACTGATACTGAAAGTAGCGTCAATATACAAAGAAGTAGGGTATGTTTCATTTTTTCATTCAATATAAAAGACACCATAAAGGTGCCTTTTATCTAATTTTTTAAATTGTTAGTCTGCTAACAATTAGTCTTTCTTCTCAAACAGTTCTTTTTTATCTACCACTTTTACTTTTGCTCCCTCTTTCAAAGTTTTACTGACTACATCGTAAGGACCGGTGATCACTTCCTGACCAGCTTTTAAACCGCTCGTGATTTCTATGTAATTGATGTCTTGTATACCCGTGCTGACTTTGATTTTTTTTACTTTATTGGTAGAGTCTTTTACAAATACGAGCACATCTAAATCGTCGATATCAGAAGGTTTGTTGGTAGTGATATTGCTTTCCGTACTTTTTTTGGTGTTGGTTTTAAGCGTATCACTTTTTTCGCGGGTGGTGACTGCATTGATAGGAACACTCAACACATTTACTTGCCGGCGCGTTTGGATGTCTGCATTGGCGCTCATTCCCGGACGAAAAGGGAAAACGCCTTTACCCAACAGGTCGGCATAACTTTCTGGCAGCAAACGAATGTACACTTTGTATTGGGTAACATCGTTGCTGGTGCTTGCCAAACCGCTGGCAGCAGCTGCGCCATTGTTGCTGCTGGCAATTTCTCTTACGATGCCTTTGAATTTTCTGCCACTGTAGGCATCAATATCAACAAGTGCGCTATCGCCCAATTTTACTTTTGGGATGTCGTTTTCACCTACATCCACTCTGATCTCAATTTTAGCCATATCTGCAATGCGCAACATTTCTGTTCCTGCCATCATATTACTACCCACTACTCTTTCTCCTTTTTTTACACTCAGCAAACTCACCACACCGTCCATGGGGGCCACTACTGCAGTTCTGCTAAGATCTGTGTTGGCTTTGTTGAGGTTGGCTACTGCACTTTGCACATTGGCTTGTCCGCCACGAATACCTTGCTGTGCTGCATTGTAATTGGCTTTGGCGGATTTATAATTCGCATCAGCGATGTTGAATTCATTTAAACTGATCACTTTTTCATCGAATAATTTTTTCTGCATATCAAAAGCACGTTGTGATTGTTCCATCTGTGCTTTTAAAGCATCTAATGCTGCTCTTGAATTGGCTACCTGCGCTTGGCTCTGTGCCACACCACTGGCGGCCTGATCGCGTTGAATGCTGTACACATCTGCGTATATGCGTGCCAGTAACTGACCTTTTTTAACACTGTCGCCTTCCTGCACGGTGAGTTCAGTTATTTCGCCGCTGATGTCGGGGCTCACTTTCACTTCTATTTCCGGGTATATTTTACCACTGGCATTTACTACTTCAATGATGGTACGTTCCTGTACTTTTTCTGCCGTTACTTTAGTTCCCTCTGCTTTTCCAAAAGCACCTGTTTTAGACAATACCACCAGTGCTACCACCAGTATGCCTGTACCAATTAAAACCCATTTTGTTGTCTTGTTCATATAATTTGATCTTGAATCCTGATTGAATGCATGGCTACTTATAATTTTAATCCTTGTCCTCTGTAAAATTCCAACACTTTCATTTTAAATACATAATCAAACTGGTTGATCGTATATTCTAATTTTGCTCTTAGCAAGTTGTTTTGAGTTGTGATCAGGTCAAAGCTATTGAGCATGCCCACTCCAAATCTTTTATTGGCAAATTCATAAGTTTTTTCGGAAGAAGCTACTGACTTTTTGGAAGCGTTGAATTTTTCCAAAGCTATCAATGCAGCATTGTGTGCCTGATAAATATCTTGTTTCAATTGAAGATCGTCCTGCGTTTTTTGCAACTCCAGCGACTGAATATTTAATTTAGTTCTTTCGTAATTGGTTTTAAGGTTACCGCTGTTGAAGATGGGTACGCTTAGGTTCAGGCCTACGCTTTGCCTGCGGTTATCTGTTAATTGTGTACCCAATGAATTGGGTTTAATGAAACCAAGTAAATTATTCCCTTGAGCAAACACAGGTGTTTCTACGTCATACAAAGTTCCATTTACATTGGCCTTTAATCCGTTGTTGGAAGGAACATATCCACTAAAAATTCTATCGTAAAAAGGTCGTTTACCAAATGCTAGAAAATTGCTACTGATATTTCCAAACGCTGAAATAGTGGGATACATCGCCCCTCTGGCGGCAGCCTTATTTTTTTCGGCGGCTTGTAATCGGTATGCATTTACTTGTTGCAGCGGCTGATTGGTAAGGGCCAGTTGGTACACATCGGCTGGCATTAGATCGGCAATGGGTTCAATCGGAATAGATTCTATCGGGGGTACGTCTACCTCAAAAGGTGCAGCTGCATCTATGTTCATGAAGTTTTTTAAATTCAGGATAGATTGGGTAATATTCCCTTTTGCGTTGATGTAATTTACACTATCCAGTGCCAATTGGGCTTCCAATTGAACCAGGTTGAGTTCTGGAAGTACACCAGCATTTACCTGCCTGCGAACATTATCCAATTGTTCGGTTGTTTGGGCCACCTGTACCAATGTAATTTTTTCTTGCTCGATAGCCAACAATACTTGTAAGTACGCATTGGCTGCACTGAGCGCAATATCGTTTTTAATTTTACCAACGTTGGCCACTGCTGCTTTCAGTTCCCATTCATTGGCAGCAATGGTATTGCGTTTGCTGTAAAAATTAAATATGTCTGCACTGGTTTGTAATTGCAAGCCTGCGGTTAGAAACGTTTCGTTAATTCGCTGAAAGGTGATTGGGTCCTGGTTGTTACCATTGTTAACACTGCCATTACCTCCAAAGTTTACGATAGGAAACAAAGACAACCTGCTTTGGTTGTACGTTAAGGTTGAAATTTTTGCTTGAATTTCACTTTGTTTTACACCAATATTATTGACCATGGCATAGTCAACGATGGTTCTCAAATTCCACTTTTCTTGTGCAGAAGTGTTGGTTTGGGAAAAAAGGGCAAAGCCCAATAAAAGCATGTATAAACGCATAATTCAAAAATATGAGATGCAAAGGTAGTATTACCCATTAATATTATAAGCGGTGTATATAATGGATGCCCGTTACATGGCTGCGAAACCCCGCTCTAAATCTGCAATAATGTAAGCGGTGTCTTCCTGACCTACATACAACCTCAACATTCGATGATCTTTACTGCTGGCGATAAATGCTTCTTTTTTTATACCGCTGCATTTGGGAATGATCAGACTTTCATGGCCTCCCCAGCTCACTGCCATTAAAATATGCTGGAGACTGTTGCAAAACCGTTCGATCTGATCGATTTCGTTGGCCTTCACCACAAACGTGAGCAAACCACAAGCCCCAGTCATTTGTCGTTGAGCCAGTTCATATTGCGAAAATGTTTTATCCAGGGGGAAAAGCACTTCCTCTACCTGCGGATGTTGATGTAAAAAAAGAATGACTTCCCTGGTCGTTTTGCTGATATGCGCCAAACGCATGGGCAAGGTTCTGAGTCCGCGTATAAGCAGCCACGCGCTAAAGGGTTGGATACCGCTCCCAATATTCATGTATTCGCTGTTGAAAATACGAGTGATCATTTCGTTGCTGCCGCTCAGCACCCCTGCTACCACATCGCTGTGTCCACCAATGTATTTGGTGGCCGATTGCAATACCAAATCAATGCCCATTAAATAAGGCTGTTGATACAGCGGCGTACAATAACTATTGTCGATCACCGTAACTATGCCTTCTGCTTTGGCCAATTCGGCTACCGCTTTTAAATCTTGTAGGGCATAATCCCAACTGTTCGGACTTTCCAGATAAATCAAGGTGGTATTAGGCAAGATGGCTCTTTCAAAATTTTCAATCGAACGGCCATCAATGTAAGAAGTGGTTACGCCAAATCTTGGCAAAATCTGATTAAACGTTTTTTGCGCCCATGTATATGGTTTTTGTACGCTCACGATATGATCTCCTGCTTTTACATTGGCCAAAACCGCCGCAAATATCGCCGCTGCACCGCTGTTAAAAACTAAACAATCTTCTGCGCCATCCAATGCAGCCAGTTTTTTGCGGAGGATATCTACCGTGGGGTTTAATCCCCTGCTATATAAATAAGTGCTGTATTCGTCTTCAAAACCGGCCCTCATTTCTGCTACGGTATTAAATGCGAAATTGCTGCTTTGAATGATGGGAGGTGCTACGGCGTTAAAATAATTCGCCCGTTCTTCGCCCAGTTCGTTGATGATGTAAGAAATGTCCATGATGAATTTATTCAGATGATGAAGTTTTGCTACCTAAAGATTTTACCAAAAAATACAAACCAATAAATGCGCTCAAAATACCGATCCCCAACAATCCTGTGTTGGGTTTGTCTACAAAAATGCTAATGGCCACAAAAACATACGCGGTGATAAAAATCAATGGCAATGTCGGAAACCATTTCATTTGATAAATGCCCGTACCATTGAGATGCGCCGTTTTTTTGCGAATGACGAAAATGGTAGCGGCAGACAATGCCATGCCGAAACAATCGAGAAAGATAGTAAAGCTTAAAATTTCATCAAAGGTTTTGGCCCAGAAAACAATTAATGCACCCAGTGCGGCAAAAGCAGTCAACGCGGTAAAGAGCACATTGTTTTGTTGGGTTCGTTTTCCAAATACTTTTGGTAAAACGCCCTCTTCACTCATGGCTTGCATCACCCTTGGGTTACTCATGAGTACCACATTTACATAAGCCAGTACAGAAAAAAACAAGAGTACACTCATCACCCTGCCGCCTGCATCGCCAAACACGTAGGAAGCCATGATGGCAGAAATATTGGTAGATGTTTTTAATTGTTCAAAGCCAATAATTTTAATATAAGCATAGTTGATGCCAAGGTACAACAATACGATGATGGTGATACCAGCGAATACAGCCTTGGGAATATTACGGGAAGGATTTTTTACTTCTTCTCCAAAATTGATCACTTGTTGGTATCCCCCAAATGTGAATGAAACGGCTACTAAGCCTAGTCCGAATGCCTTGATGTATTCCATCATCGTAGGAGAGAGGCTGTTTTGCAAGGCCGCCGGTTGTGTTGCGTAATCAGCAAAGAACAAAGGCGTTACCAACAATAATATCATCGATATTTTGATGATGGTGAGCACGTTTTGTGCCCGTGCACTCATCTTCAAACCCAACAGATTTACGCCATAAAAAATAAGGATTGAACCAATGGCAATCATGATCTGCATGGTTTGAATATCCTCCGTGCCTTTAAACAACACCGGTGAAATATATTCTGCACCCACTAAGGCTACTGCTGCCATAGAGGCGGCATTGCTTACCAGGATGATACAGTTTACGGCAAAGGCAATAGATGGATGGTAAGCGTATGAAAATATTTTGTAATAACCACCCGTAACAGGATACCTGCTTCCAATTTCGGCATAAGTCAAAGCGCCGCAGAGCGCTACCAACCCACCTGCAATCCATATACCAAAAAATATCAATTCAGAGGGACTGTCTTTTGCAACATTTACAGGCGTGCGAAAAATTCCCATTCCAATCACAAAACTTACCATGATCATGGTGAAGTCGAACAGGTTTAATTTTGGTTTTACTTGCATCGTGAAAAGATACCGAAAGCCTTCAATAAAAAAAATGTTGGGAAGAAAAAAAATGAGAAGCATCATGTTTTTTCCGAGACTTGATTGGAATACCTTTACCATTTATTGACATCATTTTAAGAGCTTCTATTCCTGATTTGTTTGTTTACTCATCCTGCAAAAACGCTTTTTTCTGGTATTTGTAATCCTTGTGGATCCAGTACCTAAACTTTTGGTTAAGAGAAATAGTTAAAATAAAACAGATGATACTCGCTACAATGACTACTTTGTTTAATGATAATGCTCAACGAAAATAAACGGATTAAAAATTAATTTTATGCTCAACAAAATAAGCACGCTTTTATTAGGCATTTTATTGCTGGTACAAATTGGATGCAATGGCGATAAAAAGGAAGCGACAAGCGCCAACAATCCGGTACTTGTTAATGGTACTTTGAAAGATTATGCCGATAGCCTTCATGCCGGAATCATAAAACAGGATACCATGAAAAAAAGTGTGCAACGCGTTGCTGAAAATAGCATCAAAGGCACCATCGTACGCGTTCAATATCACTCGCCAGGAGTTAGAGGCAGAAAAATTTGGGGAGGCCTGGTGCCTTACAACCAGGTGTGGAGTGCAGGTGCTCACAGTGCTACGAATGTTCATTTTTCAACAGAGGTATTGGTCGGTCAAAGATTCATCAGTGCCGGCGATTATGCTTTTTTTGCCATTCCGGGCATTGAGGAGTGGACACTCATTCTCAATAAAAATTATCAACAACATTTGGCAGATGACTACAGCGATTCGCTGGATGTAGTAAACATAAAAGTAAAGCCCATCATTTTGGATGATACTATACAACGACTCACTTACCTGGTGAAGCCCAATGGAGAAGGTACCGGTAGCATCAACCTGTACTGGGAAAAGTTATTCCTCAGTATGCCGTTTACAGTGGTTAAAAATACTGTTGCTAAAAATGGAACAGGTGGTTCTGGCAAAATTGCATTAAAAAATTTGGCGGCGAAATATAAGAGAGATCCGGTTTGTTTTATGCCGGTATCTGCTGGGATTTCTGACACGACTTTATACGATCAAAAAATCATCGGATTCTGTTCTTCCACGTGTAAAAATTTATTTGTGCAAGCACCTGAAAAGTATGCGGAGCAGCTGAAGTGAAAATATTAAAATAAAAACAAGAACTTGAGAATACACAATAAAGGAGATTTGACATGGATATCCAGGTAATTAATATTGATCCCGAAACTTTGGAAGGTACTCCTGTTTTCTTTGGGACGAGCGATCCAATTCAAAAGTTATTCGACTGCCCAGAGACTGGTGAGTCTATCCAAACTTTTCTAAAGGACTTTGAAGGGGTTTCCAACATCAAGTTGTAAAACTTCTGGAGATGTCACAAAAATTAATTGAAACACCTTCAAATATTCTCCATGAAAGTTTTATTGGATAAATTAAATTTTTTTAATGAACAGTTCTAGTCGTAAGTAACAATAGTTTTGCCCACGTTTACCCCATTTAAGAACAGTCTTATTTTTATTATTTGGCTAGTCCTTTATAAACCCTTTACATTTGCATTGAGTTTGGTTTCTCCAATAATTAAAAATTGTTGGAGGATTAAAAGGGAAGTCCGGTGTAAATCCGGCGCTATCCCCGTAGCTGTAAAGCCCACTTCAACCCCGGTTGAGGAAACATCCATTCTACAAGCCACTGTTGGCAACAACGGGAAGGCAATGGATGTATAAGCTGAGCCAGAAGACCTGCCAGATTTCATTTTAATCATTCACGGCTTTCGGGCGAAAGGCATGGAGTGTAAGCGCTGTAAGGCATTTATATTTCAGATAGCTGCGTGTACGCAGGTATTATTTTTCCACGAAAGCAGTTACAAAAAAACTTTTCTACAAATGAAAAAGAAAATGTTAATTGTGGCTGCTGCATTTTTCAGTAGTCATACCTATGCACAACAAGACAGTACTACCCTGGACGATTTGGTAGTAACCGCTACAAAAAATGCGGTCAAACAATCGCAAACCGGTAAAGTGGTGTCAGTTATTAACCAGGAAACTTTGCAGCGCAATGCAGGCAAAACCCTTACGGAAATACTCAATTATCAGGCAGGTGTTTTTGTAAATGGCGCTAACAATGCGTTGGGCAGCAACCAGGATTATTACATCCGTGGTGCAGCTACCAGCAATACCCTTATTTTGTTGGATGGCGTTCCAGTTGCTGATCCTTCTTACATCAATTCCTATTTTGATCTCAACAATATCAACCCTGCGCAAGTGGAGCGCATTGAAATTCTCAAAGGTGCACAGAGTACATTATGGGGCAGCGATGCAGTGGCTGGCGTTATCAACATTATCACCAAAAAAGGCGCTGCGTCTACATTTTCTCCTAACCTGATGCTGAGTTATGGAAGTTATGAAACGTTTAGAGCCAATGCTGCCATCAACGGTTCTGTAAAGAAATTTACCTATAACCTTCAATATGGCTATACCAACAGCAAAGGGTTTTCCAGCGCAAAAGATACCACAGTAAATGCCAATTTTGAAAAAGATAAATATTTGCAGCACAATGTACAAGCCAATCTTGGCTATCAATTCAGTAATAAATGGTCGGTTCGATATACCGCCAACTACGGTACCTATGAAACCGGTTTAGACGCCGGAGCATTTACAGATGATGCAGATTACATCAATAAAAACAGGAGTTTTTTAAACAGTGTGGTGTTGGCTTATTCAACACCCACCACATCTTTTCAATTTGTAAACACCCTCATCGATACCAAAAGATTGTTGGAAGATGACAGCGCCAGTGTGGGTGGTTTCAACAAATTTGCCAGAGGTAGATACGAGGGTGGTTCTTTTATTTCGGAACTGTTTGGTAACACCAAACTCAATTCTTATTTCAATTTGGTTACTGGTGTACAAAGAGTTGCTCACAACACATCCCAGACTTACAATAGTATTTCCTCTTTTGGTCCGTTTACAGCTATACCCATCAGCGAAGATTCTGCTAGAACCACCAACTATGCAGCCTATGCGTCTTTGAATATGTTGGGGTACAAACAATTTAATGTGGAAGCTGGACTTAGATTCAACAACCACAGTATTTATGGAAAAAATGTAACCTGGTCGTTTAATCCGTCTTACAATATCGATGGTCTCACCCGGGTTTTCGTAAATGTATCATCTGCTTATAAGGTACCATCTTTGTACCAGTTATACAGTGAGTATGGAAACGGATTATTGAAACCAGAAACCAGTACCAACTATGAAATTGGCGTACAATCGTTGAGCAACAATAAAAGAAACTCTATCAGACTAGTGGCTTTTAAAAGAGATATAAAAGATCTGATTGTGTTTTTTACTGATGCATCTTTCAACAGCCAATACATCAACAGAGATGAACAGCACGACTATGGTTTTGAAGTGGAAAATAGCATTGCCATTGGCAAAATGGGTCAGTGGGTTTCTAATTTCACCTACGTAGAAGGAGAAGGCAAAACCGGTAATGTTAAAGCAAATAATTTGTTTCGAAGACCAAATTTTACTTTCAATAGTACACTTACCCTCGAACCGGTAAAAGGACTAACGATCATGCCTAACGTTCGTTTTGTTGGAACCAGAAAACGCGGAGACTTTGATCCCGGTCCGCAAACCATGCCATCCTATTATACCATCGATTTTTCTGCAGGATACCTGATCGCTTCTACCTATCGGTTGTTTATTGATTGTAGAAACATCACCGATCAGGATTATCAGGATATTCCTGGATACAGCAGCAGAGGCCGCAATATTACAGTAGGCCTTAGCGCACAGTTTTAAGAAAAAAAACTCGTGCTGTGTTGAAGGAATGAATTGGTGAAAGTGTAAGCAGTTCTTACCATGCTGCTCATGTTTAATTTAACATATACAACAATCTAATCCGGCCTTTTTTAAATGAACGCTTAAGATTTTTATTCATCATTGTGCATAAAATAACTCTACATGAAACATCTGCATAAAACAATACAACCCTCGTTGGCGATGTTGCTTCTGTTCATCGGAACTGTAGCATTGTTAAGAGTGCCCAATGCGGCACACTATTCCTGGCTCGCCAATTACACAGCGCTTGGTGCCATGGCTTTGTTTGGCGGCGCATATTTTAGATCGCCTATCAAAGCGATGCTTTTTCCTTTGCTTACCTTGTTGGTTAGCGACCTTATTATTTGCAACTGGGTGTTTGATGGCAAGTACGGTTTTATCTACAGCGGTTGGTATGTGGTGTATGGAATTTTTTTGCTAATCGTAGGTATAGGCAGGTATTTATTGCAGAAGGTTAATTTGCCTCGCCTCCTGGGATCTTCTGTGGTTGCAGCTTTGTTGCATTGGTTTTTGGCAGATGGTGCGGTTTGGTTAGGCGGAGGAACAGATCTGCGAACCATGTTGCCCTTGTCAAAAGACTGGCCAGGACTCCTCCAGTGTTATACACAAGGATTCCCTTTTATGAAGAATTTCTTGCTTGGCACCATCACCTATAGTTTGTTGATGTTTGGTTTGTTTGAATGGCTGAAAGCTGCTCGTCCTCATTTGGTATTGTTACCAGTAAAATCTAGTTCTGATGAATAAGATACCGGCCATTATGAGCTGGAGTGGGGGCAAAGACAGTGCCTATGCCTTGCATACCATTCTTCAAGCGGGAGTATACGATGTGCAATTTTTACTCAGTAATTTCAACGGCGAACAGAAAAGATTGAGCACGCATGGTATTTCCGAAGCTTTGATAGAAGCACAATCAGAAGCACTTGGCATTCCTTTGCAAAAAATGTACGTGTACGAATCTTCTAACGCCGCCTATGAAAAAGCATTGACAGAATTTTTGGAAACAGCCACATCTAAAAAAATATTTCACGTCATTTTCGGTGATATTTTTTTAGAAGATCTACGTGCCTATCGAGAAGAAAAATTAGCGGCCGTTGGTATGCAAGCGGTGTTTCCACTATGGGGTAAAAACACCCTACGTTTAGTGCGATCCTTCATTGATGATGGATTTAAAAGTATGATTTGCTGTGTAAACGATGCCTATCTAACTGAAAAGCATGCAGGTAAAATAATTGATCACCCCTTTATCGATCAACTACCGCTTTCTTCGGATCCTTGTGGAGAAAATGGCGAATACCATAGCTTTTGTTTTGATGGACCGGTCTACACAAAACCTATTGCCGTTTCTCATACTAACACCCGTTACAAATCTTTACCACTTACTATGCATTCTGTTGAGTCAACAGCCAATGCTCCTATTACCCTTGGCTTTTGGTATGCGAATCTTATACTTGCTCATACTTTGCCTAAACACGAACCCAAAAGTTGTGAACGTTGCGGCCAATACTTCGAATGCAAACCAGGTGACATCACCCATTGTCAGTGCTTCGGTAGAGCAATCTCTGCCGAAGTCAAAGATTGGATGGCAAAAAAATATATAGATTGTATTTGTGGCAACTGCATCACTGCATTAAACAATCCATCCATCCTTTTTCGCGAAAAATTTGGCAGTAGTCCGCATTAATTAGATGCCCGTATAATTTTTTTGGCAGAAACCCGTTTGTTTGGTGGACCTTTATACAAAGTATTTTATGAAGAAAATATATCTGTTGTTCTATTCTTTTTTTTTAGTACTGGCCGCTAATACACAAACGGTTTACAGTGGCAAAGTGGTCAACGAAGTATTCACACCAATTCCAGGCGTTACTATTCAAATAGGTACAGAAGGAATATCCACCGTAACAGATAGCATAGGCAATTTTAGTTTTATTACCAACACCAATAATTATATTCTTAGTTTTAGTCACGTAGGTTTTGTGCAACAGACCTTGCGGGTAAACGGTCCTTTGCCATTTCAAATAGTATTGCAACGCAATAATGAAATGTTGGATGAAACCTTTGTAAAAGCTTATGAGGGCAATGCGTCCAGAAAAAATATTCCGGCTGCTGTAACGGTACTCAATAAAAACTCGCTCGAAAAATTCGGTACACAATCACTGGTAGCTGCTGTAAACGCAGTGGCAGGTGTGAAGATGGATGAACGCAGCCCCGGCAGTTATCGGTTGAGCATTCGTGGTAATTTACTGCGCTCTACTTTTGGGGTACGAAATGTAAAAGTGTATTGGAACGGTATTCCATTTACAGATGCCAATGGCAATACCTACTTAAACCAGTTGAGTTTGCAAAATGTAGATAGGATGGAAATCATTAAAGGTCCTGCAGGCAGTATGTACGGCAGTGGTACGGGTGGGGTGGTACTGTTGCAATCTGGGAACAGCAGTGCAGTCAAACAACAATTTTTACAGGCGGGGATTACTGCGGGCAGTTATGGACTGAAGAGTGCGAATGTATCTTTTCAGCAAACGGGTGCACAACAAACCAATCTCTCTTTTTCGCACCAGAAAGCGGATGGCTATAGAGATCATACCAACATGCGTAGAGATGTATTGCACTACACCGGTAGTTATTTGATCAGTACCAAGAGAAGGATCAATGCGAACGTATTTGCAAGTGATCTTTATTATCAAACGCCGGGCGCTCTCACTCTTGCGCAACTCAATTCAAATCCGCGCCAGGCAAGGCCGGCAGCCGGTATTTTTCAGAGTGCTGCTACACAACAGGCAGCTATTTATTTAAAAACCTTGTATGTAGGGGTTAGTCAGGAATATCGTTTCAATAATAGGTGGAGCAATACCACCGGACTGTATGGATCATACACCGATTTTGTGAATCCCACGATTCGCAATTATGAAAAAAAATATGAAAAAGGTTTTGGCGGAAGAACGGTATTTCAATACCAGTCTGCCATTTTCACGCATACCATTGGAGCAGAGTTTCAGCAAGGATTTTTTAACACAGGCGTTTTTGGAAACAGAGCAGGTGTAAAAGACACTTTGCAGTTCAGGGCCGCCATACAATCGAGGCAGATGAATGGGTTTGCACAAACAGTGATCAAACTACCTGCTGATTTTTCGCTGAATGCAGGCTTTAGTATGAACCAGTTTTATTACGGGTATCAAAAAACCAGTCAGTTGAACGCAGAAACTTTCAGCAATCGTTTTGATGCGCAGTTGGTACCAAGAATTGCGTTGACAAAATCTATCAATCAAATTTCGTTGTACGCTGCCGTTAGTAAAGGTTATTCTGTGCCAACCATAGACGAAGTATTTGCTGGCAACGATTCTTTCAACACCAGTTTAAATGCAGAAACTGCTATTAACTACGAAATTGGTTTTAAAGGGAATTTGTTGAAGAACAAGCTATGGATAGATGCTGCTTATTATTTTTTCAGTCTGCAAAATACCATTGTGAGCAGGCGCGATTTGGCTGGCGGAGACTTTTTCACCAACGCAGGCAAAACACGGCAACAAGGAGCAGAGCTCTCTATCCAATACCAGCCCATCTATCGTGAAGATCGTTTGATACGACTGTTGAAGTTTAGCAGCAGTTTTACCAACATACGGGCGAGGTTTAAAGATTACCAGCAGGGAGCGGTAAAATTTGATGGCAATAAACTCACCGGTACGCCGCCCAATGTATTTGTTTTTACAACAGATGTGCAGCTTAAGCGCAAGTTGTACGGCAGTTTTACCTATAGTTATACCGATCGCATTCCGCTGAATGATGCTAATACTTTTTACGCACCGTCCTATCAATTGTTGTTTGCGAAAATTGGGTATAAGGTAACCAGTAGCAATGGAGCGGTATTTCATTTATTTGCCACGGCAGAAAAATCGCTTAACAATCCATACAGTTTGGGGAATGATTTGAATGCGGCTGCCAACCGTTTTTTCAATCCCGCTGCGCCCGAGCAGTTTACAGTAGGAGTACTGCGTAAGTTTGCGTTAAAAAAGAATAAAAAGGTTTTATAATACAGAGTTAGAATCAATACAGCTTATCACTTAGCAGGAAAGTTTTACGAAGATAACATAGGTCATGATACCGTACATGGATACGTTGTGCTTTTCACAGCTTTCCTTAAATAAAATTTATAAGATCAAAAAAGTGGAGGTAAACCTTTGCATGACGGCTTATTTTCCATTATTTTTTCTTTTCAAAAATTTCAATTTTTTTTTGTAATTCATGAATGGTTACCTGCTGCAGTTCATTTTGTTTTTGCAATAACTCCATTTTACCATTCAACTCCTGTATCGCTTTTACCATGGGTGCCATCAAATCGTTGTAGCGTACGCTGTACATGCCTGCGTCATCTTTGCTGATGATGCCGTTATTATTTGCCCCTGCCTTATTCAATGTTTCCTCTAACTCATGCGCAATAAAACCATATTCTGTTTTTTTGCTTTCGTCGTTGTTGCGATAGTAAGAAACAGGGCGTAATTAGTTATTTAAACTAAGCCAAGCAAACAAAGACAAGTTTAATTATAAATAGCATACAAAATCACTAATTAATTTTTCCAAAAATAGCTTTACCTGCACCATTGGCAAAAGCAGGGACCCCAATGAGAAATCTTTTTGTAACGCCATCTATTGATATGCTTGATGCAAATAAATCAAACCTGTTTGCTCCGGGATCTTTAAAATACTGTACTCTTTGCCAGCCCATTCCAATACGGGTATAAATGGTTGCAGCGTTGTAATCAGTACTACCATCTCCATCTGCACCCATTATTGCATAGTTTCCAGAGATGGCTACAGATTTGCCAAAAAAGCCATTTGCAACTCCAAGAGGTTCTGTTATTTTTTGTGACAGCATCCAGGTGTCTGCATTTAAATTAAAAATTAGGGCAGAGCCCTGATTTACGTTGGCACCCACATCATCCTGGTAAGATCCTACTACAGCAGAAAAACCAGCAATAGCTACGCTGTTACCAAAAATGTCATTCGCTAATCCAAAGGCGTCTGTAATTTTTTGCATAAATATCCAACTACCTCCACTCAGTTGATAATTGTTGGCAGATCCCTGGTTTACATTGGCACCTACATCATCACCCTCTATACCTACAAGAATATAACCGGTTGTTATTGCCACACTGGCTCCAAAAAAATCATTTGGTTGTCCGCTTGCTTCATTGATTTTATTTAACAATGACCATGTACCTGCACTCAATTGAAAAATAAGCATCGAACCCTGGTTTACATTGGCTCCCACATCATCAGCCGGTGATCCCGCAACAGCATAGTTGCCCGCAATGGATACCGTTTCTCCAAAATTATCATTGGCTGCACCGGCAGGATCGGATAATTTATTTTTTATGACCCAGTTGCCGGCAGTTAATTGGTAAATACTAACTGATCCCTGGTCCAAAGTAGCCCCTACATCATCTAGATAACTACCAACCATTGCAAAGTTTCCCGATATACTCACGCTGTTTCCAAATGCGTCGCCGGCCGCACCAAACCCATCAAAAATCTTTTGCATGAATATCCAATTGGTTCCATTGAATTGATAAATGCTGGCAGACCCCTGGTTGACATTTATTCCAATATCATCGCCCGGAAGGCCAATGATCGCATATGTTCCGCTAACAGATACACTATTGCCAAAAACATCTCCTGAGGCACCCGGTATATCTGCCACCGGATTATATTCACCAATATTATTTACACTGCAATCGCCCCAACTGCCATAGCCCACTGAACTTCCGCTACTCGTTGCATTGTTATCCTGCCAGCCTCCATTACCGGCTGCATCACTTACTAAAATTTTCCCTGACCCTGCATTGGGTGTAATTTTTACAGTATTTGTTTTTACAGTATCCGTTTTTATATTTCCTACTACGTGCAATTTTTCTGTTGGGATGACTATACCAATGCCTACGTTTTGTGCTTGTATAACAGCAGAAAATGCAAAGATGATGAATGATGTTAGTATTACTTTTCTCATGTTGGTAAAATTTATTAACTAAAAGTAATCATTCTTCAAACCTTAAAAATCACCCATTGGTGGGGTTTTGGCAGAATTTAAATTTGAGATGACTTGATCAATATTTATTTTTTCGCCAATTTTTCAATTACTTTTTTGATCTAATATTTTTGGTACAAATACAAATTTTCTTTGGTTAATGTAGTAGCAGATGAAGCTGTATTTGCTAAAAAATGACGGTAACCAGTATTAGTGCCTCTCGCAATATCTAATACGTCAACAAAACTTTCCCCTCCCCAAATTAGGATCATATTGCCGGCAAAGAAAGAGTAGTGGTTTCTTTTACTTTCTATAGAACTAAAGCTTAGAGCTGGTGCCCATGAATTTGTCACTGGATTATAAATTCTGGAATTACTGTTTGTATATCCAGTGTTTCCTGCGACATTGGTTGAACCACCGGTTACGAACATTGTAGAACCTGTCCAAACCGATGAATGACCAGTAACAGATTCAAAACTATTTGCGATTATTGTCCAGGTATTTAAGGAAGGATTAAATTTTCTCCCTGAATTTGTACTCGTATTACTAAGTCTCCAACCAAAGATGATCATTTCTGTTCCAGTCCAAATTGCTGTATGATTTATTCTTGCTGATGGTGCTCCTACTGTGTTTGTTGCAGCAGACCATGTATTAGTAGAGGGGTCAAATATGCCGCCTGTATTGAGTTCTCCTGAAACGTCATTGATATTAGTTCCTCCCCAAATAATAATCCTTCCATTAGCACCAACAACATTATTCCAAATAGCTGTATGCCAAAACCTCGCTGTTGGCGCTCCTGTCGTATTCATTGTAGTCCAGGTATTTGTTGCAGGATTATACATGGCTCCTGTATTTGAGGATCCACCCCCATCACCGCCACCCCAAATAATTATCCTTGTTCCATCCCATGTCATAGTCTGACCACCTCTAGGTGAGGGTGCATTTGTTGACGGCAGCGCCGTCCATATATTAGTAGAAGGATTATATCGGCTACCAACAACAAAATCACCCCAAAAAATAATTTCCGAGCCAGTCCACACCGCTTTTATTCCATGTAAAATCGGAACGCCTAGATTACTTTCTAAGTTCCATATATCTGTAACAGGATCATAAACAAATAACTTATTTTCTGCTGCTACATACATTAAATTTCCGGTCCAAACAGCCAAAGCCAGCGCCGTACCTGGAGGATTTGATGGGGCTGAAATGGAAGTTACTATACCCCTTGTATAAGTTGGTTGCCAGGTATTAGCAACGAAAGTGCTGTTGACTGTATTGTATCTTGAAATGCCCAGTAATTCTCCCATTAAATCATACCCCGCATTTAATAAAGCTAGATTGTTATAGATTCTTGAACCAATGATTCCTGACGTTGTACCTTCCAAACTTTTCCAATTAGTTCCATCTCCTCCCTCAAATTTTATTCCATTGAATTGAATTGCTCCCGGTTGGTTGGTGGTTGTGGTTCCAACTTTAATAGCCCCATTTACTTCTAATTTTTGTGACGGAGTGGTGGTTCCAATCCCCACATTTTGTGCAACTATTGAATGGCCAGCCAATAATGCAACTACAAATAATATATTTTTCATACAGTAAGTTTTGATTGCTAAAAATATGATTAATTGAAGCCTTAAAAATCCCCCGTTGGTGGGGTTTTGCTGCTGGTGTAAGCAGGGAATTATTTTTAGCAAATAGTACAGCCGTCGATTTCAAAAGCAGGCATCAACTGGGAGAAGGTCAAAGGCTTTAAAGGCAAAAGTTATTTTTTCACTTAAAAGCCAATACTTTTTAGATGTTTTTTGTCAAGATAACAGAAATATTTATCCTTGTAAAACTGGCTAAAATATTACTGTTACTTCATGTAAAAAAATAC
>JBBSDF010000015.1:0-69984 GCA_038249665.1 Chitinophagales bacterium
GAGGTTTGGCACCTCGATGTCGGTTCGTCACATCCTGGGGCTGGAGAAGGTCCCAAGGGTTCGGCTGTTCGCCGATTAAAGTGGCACGTGAACTGGGTTCAGAACGTCGCAAGACAGTTCGGTCCCTATCTGTGATGGGCGCTAGTAAATTGAGAGGACATGACCTTAGTACGAGAGGACCGGGTCGTATGTACCGCTGGTGTATCTGTTGTGCCGCCAGGTGCAATGCAGAGTAGCTATGTACAGCATGGATAAACGCTGAAAGCATCTAAGCGTGAAACCAACCTCAAGATGAGTTTACTTTTAAGGGCTGTCAAAGACTATGACGTTGATAGGCTACAGGTATAAGGGTGGTAACATCGAAGCCGAGTAGTACTAATTGCCCGTAAGCTTTATTTTTTTATTTTTATTAAGCCGATTGGTTTGTTCGCAAACCCTGCAGCTGAAATACAAATAGCACTCAACATCTGCTTACAACTTATCCCAATATGTAATTTTATTTTTAACAGTACAAGGTATATAGCACTGAGTATAAAGTATAAAGACATGAACTTAAAAACGCTCGTCTCAGTACTAAGTACTCAAACCCCACTACCTTTTACCTGAACTCTTTATGGTGGTTTTGCCGAGGGTGTTCACCTCTTCCCATCCCGAACAGAGAAGTTAAGCCCCTCATGGCCGATGGTACTGCACAACAATGTGGGAGAGTAGGTAGCCGCCATATTTATTTTAAAAGCCTCTTAGACAACTAAGAGGCTTTTTTATTATATACCACTCACATCAACCAACGAAAAATAGACACTATTTTTTAATACTTATTGCACCTTGAGAGCAACGGTTCTGTCAACACTGTATTCCGGGGAGGAGGGTAGGTAGCCGTCCTATTTGAAAAGCTTTTTTACTTAATTGCAAAAAGGTTTTTTTTTCGCGCCATTAATAAATTTTTGCTTCTTAGCAAAGTCTCCCGCAGGGGACGTTTCGTACTAGGAAGCATTTCTAATGAGACAAACCTGCCCGGCGGGGGACATTGCTGAGAAACGGTACGCAATTTCTCTTTCAAAACTGCACACAAAAAAATCCCTTCGTTGCTGAAGGGATTTGTATGGAATAGGTTGATTGATGATTAATAATCTCTACCACCACCACCGCCGTAGCCTCCGCGACTTCCGCCGCCGCTGCCACCACCATAACCGCCACGACTTCCACCGCCGCCGCTACCGCCACGACTTCCGCCGCCACCGTAACCGCCACGACTTCCACCGCCGCCGCTACCGCCACCATAACCACCACCGCCACCACCTGGTCGCTTCTTGAAGCCACCTTCGCCTTCAGCGCGAGGTTGTGATTCGTTCACGATTAATTTACGACCCTGAACTTCTGTTTCATTTAAATTAGAAATAGCAGTTTTCGCTGCTTCTTCGTCATCCATTTCAACAAAGCCGAAACCTTTGCTACGGCCGTTCATTTTGTCCTTCAAGATTTTAGCACTGGTTACAGTACCGTACTCAGAAAAAAGGCTGCTTAAATCTTCATCAGTCATAGACCAACTAAGATTTCCTACATAAATGTTCATTGTAAAAAACTTTTAAAAATTAATAAAAACCGTAATGCATTAGTCGCTACAATGAACTGATATCGAAATTCAAAAAATTCTGCTCAGCCAACAGTTAAAACTAAAATCATTAAAGCATCACAAATGTAATCTTTTATTTCAAATTTCCTACTATAAGTTATTTTTCTTATTCAAGCATCATTTGCAGCAACCTATCATCCCTGCTATAGATGTCTTTTCTAAATTGTAACTGCCCATTCCTGCTTACCCAAGAGGTGAAATAGGCGATAAATACAGGCACCGGCTCTTTAACAGTCACAAATCGCTCTTTTCGTGCATTCATAGCAACGGTAACCGTTTGATCTGTCCAACTACTGTCTCCTCTCAACAAATACATCGCCAGCTTTTTAGGTTCTGATACCCGGATGCAACCATGACTAAAAGCTCTACTATTTTCATTGAATAAAGATTTTGCCGGACTGTCGTGCAAGTAAATGGAATGACTATTAGGGAACAAAAATTTTACCAGTCCTAAAGAGTTGTTTGGCCCTGGCTTTTGGCGGATGCTATTTCCGTTCCATTCCATGTTGTGGTTCCTTAAATAATTTTTGTTTCTTCGAATCGCTGGTAAGGTTTCATTCTTCATAATACTAGCAGGTATATTCCAGTATGGACTAAACACAACATATTGAATGTTTCCATTAAATACCACAGTTTTGTGTTGGCTCTTGCCCACCACTACATTTATGCTCCAAACAAGACTGTCTTTTTCAATTGCATGTAATTTAAACTCCGGTATATTTACGATTAAATGATTTTCTTTCAAGTCTGTTGGAACCCACCTGCTTCGCTCCATGTTGGCCATGATCTGTTCAATTCTTTTTTGAATCTTAATATTGAGTTCAGTTACATCAGCCGCTTTAACTACACCCGTTATACTCAACCCGTGCCGATCCTGAAAATATTGAGTAGCTTCGAACAAGCTACTATCAAAGATAGGACTGTTGTTATTTGATGTAAGATCACCTAACAGAAATAATTTTTGCCTAATTTTTACAATCATAGTGGCAGAGTCATTTATTTTAAACGATTCATTTTTACTGATACTGATTAAGAAAGTATCTGCCGCCGCCAAACCTCTATACTTATGCAAATAATCTTTGAGTAAATAGTACTGGCGGTAAACAGGGGGTGACGCTAGTATATCTTTACCAGCAATAAGAGAATCCAGCATCGTACCGTAAGCAATTTTATTACGTGGCAACAGCCAATCTAACGATAAACTTGCTTTTTCATCTAGTCCCGACCATACGTTTTTAGCATACCAAAGGTACTGTGCAGTGAGTATCAATTCTGTAAAAACCACTGCAGAATCATTAAAGCTTTCGGAAGTATTCTCCATCAGGTAACCAGTTTGATCGAGGTACAATTGTTTACTACTGTCCAATCCATCATCTTGAATATTTTTGATGCTATTAAATAAATTGGACGCCTGCTCTATCATTCCTTTTTCATCAAACCACGCAAAAGCATACTCCCTACCTTTATAAAAGGAAATCAACTCATTTTTTATGGATCTAAATTTTGGGAAGCTGTCTAAGAAAACAGGTATAGCAGTGCTGTCGAAATGTTGTTTGGTTTGTGCACTAAAATTTCCTTTGACAGTCACTTCTTGTAAATCTTTTTTTTCAGGAACATCTGCATTTTTACTGCTGCATGCGTACAACAACACCAAAAGGCCAGATAACAAAATTGTTCTATTTTTCTGCATTGAATAAATGTAATGGAATCTTTGATTAAGATAACAAAGGGCACAAAAAAACCGCCAAAATTTGGCGGTTTTAACTATTTGCAAAAAATTACTCTGCACCTACTTCAAACTCAACTTCAGTTTCGTTCCCGTTACCGAAATCGATCTTTGCTTTGTAAGAACCGAGTTCTTTAATTTCGTCGATGATACTAATGCGGCGACGATCGATCTCATACCCTTTTTGTTCTTTAATTGCACGGGCAATTTGAACAGAGGTTACGCTTCCAAAGATCTTACCACTTGTTCCGGTTTTAGCACCAATTTTCAAAGCGCCATCTTGCAGAACAGCGATTACGTTGTTTAACTCTGCTAGTAATTTGGCTTCTTTTTTTGCTTGTTGCTTTAACTTTTCATTCAGTTGTTTTAGGTTACTAGGACTGGCCTCCACCGCAAATTTTTGTGGAATAAGGTAGTTACGACCGTAACCGTTTTTTACTGTTATCAGTTCGTTGGCACCACCTAAGTTGTTTACGTCCTGAATTAAAATTACCTGCATGATGTTGCATTTTTACCCAACCCTTTAATTATTCCAGGGCTTTCTCCGGGCTGTTGCCTGGATTAGGGTGGTGAAAAATATTATTTTAAAAGATCTGTAACGTAAGGCAGAATGGCCATTTGACGGGCTTTCTTTACTGCTTCACTTACTTTACGCTGAAACTTAAGGGAGTTACCAGTGATACGGCGAGGAAGTAATTTACCTTGCTCGTTCAGGAACTTCTTTAAGAAATCTCCGTCTTTATAATCGATGTAGCGAATGCCCATCTTTTTAAAGCGGCAGTATTTTTTTGGACGCTTTTCAGCCTTGATAGCTGTCAGGTACTTAATTTCATTTGCTTTTGCCATGATTATGCCTCCGCTTTTTCGGTTCCTGAATGTACACCACTTCTCTTTTTAACATTGTACTCAACGGCGTATTTATCGAGTACAGTGAACATGTGACGCATTGCTGATTCGTCACGCAAAAGTTGAATTTTCAACTTTTCATTGAAGCTGGTTGGCGCAGAATACTCCATTACCCAATAGATCCCCGTGGTCTTCTTGGCAATGGGATAGGCCAGTGATTTTAGTCCCCATGGTTTAGTGTGCGAAACTTCACCGCCGTTTTCTTCAACGAGGGATTCGTATTTTTTCTGAGCGAGTTTGAAATCCTCTTCAGAAAGCACAGGAGTAAAAATCACCATCAATTCGTAGTTGCTCATTTTACCTGTTTTTGTTTAAAAAAATTATTTAATCCCGTTGTTTTCAAACGGGTTGCAAAGCTAAGCAAAAGTTGGCAAAAACAGGAAGGTTTAATGGGATAATTTCATTTTAAAATATTAATCCCTAACTATTTAATATTCAACACGATATATGGGATATTGGAGATGCGCTTTTTCATAGTATGCCGAATTTTTGTAAATAAAATCCAATATAGCACTGGCATTTTTTGCAAATGCTGGGTCGTTGCGCTTCTTTTCTTCTAATTGCTTCTGTAATATCGGGTCCTTTTTTAATACCTCCGCAGCAATATCTTCCCAGCGATAATCGCTGTAACCTTCCTTTTGTTGTAAAATGCCATCAAAAAAATTCCAGGAAAAAAAACTGTCATCTCCCGTTGGTTCCAGCATCTCTATCAGGTAGCGATTGGCCGGCTGGTTAAGAGATACAATGCAATCGCCTTTTTTAAAACCAATCAAAGTAGTGTTGGAAGAAGTTTTTACTGAAGCATTTTTATGGTGTTTTTCATAAGCCCTTGTTGCCGGTTTGTAATCTTCAATACGGTAAGCAGTGACTTCGATCATGGTATCTTTCGTTAGGCGGCTCGTTGTTACTTTGTTTAGTTGTAACAAATCCAGCACAGCCCACCATCCTGCAGGAATTATATAGGCCTTTGGTTTTTTCACCAATGCATCTTCGGCAAATGCATGTAAAAATTTTACTTTTTTGTTGTAAGGCTTACCATGATCGTACACCATCTTCTCTAAACCAGTAGCTTCGCTCGTTTCCTTTGTCATTTCGTATCCTTTAAAATCTATGATAGAAAAACGGGTGCTATCGGCTTTCCATCGAAGGGGGTACAGGGTGCGGTTCATCCACTCTTTGGTTCCTTCAGCACGATTCCATTTTATAGCGGCTGCCTTCAAGGCAGACTGCTCTATGAATGTTTGCAGGAGGTCGTACGTACTTTTAACCCGTTCTGTATAAGGCTTAAGCATATGCGTTTCGGGCATGAAAGACATGGTATTAAACAAGGCTGCGTAGCCGGATGAATAACGGGGAGGCTCCATAAACATTCGCATGCCTTTGTTGAAATCTGTATATCCAAAATCAACATAAGGTATCATATCCCATCCCTTCGCAGCCATGCCTTTGTAAAGCAGCGGTTCAAATTCATCTCTTAGAAAACTACCCAGGGTTTTGCCCAGCTTATCGTATTGTGTGGCAATTAACGTCATGGTGTGCTGAAAATCTGCACCATCACTTACGTGATTATCTATCAGAATATCAGGATTTAAAAAATGAAAAATCTCGGCAAAAGATCTTGCGTTTTTTGAGTCAGATTTGGTGAAGTCTCTGTTTAAATCGAGGTTTTGGGCATTGCCTCTAAATCCATATTCCACTGGTCCGTTTTGATTGGCTCTGGTGTAGGAGTTTCTATTGAGGCTTCCACCGATATTATAAACGGGAATGATGGCGAGCGCAACATTGTTGGGCAGCATCAGTTTTTTGTTTACAATATCTCTGGCCAGCATCATACTGGCGTCAATGCCATCTGGTTCTCCGGGGTGAATGCCATTATTGATCAGGATCACCACTTTTTTTTGTTGGTGCCATTTTACCGGATCTACCGATCCATCATTGCTGATCATCACCAGGTGTAATGGATAACCTATATCTGTTTGCCCCATCGTTTTTACACCCACTATAGCAGATTTTTTATCCAGCTTTTTATACCAATCTACCGCTTCAAAATAGGTAGCAGTTGACGTACCCCCTGAAAGTTCAAATACTGTTTGTTGGGCCATGCTGGTTGCAGCAAACTGCATCATTGCTATCCAAATCAAATATCTCATTTCAATTTTTTTTCAATCTACGCAACAATTTTTTCCTAAAAAAACCGCATAAAAAAAAGCCGCCTAAAGAGGCGGCTTTTTTAAGAAAAAATATTTTTTATTTCGCAATCACTACCGACTGGTGTATCACTCGTTGATCATCATTTATCTTAATAAAATACCTACCGGAAGGAAGATGTTGCAGGTTCATATCCAGGTTCATAGAGCCTTTTTTTACGGGCGAAGTCATCACCGTTCTACCTGTGATATCTGTTAATATCAATTGGGTATTGCTGTTGATAGTAACGTTGAACCTAATATTCAAAACGCCTGCCGATGGATTGGGGTACACCACGGCATTAGAGAAATCGTTGTTTAATCTAACAAGAACAACTTTACTATAGGTGAATCGTCCGTCGATATCAATCATCTTTAGTCTGTAATACACGGTAGCCGAAGTTGGCAACTGAACATCTCCAAAGTTGTAATTCGCTAAATTCTGCCCCAATACCGTTCCGATCTTAATATACCGGGCCGCATCATTACTCCTCTCAATTTCAAACAGGTTAAAATTGGTTTCGTTGGTAGCAGACCATTGTAGCAATACTGATGACGCCGACTGCTTTACAGCGGTAAAATCTGTAAGTGTGACAGGTAATGCACCAGCACACTGCCAAACAAGATTTACGTATTCTGGATGGTCTACAAATGGATTTCTATTATTTTGATACCCGAATACCTCATTATTGCGTTCAATTTCTTTGGCGCTTACAGGATCGGCAAGATGCCATTGAACGAGCATTGTTAAATAGTCAAGTTCTACAGAGGGCCAGGTTGTTCCATCCATCACTACGTTACCTGTTGCTTGCAAATTTTCCCAGCTTAGTTGTTCAGATTGATATCTGGTTACCATATATAAGGTTGCTCTGGCAAAATCCCCTTTATAAGCATCTATCGGTTCGAAAACTGAGCCACTATACCCTGCAAAAGAGATAGCAGACGTTCCCAGTTTGCTACCATTTAAAGTGGTGGTTGAAGCGGTGGCCACTTTTCCAAACGGAAAATTACCCCTTAAACTGTTTACATCCATATCAGTTGGGTAAATATGGTGCAAGTCTGCTCCTGGAAAATTATTGGTACTGCTCGTACCAGAAAACCAGCTGTTAGGAAAACTATGTTCTTTGTTCCATCCATTTCCTTCTCCGTCGGATCCGCTACCCACATTGAATTGACTAAAAGTAAAGGTGTAAGGGTCGGGGCCAGTTGGATTGTCGGAGTACATGTCATAAACAACCGTAGCCGTACCGGCATCATTTAAACGATCATCTGTGGTGAGCATTTGCACATCATCCAAACTTCCATAATTGTTCTGTGTATGACCTGTTGTTATAATGTTACTGAGGGCCGTTTTAAGTGGAGCACAAGTTAAACCGTTGGCTGCATTATAATATCCTGCAGGAACATTATTACTTGTTGTAGTGGTATTCCCGCTTAAAGCAGCTGAGCTGTAAAATGGTTCGCCCACACAGGCATCATTTGCAGAATAAACAAAGAAAAAATAGGTTGTATTGGCAGTAAGCCCTGTTGCTGTAAAATTGGTAGTACCATTGTAGCTAACTACTTTACCATTTCCTAACGTGCTGTTAACCGAGTAAACCGTACCATCCGTTAACGTTCCTGTAAAAGGGCTAGAAGAAGTTTGTATCACCAGGTATTTGCTGGAAGCAGCGCCAGTAAAGCTTCCTGAAATACTGGTTACAGAAGGTGTAAGTACCAAGGTTGTTGCTATACCAGGAGTAGCACAAGGGGGAGGAATAGATGTAGTTGCATCACCTGTAAGCGGGCTGCTGGTTAAATAATTTGGACCACCAGAACAAGAAACGTCATTGTATGCAAAAACAAAGAAGTAATAAGTTGTTCCCTGAGTTAGCGCAGTGGCTGTAAAACCAAGGCCTGGTCCTGCAGATGAGATGGTTCCACCACCAAAACTTGAACCTGCCGTATAGGAAATTCCATTTACGGGTGTTGCCGATAATGTAAGGTTCTGCGATATGACAACCAGGTACTTATCTGCTAAAGATGTTGCAAAAGACCCGGCAATCGAATTCGTAGTGATGGGCGAAAAAGATAGAGAGGTAGGTTGTGCAGCCGGGGTAGTACAAGGACCAACCGGAGTACCATTCGCAGTAATCGAAAAATTATCGATCGCTAAACCATCATCAGCACTGGTTGCATTAAGGTCTGTCCAGCGGATCCAGAAAGTGCTACCTGGCACAATATTTAATCCTGTAATGCTGAAGGCTATACCGGTTCTATTGGCTGCAGCTTCTCCATCTAAAGCTCCGGCAATGCCTGTGGTAGTTGGTGCAATAAAATCCAAATTATTCACATCTGTATATGTACCGGTGTTTAAACTTGTAGCATCAACGCTATATTGAAAGTCAAGTCTGTCTACCCTACCTAAAGTACCCACACGCCATTGCTCCCCTGTATAGGAAATATCTAATGAAGTGATGGTGGACCCGGAGTTGTTTACAAAAGATGCTCCAATGGTAGAAGCAACACTACCAGATAGTAAAGTTCCAAATGCCCGATCAACAGAGCCGCTGGCGCCAAAACTGTAAGTGTTTCCGGAGTTAACGGTACCATCATTTACTGCATAAGTTGTGTTTGCTCCTGTACCTGTTTCTAGAAAGATCCAACCTGAAGGGGTTGTGCTTGAAGTGCCTGTGTTTACAAGGGTATTAAAATCTTGTATAAATGCTGTGCCGGTTGACGAAATCGAAATTTGCGCAAACGATGTTGCGAATGACGTCAAAAAAATAAAAAAGAGCTTTGTAAATTTACTGTACATACAGTGTGTTAATTTAGGTTTGATAAATGTGTAAGATGGTTGATAAAAGTCTGCAAAAATACATAAGCCCATCAATACACGAATGATGGGCTTGTTATTATATTATTACTTAATAATAAAGGGTGGTGGTAATTACTTTGCTAAGGCATTCACCTTGCGAGCTAATTTACTCTTGAGGTTAGCTGCTTTGTTTTTATGGATGGTTCCACGCTTAGCCAATTTATCGATCATAGAAGCTACCAGAGGTAATTTTTCTGAAGCCGCTTTCTGCTCATCAATAGCTTTGATATCACGGATAGCGTTACGGGTGGTTTTACCGTAATAACGGTTACGTTCGTTACGCTTTGCACTCTGACGCACGTCTTTCTTAGTTGCTGAATGGTTTGCCATTTATTCTTAATTTTTGGGCTGCGAAGATAGGGATAAAATTTTCATAAAGGAACAAATCTTGCTTTTTTTTAGTAAAATCTCTATTTGGGGTAAATTTAAGTGAAAAGCAAGGGACCCGAGTAGGCATTTTAGGGAGATGATCGCAGAAAATAGTGAATACAAAGAAGGAATGTAAAAAAAATCTTTTCAGACACTTTTACTAAATGTAAAAGGTCGGAGCGTATCCAAAATGACTACCCTTCAAAACGGATCTCAAAAAAAAACGAAAATAGCCAGGCCAAAAACAGCTTTGATTTGCCCAGTTGTTAATGTCTGGTGAAGGAGCGACAAAGCTTTTAAAATGCCATTTTTGTTTAACCAAATAACCGATATTTGCACCCACAATTAGAGTTAAATACCCAAATTTTAGAGCAACATGAAGGATTTTCAGTACATCACAAATGCACACCCATCTTATATTGAAAATTTATACCAGGATTTTGTAAAAGATCCCACCAGTGTAGATCCTGATATGCGCAAGTTTTTTGAAGGGTTTGACTTTGCGGTATCATCATCATCACCCAGTAATGGCAGGGTAGCTGAGGCACCCGGAGCATCTGTGAGCAGCACTCAACTCGATAATGAATTCGCCGTTTACCAACTGATTCAAGCCTACAGAAAAAAAGGGCACCTAATAGCCAATACCAATCCTATTAGAAAAAGGAAAGACCGGGAAGCCAATCTTGAACTCAGTTATTTTGGGCTCTCAGACAGTGATCTGGCTACCAGTTTTGAAGCGGGTCGTTTTTTGAATCTTGGAAAAACAACCCTGAAGAATATTCTGGCGTTATTGCAAAAATCTTACACCACGCACGTAGGAGTGGAATACAGTGCCCTAAATGATATCAAAAAAATTGAGTGGCTGGCAAAGGCCATGGAAGCTGAATTTCACCAGCCGCTTCCGCTCGAACAGAAAAAAAGGATTCTGCAGAAATTGAATGAAGGCGTGATGTTTGAAAAATTTCTGCACACCAAATACATCGGACAAAAAAGATTTAGTTTAGAAGGCGGTGAAACCACTATCGCGGCACTTGATGCCATGATCACCACTTCATCTAATAACGACGTACAGGAAGTAATGATCGGAATGGCGCATCGCGGAAGATTGAATATCCTAGCCAATATCATGGGTAAAACCTATGAGCAAATTTTTACTGAATTCGAAGGAAGTGCGATACCCGACACCACGATGGGTAGCGGAGATGTAAAATACCACTTAGGGTTTAGTAGCGAAGTAGCATTACCAAACGGCAAAAAAATCAACCTCAAACTTTGCCCCAACCCTTCTCACCTGGAAACAGTGGCACCTATAGTAATTGGATTCGCCCGCAGCAAAGCCGACGTTTTATACGATAGCGATTTCGATAAAATCTTACCCATTCTTATTCATGGCGATGCCTCTATTGCTGGTCAAGGAGTCGTGTATGAAGTTTTACAAATGAGTAAACTAAAAGGTTATTACACTGGTGGAACCATCCATTTTGTAATCAACAACCAGATAGGGTTTACCACTGATTTTGACGATGCACGTAGTGCAGATTATTGTACCTCACTGGCCGGAATGGTGCAGGCGCCGGTATTACACGTGAATGCCGACGATTCGGAAGCCGTGGTAAAAGTTGCACAAATCGCTACTTTGTACCGGCAAGAATTTAACAGCGATATTTTTATCGATATGGTTTGTTATCGTAGGCATGGCCACAACGAAGGAGATGAGCCAAAATTTACGCAACCTCAGTTATATAGCCTTATTGATAAGCACCTCAATCCAAGAGAAGTTTACACCCAGTACCTGATCGAAAATGGTTCTCCCGATGCCAAAGTAATGGCAAAGGAAATGGAACAACTTTTTTTATCAGACTTACAGGAACGGCTAGACGAAGTAAAACAACACCCGCTTCCTTATACTTTCCAAAAGCCAGAACTCTGGTGGCAAAGTCTTAGAAGGGCCACCGATCAGGATTTTGTTACTTCACCCATTACCGCCATCAGCGAATCGAACGTTGCGGATTTATTCAACGGGTTGATGAAAATACCAGCTGATTTTAAACCACTGAGAAAAGTTGATAAATTATTGAAAGACAAATTAAAGCTTTTCAACGATGATCAAAAAATAGATTGGGCAACCGCTGAGTTACTGGCTTACGCAAGCCTGATTCAAGAAGGCAAAGACGTTCGTATGAGCGGTCAGGACGTGAAGCGTGGAACTTTTAGCAGCCGTCACGCTGTATTATACGACGAAACAAACAACAATGAATACAATAGACTGTCGCCTTTTTTTAATGATAAAGCCTGTTTTAGAATATACAATTCCCTGTTAAGTGAATATGCAGTATTGGGTTTTGAATACGGCTATTCCATGGCCAATCCCAATGCATTAGTATTATGGGAAGCGCAGTTTGGCGATTTTGTAAACGGTGCTCAAATCATTATTGACCAATACATTGCTTCTGCAGAAACCAAATGGCAACGGATGAACGGATTGGTGATGTTGCTGCCCCACGGCTACGAAGGGCAAGGGCCAGAACACAGCAGTGCCAGAATGGAACGCTTTTTACAACAATGCGCCGAAAACAATATGGTAATGGCTAACATCACCACGGCTGCCAACTTTTTTCATGCATTACGCAGACAACAACTGTGGGCATTCCGCAAGCCATTGGTAATATTTACGCCAAAGGCCAATCTGCGTCATCCCGGTAGCAGCAGCCTGATCAGCGATTTCACCGCCGGCGGGTTTAAAGAAGTGTACGATGATGCCAGCATTGATGACGCATCAAATGTGAAAAAAGTATTGCTATGCAGCGGAAAAATTTATTTTGATTTGGAAGAGCACAGACAAAAAGAACAAAGAAAGGATGTGGCCATCGTTCGTTTAGAACAATTATATCCTTTGCCGCAACATCAATTGGATCTTTTGTATAAAAAATACAGCAAAGCCATCTGGTATTGGGTACAAGAAGAACCGCTCAATATGGGTGCTGCTTCTTACATGAGAATAAATTTAAAAAACATTAATCTGCACATTATCAGCAGGATGGCTAGTGCCGCTACTGCTTCTGGCTACTCAAAACAACACGCCAAAGAACAGGCAGAGATCGTGGAGACGGCATTTTCCATTTAAATTTATTCTTTACATAGTTGAATTGCCTCGGGTACATAGCCTGGGGCAATTTTTTTAGTGCAGCCACCTCGAACCTGATAGTAAAACTGAAAGGATTTTTTTTGTTCTTTCAATATCTTTTAGAATCTAAAAATTTACCCGAAATACATACAATCACAATCGTATTCATTTGAATGGTAAGTTTAAACCAGAAATGCCAGAGGTTTAGTACATTTGCAACTCAAAATTTTGCAAGTAAAAGACGCAGTATATGTTTAACTCATTAAGTGAAAAATTAGAATCGGCCTTTAAGAATATCAAAGGGGAAGGTAGGATCAGTGAGCTCAATATCGCCAACACGGTTAAAGAAATTCGCCGTGCTTTGGTAGATGCGGATGTGAACTACAAAATAGCCAAGGAGTTCACCGACAATGTGAAGGAAAAAGCCATGGGCGCCAAAGTATTGCTGTCTGTTAACCCTGGCCAGCAGATGATCAAAATTGTTCAGGATGAACTCACTGAGTTGATGGGTGGCAAAGAAAGTGAGTTCAACATTAACGGCAACCCAGCTATTATTTTGATCGCAGGTTTACAGGGAAGTGGTAAAACCACTTTCAGTGGCAAGCTTGCAAATTACCTTAAAACTAAAAAAGGAAAATCACCTTTACTGGTAGCTGCAGATATATACCGTCCGGCTGCGATTGACCAGTTGGAAGTATTGGGGGGTCAGATTGGCGTAGATGTGTACAGCGAACGAGAAAATAAAGACGCTGTTTCTATTGTGCAAAATGCTATCAAAGAAGCAAAATCAAAAAATAAAAATGTGATCATCATCGATACTGCCGGTCGTTTGGCGGTTGATGAAGTGATGATGACAGAGGTAGCCAATATAAAATCTGCCATCAACCCGCAAGAGATTTTGTTTGTGGTAGATAGTATGACTGGCCAGGATGCAGTGAATACAGCGGCCGCTTTTAACGAAAGACTAGACTTTAGCGGCGTGGTACTCACCAAATTAGATGGCGATACCAGAGGTGGTGCGGCATTGTCTATCAAATACACCGTAAACAAACCTATTAAATTTAGTAGCAGCGGCGAAAAAATGGATACCCTGGATGTGTTTTACCCCGAAAGGATGGCACAACGTATCCTCGGTATGGGTGATATTGTGAGTTTGGTAGAAAAAGCCCAGGAACAATTTGATGCAGTTGAAGCTGCTAAACTGGAAAAGAAAATCCGTAAAAACCAATTCGATTTCGAAGATTTTAAAACCCAATTACAGCAAATCAAAAAAATGGGTAACCTAAAAGATCTGATGGGCATGATACCTGGCGTGGGTAAACAAATCAAAGACATCGATATCAATGATGATGCTTTTAAAGGGATTGAAGCCTTGATCAACTCTATGACCTTAGAAGAAAGACGTAACCCAGACCTCATCAACCCTTCTAGAAAAAACAGGATCGCCAAGGGAAGCGGGAAAGACTTAGCAGAACTGAATGCTTTCCTCAAACAATTTGAACAAATGAAGGGTATGATGAAAATGATGAATAAAATGCCCATGGGTAAAATGCCGGGAATGGCGAAACGCTGATAATTAAACTTTATATACAACATAGTCTGGGACTTATTTTCGGACTATTTTAATGAATACGAGCGGGTTTCAAAGCTTTTACCTTGTTGATGTTCATTTTTTTGGATGGTAACAAATCACTACTTATCTTCGTCCTCCTTTTTTAAGGAGATTATAAACCCTATTTATTCACAACCAAGAAAATTTCTATTTTTTATGGCTGTTAAAATGAGATTGCAACGACATGGCTCTAAGAAGAGACCATTCTACTTCATCGTTATTGCGGATGCCCGCAGTCCTCGTGATGGAAAATTTATTCAAAAATTAGGTTCTTACAATCCGCTAACGGTCCCTGCTACTATCCAGGTTGATCGTCAGAAAGCATTGGATTGGTTACAGAAAGGTGCTCAACCCACTGATACTGTACGCCGTATCCTTTCTTTCAAAGGAGTGTTGTTCCTAAAGCATTTGTTGCGTGGGGTAAGCCTTGGCTTATTCGACGAAGCTACTGCAATGGAGAAATTCACCAAATGGAGTACTGAGCACGATGCTAATATGAATCGCCGTCAAGGTGCTCATAAAAAAGCTCGTATGGAAAAACGCAGTGTACCTGTAGTAAGGAAAGTGGAAGTTGCTGAAAAAGTTGAAGAGGCTCCTGCTGTTGAAGCAGAAGCGCCTGCTACTTCAGAAGAACCTAAGACAGAAGAATAAACTTTGCCTCTGCCTGAACATTCTTAAGTCCTGCTGTTTCAGTGGGACTTTTTTTTAATTTCTCAACTGCTGCTTGTAAGCTTACACAATACCCTTTTCATTCAACCAACAGCCTGTTTAACAATACAGTAGAAACAGACAACAAAGATTATCTTTACTCCATCATGAGTCAGTATTTTAAAATCGGAAAATTTGCGGCAAGTCATGGCCTGAAAGGTGACCTCGTATTGGTACATAGCTTGGGTAAAAGAACAGCGCTCAACGGATTAGAGGTGCTCTTTATCGAAGACAAAAAAGAAAGTTTTATTCCTTATTTTGTAGAACAAACGAGCATCAAAAACCATGAAGAGCTTTACGTGAAATTGGAAGGAATCGATAACAAAGAAATTGCCAGAAAACTTACCCCTAAAGAAGTGTGGATGACAGCTGCTGATTTTGAAACCTTCGCTGCTGGCAGTTCGCCCATCTCGATGTTGGGCTTTGATCTGATTGACGTAGATCTAAATCTGGGAGAGATCATCGAAGTCATTGAACAGCCGCACCAAATATTGTGCGCCATTCTGTACAAAGGAAAAGAAGCACTGATTCCTGTGCACGATCACAATCTAATACGAATGGATCCGGACGAAAAGAAAGTGTACGTAGAAGTTCCAGATGGATTGCTGGAAATTTATGAATAAAAAAGGGCAGTATTAATTTACTTTCACAAAAAAATAATTTCTATCCATTTTATTTGCGACCACAAAATTGTTGTTGCCCGAAAGTCTCAACGAAGTAGTTCCTAAAGAATCCCAATATTGTTTTTGTTGCTGTGTTTCATCTACAAAATGGACAGCAGCATAACTTGTGCAATTGTTGTTGGGCTCGCGAATAAACAACCCATAATCGGAACTGTTTACCACAATCAGGTAAAGGCCCATAAATCCTGCTACAAGCGAAGTGTTCAGCCTATTAAAAGGCAAAATCCTTCTATGTAAAAAAGTATATCCCTGAAAAGGATAATTTTGAATTTCACCCTCAATCACTACAGCATTGAATTCCACATTTGCGTAATTCAAAGAATTGCTTGTATTGGTTTGAATGATTTTGTAAGCTTGAATATTAGTATTTAGGATATTAATGGGCGAAAGGAAAGTTTTACCTTTCACGGTTCGGATCGTATCACTGATTGTTGAAAGTATTTGAATGGTATCCAGTACTTCAAAACTGCCGTTGTTGTCGGGTACTTGAACCCTCAGTATGGCTGTATCTTGTATATAGGTGGGGCAAACGTCATACGGTTCTTCTGCACACTGGAACGCGGGAGATACGATCATCATAAAGCAGATGGTAGAGAAAAAATAAACCGTTTGTTTCATACAAGTGATTTTAAAAAACTATGACCTTCAACTTGGCAATATTGCTGCTTGTAAACCTATACTTTTGTGAAATATTAAATAGAATAAGTGAATCAGCCCCGCATCATCGCCCATTTTGACTTGGATTCTTTTTTTGCTTCAGTAGAAATGCTGAACGATCCCTCCTTAAAAGGAAAGCCAGTGATTGTAGGCGGTAAAGATAGGGGCGTAGTGGCTGCTTGTAATTACGAAGCCAGAAAATTTGGTGTTCATTCTGCTATGCCTTCTAAAAAAGCACAACAGTTATGTCCACACGCAGTGTTTATCAAAGGGCATTACAGCGAATACAGCAGGTACTCCCGGTGGGTAACCGATATTATTGCTTCCAAAGCACCGCTGTTTGAAAAAGCTTCGGTAGATGAATTTTACCTCGACCTCAGTGGGATGAACAAATTTTTTGATCCGCTTCAGTGGACCATCGACCTCCGCGAACAAATTATTCGGGAAACAGGGCTTCCCATTTCCTTTGGATTGGCTACCAACAAGATGATGGCCAAAATGGCGACCAATCAAGCCAAACCCAACGGCTATCTTCAGATTCCGGAGGGAAAAGAAAAAGAATTTCTGGCACCGCTGCCCGCTGGTGATATTCCGGGAGTCGGTACCCAAACCGCTGAAATGCTCAAATTGATGGGTATCCAAACTATCCATGCTATTTTTTTGGCAGGCGCCGCTCTTTTAGAAGAACGATTGGGAAAATGGGGGCCAGATCTTTGGTTAAAAAGTCAGGGCATCCATACCAGAGCAGTAGAACCTTACCACGAAGCCAAATCCGTTTCTTCTGAAAATACATTCGAAGAAAATAAAACAGATATCCCTTTTTTGCACGCAGAGTTGGTAAGACTCACTGAAAAAATTTGTTTCGAATTGCGCGAAGATGAAAAAGTAGCAGGCTGTGTGGCCGTGAAAATTCGTTATCCCGATTTTGAAACCACCAGCAGACAAACAAGCATTCCTTTTACCAGTGCCGACGATGAGATTATTCCGATAGTAAAAGACTTGTTTAAAAAGTTATATCGAAAAGGAACGCCCATTCGTTTATTAGGGGTGCGCCTGAGTGAACTCACGCAAGACGCGGTACAAACCAATATGTTTACCGATACAGAGCGAAAAGCAGACTTATATAAAGCCATTGATGATGTAAAGAACCGGTTTGGTAAAATTATTGTAAAGCGGGCATCTTCAAACTAAGACGGGTATTTACCATCAATGTGCAGGATCATCGATTAAATCGTAAATAGTTTTTTTTTCCAGAATTTTAAGATTGGCATCTCTGGTGAGAATCATGATCCTGTTGAGACCACAATGTTTCTCATTACAATCCTTGCATTTTTCATAAAAATTCAGGCTTACACAGGGCATCATGGCAATTGGCCCTTCGACAATTCGGTAAACTGCTGCCAAAGAAATCTTCTTGGGGTTAGAAGCCAGCATGTATCCACCACCCTTCCCTTTCTTACTTTCGAGCACCCCCTGTTTTTTGAGCAGCAGTAAAATATTCTCCAGAAACTTAATGGGAATTTTTCTTTTTTCCGCAATCTCTGCTATCAATACAGGCCCTTTACCATAGTGTTCTGCTAAATAGCCGAGGGCCTTGAGACCGTATTTTGTTTTTTTTGAGATCATTTCTATGCAAAAATAAGCGATTATCTATCAGCAGTTTAACGTCAGGTAAGATACAATCAAATTGAATACAGTAGCTAGTGAATTTATACATATTTCTTATACATCTAACAGACAATTGAATGGTGCAACCTTCAAAGCTTCCATTACTCCAACCTTTTTTTCATTAGTAACTTATTCTGTAGTAGATTTGTCTATCGTTTATATAGACTATATATTTCGCGAAGGGTCTTTATTCGTTGACACCATAATAATATTGCCCTTAATTTCTTTTCTGCCATTTTAAATAATTAAAAAACATGCCAAGAACACATGAGTGACTCAGGAAAAAATATTGCCGAACGAATAGTCTGCCAATTAAGTAGACTAAATGACATAGAAGCGCTGACGGCACTCACCGAAACATTTCCTAAGCAAGTTACCTTTAGCAGCAGTTTTAGTGTAGAGGACCAGGTGATATTACATCAGATTGCCTCTCATCAGTTGCCCGTATCTGTTTTTACCTTAGATACGGGAAGGCTTTTTGCAGAAACTTATTCAGTTTGGAACAGCAGTAGAGAAAAATACAACATCAGCATTCAGCCTTATTATCCCCATCATGAAAGTCTTGAGCAAATGGTAGAAGCCAAAGGCCCTAATTCTTTTTATGCTTCAGTGAGCAATCGTCAGCAATGCTGTTATATCAGAAAAGTAGAACCGTTGCAAAGAGCCTTGGCAGGCAACAAAGTATGGATTACCGGGCTTCGGACATCACATTCTCCTGAACGTAAAAATGTAACCCCGGTAGAATGGGACGAAGGCAATCAAGTGATCAAATACCATCCATTGCTGCACTGGACGAATGAACAAGTATGGGATTTCATCAAAGCACAAGATATTCCTTACAACCCGTTGCATGATCGCGGATTTTTGAGCATCGGATGCGCGCCCTGCACAAGAGCCATTCAACCTGGCGAAGATTTCAGAGCCGGAAGATGGTGGTGGGAAGATGCAGATAAAAAAGAATGCGGCTTACACGTGACGGCACCTTCTCAACAATCTTTAAAAAAATAAAGAAAATAGTTTCATGAGTTCACACCGATTAGATTATTTACAACAATTAGAATCAGAGTCTATCCACATCCTTAGAGAAGTAGCCGGACAGTTCGAAAAACCAGCTTTATTATTCAGCGGAGGAAAAGATTCCATCGTGCTGGTTCATCTTGCTTTAAAAGCATTCAGACCCGGAAAATTTCCTTTTCCGTTGGTTCATATTGATACCGGCCACAACTTCAAAGAAGCACTCGATTTCAGGGATGCTTTCGTAGAACAGATTCAAGAAAAATTGATCATAAGAAAAGTTGAAGACACCATCCGCGAAAAACAACTTACCGAACCGAAAGGAAAGTTTGCCAGCAGAAATGCATTACAAACCTTTACGTTATTGGATGTGATCGACGAATTTAAATTTGATGCTTGCATTGGTGGTGCCAGAAGAGATGAAGAAAAAGCAAGGGCCAAAGAAAGAATTTTTTCGGTGAGAAATGAATTTGGTCAATGGGATCCAAAACTCCAGCGTCCAGAACTCTGGAATACTTATAACGGAAACATTCACAAAGGAGAAAACGTAAGAGTGTTTCCTATCAGCAACTGGACGGAACTGGATATATGGAACTATATCAAACAACAAAATATTGAACTGCCTGCTATTTATTTTGCCCACGATCGCGAAGTATTAGAGCATGAAGGCCAGCTGGTAGCCACTTCTAAATTTGTACAATTGGATCCATCTGATAAAGTATCTGTAAAAAAGGTGCGGTATAGAACCGTAGGCGACATGACTTGCACTGCCGCAGTAGAATCGAATGCGAGTACGTTGGATGATATCATTCATGAAATTATCGCCACCAAAAAAAGTGAAAGAGGTGAAACAAGGATTGATGATAAAGTGAGCGAGGCAGCTATGGAAGACAGAAAAAAGAACGGCTATTTTTAATGTATTTGACAATAATAATTAAGTATGGATATTTTAAGGTTTATCACAGCAGGCAACGTAGATGATGGTAAAAGTACCCTTATTGGTCGATTGCTGTACGATAGCAAATCGATTATGATTGACCAGTTAGAAGCAATTGAACAACAAAGTAAACACAAAGAATATGGAGAAATAGATTTGGCGCTACTTACCGATGGGTTAAGAGCAGAGCGGGAGCAGGGAATTACCATCGATGTGGCTTACAAATATTTTTCAACGCCTAAAAGAAAATTTATTATTGCAGATGCACCAGGGCATATCCAATATACCCGCAACATGGTAACAGGCGCTTCGAACAGCGACCTGGTTATCGTCCTCATCGATGCCCGCAGTGGCGTTGCAGAACAAACAAGAAGGCACGCCATCATTGCCTCCTTATTACAAATACCTCACGTAGTGGTAGCCGTCAATAAAATGGATCTTGTAGCATATTCACAAGACGTATTCAATAACATCGTGATCGATTTTGCGGCAGTAGCTGCTTCTTTAGGATTAAAAGACATCAGCTATATCCCGATGAGTGCAGTAGATGGCGACAACATCGTTACCAAAAGTGAAAAGATGGCATGGTATGATGGTGAACCATTGCTGGATGTATTAGAAAATGTAGAAGTGGCCAATGATTTTAATCTTGAAAAAGGGCGCTTCCCGGTTCAATTTGTAATTCGTCCGCAAACCAGCGAACTGCACGATTACAGGGGTTATGCCGGAAAAATTTTGAGCGGAATTTATGCAAAGGGTGATCGGGTAACCATACTTCCTTCTGGTTTACAATCTTCCATCAAGGAAATACAAGTGGGAGGCCTGGCCGTAGAGGAAGCATTTGCACCGCAGAGTGCGCTGTTGCAACTCGAAGATGATCTGGATATCAGCAGGGGCGATGTGATTGTACCCGTTGCACAAACGCCCAATGTACAAAACGAATTGCAAGTATTGCTCTGTTGGATGGACCAGAAGCCATTGCTAAGGGGTAATAAATACATTTTGCAAATCAACAGCCGTCAAGTAAAAGTAGTCATCAAAGAAATCGAGTATAAGTTAGACGTGAATTCTCTTAAAAAGGAATCAGCTCCCGACAAGGTTTCATTAAACGACATTGTGAGGGTAAACATTAAAACGGCAGCACCTGTTGTTTTTGATTCCTACCTAAATTTAAGGAGTACCGGGGGAGCTATTTTAATTGATGAAACGAGTAATGTAACAGTTGGGGCTTGTATGATACAATAAGAAGCGTACCTTTTAACAAATATTACAAAAACCGTTTTATTATTTGGCTGTTTATAAAACACAACGCACCCACTATGTCACAAACTTCATTTTTAGAATTACTCTATCAACAAAATTCTACTCGGAGTATTCGTTTTCCTGATAAAATCCGCTCGGAAAATTTTATTAACGACCTGTTTAACTTTTTGTTTGTACCCCATGCTGGGGAATACATTTCCAAAGATGCCTTGGAAAAGGGTTACATGGAATTAAAGCAACAATTTTCCATCATAATCTCTGCTATATTACTGCAAGAAACGGAAGTGGAGGAACAAACCGCATTTTTTTTTACGGCCCTGCCTGATGTACATAAAGCATTGTTACTGGATGCAGATGCGGTGTTGCAGTTTGACCCAGCCGCTACTTCACTGGATGAAGTATTGCTGGCTTATCCGGGGTTTTACGCCACAGCAGTGTACAGAATTTCACACCAACTTAGAAAGCAGGGGTTACCCCTTTTACCAAGGATATTTTCTGAACATGCGCACAGTAAAACCGGGATAGATATCAACCCGGGTGCTGTCATTGGCCCTTCATTTTTTATTGATCACGGAACAGGCATTGTTATTGGAGAAACATCCCATATCGGGAGCCGGGTTAAAATATACCAAGGGGTAACGTTGGGAGCTTTAAACGTATCAAAGGAGCTGGCGAGTACCAAAAGACATCCTACCATCGAAGATGATGTAGTGATCTATTCAGGCGCAACCATCCTTGGCGGTGATACGGTGGTGGGCAGAAACAGCATTATTGGCGGAAATGTTTGGCTCACTTATAGTGTGCCTTCCCATTCCATCGTGTACCATAAAAGCGAAATAAAAGTCCGCGACAATAACCCATTTCCGGAAACGTTGAATTTCGTTATTTAAAGAACGAACCGTAAACATGGCAAACAGAAATAAAGAAAATTGGGGTTGGAAAAACTAATTAATGAACTAAACAATATAAAATATGAAAGCTTTAAACATTTTAAATACCATAGGCAATACCCCACATGTAAGGGTAAACCGCTTGTTTGGCGATGATTACAACGTGTATGTTAAACTTGAAAAAAATAACCCGGGAGCTAGTATCAAAGACAGGATAGCCCTTGCAATGATCGAAGATGCGGAAGCAAAAGGTATACTGAATAAAGACAGCATCATCATCGAACCTACCAGCGGCAACACCGGAATTGGTTTAGCTTTGGTAGCAGCAGTGAAAGGATATAAAATAATTTTAGTGATGCCCGAAAGTATGAGTATAGAACGCAGAAGACTAATGTCGATTTACGGAGCGGAGTTTGAATTAACAGCCAGAGAAAAAGGGATGAAAGGTGCCATCGAAAGAGCCACGGAATTAACGGCAGCTACACCCAATGCATGGATGCCGCAACAGTTTAACAATCCAGCCAATGTGGAAATCCACCGCACAACAACAGCACTTGAGATCTTAGCCGATTTCCCAGATGGTATAGATTACATGATCACCGGAGTGGGTACAGGTGGTCATATAACCGGTGCAGCGGAAGTGCTCAAACAACACTTCCCCAACTTAAAAGTATTTGCTGTAGAACCAGAATTGTCGGCCGTACTCAGTGGTGGTGCTCCTGGTCCGCACCCCATTCAGGGAATTGGCGCTGGTTTTGTACCAGCCGTATTAAACACCGAAATCCTTGACGGTGCCATTCAGGTGAGTAAAGACGAAGCTTTTGAATATACCCAAAGGGCTGCTCGGGAAGAAGGCATACTGTTAGGAATTTCTTCAGGTGCTTCACTAGCAGCCATCGCAAAAAAATTACCCGAGATACCGAAAGGGTCTACCATTCTTACTTTTAATTACGATACCGGAGAAAGATACCTTTCAATCGAAGGGTTGTTTTAATAAAAAAATTGAAGGGAATTTTATATTCCCTTTTGTTTTGATCACAAAATCTACTAATTTAGTAGACTAAAAGCATTCTTACTATTTAAACGACCATTGATCAATAGGTCAATGGTGGATCACCACGCTTCTACTAACAAAAGAGGATGAAAATAACAGCAAACAAAGAGAGGGTATTAGCGGAGCCGCTATTACAAAAAGATCCGAATCTAATTTCGGAACAAAGTGAATCGCAGCTCCCCAGTTTTCTCATTCGTCCCACTGAAATGAATCCTGAGGAGTTAGATAAGGTAATTCATCAATTGCTGGCATACCGTAAGCAATACCATACTCCTTCACCTGAAGCAATTGCCGTAGAAAGTAGTGTAACCGAATATAAGTGGAAAAAGATAGCCCGTGTTTCTGTTAAGGTGTTCGGCTGGATGCTCATCGGTCATTTTCTCTTTTCTTATATCCCGCTGGTGGCCATCAAGAATAGCGCAACTGAATTGTTGCTTTCACTGGATGCAAATTTTCCCTGGATGGTGCTCGCGGGTTTTTTAGCACAATTAGTGGATGGAGCCTTGGGTATGGGCTACGGCGTTACAAGTGCAACCATTCTGTTGTCATCTGGTGTTAGTTTACCCGCCATCAGCGCCAGTATTCATACAGCCGAAATGTTTGCCAGCGGCGCATCTGGTTACAGCCATTTTAAATTTGGTAACGTTAATAAAAAGTTGTTCAAGGCACTGGTTATTCCTGGTGTATTGGGTGCCATTGCCGGGGCATTATTGCTTAGTTTTTATGGCGACTCACATGCCAAATGGTTAAAGCCTGTATTAGCCGCTTATACACTTTTTTTAGGGATAAAAATTATTGTAACTGCCTGGAGAAAAAACCAACAAAAGAAAACTTTCAAAAAATATACACTCTTAGCTGGAACAGGGGGTTTCCTCGATTCATTTGGTGGCGGCGGCTGGGGACCTATCGTTACCACTACGCTTATTTCTAAAGGACGGCATCCAAAATATGTGGTTGGCTCGGTGAGTCTGACAGAATTTTTTGTTACACTGGCCAGTGCCTTCACCTTCTTTATTATGATGGGTGTACATCATTGGCAGGTTGTGATCGCTCTCATCATCGGAGGCTTGCTGGCGGCTCCTTTGGCAGCAAAACTGATTGGAAAATTACCTAGAAAGCTTTCACTGATTTTGTTGGGCACAATGGTCATCATTTGGAGTGTGAGGATATTGGTCACAGCACTTTAGTGCATCCAGCTTTTTAACGCGCCTGAAATTTTTTCTCCTTCTACCAAAAATCCATCATGCCCATATGCTGAATCGATGATCATCAAATGTGCATTTGGAAGAGCTGCTGCTATTTGCTCTTGCTCTACCGGTGGGCATAAAATATCACTACTAATGCCAATGACAAGGGTGGGTTGTTTTATTTGCTGAAGTACAACATTAACCAAACCGCCTCTACCTCTCGAAAGTTGATGCGTATCCATCGCCTTTGTAAGCAACCAATAACAGTATGCGTTAAATCGATCGGCTAATTTATTGCCCTGGTGCAAAATATAAGAAGATGCTTTATACTGATCCAATTTTTCAAAGTCACTATCGGTTTGGGTTTTTACCATAATGCCGTAATTGCGGTAACTCAGCATACCAATGGCTCTGGCTGCTTTTAATCCTTTTTTTCCGCCGCCAGCTATGTTGGTATTCCAGCCATCTTCCGCTTCTATGGCCAGTCTTTGGGCTGTATGCACCGCTATGCCCCAGGCACTTTCTGTGGCAGAGGTGGCCAGTAAAAATAGCTTTTCAATTACAGCAGGTTCCACCACACACCATTCCAACGCCTGGTAACCACCCATACTACCGCCTACGAGTAAGCGAATTTGTTGAATGCCCAAATGCCCACGGAGAAGTATGTGCGCATTCACCATATCTCGTATTGTAATTGCCGGAAAGCCACTGCCATATGGCTTTCCGGTTGCCGGGTGTATGCTCAACGGTCCACTGCTGCCATAACAGGAACCCAAAATATTAGCACAAACAATAAAATATTTTTCAGTATCCAGTGCTGCACCTTTGCCTGCCATCCAAGGCCACCAATGGGCTACATCGGCATTGGCCGTTAGTGCATGGCAAATCCAAACCACATTGCTGGCATCCTCGTTCAGGGTGCCATAGGTGCAATAACTAATCTCAATTCCAGGCAGAAATGATCCGCTCTCCAGTAAAAAATCTTGTGTACTTGTAAAGGTTTGTGCCATTTTTAATTTCTACCTGCAAAGTAAGGGGAAGGTTGGGTATTTTTGCACAAGCAACTGTGAAATATGTCGCCAATAACAAACAATCAAAATATTGTGATGTTACTGTAAGTGTAGCAAAGCTGTAAGCAATACTACTACCATCATTTTAATTTTTGTCGAAGATCTACAAAATACAACCGTCAACAACATGTCAAACGAGCAACATCCATCTACCAAAGCCATTCGTATTCAAACGGAACGCACCCCGGAAATGGAGCATTCCACACCACTGTTTCTGACCAGTAGTTTTTGTTTCAATAATGCCGAAGATATGCGGGCAGCTTTTGCTGATGAAACAGATGAAAATATTTACAGCAGGTTCAGCAACCCCGGTGTAGATGAGTTTGCCCAAAAAGTAGCTGCACTCGAAGGCGCTGAAGCTGGCTTTGCTACTGCATCTGGCATGAGTGCGGTGTTTGGGTCTTTTATGGCCCTACTCAAAAAAGGCGATCACCTGCTCAGTTGCAGTTCTATTTTTGGAAGTACGCATACCGTCATAAAAAAATACTTGCCTAATTTTGGAATCGAGCACGGCTATGTATCCGCAAACAAGCCCGAAGAATGGGAAGCTGCTATCCGACCCAATACTAAAATGATTTATGTAGAAACACCCACCAATCCCGGGTTAGATATCATCGACTTAGCCATGCTGGGCAAACTTGCCAAAAAACACCAGATCATTTTAAATGTCGACAACTGTTTTGCAACACCTGTTTGCCAACGTCCGATCGATTTTGGTGCTGATCTCGTTGTACATTCCGCCACTAAATGGATCGATGGGCAAGGCCGTGTATTGGGTGGAGTAGTTGTGGGTAAAAAAGAACTCATCCACGATATTTATTTGTTTTGCCGCAGCACCGGTCCTGCGTTGTCCCCTTTTAATGCATGGGTACTCAGCAAAAGTATTGAAACCCTCGATGTAAGAATGGAACGACACGCTTCCAATGCGCTCTTCCTTGCACAATCACTCGAGCAACACCCGGCTATTGCCTCATTGCGGTATCCCTTTTTGCCTTCGCATCCACAACACCAAATAGCAGTGCAGCAAATGAAAAATGGCGGAGGTATTGTTTGTTTCGAACTAAAAGGTGGATTAGAAGCGGGACGCCACTTTCTCGACAAATTAAAAATGCTGTCGCTCACCGCCAACCTCGGTGATACCCGCAGCATTGCTTCACATCCTGCCAGTACTACCCACGCCAAACTTACCGAAGAGGAACGCAAGGAAGTGAACATAACGCCAGGGCTGATTCGCATTTCTGTAGGGCTTGAATACAAAGACGATATCCTCCACGATATCTTACAAGCTTTAGAAAAATAAGAGGGCGTGCCCCTGCGGGTCGGGCTTTTTGCTGCCATCTTTTGTTCGTGCCTCACAAAAGGATGTACGCTGCAATCCCTCACGCAATGCACGTTTACAATAGTATGTACGACAAAATAGTAAAAGGCAGCTCTGTTAGAACTGCCTTCGTCAATAAAAACAAAATATTTTATTTACCCAATTGTTTCATCAACGCCCTGAACTCTTTTGGGATCTCTGCTTCCAATTCCATCCTCGTTCCATGTTCATCTGTAAATCGCAATTGATAGGAATGTAAGGCCAATCTGCCAATCATTGGTCTTTCTTCTTCATCGTGTTTGCTAAGTTTAAACTTCTTTTTAAAAGTACTCAGCAATACGGCTTTGCCATCTCCATATAAAGGGTCGCAAGCCAGCGGATGACCAATGTTTTTACAGTGCACGCGTATCTGGTGTGTTCGGCCGGTATGCAGTTGAAAGGACACCAATGAGTAAAATTTATTGCCTTCTAATACCTCATACCCTGTTTGTGAAGGCTTGCCCCTCCGGTGAACAACCATCAGGTTTTTGTTGAGCGAATGTTCCGCAATCGGTGCATCAATCAAACCAGTTTTTTCTACTGGCTCTCCCATTACGATGCCTACATAAAATTTCTCAACGGCACGCTCTTCAAAAATTTTATTGAGGTATTTGTGGGTGATTTCATTTTTGGCAAACAGCACCAATCCGCTGGTGTCTTTATCCAAGCGATGTACCGTAAATATCTGACCGTATTTATCTATCAGGTATTCCTTCAAGCTTTTTTCAGATTGCTCTCTGTCAGGAATCGTCAGTAGTCCAGATGTTTTGTTGATTGCTATAAAATCGTCGTTCTCAAAAACAACGGTAAAATTATTTTTTGCCACCTGCCGTTATTTTGTGTTTCTTTTTTTCGCTGTGTGTTTTAAATTTTCTAACACCTGGCTTTTTATCACTCACCGGGCGTTCTTTAACAACAGCAGTGGGATCTTTTTCCTTTTTAATTTTTTTATCTGCATCAATAGCTCCCACAGCTTTTTTATTGGTGATGGGGGGTTTGATTGATTTTATATCTTCATTGTTGCTTTCCGAATTTTCAGCATCAGTAATTTTCTTCGATTTCTTTTTCGATTCGTTCATGTACTTCAACAATCGAATTTCTTTTTCGCTCAGGAAGCGCCATTTGCTGCGTTCCACATTTTTTTTGGTAAGTCCGGCATACATCACCCTGTCTAATCCTTTTACATCATATCCCAACGATTCAAAAATTCGGCGAACAATACGGTTGCGACCGCTGTGTATTTCAATACCAACAATCGATTTGTCTTTGCTATCTGCGTAAGCCAAACTGTCTACAAAAATTTGTCCGTCTTCTAACGTAAGTCCTTTGAGGATATCATCAAAGTGTTCCTTGGTAAGGTTCTTATCTAATTTTACTTCGTATATTTTCTTGATCTCATAACTTGGATGTGAAAGTTTTTGGGTAAGATCGCCATCGTTGGTTAATAGCAACACACCTGAAGTATTTCTATCGAGTCTTCCAATAGGGTACACTCTTTCTGTGGTTGCTTTTTGTGTGAGTTGCAATACCGTTTTTCTTCCTTGCGGGTCGTCGGTAGTGGTAATATAATCTTTGGGTTTGTTCAATAAAATGTACACAAGGTTTTTGGTTACAAATAATTTTTTGCCATTAAATATTACTTCGTCTGTTGGCAAAACCTTATAACCAGGTTCCGACATCACTTCATTGTTCACTTTCACTTTTCCATCAGTCACCACTTTCACGGCTTCTCTACGAGAGCATACGCCGCAGTGCGCTAAAAATTTATTGAGGGGCATCACTTCTTCCGTCGTTCTTTGAACTGGAGGTTTTTTGGCGTCTGGTCCCTTTTTGTTGGTTTTAGGAACGTGTGGTATTACAGCACCAGTTCCTCCAGCTGCTTTCTGTGCACGCTTGGCCAGCATTGCCTGGTATTTTTCTTCTTTGAGGTTATCGAAATACGCGTTTTTATCAGCACGGGCTTTCTTCTTTTCCTGTCTGATCTGCTCTTTAACGACGCTGTTTTTCTTTTTTACGGTAAATTTCTGAAAGGGAGACTGGCTCATTGTTTGAAGTTTTTTGCTGTTTTCCAACAGTAGATGAGCCACGAAGGTAAGCATTTCTAATTTGAGTGCTGTCATTCCTGTGTGCGCTGTATTTGAGCACAAAAAAAGCGCTGCAGGGTAGCAGCGCTCTAGGTGTAGGGTTATTAGTAATTTTCAGGGGTAATACGATGTTGGGGTGTATTTTTTCAACCTTTTTTATGATGTCCACTTTTTTTAGCTTTCTTCATTTCTTCCATCTTCTGCATTTGCTCCGCACTTAAGATTTGTTTGCGATCCATCATAGCTGATTCTTTCACTGCTTTCATCTGTTCTTTTTTCTGATCGGCACTTAAAGCAGTGTTTTCTTTGATGGCTTTCACTTTTGTTTTTGTAGCTTGATTTTGTGCTTTTAATTTTGCAGCCTGGTCATTGTTCAAGCCTAATTCTTTTTGCATATTGGCACCACGTTTTTGTGCCATCTCTTTGCGTTTTTCGCCGATAGCTTTTTTATCTGCCGCAAGTTTTGTTTTTTGCTCTGTGGTCAGCAGGGCATCTCTTTTTGCTTTTTGTTCGGCCATCAGCGCTTCTTTGCGTATATTTTTTTCATTAACAGTGATGTCTTCTTCTTTGTTCAACGCTTCCATTTTTGTTTTGAAACTTTCGTTATCGGCCTTCCATTGTTTTTGCTGGGCATCGGTGAGGTCAAGGTTTTTGAAAGCCTCTTTTTTGCCGTGTTCCATTCCATGTTCACCTTTCTTTTTATGAGTAGCCCTTGTTTGCTGGGCAAATAAGCTGGTTCCGCTCATCGCTAGGATTAATGTGAATGCGAGTAATTTTTTCATGTTATACGTTTTTTATTTTCTTTAATCGTTGTGTCCGTTAATAGACGGGTGATGGTACTGAAGGTTTAAGCAACAAAATGTTAAAGCCATTCTGCGAAGTGTTGCTGGTATGCAGAAATAAAAAAAGGCATTCAAAAAAATGCCTTTTGTACGATCATGATGTGTTTTGCTGAAAGCGGATATAGACATCTATCCTTTATTGGCCAATTGACCACAGGCGGCATCGATATCTTTACCCCTGCTTCTTCGAACCCTTACATTTACTTTGTGTGCCACTAGATAATCTGTAAAGACCTGGGTGCTGTCCTCATCTGTTTTAATAAAGGGAATACCAGCTACCGGGTTGTATTCAATTACATTCACAAGGTGCGTTGGAATTTTTCTGTACACTTTTACCAGTTCAGCTGCGTCTTCCAAGCTGTCGTTTTCACCTTGCAGCAATACATACTCTAGGGTGATGTCGTTTTTTGTTTGGTCGTAAAAATAATTCAATGCCTCTATTAATTCCTTGATGTTATTGGTTTCGTTGATGGCCATGATGCGATTTCTTTTTTCGTCTGTAGCAGCGTGTAAAGAAAGCGCCAGGTTAAATCGTACTTTATCATCGCCCAATTGACGAATCATTTTAGCCACACCAGCGGTGGATACGGTAATTCTTTTGGGACTCATGGCCATCCCATCGCTGGCAGTGATGCGTTCAATTGATTTTAATACATTTTTGTAATTTAGCAAAGGTTCTCCCATACCCATATACACGATGTTTGACAATGGCGTTCCATAGGTGGCTAAACTGTGCTCATTCAATAAAGCGACTTGGTCGTAGATTTCATCAAAACCAAGATTTCGTTTGCGGTCCATGAGTCCAGTTGCACAAAATTTACAACTTAGGCTGCAGCCGATCTGTGAAGAAACGCAGGCGGTATTTCTTTTTTCTGTGGGAATTAGCACTCCTTCTATTAAATGACCATCATGTGTTTTGAATCTTGATTTGAGGGTGCCATCGCTGCTGCGCTGACTGGCATCAACAGTTAGGGTCACTATATCGAACGCTGTAGCTAATTTTTGCCTCAACTCAAGTGATAAGTTGCTCATTTCATCGAAACTACGGGCGTTATTTTTCCACAACCATTCATAGGTCTGAATGGCACGAAACTTTTTATCTCCTGCAGATTCAAAATATTCTTTTAACTCGGGTAAACTAAACTCCCGTATATTTTTCTTTCCCAACATGGCGTAAAGGTACAAATTGAAGAGGGATTTTGTGCAACAGCATAACCGAGCCTGCACAGTACCCTCATTCTTTTCCTCCCTTCTCTATCAAAAACTGGTTTCCACCCATTATTCCTACTTTTACGCTTTCAAACGAAGCTTCCATGAACAAAGTATATGTAATTGATACGATTAGAACGCCGATAGGTAAATATGGCGGGGCACTCAGCTCTATCAGACCCGACGATCTGCTGGCGTATGTGATCAAAGCGCTACTGCAAAGGAATCCGAATGCAGATGTTAATGCCATCGAAGACGTGATTGCAGGTGCAGCCAATCAGGCTGGCGAAGACAACCGCAACGTGGCTCGGATGGCTGCCTTGTTGGCTGGTTTGCCAACTTCAGTGGCAGGCAATACGGTGAACAGACTTTGTGCAAGTGGTTTGCAGGCCATCATGGACAGTGCACGCACCATTGCTTGCGGTGATGCGGAACTGATGATCGCATGTGGAGTAGAAAGTATGACCAGGGCTCCCTTTGTGATGAGTAAAGGTGGCAGCGCATTTGATAGAACTACGCAACTATTTGATACCACCATGGGCTGGCGTTTTATCAACAAAAATCTCAGCGGTTTATATCATCCATACAGCATGGGCGAAACCGCTGAAAATGTAGCGGCTCAATGGAACATTAGCAGACACGCACAAGATGAATTTGCCATCGAAAGCCAACAGAAATACGCAGAAGCATTTGCAGCAGGAAAATTTACTGCCGAAATTATTCCCATCAAGGTGCAGGCGGGCAAAGAAAGTTTTACGTTTGACAAAGATGAACACCCCCGTTTGTCTACCATGGAAAAACTTACCCAGCTAAAACCTGCATTTTTGAAAGACGGCACCGTAACCGCAGGTAACAGTAGTGGCATCAATGACGGGGCTGCTGCCATGTTGTTGGCCAGTGAAGCCGCTGTAATCAAATACAGTTTAAAGCCCATTGCACAAATCCGCTCTATGGCAGTGGCCGGCGTTGATCCTGCTATAATGGGGGTTGGTCCCGTACCAGCCACTCAAAAAGCTTTATTGCGTGCAGGCCTTACCGTTAGTGACCTCAATCTGATAGAACTCAACGAGGCCTTCGCTTCTCAGAGCATTGCTTGTATTCACGATCTTGGACTCGATTTAGAAAAAGTAAACGTAAATGGAGGTGCCATTTCTTTGGGCCATCCATTGGGTTGCAGCGGTGTTAGAATCTCCACCACCTTGATTCATGAAATGCTGAAACGAAAAAGCAAATACGGACTGGCCACCATGTGCGTGGGCGTAGGGCAGGGTGCTGCGATCGTATATGAGGGAGTGGGTTGATCTGGAAGTAAATTATCAACCAAAAAAATATTCGAAATAGAGTTTACCACATAAAGTATTTGTAGTAGAATAAAATATAATTTTTATTCGTAAATATTTTATATACAAAATGAATTCTTATCGAAACGGTCTAAAAAAATTACACTTATAAAACATTATTCATCTTCTTTACGCTGCTTTTCTCTTTATCTTATTGTTACTCACAAGACGCTGCTTTTACCATTGGGGTGGTAGAAGAGGGTAGGCCAATTACCACTGCCAACAAAAGTAAAATGCTCAGTTCGCTTTCCGCTAATTTGGCTAATGTGTCAGGCGTAAAAGAAACCTTTACAAAGGTAGAGGCGGAAAAAAGAGACAATAATTATTTTTTGGTTTTTAGAAGAGTAAAATTTATTACCTCCTTTGCTGTAGTTGTAGAAAATAACATATTGCGTGCCAAGCTCAACGTATCGTGCTCCACTACTGGAGATTGCGCCAATTCTTCAGGTTGCAGTCCCTCTCAAAACGTTGGAGAGTGCCTATGTACAAGATGCCCCAACGATGGTACTTGTATAAAAATATGTACCACGGTTACTTTGATTGATGTTGAAAATTTGTAAAACTTAACGCTACTCATTGTTTTTCCGTTAAACTCAATTATATGCGGCTTAAAATATTTTGCAGCTTCATAAGTTTTATGAGTTTATATCGTTCGGGAAAATGAAATTTTTATTAGTGAAACCGACCGCTTTACGATTAAAGAATAATAACCTTAAATTTCACTGCTATAACATCTACAAAACTTTTGTGTTCTACAACCTGTGCAATAATTTTCGAATCAATCCATAATTGATGCCAATACACAATGCTAGTAAAGCGGCACCGGTGATCAATACCGACCAATCAATCATTGGCGATAAATCATCTCTGCCATTTAAAAATTGTTGTATAAAAAAATATTGAAACAATTGCACCAGCAACACAGAACTGCCAACAATCAACACATACATCGGTATCCATCTTTTGGCCACGGTTTTACTGAGCCAGTTGGGAGAATAGCCCAGTGTTAGCAATAGTTGCAGATTGTCTTTGCTGCGGGCAATCATCAGTTGTAGGTAGAAGGAGAACAGCATCATGGCCAGTAAAATTACCAATACTGCAAAACCTACCAAACCACTTACCACGGCTTGTAAAATTTGTTTTACCCTGCCGAACTTTGTTTTGTCTTTGTTAACCTGATAATTGTTTTCCTGCAAATAATTCAAAAACTCTACATTGTTGGCGTCGGTGGTTTTAATGTAAACACGGGTTGCATTGCTGTTGCTGATATTGGCAATATTTTTATTGGCCCATTCTAAAAAGTTTTGGGGGACAATTACAGAGTTGATCCGATCGCTGAGTGCTACAATATTACCTCTGAAAATCTGGGTGCCATACACGCCTGTACATTCCAGTTGCATCACCAATGCACCCATGGCTCCTTCAGAAATTTGCGGCAGATCTCTGCTGGGAGCAAACACCGTGTTGTACAATTCGAGGTAGTCAGACGAAATAATGATGGGCACCATCGCTTGCCCGGGCTGCCAGGTAAAGGAAGGTGGGATGGTATCTATAAAATCTGTTTTAATGGCTTCCAGAAATATATCGGTGGTAAAAGGCAGGGCTGGTCCGCCGGAAGCCGATACCACAAATTTATTGGCGATCAACGGCGTGGCATCGTCGATAAAGGGTAAAGATTGTAATGCACTGATTTCTGCAGCACTGAAGCTGTTATCTTGTCCTACATTTTGATCTGTAATTTTTTTTGTGATCGAAATATAATCAAATCCCGACGTACGCGGATTCCTGTCTTTAAGTAATACATTGATGTTGATGAACATCTGCATCGAACAGAGTAACAACATTACGCCAATACCCAAGCCGAGGTAACTGATGAGCCTCGAAACAGTTGATGCTCCCGTGTTTAAAAAGGGAGCTATCTGTTTGAATGATAATTTCATTTGTTTATTCATTTGCATTTCTAAACTGGAAACAATCCGTAGGCGATTTAAAGAAAAAGAGTACTGTCTGATTCAAAAAAGGGAACTTTATGCAGGTCTGCCAATATAATGCCTGCATTTCTTTTTGCTGCTTCTGTTGTGATCAAATGCATAGCCTTGATGCTGTTGTTTTCGTCGAGGTGACTAAACGGTTCATCCAAAACAATAAAATCGAAAGGTTGCTGCAACGAACGAATGATGGCGATTCTTTGTTGTTCTCCATAACTACAAATGCCGGCGTTTTGCTGCATCTTTTTTGTGATACCCAATTGTGCCGCCATTTCTTCTAAGGAGGCTGCTGCTGAAAAAGGCATCAATGTTTTTTTAATCTCAATATTGGCTGCTGCGCTGTGTTGTGAAAATAATCGAAGGTCTTGAAACACAATGCTCACCTGTTGCTGACGATATTTCGCTTTGTCTTCCGGTGAAAAAGTTGCTATGTTTTTTCCATCGAACAGGATCTGTCCAGTGTACTCATTTCTCAGCAGGTATAGAAAATGAATGAGGGATGATTTACCGCTTCCACTGGGCGCAACAATTTGAATCCTTTCACCCTTTTTAAATACAACTTCTTTGTTCCAAACATCAGAATGTTGGGTCTTTTCAATTTCCAGGTATTGCGGCGCTATTTTTTGTAACTGTATCTGCATAGTTGAGTTGTACTCCATTAAAAAGCCGCCGGTTTTACGGCGGCTTTAAAAATATAACTTTTATTGAAAATCCTTATTCAATCACCGGAACTGTTGGAATGACGATATCGTCTGAAGAGAAATCGGGTTGGTTCCAACCCAGTCTCGACTCATTCTCTTTTGCCAACTTACCCAAGGTGCCCAGGTAGTTGTTGAGTTGTTTCAAACTATTGGTGTTTTTATCCACCAGGTTAATTTCAACATGCTGTTGTAAGCTTCCGTCTTTGAATTGTCCGCCACTAATTAAAATATTATCCCACATTTTTAAAGAAGCATCCATCATGATAATAGCAGAACTGTCGCCCTTCACAGAAGGTTTTAAACTAGTGAGAATGTATTGCATATTAAAATAACCTCCAATTGGTCCGCCGGAAATTTTATCCAGAAAAGCAAAATTGCTTTTGGCGTCTTTGTTTACAAAATTATCTACCATTCCTTTTTGGTTACCCAACGCAAATATTTTTCCATTACTGGTAAAGTAGATGCTGTTTGGAGACGCTGATGCCATCTGTGCACCTGCTTTTTGTGCGGCGTTCACAATTTTATCGAAAGAAGCTTTATTACCTACTCCAGTACTAAACAACACATTTGGATTGGGTGTACCAAACATGGAGTCAATTTTGATATCAGTTACTGCGAACAAAAGTTCTCCGTTGTGCGACTTGATAAAATCATCTACATTAAATCCAAGTTGTGAAGCACCAATGTTGATCAATCCTTCCACGCCGGTTAACTTAATCAATTCTTTCAGGCCTTCAGGTTTGTAATTCATTGCAAACAATACCGCTACATCTTTAGCAGGCATGCGCTGAATCATTTCTTTATTGATATTAGCGCCGCTGTATTTTTTAAAGATATCAGACATTTCTTTCCCAGAATATGTTTTGCTGTCTAGATTGATTTGTCCATTCTCGAAATTAACGGTTGCTGTGTTGTAAGAATCTTTATACAGCTTACTAATATTGAGCATGCTCAATGCAGCCATGGCAGCATCACCTTCGTAAAGCGCTTCGCTGTTCATCCAGAAATGTACATCAGCTTTGCTGCCCATGAGTTCAGAGAACTTTTCATTTTTTGCAAGGCTGTTTTTTTCTTCCAGTTTGTGTAAGGATGCAGCTACAGCTTCAACATTTCTTGGTTTATTGCCAACCTGCGAAGCGGTAGAATCATCCATCATCATTCTATTCAACTGGTTGGCTTGATTAATTTGAGGCGCATCAAAAACAATGAAGAATTTTTCTTTTGTCCAAGAAACCGAAGTGGTTCTGTCAGTTATGAACTGAACCCCGTCTTTTTCAGCTGCAATACCCTTGGTTAAAGTTGCGGTATTGTACACCTTAAAAGTTGCCTCGTCTTTCAAAGTCCCAGTGGCACCAACGTAAGCGCCAGAAGAATCTTTTACCATAAAAAAGATCAGGTCTTTTTTACTGTCGATACCTGTGTTGTCAGGATTGTCCAGAGCAGATTTAGCAATGCTGCTCATGCCTGAATCTGTAGACAATATTTTATACAATTCGTTTTGCTTCACTTCTTCCCAGGGCAATTTGGTAGAAATGGACGCGCCGTTTACGATCACCACAACTGCTGCATTAGCAGGTATATTTTTACCCTGCGTATTTGATTTTTTGCTGCAGGAAACCATCAATAGGCTGGCGGCAAATACGAAAAGCACTGTTTGGAAAGCTTTCAATTTCATAGTGTTGTTTGTTGATTTAAAAATATTAATATCGAAAATGCGCATTTGTAACCTATTCTTAGGTTAATTTATGGTAAAGAAGTGGTTTAAGCTTACAAACGGTAAAATTTGTTGCTCTCCCGTTAGAAGATTTTTGATAACTGCTTCCTGGTTCTCCATTTCTTTACTACCAATAATAACTGCAAAGGGAATGTTTTTTTTGTCAGCGTACTTAAATTGTTTTTCCATTTTTACCGTTTCATGATAGAGTTCACAAGCGATACCTTCTCTTCTGAGTGATTGGGCCAATTCAAATGCCGCGTCAGATTCAGCGGCCCCCATATTAAAAAACAATGCTTTGGCGCTATGCATAATATTTTCAGGAAATAGCTGAAGTTCTTCTAATACATCATAGATACGATCTACTCCAAAACTAATGCCAACGCCCGGGATGCCAGGAACCCCAAACAATCCTGTTAGGTCATCGTAACGACCGCCTCCTCCAATGCTGCCCATCTTCACCGTCTCGGGTGCCTTCGCTTCAAAAATAATTCCAGTGTAATAATTCAGTCCCCTTGCCAGCGTAAGATCGATGGAGATATTCAATTCCCTTGTTCGTTCTACCACAAAACTGATTTCTTCCAACCCTAGTCGGGCTGTTTCGTTGTTGCCAAATAAGGCTCGAATGCCCGCCATTTTCTCTTTGTTGTTACCACTGATGTTCAAGTATTGTTCGATGGTTGCAATTTGGGATGGGCTGATGCCTCTTGCTGCCAATTCTTCTTTCACCTTATCCAATCCGATTTTATCCAATTTGTCGATCGCAATAGGGATGGCCATCATGTTCTCACTACCACCGCACATTTCTGCCAATGCCGCCAATAATTTACGGCTGTTTATTTTGAGTATATAATTGTTGAGTCCAATTTTGAGGAAGGCACTGTGGTAAATGTTACATAGTTCAATTTCATTGATCAGGGAAGTGCTTCCTACCACGTCGGCGTCGCATTGGGTAAATTCGCGGTACCTGCCCTTTTGTGGTCTGTCGGCCCTCCAAACAGGCTGCATCTGATAGCGTTTATACGGAAACGTTAGTGAACCCTGGTTCATCGCTACATACCTGGCAAAAGGAATGGTGAGATCGTACTTAAGTGCTCTTTCGGTTAGGTCTGAGCTGTTTTTTCCTTCCAATACTTTTTCGAAACCAGCTTTGGCCTTATCCATATTTTTTGGATCGCTGATGCCATTGTTGAGTATTTTAAAAATTAACTTATCTCCTTCTTCACCATATTTACCCATCAAGGTATCTAAGTTTTCCATCGCAGGTGTTTCCAATGGTTGAAAACCATATAATTCAAACTCAGAGCGGATGCTGTTCAGAATAAAATTTCTTTTGTAAATGGTTTCCGCAGAAAAATCTCGGGTTCCTTGCGGTATGCTTGGTTTGGCCATTATTGAATCGCTTGTGTTTGGTGGATATTGTATTTTTTAATGATTTGGTCGCAGGTGTTGCTGATAAGATCAAATACTTCATGGTAGCCATTTTCATCACCGTACCATGGGTCGGGCACATCTTGATGCATGCCTGGGTTAAGTTCGTCTAAAAAAAGGGTCACTTTATCCAGATGCTCCGATGGTCCAGCCATTTGTTGTATATCTTTCATCACATCTCCTGCCATTGCGTAAATAAGATCGAATTTTTCCAGATCCTCTTTTGTAAAATCTCTGGCCTTTTGTGAGCTGATGTCAACTTGGTGTAACCGAGCCACTTTCTGACTCAGGTGATGGGGCGCTTCGCCAGTATGATAGCCGTTGGTACCTGCACTATCCAATGTGCATTGAAAACCGGCCACGGCAGCTTTTTGTCGTAAAATGCCCTCTGCCAGCGGACTACGGCAGATATTTCCCAGACATACCATTAAAATTCTCATGTGGCAAAGATAAGGTTATCCCTACTTGATGCTGGATGTAAACAAAAGCGGTGGATGGTATTTTTTCTGGTGGAGCGGCAGCGGCTTCTTCATTTATGGATTTCATAAACCGCTGCATCTTACCATTAAACCGGCCGGTTAAAACATTCATTTATCACACTCAAAAACTACGATCATGAGAACAGATCAAATTTTATCCGCAGATGTGCTCGACTTGCTGTTTGATAACAGAAACAAAGCTTACGGAGCTTACGACCTCCGTAAATTTTACAAAGACCGGTTGATAAAATCGATGGCCATTACATTTTTAGGCGCTGGACTACTGTCAATACTGGTTTTCAGCGCAAAAAACAAGGAAACACTATCGTTTACTGTTCCCGATATTGGAACTACATGCGTTGTTTTGGACCAACCGATTCCTGAAATACCACCGCCGATGGAACAGCCTAAGAAGCCAACCCAAAAAGCAGACGCACAAAAATATGTAGCAAACATTCTCGTCACTAAAAAAGAGGCAGAAGCAGATCCGTTGGCAAATAATCTAGATATTGTGGCGATTTCCAACCAAACAGTGATAGGTGATCCCGGCGTAGAACTGATCGTAGGGGCTGACCCTGGTGCTGAAACGAAGCCAGGACTTGCCATTGTATCAGCGTCAACTGTTAAAAAAACGGATATAGAAACACCCCGGGCAACGGCGGAAGTGATGCCTAGTTATCCGGGCGGAATGGAAGCACTCAAAAGATTTCTGGAACGCAACCTCCAAAATCCACAAGATTTGAACGATGGCGAAGTGGCATCTGTAAAAATTAGATTTATAGTAGGTTACGATGGAAAACTTAAAGGCTTTGAAACTGTGGAAGATGGTGGGGAAGCCTTTAACAAGGAAGTCATTCGCGTTTTAAAGAAAATGAAAGACTGGAATCCAGGCAGGTCAAACGGCGAAAACGTGTCCGTATATTACACCATTCCGGTAAAGTTTATGGTAACCAACTAATCAGTTAAAATAAATTTGTAAATTGCTTTCTCTAAAATTTGGAAATATGGCGTTGGAAGAATTTGAAAAAGAAGAATTAACGGAAAAGAACAAAGGATATGTTCGAATGAAAAGTATCATGGATTTCGGTATGGGTTTGTTGTGGATGGCCATGGGTATTTTTTTGTTGTTCAATACAAAATTTGATATTGGAATACAGCTAAAATCGGATGATCCTGTGATGAAGATCTTCGGTGGTATCTGTTTGGTATATGGATTGTTCAGACTATACAGAGGGTATAAGAAAAATTATTTTAGAGAAAGATGAACCTACGATTTGCAAGGCTGATTTTAATATTTGCACCCTATTTGCTGATAACGCAATGGTCGTGTAAACCTCAGGCCAACAAAGACCTGATCTACGATTCGCCCTCACACGGCAGTATCAACATCAGCGTGGATGAATCTTTCCGCCCTGTGATCGAAGAACAGATCGCCATGTATCAGGAATCTTATCCCGGAACCCTTATCAACGCCGAATACAAAACGGAAGCGGAATGTTTCAAAGATTTTTTCAGAGATACCGGCAACCGGGTTATAATCGTCACCCGAAGATTGGTAGAAAAGGAAGAAAAGTACATGAAAGATTCTTTGAATTATTTCCCTGGCTTCGACTTGGTTGCTACTGATGCCATCGCCATTGTTTTGCACAAAGACAATCCAGATAGTTTGTTTACCCTCTCCCGTCTCCGGGAGCAGTTAATGGGAAAAATAAACAGAGATCAAAAAATTGTATTTGACGGATTAACAGCCACCAGTAACGTACGATTTGTATTAGATTCTATTCTGAAAGGAGCCCCTTTTGACACAGCAGTTGTGAAAGCTGCGAAAACCAGTAAAGAAGTGCTCGAGTTTGTTGCAGGAGATCCAAAGGCTATCGGCTTTGTTGGCATCAACTGGATTGGTAACCCGGAAGTAAAAGAACAGGTGGAGATGCTGAAGAAAGTAAAACTGGCCTATGTTGAATGTTCGGTTTGTGATAGCATACCCTTTGTAAAGCCGGTGCAGGAGAGCATTGTATCAAGAAGGTACCCGCTGGTGAGGGGTTTGTACTTTATCAAAAAAGAGAATTTCAACGGGCTTGGCACCGGGTTTGCAAGTTTTTTGAAAAATGAAAGAGGTCAACTTATTTTCAGAAGAGCGTATCTTGGCCCGATAATGGAATTGGGTATCAGAAACGTGATCATTAACGAAAAGTTACCAGAATAATTACAACAGGCTTTAACGGATCTTTATAACTTTTTGTAACATTGTATGAGTCAAATAAAAAAATGAACAACATGAGAATTAAAATCACAACAGGCATTTTCTTTTTAGCCGCGATTCTTTTTGCCGGTACAACACTGGCACAGAGCATCGATGATGGCAAAAAGTTTATGTACTACGAAAGGTTTAAAAGTGCTAAAGACGTTTTTCAAAAGCTGATCGGTGCGAATCCAAACGACGAGGAAGCCATCTATTATCTTGGCCAGGCCGAAATTGGTTTGGAAGATCTTCCTGCCGCAAAGTCTTTGTATCAGGCAAGATTGGCAGCTTTTCCCAATAGTCCGCTGGTGCTTGCTGGGTTGGGCCATGTGGAGTTGCTGGAAGGTAAAACACAGGATGCCCGCAATAGATTTGAAACGGCCATTTCGTTGAGTCAGGGCAAAAGTATTCCCGTGTTGAATGCAGTGGGATATGCCAATGCAAATCCTGAGAGTAAAAACGGAGATGCCGCTTACGCTATCGAAAAGCTGAAGCAAGCTACACAAATCAAAAAGTTCAAAGATCCTGAAGTGTACACCAATTTAGGGGATGCTTACCGCAAATTTGCAGATGGCGGAAATGCGGTGTTGAGCTATCAGGCTGCATTGGCTTTAGATCCTAACTATGCCCGGGCTTTATACAGAACGGGAAAAGTGTATCAAACTCAAGGGGTTGCTCAAGAGCCGATTTACATGAAATATTTTCAAGACGCATTGGCGAAAGATCCTAACTATGGACCGGTGTATGAAAATTACTACGTGTACTATTACGAATCTAATGTGTCTAAGAGTGCAGAGTACCTGGAAAAGTGGTTGCAAAACGCCGATGATGATCCAAAAGCATGTAATTACAGGGCATCTATGAAATATGCACAAGGGTTCTTTAATGAAGCAGTGTCAAAAGCCGACGAATGCATTGTAGCCCAGGGTACCAACCAATACATTAATTTGTTCAAGATCAAAGCATTTGCTTACAACAGATTAAATGACACAACAAATGCCAAATCAAGCTTTGAAGAATATTTCAAACGCCAGAACCCGGATAAAATCCAGGGCGGCGATTATTCTGCCTACGCAGCATTGTTGCTCAGGTTCCCCGGAAATGAAGCAAGGGTCGGAGAGTTGGTCAACAAAGCCGTAGAATTGGATAGCATCGAATCAAACAAAGTTAACTACCTCAAATCACTGGCGCAGTCTTACGATGCACAGAAGAAGTACAAAGAAGCCGGAGATTGGTACAATAAAGTACTGTATGTAAAAAAGAATTACAGTAATCTTGATTTGTACAACGCTGGTTACTCTTACTACAGGGTGGGGCAATTTGATTCAGCGATCAAAATTTTTGCAAAATACGCGGATAAATATCCTGAAGATGCATTTGGTCATTTTATGTTAGCACAAACCAATTCCATCATAGACTCCACGAGTGAGAAAGGATTAGCGGTTCCCTACTATAAAAAAGTACTGGAAATTGCAGAGGCCGATATCACTAAGCCACAAGCAAAAACAAGGGCTTTAACCGCCTACAGGTATTTTATCGGATACGAATACAATATCAATAAAGACCAAGCTGCGGCGCTTGCTTACGTAGAAAAAGCCTTATTGCTGGAGCCAACAGACGAGCAATTACTAAACTTTAAAGACGTTATCAGTAGAAACGATCCCAAAAAGCCATCCAATCAGCCAAAACCGAAGGCTGGATCAGCTCCCAATAGATAAGGAAACGTTAAACAAAATATTTAAAAGCCTGTTATGCCAATAACAGGCTTTTTTGTTAACCTAATTTTAAAATTTTCGTCATTGGATATTAAGGTGGCTGCCTTATTTTTGCGCTCTAACCATTACAATGATATTCTATGCAATTCTTTTTGTTACAAGCCGGCAAAGTGAATGATGCGGCAAATTATCTTCCCATTGCATTACAACTTTTGTTTGCAATAGGCTTGGTGGCCCTCATTATCGTAGGATCCAGTTATCTAGGTCCAAAAAGGGCGACCGCTGATAAACTTCAAAACTTTGAAAGCGGAATTGATATCAAAGGAAATGCACGCCAACCCATGGCCATCAAATACTTTTTGGTAGCCATACTGTTTGTGTTATTTGATGTAGAAGTCATATTTTTCTATCCATACGCAGTTAATTTTAGAGAACTGGGCTGGGAAGGTTTTAAAGCAGTAGCACTGTTTGTGGGTCTTTTCTTAACCGGTTTTATTTATATTTTCAAGAAAGGTGCATTGAAGTGGGAAGAATAAACCCTTTTCAACAGATTGCAAACGTGCCAGTTTGCAACTTAACGGCTAAGTAAAACAACATATCCTAATTGGCACTTGGGCATATGAACAAATCTGAACAATAACTATGTCACGTCCGGTACAATTTAATAATACAGTAAAGTTCGAAGGTATCCCCGAAGGCTATATGGGTAATGGCTTTATGGCGACCAACTTTGAGAAAGTAGTAGGCTTGGCCCGCAAAAACTCTATTTGGCCCCTCCCATTCGCTACCAGCTGCTGCGGAATCGAATTCATGGCTACCATGGGCAGTCATTACGATTTGGCCCGTTTTGGCTCAGAGAGGGTTGGTTTCTCCCCACGCCAGTGCGATCTGCTCATGGTAATGGGCACTATCGCCAAAAAAATGGGGCCTGTTTTAAAACAAGTGTACCTCCAAATGGCAGAACCGCGTTGGGTGATCGCAGTTGGAGCCTGCGCCAGCAGCGGAGGCATTTTTGATACGTACTCTGTGATGCAAGGCATTGACCAGGTTATACCGGTAGATGTTTATGTTCCAGGATGTCCGCCGAGGCCAGAAGCCATCCTCGATGGTTTTATGAAAATCCAGGAGTTGGTTCACAACGAAAGTTTAAGACGCCGTCACGGAGATCAATACATAGATTTGCTGGCCAGCTACGGTATCCAATAATGTAAAAAATAGGCAGCAGCACCGCCCGGCCAATCCAAAACAACAGACCAACACACCAATATGTCTCTCACAAACGATACGATACAACAGCAGCTCACCCAAAAATTCGACAATCTGCTCACCGATTGGCAAACGCCTTACGGCATGCTCACTTTCACTGCCCCCAAAGACCTTAACCTCAAAGTAATGCAGTTTCTTTTCGACGACGAAACCTTGCGATTCCGTTTTCTTTCAGATCTGCAAGCAGTGCATTATCCAGACAATAAGGGGGCTGAATTAGCGGTAGTATATCATCTCCATAACCTGGTAGACAATGTGAGATTACGGTTCAAAGTTTTTACAGATATCAATACGCCCGACGTGTTCAGCGCAACCGCTTTGTACCAGTCGGCCAATTTCATGGAAAGAGAAACCTATGATTTTTTTGGGGTAAACTTTGTAGGACATCCCAACCTCATCAGAATTTTGAATGTAGATGAAATGGATTATTTTCCGATGAGAAAAGAGTTTCCTCTTGAAGACCAGACGAGGATCGATAAAGATGACGAAATGTTTGGAAGAGGCTAAGTTTTAGAACAACTATAAAAGCATTACAATAAATGGTAAACGCTACAGATCATATATTACTTCCGGAAGGAAGCATTGAAAAGCAAACCACTACGCTGAACCTGGGTCCAACACACCCGGCTACACACGGAGTATTTCAGAATATTCTCGAACTAGACGGAGAGCGCATCCTGAAAGCCACTTCCACCGTAGGTTATATTCACCGGGCTTTTGAAAAAATTGCGGAACGCCGTCCGCTCTACCAAATCACGCCACTAACAGATCGCCTCAACTATTGCTCTTCGCCACTCAACAACATGGGTTGGCACCTCACTTGCGAAAAACTGCTGGATGTTAAAACACCTAAGCGGGTAGATTACTTGAGAGTGATCATCATGGAGTTGTCTAGAATTTCTGATCACCTGATCTGTAATTCTATTGTAGGGGTGGATAGTGGAGCCTATTCCGGCTTCTTATATGTGATGCAGTTTCGGGAGTTGATCTATGAAATTTATGAAGAAGTATGTGGCTCCCGCCTCACCACCAATATTGGCCGCATCGGGGGTTTTGAAAGAAATTTTACCAACGTCGCTTTCGAAAAATTAGAAAAATTTCTCGATCCAATAACTGGTTATCCAGCGCAGCTAAAAGAATTTGAAAACCTGTTTACCAGAAACAGGATATTTATGGATAGAACGATTGGTTGTGGAGCCATTGCCGCCGAAAGAGCCCTTAACTATGGGTTCACCGGGCCCAACCTTCGCGCTGCTGGTGTAGATTATGACGTAAGAGTTCATGAACCGTACAGTAGTTATGAAGATTTTGATTTCACTATTCCTGTGGGCAAAACGGGCGATTGTTACGATCGTTTCCTCGTTCGGAATGAAGAAATGTGGCAGAGTCTGAGCATCCTCAGACAAGCCTACGAAAAAGTACAAAGTTTCAAAGGAGCAGAAGCAGAGGTGTACCATGCAGATGTACCAGCCTATTATCTGCCAGAGAAAAAAGATGTGTACACCAAAATGGAAGCCCTCATCTATCACTTCAAAATCGTGATGGGTGAAACAGCCATGCCAGTTGGCGAAGTGTACAATGCCATTGAAGGAGCCAACGGTGAATTGGGCTTTTATCTCATTAGTGATGGGGGAAGAACACCTTACAGATTGCATTTCCGCAGACCTTGCTTCATTTATTACCAGGCATATCCCGAATTGGTGCAAGGCGGAATGTTGAGCGATGCAGTGATTACCATGAGTAGCTTAAACCTGATAGCGGGTGAGCTGGATGCATAAATTTTAAATAAAGAGCAGATCGTAAAATAAATACAATGAACATTACATTTTCTCAGGAAAATCTCGAAAAGGTAGCAGACATCATCACACGTTATCCAGAGGGGAAACAAAAAAGTGCTTTGTTGCCCGTATTACACATGGCACAAGATAATTTTGGTGGATGGCTGGATGTTCCGGTAATGGATTATGTAGCAGGTTTGTTACAGATAGAACCTATCGAAGTGTATGAAGTGGCCAGCTTTTACAGCATGTACAACTTGAAGCCCGTAGGCAAACATTTATTTGAAGTTTGTCATACCGGTCCCTGTATGCTGAATGGCTGCGATGACATCATCGATTACATCAAAGAAAAACTCAACATCAACGAAGGGGAAACTACCACAGATGGTTTGTTTACGTTGAAAACGGTAGAGTGTTTGGGCGCCTGTGGTTATGCACCTATGATGCAGTATGGCAGCACTTATCGCGAACATTTGACCAAAGAAAAAGTGGATGCCATTATTGAAGAATGCAGCGCAAAACAAAACTAATTTGAAGCAAATATTTTCCATACTATGTTGTTGTTTATTGTTTGCAGGTGTAGCCCGTTCTCAGCAAACAGATCAGGCAAAACTGACACAAACGATGAAAGCATTTCACCAATCGCTGGTGAAAAAAAATACCGTGTCTATCAATCAACAAACAGACAAAGCGCTCACTTACGGGCACAGCAATGGCTGGGTAGAAACGAAGGCTGAGATGATCAAAAATCTGGAGACAGGTTTTATCAGTTATGCTTCTATTGCAGAAGACAGTATTAAAATTGAAATGAACGATAACATGGCCAGCACTCGTTTTATTGCAGTAATTAAAGCAGCTTTTGAAGGCAAGGAGATGGTCACCTATCAATTAAGGGTATTGGAAGTGTGGACGAAAAAAGGGAACAGATGGGTATTGTTTGCACGGCAGGCTGTGCCAATGGTACCAATAACGCATTAAGTAAATGATCAGCATCAAAATTCCTGCAAAGGAAGATATATTAGTGTTATGGGTAGAAAATTATTATTAGAAAAAGCACATGTTCCGGGCATTACCGGTTATGAAGTGTATCGCAGAGAAGGAGGTTACCGTAGCGTAGAGAAAGCAATGAAAATGACGCCAGCCGAGATCGTGGAAGAAGTGAAAAAAAGTGGATTGCGTGGCCGTGGTGGTGCGGGTTTCCCTGCTGGAATGAAATGGAGTTTTATTGCCAAACCCGAAGGTGTTCCGCGTCACCTGGTAGTTAATGCCGATGAAAGCGAACCAGGTACTTTCAAGGATCGATACCTGATGGAATTTATTCCGCATATCTTAATTGAAGGGATGATTGCCTCTTCTTTTGCATTGGGAAGCAATGTTAGTTATATCTATATCCGCGGAGAATATGCATGGATTGTTGACATCCTCGAAAAAGCCATTGCAGAAGCAAAAGCCAATGGGTGGTTGGGTAAAAATATTTTAGGTAGTGGTTTCGATTGTGAAATTTACATACATCGAGGAGCAGGAGCTTATATCTGTGGTGAAGAAACGGCGCTGATTGAAAGCCTCGAAGGCAAACGAGGCAATCCTCGCATCAAGCCCCCCTTCCCGGCAATACAAGGTGTTTGGCAAAGACCAACCGTGGTAAACAATGTAGAAACCATTGCTGCCGTTGTGCCCATTATCAACGAAGGTGGCGAAGAATATGCTAAAATAGGTATTGGAAAAAGTACAGGTACTAAATTGATCAGTGCCTGCGGTAATATCAATAAGCCGGGTGTATATGAAATAGACATGACCATTTCTGTAGAAGAATTTATTTACAGCGATGAGTATTGTGGTGGAATTCCCAATGGCAAAAGATTAAAAGCCTGTATTCCTGGCGGATCTTCTGTTCCCATTTTACCGGCTAACTTGCTACTCACCACCGCGAAAGGAGAAAAAAGATTGATGAACTATGAAAGTCTGAGTGACGGCGGTTTTGCAACCGGTAGCATGATGGGTTCAGGTGGTTTTGTTGTGTTGGATGAAGACCAGTGCATCGTAAAAAACACTTACACATTGGCCAGGTTTTACCGTCATGAAAGCTGTGGACAGTGCAGTCCTTGCAGGGAGGGTACCGGCTGGATGGAAAAAATATTGTTGAATATTGAAAAAGGCAAAGGCAAATCATCCGACATCGATTTACTTTGGGATATTCAAAGAAAAATTGAAGGCAATACGATTTGTCCGCTCGGCGATGCAGCAGCATGGCCCGTAGCAGCGGCTATTCGTCACTTCCGGGATGAGTTTGAATGGCATGTTAATAACCCGGAAAAATGCCTCACGCAGCATTACGGATTGGCGCATTATGCAGATCCTATTTATGTACCTGCAGCGGTTTAAAAAATGGGAAGACTTACGAAGCTGATATAAAAGATTTGAAAAATGTCTGAAGAAATAAAAAAAGAAGCACCTACTACTTTTAAAGTAACCATCGATAACATTACCATCGATGTGGCACCGGGTACGACCATTCTCAACGCCGCCAGGCAAATTGGGGGTGATATAGCGCCGCCAGCGATGTGTTATTACAGCAAGCTGGAAGGAAGTGGTGGTAAGTGCCGCACCTGTTTGGTAGAAGTAGCAGCAGGTTCTACAGCTGATCCAAGGCCGATGCCTAAATTAGTAGCCAGTTGCCGCACCACTGTAATGGATGGTATGCTGGTAAAAAATATTACCAGTGAAAGAGTAACGGATGCCAGAAATGGGGTGGTAGAATTTTTGTTAATCAATCATCCACTCGATTGCCCTATTTGCGACCAAGCTGGTGAATGTCACCTGCAAGATCTGGGTTATGACCATGGAAAAGAAGGCACCCGCTACCAATTTGCCCGCAGAACTTTTAAAAGAGAAGATATTGGTCCTTATATACAATTGCACATGACCCGTTGCATCCTCTGCTACCGTTGTACTTATGTGGCAGATCAGATCACCCAAAAAAGGGTACACGGTATTATTGATAGGGGCGATCATGCGGCCATTTCAACCTACATTGCTGCAGCAATCGACAACGATTTTAGTGGTAACATGATAGATGTTTGCCCAGTAGGTGCGTTGACAGATAAAACATTTCGTTTCAAAAATAGGGTATGGTTCACCAAACCAATGGATGCGCATCGCAACTGCGAAACACCCGGCTGTTGCGGCAAAACTACCTTGTGGTTGAGAGGCAATGAAGTGTTCAGGGTTACTGCACGCAAAGACCAGTGGGGTGAAGTACAAAGTTTTGATGGTAAGCCCGGCTGGATTTGCAATACTTGCAGATTTGATAAAAAAGAAACATCCGATTGGACCATCGAAGGCGTTACCAGCATCAGCCGACATTCGGTAATGGGTGCTAACAAATACAAAACCCTTACGATGCCTGCCGAAACGGTGAGCAAAGTAATGAACGGTCGTGATCCAAAACTGCTGATGGATATTCACAGCGTTAGTGGTGTAAACACACCGGATATCGAATTAAGTGAGTTGAACAGGCCGGCTACTTCGGCTGATTTTAACAACGCTTAAAAAAATAAAACGGTGTGCAACCATCACCGTTTAGAATTAACCCATAAAATTAAAACAGGAAAGATGTTTTTAGTGATAGACCTGCCAATGCTCATAGAAAAGTTTGTGCTTATCCTCGTTGTGGTGATGGGCTCTCTGGTAATTGCTATGTACACCACTTTTGCAGAAAGAAAAGTAGCCGCTATTTTACAAGATAGAAGAGGACCCAACAGGGCTGGCCCTTTTGGATTGTTGCAACCCCTCGCAGATGGAATGAAACTCTTTTTTAAAGAAGAAATTATTCCCAACCTCTCCTCTAAATTTTTATTCGTTTTGGGTCCAGGTTTGGCGATGATCACCGCTATTATGACGAGTGCTGTGGTGCCTTGGGGCAACACGATTGAGGTTTTCGGAAGAACGGTTTCCCTTCAAATTGCCGACGTTAATATTGGTATTTTATTTGTTTTTGGCGTGTTGAGTTTGGGGGTGTACGGGATCATGATTGGTGGTTGGGCCAGCAACAACAAATTTTCGTTGTTGAGTGCCTTGAGGGCCGCTTCACAAATCATCAGTTATGAATTGGCGATGGGCTTGTCTCTGATCGCTTTGTTGATGGTAACTGGAACCCTTAGCCTAAAAGAAATGGTAGAACAACAACAGGCCAGTTACTGGAATGTGGTATATCAGCCATTAGGCTTCTTTATATTTTTAATTTGTTCTTTTGCAGAGTGCAACAGAACGCCTTTCGATTTGCCGGAGGCAGAAAATGAATTGATCGGTGGATACCACACAGAGTACTCTTCGATGAAACTCGGGTTTTACCTGTTTTCAGAGTACATCAATATGTTCATCAGCAGTGTAATAATGGCTACTTTGTTTTTTGGTGGATACGATCTGCCGTTTTTTGACGAAGCCGCACATGCTGACTGGGGCAACTGGCTGTCGCTGATTGGGCTCGTTGCATTGATGTTTAAAGTGGTATGTTTCATCTTCTTATTTATGTGGGTACGATGGACCATTCCAAGATTCAGATACGATCAATTGATGCACTTGGGCTGGAGAATTTTGATACCATTGGCATTGTTCAATATGCTATTAACCGGAGCTGTTATTTTATATTTCGATAAATAACGGGCAGCCATTTTTAAAATATTATTTTTGCAAACCTTTATAACATGCAGGCACTAACCAACAGAGTAAAAGAAGTAAGTCGCAAACCAATGAGTTTTGCCGAACGCTTGTACCTACCCGCGATATTCAAAGGTATGTTCATTACCTTCATGCACATCTTCAAAAAGAAGCCAACCATCAACTACCCTGAAAAAACCAGACCATTCAGTCCGGTTTTTCGTGGTTTACAAATTTTGAACAGAGACGAAGAAGGACGAGAAAACTGCACGGCATGCGGTTTATGCGCTGTTGCCTGTCCGGCAGAAGCCATTACCATGGAGGCGGCAGAAAGACAACCCGGGGAAGAACATCTTTATAAAGAAGAAAAATATGCAGCTCGATATGAGATCAATATGCTACGTTGCATTTTCTGCGGATTATGTGAAGAGGCTTGTCCGAAAGATGCCATCTATTTAAGTGAAACTTTTACCCCCGCCGATTACCAGCGCAAACAATTTATTTACGATAAGAAAGATTTATTGATACCACATCCGCAAGAAGATCCGGAAGCCTATCAAAAGGCATTGGGCAATAGACCAGCAAAAAGAATTGATTAAGTACAAAAGCGCCTTTTGGTAATCGGGCATAATGAAAGGACTATGAGTATAACAACATTAATTTTTATTCTTTTATCTGCTATGGCAGTGGGCAGTGCAGTGATGATGCTGCTCAGCAAAAATCCAGTGAAAAGCATATTATGGCTGATTGTGGTGTTCTTTGCTATTTCCGGGCATTATATTTTGCTCAATGCACAGTTTCTGGCGGTGGTAAACATTATTGTGTACGCAGGTGCAATCATGGTGTTGTTCTTGTTTGTGGTGATGCTGATGAACCTCAACGCGGATACAGAACCTGTAAAAAATTACAGGTTGCATATCATCGGAATTATTTCCGGAGGATCCTTATTGCTGGTATTGTTGTCTACCCTTTACAAAGGTGAGAATGGCCAAATGGTGCAAATGCAAATTGGGGATCAGGGATTGATGGATAATCTTGGTAAAGTACTGTTTACGAATTATGTTTTACCGTTTGAGATAGCGAGTATTCTGTTTCTAAGTGCAATGCTGGGCGCTGTAATTATTGGTAAAAAGGATTAAAAAAACAACATGAAATATTTAACCCAAACGTTCATGGCAGCTTGTCTGCTATTGTGTGTGACCATTTCTTCGGTACATGCACAGATTAAAATAGGGAAGCTTCCTATAGATCTGGAAAAGCTATTGGGTAAAACAAATTTGCTCACTGTAAAAAAAGGGTTCAATCCCAGGTTTTCACTGGGTAATTTTCAAATCAACAAAGTAGGTATTTTTGGAGAAAAACTGAAAGGTGTTGAGATGCTGGGTAACGTGTTTAGCAGAAGTAAAAGAGATGTGGAACGGGTTACTAAATTATATAAAACCTACAAAACAGGATTGCTGGTATTTAAGGCACTGGCAGTGGCCGGAACGGCAGTAACTACCTATAGCACTATCAGGGGATTAACGGATGACCAAAAATTTAACGACGGTACTGTCAAAGCATTGCTATACCCAGCGTTGGGCTCTTTAGCAACAGGGGTAATCACCAAAATTCTTACTAAAAAAGCATCTTATAAAGCGGTTGATATCTTCAATGGTATTGCCAAAAAAAAGATTCAGGATATTTTTTCAATACAACCAGCCTCGTCTAACATCGGCGTAGGCTTATTTGTGAAAATGTAAATTATGGATATCAAGGCATACATGGCGTTATCGCTAACATTGTTTACCATCGGAATTATTGGCGTTTTAGTGCGTAGAAATGCCATTATTGTATTTATGTGCATCGAGCTCATGCTCAATGCTGTAAATCTGTTGTTGGTGGCATTTTCAAAAATGCATGCGGCCAGCGATGCAGTAAAAGCATCAGCTACCTATGTTAGCGACGCACAAATATTTGTTTTCTTTATCATGGTGGTGGCTGCAGCAGAAGTAAGTGTGGGACTGGCTATCATCGTGATGTTGTACAGGAATACCCATTCAGTGGATATTAATTTTTTAAATAGGTTAAAAAACTAACAAACAGTTTATTTCGTCAAAAGAAATTCCTTGTTTGATGTTTCATATAGGAACCAATTCCTTAAAAGCATTCTAGGATTATGAGTAATATTTCAGCATTAATTTGGTTAATCCCCATTCTGCCGTTAATAGGTTTTTTGATCAATGGCATGGGTAGAAAGCAGCTTTCGAAAGGCATCAGCGGTATCATTGGTAGTGCTGTTATTTTGGCCTCCTTTATCTTGAGCGTGCTGGTATTTTTTCAGGTGAAAGAGGCAGGTGCTTTCAACGTTAACTATTTCGATTTTATTCGACTGAGCGATTTTAAACTTGGTTTTGAATTTAAAATAGATCAATTATCTTCCATCTTCCTGCTCATCATTACCGGTATTGGTTTTCTCATCCACGTGTATAGTACGTCATACATGCACGAAGAGCCTTCCAAAGATTTTGCTAAATATTTTGCTTACCTCAATCTATTTATATTTTCCATGTTACTGCTCGTATTAGGCGGCAACTTTGTAATCATGTTTATAGGCTGGGAAGGTGTTGGACTGTGTTCTTATTTGCTCATTGGTTTCTGGTTTAAAAAACCGGAATATACCAGTGCCGCCAACAAAGCGTTTATTATGAACCGCATTGGTGACCTTGGTTTTTTACTGGCTGTTTTTTGGCTGATTGCGAAAGTAGGGACTACCAATTTCGATGTATTATTTGCGCCCGAAACTTTAAAGCTTTTAACCGCAAATGATGTCACAGGCATTACTTTACTGCTGTTTGTAGGAGCTACTGGTAAGTCGGCTCAAATTCCTTTGTACACCTGGTTACCAGATGCGATGGCCGGTCCAACTCCTGTGAGTGCACTCATTCACGCAGCTACGATGGTGACTGCAGGAATTTATATGATTGCCAGAAGCAATGCGTTGTTCTCTTTAGCGCCCATCACACAAACGGTGATTACCGTAGTAGGATTGGCAACAGCATTGCTCGCAGCTTCCATCGCCATCAAACAAAACGATATCAAAAAAGTATTGGCGTACTCAACAGTGAGCCAACTCGGCTTCATGTTCCTGGCTTTGGGAACAGGCAATTACACCGCTGCGGTATTTCACGTGTTGACACATGCTTTTTTCAAAGCCCTGATGTTCCTGGGTAGTGGTAGCGTCATTCATGCCATGGGTGGCGAACAGGATATTCGCAAAATGGGTGGTTTGCACAAGCACATGAAAATAACCAGTATCACTTTCCTCATTGGATGTCTGGCGATATCTGGTATTCCTGGTTTTTCAGGATTCTTTAGTAAAGATGAAATTTTAGCTGGCGCTTATGGGTATAGTTCAATGCTGTATGGTATTGCTTTGTTTGCGGCCTTACTCACTGCTTTTTATATGTTCCGATTGTATTTTATCACCTTCAGAGGTAGTTTCAGAGGCACCCACGAACAGGCGCATCACCTACATGAAAGTCCCGCCGCGATGACCATTCCATTGATCATTTTGGCTATTCTTAGTGTAGTAGGTGGAGCCATTGGTGTTCCGGAAGCATTGGGTGGCAAACACGAACTGGCACAGTTTCTTGCACCCGTCATTAAATCGGCCGCACATCATTTAGATCATACTACGGAGTATATGTTGATGGCATTGTCCACAGCATTGGTGCTAGCTTCTATTTTTGCAGCATGGTCGTTGTATAAAAATTACAAAGCGTCAGGAGAAGCCACCGGCTTTGGAAAAGTACTGCAAAACAAGTGGTATGTAGATGAACTGTATCAAACTGCTATCGTACAACCTTTGTCGGCTCTGGGAACTTTCTTCAACAATATTATTGAGAAAAAAGGAATAGACGGTTTTGTGAACGGTGTTGGCAAAGCGGTTAACTATGGCAGCAGGCAGCTTCGTTTACTGCAAAGCGGTCAGGTGGGAGCATACGTATTACTGATGGTGATCGGGATGCTATTGTTATTCATTATTCAATTATTTGTGTAAAAAAATATATAGTGGGCAATTATATTACATTTCCGGAATTACTGTTATGGTTACCATTGGTAGCTGGGATCATTGCTTTTTTTCTGAAGAAGCAAGGAAGCGCCAAAGCCTGGGCCATCTTAAGTTCATTCATTATTCTGGGCGTTTCTGTGGCCAGTCTTTTCTTCGCAGATGATGTAAAATATGCATCCTTCAACAAAGTGAATTATTACTGGCTCAAATATATCGGCAATAGTTTTTACCTTGTATTAGACAGCACAGGCAGGTTGCTCACTTTCCTTACAGCGTTGAGTTTCCCCATCATATTCATCAGCACACAACAAAACAATTATAAAAACCCACATTCATTTTACGGTTTGATGTTACTCACACAAGCAGGTTTGATGGGGGTATTTTTGGCATGGGATGCATTGGTATTTTATTTCTTCTGGGAATTAGCACTGATTCCTGTTTACTTTTTGTGTAGTATGTGGGGAGGTGAAAAAAGAATCCAGGCTACCTTCAAATTTTTTGTGTACACGTTTGCTGGTTCTTTGCTGATGCTCATCGGTATCATTTATGTTTACCTGCATACTCCGGAGAGAGCCTTTGATGACGGACACATTGCGCAACACAGTTTTGCGCTTCAATCATTTATGCACGCTACGCTTAGCACCGGGCAACAAACTTGGTTATTCTGGTTGTTCTTCGCTGCTTTCGCCGTCAAGATGCCTATTTTTCCATTTCATACCTGGCAACCAGATACCTACGATCAGGCGCCCACTTCTGTAACGATGGTACTCAGCGGCATCATGGTTAAAATGGGTTTGTTTGGGGTTATCCGGTGGTTGATACCGGTATTGCCGGATGCTAGTTTACAGTTTGCCAACATCGTCATCATCCTTTCTATCATCGGAATTTTATATGCCAGTTTTATTGCCATCAAGCAAGATAATATCAAAAAACTGATCGCTTACTCATCTATAGCACACATCGGTTTGATGTGTGCGGCATTGTTTGCCAACAATGAAATGAGTGTGCAAGGGGCATTTTTGCAAATGTTTAGTCATGGCATCAACATTATCGGTTTATGGATCGTGGTAGATATGTTGGAAAAACAAACAGGTGCCAAACATATTTCACAACTGAGTGGTGTGGCGCACAAGGCGCCTGTGTTGACCATCTTTTTGGTGGTTATTGCATTGGCAAATATTGCCCTGCCACTCACCAATGCTTTTGTAGGAGAGTTTTTGATGTTTGCTGGATTGTACAAGGCCAACGTATGGTATGCGGTGGTGGCAGGGATTGGAATTATTCTAGCGGCGGTGTACACTTTGCGAATGATTCAGCGAGTGTTTTATGGCGAAAGCAATGCACTTACACAGAACATTGAAGACGCATCGTTGGGTCAAAAATTTGTATTGGCAGTCATCGTAGCTTTTATATTTGGAATAGGTATTATGCCGCAGCCATTGATTGATTTGACCAAAGAGGCGGTGAATGGTCTGTTGGCAATCAAAAAATAACAAAGAGCGAAGACGCATCACTTATTAGATTTTAATTATGAACGCAATTGTATTTTCTGCTGTATGGGGTATCGTAATGATGTTTAGCAGTGTTTTTATCAAAAGTAAAACGACTCCTAAGTACCTGGCTATTGCTGGTGCTATCCTGTTGGTTTTGCTGAACAGTTGGGAGCTCTATTCAGGCGCACCCTTATTTGATATCGATAGCAAAGACATGATTCTCACCAATAGCTTTAACCTTAGCTTTTTGGCTGTAGTTCATATTGGAACCTTGTTATTTTTTCTGCTGAATGCAAGGGATATCGAAAAAGTAGGAGAGCATGTTGGAGAATATTTTGCGTTGATTTTCTTTGTGCTTTGCGGCATAGCGCTGGCTTGTACTTACAATACTTTGTTGTTTCTGTTTTTAGGAATTGAGATCATCTCTATCCCATTGTATATACTAACGGGAAGCGACAAACGAAATTTAAAAAGTAATGAAGCATCTCTTAAATATTTGTTGATGGGTTCTTTTTCAACTGGTATCATGTTGTTGGGTATTACTTTTATTTATGGGGGAAACATCAATGCGTCTTTTTTCATCAATAATTTGGTATTGGGCGAAGGCCCGCTATCACCTATGCTGGCGATAGGTATGCTGTTACTCATCATATCTATGTCATTCAAAGTATCAGCAGCCCCTTTTCATTTTTGGACACCGGACGTGTATGATGGCGCACCCACCGTATTTACTTCCTTTATGAGTACGATCGTAAAAGTGGCGGGCTTCTTCGCATTCGTAAGGTTGTTCGAAAATTCATTCGGAAAAGTACAGGATCAATGGCAAACTTTGATTGCCATCATTACGGTAGCTACCCTATTGTTTGGCAACATCACGGCCGTTTTTCAACAGAGCGTAAAAAGAATGCTGGCTTATTCCAGTATTGCGCAAGCAGGGTTTATGATGCTGGCGGTATTTGCGCTAAACGATATGGCCCGCGAAGGCCTGATTTTGTATGCTGCTGCTTACAGCCTGGCCACCATTGGTTTTTTTGCAGTGTTGATCAAGATGAACGACTATACCATCGAAGGTTTTAATGGGTTGGGCAAACAACAACCATTGCTGGCATTGTGTGCCACCATCTTCTTGTTATCACTCACTGGTATTCCACTTACGGCCGGCTTTCAAAGTAAGTTCTACATGCTCATGGCCACTGCACAAACCGGCCGTCACCTTTGGTTGGTGATCGTAGCAGTGCTGTTTGCAGCCATTAGTGCCTACTATTATTTCCGTGTTATTCAGGCGATGTATTTCAAAGATGCTACTGGAGATCCGTTGGTAGAAGACAGCAATATCAGTATTGGGTTTAAAATTTTACTGTCGATCACGGCCTTCCTCATCATTGCCATCGGAATTTATCCGGAGCTATTGCTGGGCTGGTTGTACCATTAATACCATTCGTAAAAATTTTATCTATTTTATGGGTGGAGGCTTATCTTTAGGTTCATTATACGATACTACATGACCTATAAAGATTCCCTGTTACTTTCCTGGAAAAATGTTAAGAGCAACAAACTGCGCACTGCCATCACAGTGATCATCATGGCATTGGGTATTTTTGCGCTCATTCTCATCATTACCGCCATTAAGGCGGCCAGCAATTCACTTTCAGATAGTTTTTCTACGATGGGTGCCAATTCATTTGGGATCCGCTACAAAGACCGCAATATCCGATTTGGGGGAGGCAGCAGCCGCAACTCGTCAGGCAACTCTGGAGTAGTGAAAAAAAATGTTCGAAAAGAAAAGAAGTCGAACCTTGGTAAAATCATCACATACGACGAAGCGCAGGAGTTTAAAAACAGGTATACTTTCCCCGGTACCAAAACAGGTATTGCCATCAGGGGTAAATCTGGGGTGGTCGTAAACACTAACAAACGTAAAACAAATCCGGATGTAAATATATTTGGTGGAGACGAAAATTATTTGGAATTAAACGGATATAATATTCAGTATGGAAGAAATTTTACGCTCACCGAAGTAGAGAGCGGGCGCAATCTTTGCATCATCGGCAGTGGGGTGGCGGCCAAACTTTTTCCGGATAATGCAGAAAGAGCCATGGATGCTGTGATCAATGTAGATCAAATTCCTTACCGGGTAATTGCTGTGTTGGAAGAAAAAACGTCGAGCGCTTTTTTCAACACCAGCAGGGTAGTGATTACTTCCGTAAACAACATACGACGCTTATATGCCGGAGCTTCCAGCACGTACACATTGGCGGTAAAAGTAAACGATCTAAAACTCATGGAAATGGCTACGGCCGAGGCTACTGGCGTATTCAGACCTATTCGAAAATTGGACGTAAAAGAACAAGATAATTTTTTTATCGATAAAAGCGATAGCATCGCTCAAACCTTACTCACTAATTTAGGCTTTCTGGAAAAGGGTACGATAGGCATAGCTTTTATTACACTAATAGGAGCGGCCATAGGGTTGATGAACATCATGCTGGTGGCAGTTAATGAGCGAACAAAGGAAATTGGTTTAGCCAAAGCACTGGGTTGTACTTCTACCAATATCCGATATCAGTTTTTATTTGAATCGGTGATCATTAGTTTATTGGGAGCCGTAGCGGGTATCGTTGCAGGTGTGTTGATAGGCAACGTGGTGGCGATTTTGCTCGGTACGGGCTTTGTGGTTCCATGGGCATGGGTGATGGCCGCAGTGATCGTGTGTAGCCTGGTAGGTTTGGGAGCAGGCTTATATCCGGCATACAAAGCATCTAAATTAGATCCCATTGTAGCATTGAGATATGCCTAGTACATTTGCGGAAAGCACGAAACTTAGGAAAAAAAGGCGATATTTCTTCATTATTAAATAATCAAAAAAAAATTAGGGACAGCGTATGTGCTTTCAATTAATTTATTAACTTGTGCGCTCCGACGATCTTTCAACTTATGTAAACTGAATAAATACGAAACCTGAGAAACATTAGTTCAAGCAATCAAAACCATTTTTTAAAACAATTCAGAAATCAAATTTTCACTATTTAAAAATTGAACGTTATGGCAGAAACAAAACCAACTGCAACAGTTAAACCGGTTACCTCAGTTCAGGCTAAAAAAACGGGTAACGCAATTTCATGGATCGCTCCAGTAGGTTGTATCCTCCTAGGATACGTTCTCTGGAGATTCGGTTTAGGTGCAGAATCTAATTTCGACAAGCCAGGTACAGGTTGGTTCTGGCCAGATCACCACGGGCCCAAAAGTACCATCTCTGGTATGTACCTTGGTGGTATCGTTGTACCGGTGCTGATTGGTACTTTCTTAACTGCTGTTGTGTTTGTAGTAGAAAGATTCTTAACGATTTCTAAAGCCACTGGTACAGGCAACAATGCCGATTTCGTAAGAAAAGTGCAGTACCATTTGGCTAACAAAAATGTAGATGCTGCTTTGGCAGAGTGCGACAAACAAAAAGGATCTGTTGGAAATGTAATGAAAGCTGGTTTACGCCGCTATAAAGACATGATCACAAATTCTGAATTAGATACAGAACAAAAAGTATTGGCCATCCAAAAAGAAGTAGAAGAAGCTACAGCGTTGGAATTGCCTATGCTAGAAAAAAATCTGGTATTCCTATCTACCATCGCATCGGTAGCTACCCTCGTTGGTCTGTTTGGAACGGTATTGGGGATGATCCGCTCTTTTGCTGCGCTTGGTCAAGAAGGTGGCGGTGGAGGTGCGGCAAGTGCACTTTCTCAAGGTATCTCCGAGGCATTGTACAACACCGCATTGGGTATCGGTACTTCAGCTATTGCGATCATTTTCTACAACATGTTTACAACCAGAATTGATGGGATCACTTACGGTATTGATGAATCTGGATTTACTTTGACTCAAAGCTTCGCTTCTCAGTACAAATAGTTTTGTATGGAATTCGAAAACATTTGCATCATAAGTATATCAAATAAAAAAAATAGAAATGCCAAAAGTTAAAATACCCCGTAAAAGTACCATCGTGGATATGACCGCGATGTGTGACGTGGCCTTTCTGCTGTTGTCCTTTTTTATATTGGCCACCAAGCAAAAGCCGCCAGAAGTACTCAGCGTTGCTACGCCCAATTCTATTTCAAAAGAAGTAGCGCCAGACAAGGCTATCATCATTACTATGACTAAAGACGGAAGGGCTTTTTTATCATTGGGCGATGAAATCAAAAAAGGGGAGATCCTCGATAATATCAATCTCACCAAGGGCTTGAATCTTTCTGCTGCTGAAATGGCTAAATTCAATAAGGAAGAATTCATTGGGCTTCCTTTTAACCAAATCAAATCTGCTTTGGCGATGCCTACAGCACCTAACCCCGCAGATATGCCAGGTATTCCGGTGAAAGACAGTGCAAACAATGAACTGGTAGATTGGCTCAGAAGCGTAACCAACGTGTACGCCGGAGGCAATCAAAATGAACTGCAAGACATGTTACTGATCAAGGGAGACAATGAATCATTGTACCCCGTGTTCAAGAATATCAAATTTGCTTTCAAAAGAAACCAGATTTACAAGTTCAGGATTGTAACCAACGGACAGCCAGTACCAGTGGGTTCCGAACTCTACAACAAAGCAGTGGCCGAAAAAAATAAATAGTTTTTCTATAACTTAAAAAAGAAGCGAAATGGCAGAAATGGATACCTCGTCGGGTGGCGGTCATAAAAAAGGCCCCGGCGTTAAAAAAGGAAAAAAGCTATCTACCCGCGTAGATCTTACTCCCATGGTAGATCTGGGTTTTCTGTTGGTAACGTTCTTCGTATTCACCACCACTATGCAACAAAGCACAGCGATGAAAATGAACGAACCAAAAGACGACAATCCGGAAGAACAAATGAAAGTAAAAAACTCTGGAGCCATGACCATTTTATTGGGTAGGGCAAATCAGATTTACTATTACTATGGGCAGCTTGATGTTGCTACCTTATCAGAACAATTCAAGAGCAGCAATTTCAAAGACATCAGAGGCCTGATTGTTGAAAAGAAAAAAGCCACTCCAATGGATGACCTGATGTACATTATCAAATCTGATTCTAGTTCTACTTTTAAAAATGCCATTGATATTTTGGACGAAATGTCGATATCTGCGGTACCCCCGGGCCACTATGCAGAAGTTGATATTTCACCAGCCGAAGCCCTAATGATCAAAGAAACAGAAACGGCAAACGGAATCAAATAATTTTTATGGAATCGGAACAAATCTGAATCTATTAAACAAATAGACTACAATGGACGTAAACAAAATTTTAAATGCAGATCTCCTCGACATCATCTTTGATGGTAAAAACAAGTCGTACGGAGCTTATGATCTGAGAAAAACATATCCCTCCAGAATCAAAAAGGCCATGGCAGTGGTATTTATTTCTTTGGTGGTAATTATTGGCGGTTTTGTATTCGCCAGTAAAGTAGCCGCTAATTCGGAGCTCGATATCAATGCAGAAGATACCAGGTTGGCCGAAATTAAAGCGGATGAACCACCACCACCACCACCACCACCACCTCCTCCGCCGCCAGAACCACCACCACCACCAGAAGTAAATCAGGTGAAGTTCACACCACCAAAAGTGGTTAAGGATGAAGAGGTGAAGCCTGAAGAAAAGATTGAAGAGATCAAGGAAGATGCGGTGATCAGCACCAAAACCGTAGAGAGCGATAATAAAATCCAAATCGTACAAGCACCTGTAGAAGATGTTGGTACCAAAGTGGTAGCTGCCCCGGTAGAGGATGATGAAGGCAAAATCTTTAACAAGGTAGAAATCGAAGCTATTTTTCCTGGCGGAACTGCAGGCTGGACGAAATACCTGCGCAGTAAACTAGATCCAAATACACCAATAGACAATGGCGCACAACCAGGAATTTACCAAGTAATTGTAAGGTTTATTGTGAGTAAAGATGGCAGCATCAGTGATGTAGTTGCTGAAACCAAACATGGCCACGGAATGGAAGAAGAGGCTATGAGGGTAATTAGGAAAGGCCCCAATTGGACGCCTGCCCAGCAAAACGGTAGATTTGTAAACGCATATCGCCGTCAGCCCATTACCTTCCAGGTTCAAGATGAGTAAGAACTCAAATGATTAAAATAGGTACGTGCCTCCCGTTCGGGAGGCATTTTTTTGTCACAATTTTAGCTGGGTAACAAAACAATCGTTTAAAAGCAAGCAAGCTGTTGCCGCCGCCTCGCTTTCAGCGAGCGGCAACTAAAATGAAATAACACTTTACCGCTACCCCGCTTTCAACAATCGACCAAAAAATACAGTGCACAGTTGCCGCCGCCTTGCTTTCAGCGATCGGCAACTAAAATGAAATGCACATTTTACCGCTGCCTCGTTTTAGCGAGCTGCGACTAAAATGAAATGCACACTTTACCGCTACCTCGCTTTCAGCAATCGACAAAAAAATACAGTGCACCGTTGCCGCCGCCCCGCTTTCAGCGAGCGGCAAAGTATTTCTATTCTTAACCCAAAACAGGTTTACAGCATTTAACAGTACATCTAAAATCATTTAGTGTAGTTCTTTTTTATGGAAACCAACACATCCAACATCATAAGATAAACTACAGCTTATGGCAGACATTCAAACACAACACACACAGCAAAAAAACAAACGAACGGTTTGTAATAAAAGATCAACCAGGGTAGATCTCACTCCCATGGTTGACCTCGGATTTATCCTCATTACCTTTTTTATTTTTACCAGCACACTCGCTGAGCCAAAACTGATGAAGCTACAGATGCCAAACGATAGCGACAATCCTACAAAAGTTTGTGAATCCTGTGCACTCACCCTGGTTGCGGATGGCAACAATCAATTGTATTATTACGAAGGGAATGCAGACACGGCTACGCTCCGTTCGATATCCTACGAGCCATCACAATTGCGCAGATTAATCATTAACAAAAAAAACAAAGTAAAGCTGCTCAGAGGCCGCAATGAAATGGTACTGATCATTAAGCCGACCAACAGGGCCAGTTTTAAAAATACGGTCAACTTATTGGATGAGAGCAGCATCAACCAAGTAACCAAGTATTATTTAGATGAAATTTCGGAAGCAGATAAAGCGCTGCTGGAAAAATATCATTGAGAACAAGACCTTTAAGTATTTTATTCACCGATTCTGTTAGATATTTTGAGTGCGATTCGCTAAATCCTGCTTCTACGAAAGTTTTCAAACAGCCTTCAACCTGTAACTTCGCAGCATGATCAATAAACTCTCAGGTTGGGGCGATACCATCGTAGCCATTGCTACAGCGCCGGGAACAGGTGCCATTGCCGTGATCCGTGTCAGTGGTGCGCAAGCCTTTTCAATCATTAACCGGATGTTTGTTTCCAAAGATCTGGAAGTGCAGCCCACTCCAACCATGCATATTGGATTACTCAGAGATGAACTCGAGGTATTGGATGAAGTAGTACTCAGTTTGTTTAGAGGTCCCAGAAGTTTTACGGGAGAAGATACCATTGAGATCAGTTGCCATGGCAGTCCGTTTGTGCAACAGCTGCTGTTGCAGGCTTGCATTAAAAACGGTGCACGAATGGCGAGGGCAGGAGAGTTTACGCAACGAGCTTTTTTAAACGGTAAAATGGATCTCACACAGGCAGAAGCCGTGGCAGATATGATTGCAGCCAACACCTTGGCTTCGCAAAAAACAGCTTTGCACAACATGCGCGGCGGATTTTCGCATCAGCTCAAGGGCATGCGAGAGCAACTCATCCAGTTTGCCGCATTAATAGAATTAGAATTAGATTTTGCAACTGAGGATGTAGAGTTTGCAGATCGAACGAAATTTTATACACTCATTGAAGAGATAGAAAACACCACGGGCCAACTCATCCGTTCATTTCAGTTAGGCAACGTTATCAAAAATGGGGTGAGTGTGGCCATCATTGGCAAACCCAATGCAGGCAAATCAACCTTGCTCAACACCTTGTTAAACGAAGATAGAGCCATCGTTAGCTCTATAGCTGGTACGACCCGCGACACGATTGAAGAAACCCTCAACATCAACGGCATCTTGTTTCGATTGATAGATACCGCGGGCATCCGCACTCACAGCACCGACCTCATCGAAAATATTGGCATTGAAAGAAGTTTAGAAAAAATGGCTTCAGCCGACATCGTATTGTATTTGTTTGATGTAAACGAAGAAACCCATGCAGGTTTGGAAACACAGATCAACAGTTTCACCGAAGCGGGTATTCGTTATTTACTTATTGGCAACAAGGCCGATACCGGCAGCAATACTGAAATCTTTGACGGTATCCCCAACATCCATTTTATTTCAGCCAAGGAGCAGCAAGGGATCACGGCCCTCAAAGAAACATTGTACAACAGCACCGTAAGTATCGACGCTGTATCTGAAGACACCGTCATCAGCAATACCAGGCACCACGAGGCATTGTTGCAGGTGAAGCAATCGCTTTTCGAGATCCGCAACGGACTCGATCAACAACTCTCCGGCGATCTACTGGCCTTAGACATCCGTCGCTGCCTGTACTACCTCGGAGAGATCACTGGTGAAATTAACAATGAGGATAAATTGGATTATATTTTTAGTAAGTTTTGCATCGGAAAGTAATTACTTTACCATTCAATACCGGCAATGAAAAGCCGTTTGAAAAATACTGGTGTAAAGCATTGAGTGAGTACCAGTGAGCCTACACTTATCGATGTTATTTTGTAAAATAAAAGAGCAATATGAAAAAACAATCGCAGCAGGACTCATACTAAATATGATTTTTTTATGCACCACAACATTTGGTCAAACAAATGAATTGAGACCAGAAAAGGTCAAAGAAGATAAAATAGCAGAGAAAACCTATTTAAGCGTTTTGCTTAAAACGGTAAATACAAACCTCTATTACGGAAAGTCAAATATTGACCTAGCGGATAAATAACAAATCATTGCAGGGTGTACAATTTGGGGCATCGTTTCAAGCCGGTATCACCCCCAAACTTTCCCTGTTATCTGAGTTATATTTTATTATGAAGAGGTACGCTGACAGAGAATAAACTTCTAAACATTAGTAAAACAAAACTCCGCTTATACACAATCGAATTTCCTGTACTGGCTCGTTTTGATTTTGGTAAACTGTATATAAATGCAGGACCATCCGTTGCATATATCCTTTCGGGAACCTGAAAAATTGATGACGCATCAAAAACACTAAGGCCACACGGAAATCCAGGAATATATAAAGTCTTGCTCAAAATTAGGGGGGCTAGTGAAAGCGAAGGATAAGTTCCCCTTTAGGAGATATTGCTTTAAAGTAAAAATTAGATTGTACTCACTAAAACCCATGTAAAGGAAAATGGAATTTGTGTGCGAAGCCCGAAGGATACAAATACAGTTCTGCAAAATTTTATTTAACAGGGAATAAGATTTTTATAAAATAGATAGTAAAGCAGAAATGAAAGATAAAGTTTTTGTCACTAAAGCTAATAAGGGAATGATTGATGCAACGTCCGGCAAGGACCTCGCCGTTGCTGAAAAGCAGATATTAGTATTCACTTCATCAATTGCCAGTTGCCTGAGTAATACGCTTTATCAAGTTTGAAGATTTTGACTGTATCATTTATTGCTCTGAAATGGTCCCTTAAATCCCGGTAGAGATAAAAGGTCAACCAGTATCCGTATTCATATTTCTGTTGCAGGCTTTTTGGTTTCTTATAAAAGTTATACCAATCCGAACTGATACCGTTTTTTTCTGCAATAGCAATAACCAGGGCAGCCTTTTGCCATATGTTGTTTGTTATATTTTTAAACCGTTCCTCTGCCTTTACCTGAGTCATCGCTTCACTTGAAAAAAGTGGTTGTATATCATCCAATCCTAACTGTTTAAATGACACGCTGTCTTCAAATTTTTTATCTCCATCCAAGTCATAATACATCTTATCAATAAAGCCATTGTTATCGCTATCTACATATTTAATGACAGCAAATTTTTCTACCCCTTGCTGCATTCTGCCTTTGCCTTTCCAACGGTCGTATAACCCGCCATATCCCTGAAATGAATAAGCCGTCTGATCTATGCGCCATGCTCCCCATTCGGCACCGTACAAATGAATCCTTCCATCAAAACCGCCAATGTATAATTTTCCTTTACCCGAAAAATCAGTATCAAATTCTCCACGATCACCTATTACATCTGCCTGCGGATTATTATCGATACCGCCGTTACCTGAACCTGTTATAAAAAGGTCTTTGGGCTCGTAATACTCTACCCGTTCCCAGCGATTGCAATCATCGTCTTCATCAAACACGAGGCTGCAATAGTTCCAGTTGCCTTTTTTAAAAGTAAGTTTCCAGGCACTGTCCCGGTCCGGATAAATCAGTTCATCCAATTTTCTCCACCGGTTATCATAAAATAAAAAATCGCTTTGCGTGCCTAGCCCTTTTAAGCTTTTAAACTTGTGTTGCTGATTGTTATAATCAAACCCTTTACCTTTCAATAAAAGGCTCATATCAAAATCAAATTCGTTACCTGATGAATTATCATTGTCCAAATCCCAGGTGATGCCAACGTAATCGATCATGCCGTTAAAATGTGCATCGTAAGCAGTATCTATATTTTTGAAAAGCGGGTTAGAATTATCTTTTGGCCTGAAATCTGGTGTGTTTACAAAACGTATTGCCATTTCAGAAAATCCGTCATGGTCAGTATCATAAAAAAGAAACGGATTTTCCCAGCTATACCGCAGGTCATCAATCCGGAAAGAAGATGCATGCATTTTTATGAATGTAGTATTTCCATGATAGTCTTCATAAAAATTTGCATGCCCATTATGTTCCCACGCTAACATAGAAATAGAGTTCCAATCAATGTAATGCATAATTTGGTCTTTGTCTGTATCCATCACATACATAATTTCTGATGCCCAGTCGAAATAATTCCTGTGGTTTGCGCTGCCGTTATTTACTATCACCTGTATATCAGCTATCCCGTCTCCATCTTCATCGCACCAATCAATTGAAAAATCTTCAGGGCCTGCAAAAATGCCATCCATATTCCGGTCTATTAATAAACAATCACTATCGGCATCTCCTTCGACATCTATCCATTTCATATCATCATCATCATCTATCCAAACTATAGGGATGTTATTGTTTATAAAATAATATAAAAGGTCAGGGTCACCATCTTTATCCAAATCAACCATTTTACGCTTACTTTTATTAAGAGGCTGAGGCATCTTCCAGGGAAGTAATAGAGTGTTTGAATTCCATGAGTTTGAAGTATCGGTTTGTGCATATGTACTACAAACAGGAATTACAACAAACCCTGCAAACAAAAAGAAAGGAGTAACCATTATTATTTTAAATCGGTTCATTACAAAATTGAATACTGAAGAAAAAATAGTTGTAACTATTACATGCATGATTTGAAAAACAGAGCCTTGTTCTTTTGCTAACGAAAGTTCTCCATAATGAATAATTTAGAACATACATTAAATACAAATCGTTAGTGCAGTAATACCTGGAAAATAATAAAAATTACAGCATGACATATTTGTTTTTAATATCCGGTATTTTGTGGATTCAAATTGGGATTATTTTGTAATTCGGTTAACGGTAGAGGAAATAAATAATCTCTTGATGACGTAAAGTTTGGCCGGGGTTCAAGAGAGTTAGCGCCTTTAAATACAATATCACCTAATTGCCTTCTTTTTATATCATACCAGCGTTTCCATTCAAAAGAAAGTTCTAATCTTCTTTCCTCTAAAATTAAATCAATTAGCTCTTGTTTTGTTAAAATACCCAACGCACTATTTGCAGGTATCCCAGTAATGTTGCCTGGCCAGTTTCTTGCCCGGGTCCTAATAAGATTGATATAGCCTATAGCTTCTAGAGTGGGACCTGTTGTTTCCGTTAATGCTTCTGCGGCTATCAGTAATATTTCGGCATATCGCATATCAGGATAATTATGGTCTGTGAATCTTCCATCATTATTAGCATTTCCTGGAAACCTTCTCCATTTAGCTATATGAGGTCTTTTTTCATTTGGGAAAGCGGTAAAATTAATCATAACACCAGCAGCATTTAATGTACTATCGTTAAAACTTACTCTTCGTCGGTAATCTCTAGCATCCCAAGTTGTAAAAACAGCTAACGATGGCACTACTACTCCAAAACCATTCTGTGGTACATTACGGATACCAGTCATTGGTGCCACCAAATCATCATTTTGCGAACCTACAAATAATAACCCTTTAAAATCAACTGTAAAAATAGTCTCTCTAATATTATCTGCTAATTCTGCTCTGTATAAATCTTGGTAATTTGCTTCTAACTCATAATTGTAAGTTGCTTTATTATCAATTACCCATTTAGCTTCAGTATATGCTTTTGGAAAATCAGCAGTTGTCAAATATACAGATGCTAAATACGCAGCGGCAGTTGCTTTTGTAGGTCTTGATCTAACATCTGATACATAAGTAACCGGTAACCATTGTTTAGCAAATTCTAGATCTTTTAAAATACTTTTATAAATATCTGCTTCTTTGGTTTTTCCAATTGATTTAACTAACTCAGGGTCAGATACAAAAAAATCTATGAATGGAACATCTCCAAAACATCTTACCAAATGATAATAACTTAAGGCTCTAACAAACCTCGCTTCTGCAATCAGAGGGTTTATGTCGTTTTCTGCCAACCCAAGTGATTTAGCACCAGCTTCGGCTGAATTTACAGCGGAAATTACTTGGTACCAAGCAGGCCAGAATGCAGCTACCATAGCATTGTTGGCATCCATATTAAAGTCGTTTACCTGAATTCTTGCTGCAACTGTACCCCTGTTACCTATATCACACATATCGCTTCGCAACATTAATGCATTTACAAATTGTCGACCATACAAAGGTTCGGACGCTAATATTCCATAAGCACCAAATACAGCAGCCTCAACATCTTTTTTTTCTTTAAAAAAGCTTTGTGGAGCAAGCAAACCTATAGGATTTTCTTCTAATGTTTTTTTGCACCCAGAAACATAAAAAAGGGTAACAAGTGTTAAAATATATAAAAATATCTTTTTCATTTTTTTAAGTTTAGAAAGTTAAAAGATGATGTTTATTCCAGCAGTAAATGATCTTGCATTGGGATAGCTTGCATAGTCTGCCCCAGCATTCAAATTAGAGTTTCTGTAATTAACCTCAGGGTCATAACCTCTATATTGTGTAATAGTAAAAATATTTTGGGCACTAACATAAAGCCGCACTTTTTGTAACTTTATTCTTGTCAGCATTTCAGTGGGCAAGGTATAACCTAATGCAAGATTTTTAAACCGAACATAACTTCCGTTAAAAATAAAACGACTAGAAACTCTTTGCGGCCTACCGGCAAAAGCTCTTGGAATATTTGTATTTGTATTTGTAGTTGTCCATCTATTTAAACCTTCGGTAGTTGTATTATTAATTCCTGATAAAGTTTCCAACTCTAATAGCGTGTAACTGAGCACATCATTTCCTTGTGAACCTTGAATAAAACAATTTAAATCGAAATTTCGATAGGTAAATTCATTATTAAAACCCCAGATAAAATCGGGATTAGGATCACCAATAACCGTTCTATCATCATTATTCAAAATACCGTCTGGTTGAAAAAGCTGGGCTCCGCTAGGATCTTTTTTTCCACTTATATCCCTGAAGCTTTCACCGCCGGCTGCCTGCTCAAATCCACCACCCGGTATAAAGGTGGCACCTGCCTGGTAAACGCCGTCGTATTCCCAGCCAAAAAAACTGCCCACAGGTTGTCCCACCCTTAATATCTGGGCTGAATTTCCAATACCAACCATGTGCCCTGGAGCATTGGCATAAATAATGTCTGTGCCGCCAGGCAGGGCAAGCACTTTATTAGTGTTAAATGAAATGTTGAAGTCGGTATTCCATTCAAAATTACCCGTTAAATTCTTTGAGTTGACTGCAAATTCAAAACCCTTATTTTCAATTTTACCTATGTTTTTAATCTGGGTTGTATACCCCGAATACTGTGGTAAGGGCACATTGAACAATAAATCTGAAGTAATTGATTTATAATAATCGGCGGTAATTGTTATCCTGTTTTTAAAAAGCCCGATATCAA
>JBBSDF010000016.1:0-64596 GCA_038249665.1 Chitinophagales bacterium
CTTGCGTCGCACTCTTGTACTTTTTGTTTGCTGTTCAGCAGACTTTTTGTGGCTGAATGCAACTTTACCCGTAGATGGCACTCATTGACTCTATTGTACCAGGGTGTCGATATGTTGTTTATGATCTCATATAACGCTAAATCGTTGGTCGCCATCCTTTTTTGCCAAAGCATTTAGCGCCGCAAAGGTAAGGATTTTATATAAGTTTTCAAAGGAATTTATTTGAAAATATACAGTCTGCTATCATCATTACGCGCATGACTTACATTTTAATACCATAAGTTACCTATGCTAAGACTTTTTGGCGTAATTTACGTTTTCAAATTTTAACCTTTAAAATACCTCAAAACTGTATCATACTCTTGAAAAAGCTTTACTTTATTCTTTTACTGATTAGCATCGGCAACCTACGGGGCAGTGCCCAATGGGTCAATGATCCTTCGGTCAACAAAGCTTTTAGTAGTAACACATCACATTCAGAAATCGAGCCCGCATTGGTAAGAGACCTAGCCGGAGGAGCTATCGTAGTAATACAAGACGCAAACACCACAAATCTTTATGCTCAAAAAATAAACGCAAATGGCATCATTGCATGGGGCGATAGTACTAACCCGGTGCTTATCCGAAGCGGTGCCAGTCAACACATCAAGCATACTGCTATCGCCGATGGGGCCGGCGGGGCTTACTTAGCCTGGATAGATTTCAGAGATGATGTGGATGGAATTCTTGGAGAAGTGTATATGCAGCACGTCAATGCAACAGGAGCACTCTTATGGACAATCAATGGTATTCGAATTACAGAAACTATCAATCGAGATGAAACAGATGTGTTCATGTGCACAGATGGAGGAACCGGCGTTATCGTAGCTTGGAATTGGGAAGATTACCTCACCAACAAAACAGTGTCTGCTCAACGTGTTAATACCACAGGAGTAGTTCAATGGGCTGCTAATGGAGTAATTGTAGCAGATGGTGGTGGTTTTAGATGGGCCAGCACGGTTGTACCCGATGGCAATAATGGCGCAATATTCCTGCTCACAGATACCCGAAATATTCCCAACGGAGATAACTACTTATTCTTATTTGATCAATTTAACCCCGACCCGCTCATCAACTTAGACCTTTATGCACAACGCTTAAATGGATCTGGTACTGCCCTTTGGGGAGCTTTAGGAGTACCGGTATGTACCGCACCATACAGGCAAAACACCGACGCGGCAGCAGGCGTGATTCCTACATTCGATGGTGGAGCCATTTTCGTATTCAATGACGGCAGAAATGACCCTGCTGGCAATAGCATTTTCGACATTTACACACAGAAATTAAATGCAACTGGTACGGCCTTATGGACAAGCAACGGAGTAGTGGTGGCTAATACTGTACAAAATGAGACTGTCACTTCTGTCATCCCGAATGGATCAGGCGGGGCAGTTATTGCATGGCAAAATCAAACCAACTTCCGGTTGATGATGCAGAACATCAGCAATGCTGGTGTTAAATCATGGCTCAGCACTGGAGTATTTGTAACACCCGCAAGTGATATTGTAAATACGGCGAGGCTGGTACTCGACAGCAACCACCAATACATTTGTGTCTATGAAGCCTTCAATAACATTTCCAGCATTCAGGCTCAAAAATTAGATACTGCAGGCAACCTATTGTGGAACATTGCAGGGATTCCCATCGCAAATAATAGCAACGCCACACCCGCTGCACTAAGAGTAGTACTCAGTGAAGATACCTCTGTAATTGCAGCCTGGGAAGATTTTAGAAATCCCACGCCCGATATTTACAGTTCCAAACTATTGGCAAACGGAACACTGGCGGGGCCAGCCATAGCCGATTATATTACCATCGCCAATGGCAACTGGAACAATCCAGCCATTTGGAACAACAACAGCGTACCACCCCTCAATGCCAACGTTACTATCCGGCACATAGTGAATGTAAACGCAGATGCTACCGTCAACACATTGACGATCGAACTGCCAGGAGGCTTATTAACTATCCTGAGCGGAAATAACTTTATAGTGGTGAATTAATGGCATTCACAATTCTAACACAATATGAGTACTTAAATTCTTATCGAATTTAGTTTGCTTTTTTACCCTTCTTTGTAAAACTTATTTTATCAAGAATTCAGCAGTTGAAACTCCAAACATGGTAAAATAACTTTAAGAAAAGAGGCGAAAAAATATGGATCATGCCTTCGGAATATTGAAGCAGTGGCTGCTTTCGTTCAACATCAAGGAACATGTGTTAAGTTTATAGTAGTACAAAAGCTCCATCAGTGTGCCGCCGCCAAACGGGGTGTCATTGGTTGGCGGGCTCGTTTTTGCCTCAGGCCCCAGCGAAAGACGGGATTTTTTGAAGAGCCCCGACAAATGCCGGGATCTTCGACAAAAAAGAAAAAAAGCCCGCGGCAGGCGATAGAGACGTGCGAAGCAACAATTGTTGATATCAAAAATCAATCAATTTTTTCCAGAAAAAATCAGAATTGAAAATCAATCATTAACAATTAGTTACTTAAGAGTCTAAGTTAAGATAAAATGAATCCATAAGTTGAATGCCTAATATTTCCCCTGTCCCAAAATAACTTACCGACAGTTTTGATCCTGCTTGTAATACCAACATGTGAAGTGCGTGAAATTTCGTATAGCTTTTTGTGCAAAAGGGTTTGGAACATGCTTATCTATGCCGGAGTATTTCGATAAAAAAAGTACTTAGTAAAATTATAGTTCAGATCGATGTAAGCTGGTATTGGAACACCCAAACAATTTATAAGATTTTATGTGGCCTTTGCTTGGCTGACATAAAAAAACCACCATCTACAAAAAGATGGTGGCTATAATAAAAAGTTGTATTAGGTTATACTTTAAAATGCGCAAACGCTTTGTTGGCTTCAGCCATACGATGGGTATCTTCTTTTTTCTTGTAAGAAGCACCTTCACCTTTGCTGGCGGCAACAATTTCGTTGGCCAACTTGTCAGCCATGCTACGACCGTTTCTGTCACGACTGAAACGCACCATCCATTTGATGCTCAAAGACACTTTTCTGTCTGGACGAACCTCAGCTGGAATCTGGAAGGTAGCACCACCAATACGGCGACTACGAACCTCTACACCAGGAGTGATGTTGGTCAAAGCTTTTTTCCAAACTTCGTATCCATCTTCACCGGTAATTTTAGCTACCTTATCCAATGCGTCATAGAAAATATTGAATGCTCCACTTTTTTTTCCTTCCCACATCAGGTTGTTTACAAAACGTGTTACCAGTTTATCGTTAAACTTTGGATCTGGTGCTAAAGGGAGTTTTTTGGCTTGTGCTTTACGCATTGTTCTTTTATTTTAAGTCTTAGTACTTTATTAGATACTATACACTGTTATGTATTATTTTTTTGCTTTTTTGGTTCCGTATTTACTACGGCTTTGCTTGCGGTCTTTTACACCTGCAGTATCCAAACTACCACGCACGATGTGATAACGTACACCTGGTAAATCTTTTACCCTTCCACCACGGATCAGTACAATACTATGTTCCTGCAAGTTGTGTCCTTCACCTGGGATGTAGGCAATCACCTCAATCTTATTGGTCAAACGAACTTTTGCTACCTTACGCAAAGCAGAGTTTGGCTTCTTTGGAGTGGTAGTATATACCCTGGTACATACACCTCTACGCTGTGGACAAGCATCCAGTGCTCTGGACTTGCTTTTAGCCTTAATAATTTCTCTACCTTTTCTTACTAATTGTTGAATAGTTGGCATTAATTAACCTTTTTTTTCGGACGGCAAAGGTAGGTATTATGATTTAATAAAGAAACAGATTTGTAAAAAATATTCAACTTTTTTCAAAAAATAATGGAAAAACCGCCACGAAGGCGGTTTTTACTGTCAAATAGTTGTTTCTTACCTCAGATTTTCACCATCCATTGATGTGTATCGGCCCTTCTGCCATAACGAATGTCGTTCAGCATCTTTTTGATTTCAGGAGCAGTTTGCCATTTATTTACGTCAAATTCCATGACATAGTCTTTGTAGCGTAGTTCTTTGATCAACGAGATAGTAGCGGCCGTGCCGGTTCCAAATACTTCATACAACAACCCTGCTTTGTGTGCTGCTATCACATCATCAATAGACAACAGCCTTTCTTCTACCTGAAAACCCATTTCCTTCAATAATGTAATCACACTATCGCGGGTAATGCCCGCCAAAATGGTGCCCTGCTCCAGTGCTGGCGTAATGGCGGTATTGCCGATGATGAAGAACACATTCATTGTTCCGCACTCTTGAACATACTTGTGCTCATGGGCATCTGTCCACAGAACTTGGTCGTAACCTTTTTTCTTAGCCTCTGCGGTGGCAAACATGGCAGCCCCATAATTACCGGCAGCTTTGGCGCCTCCTACCCCGCCTGGAGCAGCACGAACGTACTGTTCCTCTACGTAAATACGCATAGGTGTTGCGTAATAAGGGCCTGTAGGACTCAAAATGATCATGAACTTATACTTTTCGCTGGGTTTAACACCAATCATTTCGTCGGTACTAAACATAAAGGGACGGATGTACAAAGAGTGATCCGGCTTTGAAGGGATCCAGCTGCTGTCCATGCTGATCAGTAATTTCATCCCCTCCATAAAAATATCTTCCGGAATTTCAGGCATCTGCATTCTTGCAGCAGAAATATTAAAGCGTTTGTAGTTTTCCTGTGGTCTGAAAATATAAGCCTCCCCAGCCTCATTTTTATAGGCTTTGATTCCTTCAAATATCGCTTGTCCATAATGTATGGCGGCCATTGAAGGCTCCAACAATAAAGGTTGGTAAGGTTTGATCTCGGGAGTTTTCCATTCGCCATCTTCATAATCTACCTCCAGCATGTAGTCTGTGAAGTATTTTCCAAAAGGAATATTTTCTAAATTGATGTCTTTTAGTTTACTCCTTTCTACTTTGGTAATATTAAAATCTGCGGCTGCAATCATAATCGTTAATTTTACAACAAAGAAACGAAAAAAAAGGCCAGTAAGGGCAGGTTTTATGAGTTTAGACAATATTCAACTGAGCACATTTTTAGTAACGGATTTGTACAAGAAAACCCTTGTACAGTTAGATGTTGTACAATCATCTACGCCCACAAAAGTACAGAGCAGCATCTCTTTTTTAGGAAAAAACGAAAGAAAGACATTGATTGTGGTTGACGAAGAAAATACGGCGTACCTAAATGATGAAGACCTGGGATTGTTGTTGAGTATTTTATCTGCCTGTAAACTAACGATGGCGGATGTGGCTATCGTTAATGCAAGTAAAAATAAAAACATCACTTACAGCGCTTTAATGGAAGTATTTTCACCAACGCTAGTGTTGTTGTTTGGAATACAGCCGGTACAACTCGATTTCCCATTACAGTTCCCAAACTACCAGTTACAGCGCTACAACCACCAAACTTATATCAGCTCTCCGGCTATCAGCGCACTGGCTGCCAACAAAGAAATGAAAAAACAACTTTGGACGTCCCTTCAACAATATTTCTTTAATTAATTTTCTGGTATCATGTCGAAAAAAAGCAGACTGATCTTTGCCACTAATAACCAACATAAAGTCAACGAAATAAAGTACATCCTTGGTGATTCATTCCATATAAATTCTTTGAAAGATGCGGGCATTGACATTGATATTCCCGAGCCACATGATTCATTGGAAGCAAATGCCACAGAAAAATCTACGGTGATTTTTGCGTTGACCGGAATGGATTGTTTTAGTGAGGATACTGGCTTAGAAGTGGCAGCTCTTCAAGGAGCCCCAGGGGTAAAAAGTGCCCGATACGCATCCGGAGAATCTTTTACAGACAACAACCACAAACTTCTTTTTTCCTTAGGAGGGGAAAGCAACAGAACTGCACAATTTCGAACCATCATCTCCCTGATATTTAACGGAAAGGAATATCAGTTCGAAGGCATTTGCAAAGGAAATATCCTGACCGAAAAAAAAGGCTCCGAAGGTTTTGGATATGACCCTTTGTTTGTTCCTGATGGTGCCGAGAAAACTTTTGCTGAAATGTCGATGGATGAAAAATCTATCTACAGTCACCGAAAAAAAGCAACCGAAAAATTCATTGATTTTCTAAGAACACAACATGGCCAGAGTTAAAATCGATATCCCCACTCATCTACTATTTGATTGTAACATTCGGGTTAGAATCTCAGACATCAACTATGGCAATCACCTCGGTAATGACTCGCTCGTGGGCATATTGCACGAAGCACGCGTATTATGGTTGCAGTCATTGCAGTACACCGAACTTTCGATCGAAGGGGTCGGATTGATCATGAGTGACCTTGCTGTGGTGTATAAAAACGAATCGTTTTACGGAGATGTACTGAATATAAAATTATACCTGGGAGATACATCAGCACTGAGTTTTGAACTGGTGTACGAAATTAGCAACCAGCAACAAACCCTGATCGCTATTGCAAAAACAGGCATGGTTTGTTATCACTATGAACTTAAAAAAGTGAGTAGCTTGCCGGATCTTTTTTTAAAAAAAATAAATGTTAAGAACTGAAATATAGATCAGTAGTAAAGCTGTTTACAAAACGGTATCAGCCATTGTTCCATATCTTCCAGTTTTCCTCTGCTTGCAATAAAAGCATTTCAAAACCATTTTTTGTAACCGACTTTCGTTTTTCGCCTTCAATTAAAAATGCAGTCACAGCCGGTTTGTAAACGAGGTCGTATAAATAATGCTGATCCGAAATGGCGGTGTATGGTATGGGAGGTTTTGAAGCTTCATCCGGAGTCATCCCCAGTGGGGTGCTATTAATAATGATGGTATGTTCAGAGATGATCTGTTGGTCAACTTCTTCGTAAGCCAATATATTGTTAGACGCATCCGCCTTTCTGGAAACCAGTAGAAAAGGGATCTCCAGTTTATTCAAAACATATTGAACAGCTTTGGAAGCGCCGCCTGTTCCGAGTATCAAAGCCTTGGTATGGTGCTGCTGTAATAGTTTTGTAAATGACTTCTCAAAGCCGACCACATCCGTATTGTAACCTTTTAGTTGAGTTCCTTCAATGCTGATACAATTGACTGCGCCAATGGCAACTGCTTCTTCAGAACATGTAGTTAAAAAAGGAATAACTGACTGCTTGTAAGGAATCGTAACAGCCAGGCCTTTTAATGAAGGTGTGGCCGCCAACAAGGGCAATAAGTCGTTAATCTGTGCTAAAGGATATAATTCAAAAAAACAATCCTCCAGACCTTCTTTTTCAAACTTGTCATTAAAGAATTGTTTTGAAAAAGAGTGACCTAGAGGATAGCCTATCAAACCGTATAAATTCATCAAATGTTTTCTTTATTCAGATAGAGTTCAAAAGTATCGCCTCTTAATCCAATGCGCATCGCTTCCAGTGCAATCATTTCTGACGGGGCTATGTTACCCAAATTTACATTGCAGCCTATCAACTCCAGAAAATAGAGTTGTTGTGCTTTTTGAGGTGCCTCCCAAATAATTTTTTCTTCTGGAATCTGTGTCAGTATCTCTTGCACCAATCCTTCCCTTACTTCACCGGAACCTCTATAGATACCAACGTTACCTGCTTCTCTAGCCTCTGCAATCACATAAGTAGATCCTGCGCTTAACTCTGCCCGCATCAATTCTATCCACTTATATGGAGGAATAATGTGCGCTGCATCTTTGCTACCTACCTCACTCAACACGATGCCATGTTTCATCAACTTTTCAATATAACCACATTTTTCTGCGTGGGGTATGGTAATGGAACCATCACTTACTTCCATATATGAAATACCAAATTCTTTACAAACGTTGATATAATCTTCAAACTGATTTCTGATCAAAAATGCTTCAAACAAGGTTCCTCCAAAATAAACAGGGATGTCGTACGACCTATATACTTCCAGTTTTTCTTTTAAATTAGGCGTAACATATGCCGTTCCAAATCCAAGTTTTACTATATCTACGTGAGGATGTGAAGCGCTCATAAAGTTTTTGGCCTCTTGTACACTAAGGCCTTTATCCATTACCATGGTAATTCCATGATCCCGTGGTTTCAAATTACGTTCGGGGATCTGAGTCAAGTTAAAATTCATATATAAATTGGTTATTTAAGGCTGCAAATGTAATTCAAATGGGGCTAACTATTCAGAGTATATAAAAGACCTATCTGATAGACTTCTTTTTTTTATACCGTGCGATAATTTCTACTACTACAGGGTGTTGAAGTATAGAAGGATTTAGTTCTATAAATTTTTTGATCAGTCTCGGATTGGCAGCCATGCCATTCTCAAGTTGGAGTGCTGCTTCTTTATGTTTACCGTCTGCAAACAAAAACATGCTTTTGTAAAAATAAAACAGGGGTTTACGGTCGGTCTGCTCCAGTGCAAAGTCAGCATATTCTTTGCCCTCTTCAATCATGCCGGCGGCTAACATGCACTTCAAAAGTTCTGTCCAACCGCTGATATTTTTGGGCCTTACCCTAACTACGTTTCCAAAGTAGGTAATCGCTTCTTCAATATTGTTCAGCTGCATGTAACATTGTCCGAGCGCCAGGTTGTATTCGGGCTGCATTTTAAACATTCTGGTGGCTGTTAACAGTAGTTTGATAGCAGGCTGCCAGGCGGCTTCGTTCATGTAGGTACATGCTATTTTGTAATACAGTTGGCTATCTTCTGCGTTGAGGTGGCTGGCTTTCTTATAATGAAACCTGGCTTGAGCAAAATTGGCGAGTTTATCGTAGCAATGTCCAATGGCCTCATAGACAACTCCTTCAGGCCTTGCCAATTCCATCACTTTTTCCATGCATTCAATGGCTTCTTTGTACTTTCTCAGTCTGATATATGCGTCTGCCATATTGCGATAGGCGAAATCGAATTTTTCGTTAATGGCCGCTGCATACTGATAGGCATCAATTGCTTTTTCATGTAGTTTTAAACCTTGGTAGGCTGCCCCCAGATTAAACCAGGCTAGTTCGTTGAACGGGAAGGATTCGATTATGCCTTGGTGTAAATTGATACTCTCTTCGTTTCGCCCGGTAAAATCTGTCCAAAAACATATTTTGTATAGCGCTTCTTCATTATTGGGATCCAGTTTCAGGATTTCTAAAAAGCAGTCGAATACTTTTTCGAAATTTTCATAATCGTCATAAACGTCTGCCAGTTCAAACAACAGATCCGTTTTCTCTTCTCCTTCAAAATAATGAATGGCATTTTCGAGCAATGCTGCCGCTTTTTCTTGCTGATCTAGCGCCAGATAAACGTCGGTTTTTAAAATGTATAAATTGGTATCGGAGCTGTCTAGCAATTCAGATTGTTCCAACACCTGTAGGGCCTCCTTGTATTTTTTAAGAATGATCAAAGTATTCCCTGTCATCAATAATAGTCCGGAGGAATAAGGGTATTGGTTTATGGCAAGTTCGCAGGCTTCCAGCGCCTCATTGTAAGCTTCAATATCTTCGAGATGTTCCACAATTCGCTCAAAGCCATCTTCTTCAATGAAAGAATTTGGTTTGCCATCCTTGAGGTTCTGCAATTGCTGGAGTAGGTTTTTTAGTTCCTCCCGTTCCTGTCTGTATGGGTTCTTACTCATGTTTCTAGTGTAGGTTGCGGTAATTTAAGCAAAAAAAACAGTAAACGCACGTTTTAAGCGGCATTAGTTATAAACAGGCATGTGATTAACTGTTTTGTTAATTGTTTTGATGAACGGCAACATTTTACCAAAAAAAATGTTATATATTTGTACCATCAATTTTTAACAATGAGTAAAATAACCAAGATCGTACTGCTTACCGCCGTTCTAAATGGAATTATGTTTACTTCATTGGCAGATCGGGGCGTGGGAAAAGCGAAAAAGAACAACAGCAATTTTAAATCTGCGATCTCTCTTAATTTAAAAACGGGCCTGAAGTATAAAGGTTCTCTTTTAACTGGGGTCAGCAGCGATAAAACATCTTTAACTACCAACAACCTGGTAACCTACCAAAAAGGAAACACCATCTACGTGGTTCCCTACAAGCAAAAAATAATTATACCGGAGGTAAAACAAGGCTACACCGGAATGAAGTTAATTATCAAGCCTAAATTATAAAACGGACCTCTACGAGGTCTTTTTTTATTGCAGCATATTTTAATTTCTTTTCAGCTGTTGATTCTCTTCATACGTCATCACTCTGAAGCCAGATTTGGGTGGATCAAACTTGGCAGACGCTATTGCTTCGTAGGCGATCTTACTTAGCGTATACTTAAAACTAATGTTACCAGATTGCATTACATACTGAACGGGCAGCCCAGGTAATTGTGCAAAGGTATTGTTGTAACTCTTATTGCTTAAAGTGATATCCGGATTAAAGTAAACCACAAAACTTTTACCATCAGGCAAACTTGCGGTTGCTTTTTTGCAGGAGTAACCAGAGATCATCGTTCTTTCATCGGATATGGTAAACTGAAGCGATTCGTACAAACGATTCTTCTCTGCCCAATTATTAGCATTCATAGATATCAATAACTTCTGACCGCTATATTCTTTTAAAATAAATCCTTTATTTATTTTACTATCAAATACGGTTGTTTCAACGCCTACTGAACTTTTCATTTCTGTTCTGCTTTGATTGGGCTTCAGAAAAACTTCGAGGGTAGCTCCGTTTAAAGAATTAATATCAGGGGTTTCAGATTTAGCAGAAATGATGGTGATATTATATTGCAAACTTCCTTCTACAAAAGGTTTCTGTGCTGTGGTATCTTTTGTACAGAGCATCAGAAAAGAAAACAAGGCAGTTGCCAAATAATATTTAAAAATTTTGTTCATCATATATTTTCTTGGTTAGCATAAAGATAACACAATATGATGCCAAACGGTACGGTATGTGTTGGCATTGAAAAACCCGCACTAACAAACAGTACGGGTTCTATATATTTTAACGAATTCTTTTACTTTTTTACATTCTTATTCTTCATACCCTGCACTTTTTTCTGAGACTCTTGCATGGCTTCTACCCTTGCTTGTAGCTTAGATTTTTTGACCGGTTTTTTTCTATTCTCATTGATCTGTGCCAGAATTTTACCATGGTTGATAATATATTTCTGGATAATGATTTGTAATATGAGTGTAATGGTATTTGATACTGTATAATACCAAGTAAGCGCCGATGGAAGGGTATTGAAAATGAATAACAAAAACACCGGAAATATATATGGCATATATTTCATAACAGGGTTGCTGTTATCCTGCATGTTGCTCATGCTGTAAACGGAGATCAGTAAACTGGTAAGGGTAGCGGTGATGGTAAATAAACTCACGTGATCCCCATAAAACGGTATATTAAAGGGAAGTTGCAAAATTGAATCGTACTGTGCTAAATCATCTGCCCAAAGAAAGTTCTTACCCCTCAAATCGATATTTGATTGAAAGAAATAGTAGAGAGACATAAAGATCGGAATCTGTAATATGGCAGGCAAACATCCACCCAACGGGCTTACGCCTGCGCTGCGCCACAATTTCATTTGTTCCATACCAAAGGCTTGCTGATCGTCTTTGAATTTTTCTTTCAAAGCGTCCACTTCTGGTTTCAGCGCTTTCATTTTTGCACCACTTAAGTAACTCTTATATAAGATTGGTGAAGTGATGAGTCGAATAAGCAAGGTAAGCAGCAAGATCACAATACCCATACTCGCAACATTCCCCCGAAGAAAATCGAATACTGGCAATAGAAAGTATCTGTTGATGTATTTTACAAAAGCAAAAACACCCGTACCGTAGGGCACTATATTTTCCATTGAATTGTTATACTGCTTGAGGATATGATAATCGCTTGGGCCATAATACAACTGAAGCGGGATGATCGCATTTTCACTTGCTGGCAAAACCATCGAAGCATTGGCCACCAACCGGGTAATATATTTACCGGTATCTGCAGGAACTGTCCAGCTTATTTCTGCTGTATTAAATTTATTTTTAGAAAGCAAGGCTGAAGCAAAAAATTGTTGTTTCACCGATAACCAATCCACCGGCTTTTGAAATTTCACATTGTCGCCACTGCCCAAGTGTTCAAAGTCAAAATCGCCCCCTTCTGAGTAACAAATCTGTGTTTGTGTAGCTTCGTATTTTTGATCTTTCTCAATTTTGGAGGCTTCTGCCTGCCACAAAAACTTGACGGTATTTTGGGTAAACAGTTGAGGAACACCGTTCAACGTTAAATTCAGGTCCAGCATATAATCAGCAGGTTTGATGTTGTACTGGTGTACCATTTTTTTACCAGTAGAGTCAGATGCGGTAAAAGTAATCGATTGACTTTTATCCGCATTTACCACAACTACGCCAGGCATAAAATAAATGTTGGCGGATTCTTCTGTTTTATTGTTAGCACTGTTGAAAGTGTAGGAAAAACGATTAAAAGGACCGTCTTGCAATACCACCTCTTTGCCATCAGCAGTTTTAAACTGCTTCAGGGTCACTTTTACTGGCTGTGCTCCTTTATTAGAAAAACGAATGACCATCAAGTCGTTTTGAACTTCAGTAAAAGTTTCAGTAGCTGACGGTTGTTGAAAAGGAGAAGCGGGTACCAGGGCAATTTTTTTGTTGGTATCAGTAACAGCAGTATTGATCAACGCAGCATTGCTATCTAGTTTTGGTTTCAAAGCAGCAATAGAGTCTTCGATTCTTTTCTTTTCCCCTTCTAAAGCAAGTCTGCTTCTACTGTTGATGGCAAACATCGCGATGAGTAGCGCTGCTATTAAGCTAAATCCAATCAGGGTATTTTTATCGATTCCCATGAGTAATCATTTTTGAGGTGGCAAAGATAATTTAATTTAACTTTTGCCTATATGTGTAAATAATAAATGCCCTATGGAGAGGGCATTTATTTTATCAACGGTTGTTGTATTATTTTTTTGCGACTTTAGCAGCGGTTGCTTCGTCTTGTTTCAATTGACGAGTCATCGTTACAGAAGCGATAGGAATACGTGGTGAATTCAGAATCTCCATGTTTTCAGCTACAATGTCCTGCACACGAATATTCTCGTTCAGTTCCAGCGCGTTGATATCTACGTCGATTTGCTCTTTCAGGTATTTAGGCAAGGTTTTTACCTTTACTGATTTCATTTTGGTTACTAATTTACCACCAGCTTTCACACCTGCGGGTGTTCCCACGTATCGGAGTGGCAATTGAGCAATCACTTTTTTGTCTTCTACCAACTCAAGAAAATCGATGTGCGTTAACGCATCAGATACTTTATTGAATTGAAGATCTTTTAAAATACAACGGTAATTTTTGCCATCCACATTCACCTCGGCAATCATAAATTCAGATGTGTAAACGATGTTTTTGAAAGCAGCTGCCGGAGCGGCGAAACTGATTTCAGTTGTACCACCATAAATTACAGCTGGCACCATATTCTGAGAGCGAAGTTGGCGGGTGGCTTTTTTTCCGCTTTCGGTCCTCAGTTGTCCTTCGATTGTAATTGTTTTCATTATTATAATTTTTTATGAGGCGCAAAGGTAAGGAAATTCATCAGATACGCCTCATGTATAGCAAATGTTTTGTTTAATAGTTTTTAAAGGCTTTTAATCCGTCTTTTTAGCGCTTTCTACCCCTGATAAACAAGCTATTAATACTTTTATTTTCGAAAGCATTTCGGATGGTCACTGCAAACAATTCATCTGTTGACAAAACTTTGATTTTATCGTAACCTGGTTTCACAGGAATCGTGTCACACACCACCAGTTCGTCTAAGACGCTGTTTTGAATATTTTCATAGGCATTGCCACTCAATACAGGGTGTGTACAAAGTGCACGCACGCTTCTGGCTCCTTTTTCAATCATGAGTCCGGCGCTTTTCGCCAGCGTTCCGCCCGTATCACAAATGTCATCTATTAGCACGATGTCTCTTCCTGTTACGTCGCCGATTACCACCATACTGGCAATTTCATTGGCTCGTTTGCGGTGTTTGTCACAAATCACCATTTCACACTCAAAATAAGAAGCTACTTCTCGGATTCTGTTAGCACTGCCTACATCAGGAGCTGCGAAAGTTAGATTTTCTAATTGTAAATTTTCTATGTACGGAATGAAGATGGCCGAGGAATCTAAGTGATCTACCGGTATATCAAAATAACCTTGAATTTGCGGAGCGTGAAGATCCATGGTGATCACCCTATCAGCGCCAGCAGCGGTGAGCATATTAGCTACCAGCTTACTACCAATGGCTACCCTTGGTCTGTCTTTTCTATCCTGACGGGCATACCCGTAGTAGGGAATCACCGCAATGACTTTGTAAGCAGACGCTCTTTTGGCGGCGTCTATCATCAGCAATAATTCCATGAGGTTGTTGGCTGGAGCGAAAGTGCTTTGGATCAGGAAAACGAACCTCCCACGAATACTTTCTTTAAACTCTACCCCTATTTCTCCATCGCTAAAGGTTTGTATATTTACCTGACCGAGTGGTTCTCCAAATTTTTTGGCTATTTTTTCTGCCAGATACTGCGAACCCGTACCTGAAAATATTTTTGCATTTGATTCCATGTAATAGCAGTTAATGCTGTTTTAAGGTGAAGAATTGCGAAAATACATTTTATAAGACTAAAAAATTGTCTTTATGGAAACTAATAAAAAAAATGGAGCTACCCCCATCAAATTGTGGGCTGCAGATGATCGTCCCAGAGAAAAAATGCTGTTAAAAGGTGCCTCGGCGCTGAGCGATTCGGAACTGCTGGCCATCCTCATTAACAATGGAAATCAAGAAAGCTCTGCGCTTGATCTTGCCAAACAAATTTTATTGCTGGGTAAAAACAACCTCAATGAATTGGGGAAGTTGAATATAAAAGACTTCTGCCAGATCAGAGGCATCGGCCCTGCAAAAGCGATTGCCATTGCGGCAGCACTAGAAATTGGAAGAAGACGGGAGAGTGGGCATTTCCTTCAAAAATCAGTGGTAAAAAGCAGCCAGGATGTGGCAGGATACCTTAAAACAAAGTTGAAAGATTATACCCATGAAGTTTTTGCGGTCGTTTTTTTGAACCGGGCAAATAAAATCATCGATTTCCAAATCATCAGCAGCGGCGGTATTTCTGGAACGGTGGCCGATCCAAGGATTATTTTAAAACAGGCCGTTCAGTTAGGGGCAAGTGTAATTATATTGAGCCACAACCATCCCTCTGGAAATTTAAGACCGAGTAAAGCTGATGAAGACATCACACAAAAGATAGTAAAAGCAGCATCCTATTTGGATATCAAGGTAGCTGACCATATCATCGTAAGCGAAGAAGGCTACTTCAGTTTTGCAGATGAAGCTTTAATTTAAACTGGTGTTATATTGATAGCGCAGCGCTGTCTTAGAGAAATTATTTATTTGAAAGTTAACTAATTTCGAGTTAAAGCGCTACGCCTGTGCGGTAGGCCCACCAAAGTTAAAGGGGATTTCAAGCGCTTCGAGGTCTTGAATGGTGCCATTGGTGGTTTCAAATTTTTGCACATTTTCAACGATGGCTTTCATGAGCCTTTTGGCATGGAAAGGCGTTAAGATGATCCTGCTTTTTACTTTGCTTTTAGGAGCGCCCGGCATTACGTTTACAAAATCCAGCACAAACTCTGCGTGACTGTGAGTGATGATCGCTAAATTGGCATAAGTACCTTCGGCCATTTCTTCAGAAATTTCTATGTTAAGTTGTTGATCATCGGCGTTATTTGTAGACATATCGTGTTTATTTTAAACAAAGGTAAATTAAAAGCCCCTATTCGTAACGAACAGGGGCTTTTAAATATTTTAAGAATCTAGCATTATCTTGGACCGATATAAGTAAGAGTATCCATGAAAGCTCTATCATTGTTCATGTTGTATCTCCAATAAACAAACATCGCTTTGGTAGAAGGAATAAATCTTCCTTGACCACTATTAGTCCCTGCAAAGATGTCAATCACTGGACCACTTGCATTGTTAAATACGTTTGTTACAAGGTTAGTGGAAGGATCAAACACTACATGAGGAGCGACAGTTGGGCCGTACCATGAAACACCGGTAGGAGTTTGGATGGGATGACCTATTGAGCCAGCAGCAGGCCAATAAAAAATAACTGAATTAGCACCAGTTGTGATCATGTGTATCGTTTGATCGTAGATAAACTGAAACCCTGGACGGTTATGGAAACCTCTGAGGTTATATTCACCATCGTAGTTATTTTTTGCACCAATTTCTACTACTACCGTTCTATTAAAAGAAATAACCCCATCAGCATCAGCTGAAATAATGGTGAAAGCAAGACCATATTTGGAACTTGGATCCAATACGGTTGCATCTGGAATCACGATGTCAATTGGTTTTGCGAATTCACCTGGGTTCATCACGATATTAAAACGACCGCCCATACCGCCAGTTTTTGGGGTTGCAGGCTTAATGGTATAAAAAGCAGCCGGGAGGTAAATTAACCCTGCGCCACTTGAAACATTGTAAGCACGAAATGCTGCGGTATCATCAATGATCGTAACATTCATGGTGCGATTCAATTCCGCATTGTTAGATACATCTCTTCTAAGATCCGCCAACGTTAAATTGGTAGGAGTCGGAACAAAGTCGATTGCAAATTTTCTAATACCTGGTTGGCCACCGTCGATAAGTTTTACAACTGTTTGTCCGGCATTATTCAACGGATCGGGAGATTTTACTTTCTCACAAGAGGTGATAAGTCCGGCAACCAATGCAAGAACTGCGAGGCATTTGGTATATTTTATCATTTTCATGTTTATATTTTTTAAAAAACTTTAATAGGGAATAATAACCATCAAGCCGGTCATTATTCCCAAATGTTATTATTGATCCCACCAAACTTTAGAGTTCATCTTATCACCACCCGGCAAACGTGTTACAGCAGCCCCTACTTTGTCAGGAGACAAACTGTATTCATTAATACCATACACATACCGGGTAGGGATTTGTTTGCCAGCAGCTACATTAATTGCATTTGTAGTCGGTTGTAGTTGTGGGAAATCCAATCTTCTGAACTCACTCCAGGCCTGAATACCGTCCCCAAATAATGAGAGATATTTTTGAAGTGCAATACGTTGAATATTGGTAGTAGTCACTGCAGAACTAGTTAAAGGAAGCTGATTGAAAGTAGGGCTGTTACCTATACCCATACCTCCTCCAGTGCCATCTGTATAACGAGCTGCATTTCCATTTACATAAGCTGGTCCGGTTGTTAAACCCCATTGCTCAAATGAAGCAATCACACCTGCATTGTAAGCAGAATTGGCCGTATAACCTTGTGTTCCAGATGGAATCCAGCCTCTTTCGATGGCTTCTGCAATGGTTAACAACGCGTAAGAAGCACTCATCATTACCACAGGAGAATTATCACTTCTTCTTGATTCTTCAAAAACAGTTCCGTAGTTGGTAGGCAGTGTTATTGCTTGCGCTCTTGTTAGCCCATAAGGGAATGTAAAACCTGAGCTACCAAAAGCAGCTCTTCTTCCATCACCCATGTTCGCAAGAATGTCGCCAACTGTTTTGCTAACAGCGAAATCAGTTCTTCCATTGTAATTGCTGAACCAAGGACTTTGGTACACCGAACCACTAGGGTAAACTAATGTGAAATTATCAGCGTTGCTACTAATGTAACCAGCTGGATCATTGATCGCTAAAGCAAATTGAGTGGCAGCATATCCGCCTGCATTGGGAAATTTCAAACTCAATCGCATAGCCATTTGCATACGCAGCGTGTTGGCCAATTTTTTCCATTTAGTTTGGTTTCCACCATAAACGATATCCCCACGTACCGGTAATCCAGCATCAAAAGTAGCATTGGCAACTTTTAGATCTTCAATCATCTTCACGTAAATATCTTCTTGTTTATCAAAAACCGGGAAGAAGTTGGCGGCACCTTTCAAAGACTCTGAGTAAGGTATATCTCCCCATCTGTCTGTAAGTGTCCATGCGTAATAGCTTTTTACGATGGTAGCAACAGCAATCTGGTTTGCGCTAGACCCTGAACCTGCAAATTGACCAGCAGTAGCTGCATTTGAGTTTCTGTTGATAATGGACTGTAGATCGTACATTGGACCAGCAAAAGTACCACCGAACTCTAATTGAGGTTCTTGGTACAAGGAAGTTTCGGTGTACTGAGTTTCAGCAATGTACTGAACATACAAGGCGGGTCTAGTTGATTGAGCTAAACCGCCCAATTGGGAGAGCGCATTGGTTAACAAAGCCGCAGTTATCGGAGCAGTAGCACCCAATGGGTTCACATTCGTGTCTCCAAAATCTTCCAACTTGTTGCAACTGGTGTTAGCCAAGAGTAAACTACCTGTTACCAGTACCAGAACTGGTTTTAAAAAATTATTTTTCATAATCGTTTATATTTTATTGTTATTTATGATATTAAAATCCAACTCTCAAATTTACACCCAGTGATCTTGTTCCCGGTAATTGGCCATCTTCGCCAAATACGTTACTGATTTCAGAAGGATCAAAATCTTTCGTTTTAGCATAAATCAACCAAGGGTTGCGGGCTATTATAGAAAAAGTAGCATTTTTAACGTATTTACCAATTCCCATTCTATCTACTGGTAAATTGTATCCAAAACTAAACTCTCTCAACTTAACGAAAGTAAGGTCGTGGATAAATACTTCAGAGATGTTGGCGCCCCTAAATTGATGATAGTAATCTTTCGCTTCTACGTAGTAGTCCACGGCTTTTCCAGTTTCATCAACCCCGGTTACATGAACACCCCCGCCGTCTGCTACTGCATCGCGAATAGAGTTTCCTTTGTTATTCAATGTAGCAGTTCTAGCCGTTAAACCAGAGAAAGTACCCCAGTGGTCAGACAAAGAAAAGAATTTACCTCCATAAGAAAAGTCAATATTTATGTTAACAGTAAAGTTCTTGAAAATGTTGAACGTATTTTGTACACCACCTGTGTAATCCGGAACAACACTTCCGAAATTAACATTGTCTTCTTTGATGAAAAACCCACCAGCAGTTAAAACAGGCTGGCCATTCAAGCGCTTAATACCGTTTCCGAACATTTGGCCCCATCGCTCACCAGCTTGATTCACGGTGTAGGCAGCAGAGGACCCAGAGAAAGCACCAGAAGCGGTTACCTGACGAGTAATGCCAGACTCAGGAGCAATAGATACTATTTCATTTTCTAACAAAAGACCCAAAGTGGTGTTGATGGTCCAATCGAAGTTTTTACTTCTGATGGGTTGAGCAAAGAATTGTACATCGACACCTGTTTTGGCTATTTCTCCTGCATTCAATCTAACACTTGTTAAACCAGAAGCACCCGGTACTGCGACACTCACTGGGAAATTCTTGTTGGTTCTATCCCAATAAGTAACCTGTAAGCCCAAACGGTTTTTCAGGAAACGAGTTTCTATTCCAATTTCTGTTTCATTGTTGGTAGCACCTTGCAGATTTGGATCAGGAATTGGGTCTGGTTCACCCTGAAGGAAGTTACCATTAAATTGTTGAGCAGCGGGAGCGTACAACACATTTAATTCGTATGGATTCAGCGATGCAATAGTTTGGCCAGTTGACACCCTGAGTTTACCAAAAGAAAGGATTGATTTGTCTTTGATCAGATCACTGAATACAAATGATCCACCGATTGAATAGGTCGGGATATCGTTCCCAATAGGTTCAGCAGAAGTATAATCAGTCCTCAAAGTACCTTCTAAGAATAAGAAGTTTTTGTAACCAACATCACCTCTCACAAAAATACCTCTTCTAGAATATTCCTGGTAGGTTTGACCGTAGTTGATGGGATTCTTTGAATTAGACAGTGTATATAAACCAGGAACGTTCAAACCACCCAAAGTGTTTTGATTGCTACCAGTCAATTTGGTTCTTAAGATATCCAAACCAGCGTTGGCATTGAATTGGAAATCTCTTACTTTTTTACCATAGGTAGCCAATAATTCATAGTTCTGCCGATTGCTACCACTGTTTGCAACACCATATGCAGCTAAACCAGTTCCTTCGAATGGATTGAAAGTGGATTGGTTGTTACTGGTTTCAAATTCGGTTGGGTATATGTTGGAAGACTCGGCGTCGAGCGCTTGCTTACGATAAGTAGCTTTTATTTTGAGATCGTTGTTCACTTTGTAAGTCAGGGAAACATCACCGAAAGTTCTGATTCTTTGATCTAAGTTTCTCACCAAGTCAAAGTAAGAATAAGGGTTCATCCAGAAATTACCTCCGTAGAAACCTTTTGGATTGCTAGCATTGAAAGCACTAGGATTTGCTTTATTCCAGCTAGCATAAATTCCTTCGGGGGTGCGCAAGCCGCGTAATTCTCTCATCACATTGATATCCAAATCTCTGTGGAACCATTGGTTGAAACTACCTGTAGATTGGTTAGAGTATCCGTCGTTGTTTTCTGCATTTCTATCTTGTTGTACATAAGTGAAATTAGTACCCAAAGTTAATTTGCTGCTCAAATCCATGCTAAAATTAGCGGCGAAAGTATGACGCTTTAAATAACTGTTTGGAATCAACCCTTTCACATCCAAGTTGGTGTAAGATGCTCTTAAATTGTAATTATCCCCAGCTTTTGAGAAGTTAACGTTATTAGTAGTGGTAACACCAGTGCTATAAAAATCTTTCGCATTGTTAGGTTGTGGCGTTAAACTAGCAGTTTTGAATGCTCTCTCATGGCCACCGTACCAAGCGTACCAAGGAATGTATTCCTGACCTACCATACGTGGGCCCCAGCTAGCATCATCAGAATAATCGGGGTGGTATTTACCATCCAACGCCTTCCAGCCTTCTGGTTGGCCTGGCTGCCAGTTAAATCTTACCATATTTCCAAAATCGCCGCCACCATAAGAATTCTGGTAGTTGGGGGTAATATAAATTTTATCGAAAACGACACCGGAGTTTATTTCAACACCCATGCCAGACTGGCCTTTGCGTGCTCTTTTAGTATTCACCACAATAGCACCATTGGCACCATCGGGTCCAAAAAGTGCAGCTGCTGCCGGGCCTTGTAAAACTGTTAAGTCTTCCACGTCATCTGGGTTGATGTCATTGGCGCTAGGAATAATGGTGCCATCTACAACGTAGATAGGTCCACTACCCACACCTAATCCATTTTCGCCACGTAAACGAACGATTGTTTCTCTACCAAGTGCAGCTGCAGACTGACTGCGAATTTGCGCGCCAGCTACTTTACCAGCAAGTGCGTTGTTGATGTTAGAAGCACGTACGGTATTCAAATCTTCGCCACTTACGTTTTGAACATTGGATGCCATGCTTCTTGCAGCACGTTTGGTTTGAAATGCACTGGTGACAATTACCTCGGCAATCGTGTTGTCTTTCAATTGAAGAGTGGTGGAAATGTTAGAAAGAGAGCCTACAGGAATTTCGATCATCTCATATTGAGATTGTGAAAGTTGTAAAACATCTCCCGGATTTACTCTGATTGAGTACTCTCCATTAACATCGGTTTGTACACCTCCGCCTCCTTTAATAACCACGGAAGCAAAGGGAACAGCCTTTCCGGTTGCGTCGGTAACTTTACCGGACACCACCCGGCTTTGACCGAATGCTAATACTCCACAGAGCATCAACATTGTAAACAGTGTTAAAAATCTTCTCATGTGCAATAATTGTATTTTGATGAATTGTAAAAATACGGATATTTTATTTACGTCAAAAAATTGTTAATTTTTTTTTAAATAAAATAACCTGAACCTATAAAAGGACAAATAGCGCTATTAAAGTGCTGCATCGTTGTTAAAAATAGATTAAAATCTGTAAAGTGCCTGAAATTTTATTTCTGTCCGCTTGTTTCCATTTATGAGATCCAGCCCTGATCCAACCTCATTTTTATCCAAAAAGATAAATTGTGCCCATCTGGCCCAAAAAGTAAGTTTTTTGCCCACATCGTAGTTGACGTTCAGGTAATAACGATAACCTTTATCTGAAAAAACAGGTATGCTAAACCCATACAGTACGTCGCTTTCATATGCATACAACCTGCTGTTAAATCCGTCTGTTTCGAAGTACTGTAAACGAATATTACCAGAAAAAGCCTTGAGCATGGGTTTATAAAGAAGGTCGCCGTACATTAAAAAGCCTTGTTCTTCCGCGGTACCCTTTTTATCAAACCAAACCACTTCGGTTCTACCTCGTATAGTAAAGGAGGGATTAATCTTATAGCTAAAATTGGTTCTCCAATTTTTTCTGGGTTGGGCCACCACAGGATTTAAGACTGCTTCGTTGGGGTTAAAATTGATGGGTTTTGCCTCGGTTCTAAAGCGGGTGTATATTTCCAGTACCTTATTGGGCTTGTAATTCAACTGTACCATGTAATCTTTCCCCTCTGTGGGAGCGTTTACTCTGAACCGAAGCCATGGAAAACGGTAAATATCTGCATAAGCATCTATTCTCCAGCTGCTGTGCGGACGGATAGTGATCCCTGTAAAAAAGCCCTTTTCGTTGGTAGGAAAGGTATTTTCAGTAAAGGCATTGGTGTACAATGATTGGTATCCTTTTGAAATGTTACGGTACAACATGCTCATATCAACATTTCCCGAAACGCTCATCAATACGCCATTTACAAAAGCTTTGTATCCTTTATTGGTAATAGCCGCTTCTCCAAAAAAGTGAAAGTTTTTTAAGGTGTAACTGTAGTCGGTGCTGTAGTTGCCAAAATTGCTGCCGTTTAGCGCAAACCGATTGTAAGGTTCATTGGCCCTGATCAAAGGCCGCTCCAGGTTAAATTGCACAGCGTTTACACCCACTTGCAGCCGGTTGATTCTGTAAGAGAAATTTCCCCCAAAAGCCAATTGTTGTTGTGATCCTTTGTCTTCCAATTCACTGGCAGTGCGATGCAAGCCTGAAGTTTGCAGGGAAGAAATAAATTCATCTTGCCCGTTGATAGAATCAGCTGCGTTGAGGTTACCATCAATTTTGCGAGCGGATCCAAAAAGGGTAGCCTGCCATTTATTTTTACCCACTGTAATCCCCACCCCCCTGTGAAAAAATATTTCACCCGGAGAATTGTATGGCCGCAATACAGCACTTTGGCGTTTCACCGCCATGATATCTGGTCCTTTTTTAAAGGCCAAAGTCATCCATTGTGTTAAGCCCTGCCCCATATTAACGGTGAAATCACCTATCGCCAGCGATTTGATGATGCCCACATTTCTGATAAACAGGTGCGCAGAGTAAAAATCAAATCCCTTTTTTTGTGAGCCCTTGAAAAATTCTTCCCCTGCATCTTTTTCCCCCACAAACCCATACTGTAAGAGATTCTTATACGTGTATTTGTAGCGTAAAAAAATTCGTTGCGGCGAGCCCGGATAAAAGTTTTTGGCCCGAGAAGAGTCCAATAAATAGCCTTTAGATTTTTCCAGCACTTGTGATACTCTCACTAGCAGGCTTTGATCCCCTCCTGAAAAACGTGATAAAATATCCTCAGTAAATCCAAGCGTATTGGACACTGTAATAAATGGCCTGATCCTTTGTATAGTTGGTATGTCCCAACCAGGAATAGCTTGCAACTCATATATATTGATCAATTTTCCCAACACATCCCTGTATTTCAAAAAATTAATGATCTGCATCGGCGATAATAGCCGAAGGTCACGCAAAAAATTTTCGTCCACCGTATTAAGATTTACCGGATTACGTTGCAACTGTACTAACTGCTGTAAGTAAGAATCATCTTCTGTTTCTTGGTCTTCACTATTCTCTGTAATATTTTCTAATTGCTGTTCGGTGGTGGTAGTTGGCGTAGAGGTTTCTGGTATTGGTACTTGTGCTTTCAAACAATGAAAACAACACAATAAACTGCAGCTAAATAGTAATTTATGGAGCATTTTCCGCCTTCTTAAAGTTCATTAAAAACAACAAACCCGGTGACAATCCAAGCTGCGGGTGGTAACTACCGGAAACGTCTAAACGAAAATTTTTCCAGCCCACACCAATCCCTGCAAATCCGCTGCCAGTATCGCTTACAAAACCGACTCGGGCAAATAGTTGTTTCATAAACTGGTATTGAATACCTCCGGTTACATTAACATTCCGGTCTTCTTCCTTCACGATTTCTGCACTCACTGTAAAGTTTTCTGAGGCATCGTACCCTAATCCAAATTTGTAGGCCGAAGCCAGCTTCTCGTCTTGTTCTTTACCAAGCTTTCCACCAACAGGATTGTAAATATGAATACCACCAGTAAGTTTATCGGAGAAATGTAACAGCATCCCCATCTCTACATTGATAGCCGAAGCATTGCCATATTGCGGAATGCGATATCCGTAGTAATTAAATTGAATACCTACATCAATTAATTTGCCCAACGATCTTGCGTAAGCAACTCCAAGTTTGTTCTCATTGAAACCAGTAAAACCTGCATAATTAAGCTGGATGCCAAAATTGCCTTTGTTGGTAGGGATCGTAGCGGCAAGTCCATACACACTATTTTCGGCTAACAAAAATCTTCGCTCTCCGTATACTCCCACCCCGGCCGAAGTAGCTTTTGCCAGCGCAGCTTGGTTGCCTGTAAAAGAAAAAGCATCCGTTTGCCGGCTGTTATAGGCACTTAAACTCACATAAGGCATGCTCACATTGTATCTGAGTGTTTGGGAAACAACAGTTGGGATGCTCATGACTGTAGCAAAAACAGTGAAGAGCACAGCGTAAAAATATCTCAAAGCAGGTAAATTTTAATATCAAACTCAAATTAGGTAAAAAGCCTTTAAGTTTTGTAAAGTGTCAAAACTTAACCAGAATGTAATATTAGTTATTTATTTTTGCGGCATGCAATTGTTAGATGGAAAAAAAGTATCCCAGGCAGTAAAAAATGAGCTTCGAGAAAAAACTACCCAACTCATTTCTCAGCAAAAAAAAGTGCCGCACCTCGCCGCCATTTTAATAGGTTCTGATGGTGCCAGTGAAACTTATGTAGCCAGCAAAATTAAGAACTGTGAGGAAATAGGATTTAAGAGCAGTTTATATCGTTTTGAAACAGATGCCACCGAAGAACAAATTTTTGCAAAAATTGCTGCGCTCAACATTGATCATGATGTGGATGGCATTCTTGTGCAACTTCCCCTTCCCAAGCATATCAGTGAAGAAAAGATCATCAACCTGATCCACCCGGAAAAAGATGTGGATGGATTTCATCCTAGCAGTGTGGGCAAACTCGTTCAAGGCCTTCCAACCTTTATACCCGCAACGCCTTATGGCATCATGCTCATGCTCGAACATTACAAAATTGATACCGTAGGGAAACATGCGGTGGTAATAGGTAGAAGTAATATTGTAGGCCGGCCTATGAGTATTCTGCTCAGTCAAAATACGAATCCGGGCAATTGTACAGTCACGCTGTGCCATAGCCGCACCAGCAACCTAAAGGAACTGTGTTTACAAGCCGACATCATCGTAGCTGCTTTGGGTAAAGTGTCTTTTCTTACGGCAGATATGGTGAAAGAAAATGCTGTTGTGATCGATGTAGGCATCACACGTGTGCCCGACGGCTCTAAAAAAACTGGCTTTAGTATAAAAGGAGATGTAGATTTTGAGCACGTTGGCCCAAAATGCAGTTACATCACTCCTGTACCCGGAGGCGTTGGGTTAATGACCATTGCGGCACTACTGAAAAATACCTATAACGCCTGCTTACAAAACCAACAGCACTGATGAGTATCCTAACCTACCAGCAAATTAAGTATCCTGTAATGGAACATTTTTATACCATTCAAGGAGAAGGTTTTCACCAGGGTAAAGCAGCGTATTTCATCAGGCTCGCAGGATGCGATGTGGGCTGTGTGTGGTGTGATGTAAAAGACAGTTGGGATGCAACTAAACATCCATCTTTCACCGTAGAGGAAATTGCCAACATGGCATTGGAAGGCACTACAGCGGATCCTACAAAAGTGATAGCTGTTGTAACAGGGGGTGAACCATTGTTGCATCAACTGGATGCTTTAACGGATGCCTTGCATCAAAAAGGTTATGCCACCAATATTGAAACATCGGGATCTAGTGCCTTAAGCGGCCAATGGGATTGGATTTGTTTGAGTCCAAAAAAATTCAAAGCTCCTCTTCCAGAAGTGATCCGTGCAGCAAATGAGTTAAAAGTGGTGGTGTTCAATCAATCAGATTTTAAGTGGGCGGAGAAATACGCTGCGGAAGTTTCACCTGAGTGTTTATTATACCTGCAACCAGAATGGGATAAAGCAGCGTTGGTAACACCCAAAATTATTGACTATATTAAAGCACATCCTCAATGGCAGCTTTCTTTACAAGTTCACAAATATATCAACGTACCTTAATGGTGGTTACCTGTGATTACACGGCCATAATTTTAACAATCTTCCCTTAAGATACTCCGCCAATCAGTTTACCTTCGCCAGCAAGATCAACGTCAATGAAACCTTCGCCATACAGCTATCATTTTTACCTACTGCTTCTTGCAATTTCATGCCTGCCACTAATCAGCCACGCACAGTGGTACGACCCTGAAAAAATAAATAAAAAAGCTGCAGATATTTATGCGGAAGCATACGAAAATGCGCAGGAAGGCAATTACACTGCAGCCATTGCAAAACTGAATGATGCACTCAAAGCTGAACCTAAATTCGTGGATGTATATCTCTCACGGGCGGGCATATACGCTAACCTGAAAAACTATACAGCTTCTGTAGCAGATTTTGAAAAAGGGTTGGAGATGGATAGAGACTATTCCAAAACATATTTGTTGCCTTATTCCATTTCTTTAGCGGGAACGGGAAACTTCCAAAAGGCAATGGAGGCGGTCAATGAATTTTTGACTACACCCAAACTCAATCAACAAAGTATCAAAGCGGGTAATTACAGAAAAAAAACATTTGCATTCGCTCTTCAACAAGATTCAGCTCAAAAAAACGCCGGACATCCGTATGTTTTTTCTCCCAAAAATATGGGCCCCAACATTAATGGCACTACACTTGAATATTACCCTTCGCTTACCATCGATGGCAGCAAAATGATTTTTACCAGAAGAGAAAACGGTGATGAGGATTTTTATGAAAGCAGTTACGAAAATGGCAGCTGGAGCATGTCAGTACCCGTACCCGGAAAGATCAATACCAATTTGAATGAAGGCGCTCAAAATATTTCACAGGATGGTGAGTGGTTGATTTTTACAGGATGCAATTACCCGGAAGGAGGAGGAAGTTGCGACTTGTACATTTCTTACAAAACAAAAAACGGAACTTGGACAGAAGGTGAAAATTTAGGAAATGTTATTAACACAGAATTCTGGGAAGCCTCCCCTTCTTTGTCGCCAGACAAAAGCAAATTGTATTTTGCCAGCAGCCGTTTGGGAGGATACGGAGGAAAAGATATTTGGGTGAGTACGCGGCAGCCAAATGGCAGATGGAGCAAGCCAGAAAATTTAGGACCTGAAGTGAATACTTTTGCAGACGAAGGCTGTCCTTTTATACATCCTGATAACCAAACGCTCTACTTCAACAGCAATGGGCATGAGGGTTATGGACTGACCGATCTGTTTCTTATTAGAAAAAAAGACGACGATACCTGGGGCGCACCCGTTAACCTCGGCTACCCCATTAACACCATCGATGACGAGGGCTCATTGATTGTGGCCGCAGACGGTAAAACGGGTTTTTACGCCAGCGATGGAGCAGATACCAGAGGCGGATTAGACCTTTATCAATTTGAATTAAGAGAAGACATTCGTGCAGCAAAAGTATTGTGGGTAAAGGGCAGAGTATACGACAAAAAAAATAACAATGGACTGCCATCAGCAGTGGAACTAACGGATATCGATGCGCGAAAATTATTGTCGAAAATTCAAACCGATGAAGATGGCAATTATCTCCTCACTCTCCCTGTTGGGAAAAACTATGCCTTTAATGTAAACAGAAAAGGGTATTTGTTTTACTCCGATAATTTCGAAACCAAACCAGGCTACTCAGATAGTGCCATGCACATTGATATTCCGCTGCAACCTTTGGAAGCGGGCGCTTCGGTGGTATTAAAAAATATCTTTTTCAACAGCAATCAGTTTGTACTCAAAGATGAATCGGTGGCTGAATTAGACAAACTATTACAACTCCTCAATGAAAATCCTACAACCCGGGTGATGATCAGCGGCCATACAGATAGTATTGGGAATGCTGCTGATAACCTGGCCTTAAGCACCAGCAGAGCAAAATCTGTGGTATCGTTTCTGCAAAAAAATGGCATACCACCTACCCGGCTTGTTTCTAAAGGCTGGGGATCTACCAAACCAATAGCCGACAATGGCACAGAAGCAGGAAGGGCTAAAAACAGGCGCACTGAATTAAGTATCCTGAAATAATAGATTTTTATTTATCTTGTTGTTCATACGTACTTACAAACATGAACAACGATTTATTTTACCAAATCGCCCTTACGCTGGTACCTACCATCGGCGACGTAAGAGCCAAAGCACTTGTTTCTCATTTTGGAAACGCGGCTGATATCTTTTCTGCCAGGATTTCACAGCTTCAAAAAATTGAGGGAATCGGTTTTGCGCAAGCATCGGCGATCAAACATTTCAAAGACTTTAAAAGAATTGAAGACGAAATAGCGTTTATTGAAAAATTTAAAGTGACGCCCCTTTTTATGACAGATGCAGCCTATCCTAAGAGATTACTCAACTGTTACGACAGCCCTTGCCTGCTGTATTACCGCGGTAACGCCGACCTCAATAAAAATAATATTGTGGGCATTGTTGGTACCCGTAACCATTCGGATTATGGCAAACAACAATGCGAAAAATTAGTAGACGATCTTAAAAATGAATCGGTACTCATTGTAAGTGGATTAGCATTTGGCATCGACAGCATTGCGCACAAAGCAGCGGTAAAACACCAGCTCCCTACCGTAGGTGTGGTGGCCCATGGATTGGATCGAATGTATCCTGCTGAAAATAAGGCGCTGGCAAAGCAGATGATGGAACATGGTGGATTGCTCTCCGATTTTATGAGTGGTACAGATCCCGACAAACAAAATTTTCCCAGTAGAAATAGGATCGTTGCCGGAATGGCAGATGCCGTTGTGGTGGTAGAAAGCGGAGAAAAGGGAGGCTCGTTGATCACCGCCGAACTTGCCAATAGTTACAATAAAGACGTGTTTGCCTTTCCGGGTAAAGTCACAGATTCCAAAAGCGAAGGTTGCAATTATCTCATCAAAAATAACAAAGCTTCTTTGATCACCGGTGCTTCAGATCTGTTAGACCTGATGAACTGGAGTAACCACAACAAACCGGTTCCAAAAAAACAAAGAGAATTGTTTATTGAATTAACCCCCGAAGAAAAAAAGATCACCGAAATTTTACAAGCCCAGGGAACAGCGCAGATAGACGAACTCTATGTAAAAACTGGTTTCAGCAGCAGCGTCGTGGCCAAAGCATTGCTCATGCTCGAAATGCAAGGGGTAGTTGTTTCGCTTCCCGGCAAAGTGTATAAACTCAATTGATCTGTGTTGCCATATTATTTTTTTGGACTGATTTGGCTGCGTTCGTTTTTCTTTTATCTTTGCACATGGCAACAATAAAAAAAGCTCTCGCAACCACATCCAACAAATTTTTTGGAGAAGGATTAACCTTCGATGACGTGTTATTGGTTCCTGCTTATTCGCAGATATTACCAAGAGATGTGGACATTCGTTCAAAACTTACTAAAAAAATCACCCTCAACATTCCTATGCTGAGTGCAGCTATGGATACCGTAACAGAGGCTCAGCTCGCCATTGCGCTAGCAAGAGAAGGTGGTTTGGGAATTCTTCATAAAAACATGACCATCGAGCAACAATCGAACGAAGTACGAAAAGTAAAAAGAAGTGAAAACGGTTTGATCCTCGACCCCATTACCCTTACCGCCGATGCTACCATTGGAGAAGCATTGCAACTGATGAAGGAAAATAAAATAGGAGGAATTCCCATTGTTGATCATGGAGGAAAACTGGTGGGTATTTTAACGAACCGCGACCTGAGGTTTGAAACAGACTACAAACAAAAAGTGAGTTCGGTGATGACCTCTCAAAACCTCATTATTGCCCCCGAGGGAACTGACTTAAAAAAAGCAGAACTTATCTTTAAGAAAAATAAAATTGAGAAATTACCAGTCGTAAATAAATCTGGTAAACTCATTGGTTTGGTTACGTTTGGTGATATTCTTAAGTTGAAAAGTCACCCAAACGCCATCAAAGATTCTTTCGGACATTTGATGGTGGGTGCGGGGGTAGGAATCACTTCAGATACCATGATTCGGGTAGATGCTTTGCACAAAGCTGGGGTAGATATTATTTGTTTGGACAGCGCGCACGGTCATACCAAAGGCGTAATAGACATGTTGAAAAATGTTAAAAAATCTTTTAAAGGGTTAGACGTTATTGCAGGAAATGTAGGCACAGGAGCGGGTGCAAAAGCCTTGGCTGACGCCGGCGCAGATGCCATCAAAGTAGGAATAGGACCAGGCTCTATTTGTACGACCCGTATCGTTGCAGGAACAGGCGTTCCTCAAATTACGGCAGTAATGGAAGCAGCCGCCGCTTTAAAAGGAAAAAATATAGGGATCATCAGTGATGGAGGCATTAGGTACACAGGCGATATGGTAAAAGCACTGGCCGCAGGCGCTACTTGCACGATGATGGGGAACGTGTTCGCAGGTACGGATGAAAGCCCGGGCGAAACCATCATTTATGAAGGCCGTAAATTTAAACAATACCGCGGAATGGGTTCGTTGGGAGCCATGGCTCAAGGAAGCAGCGATCGTTATTTTCAGGATGTGGAAGATGATATCAAAAAATTTGTACCAGAAGGAATTGAAGGACGAGTAGCGTTCAAAGGTCAATTACGAGAAGTGGTACACCAGTTTACCGGTGGTTTAAAAGCAGGTATGGGCTACTGTGGAGCTGCAGATATTCCATCTCTTCAAAAAGCACAGTTTGTAAAAATTAGCAATGCCGGAATGAAAGAAAGTCATGCACACGATATCGCCATTACCAAAGAAGCCCCTAATTACAGCAGGTAATTCTTTCAACAATAAAAAGTGATTGGCATTTATACAAAAGCAGTTTCGAACTAGAAGCTGCTTTCGCATTGATGGATTGGGTCATCTTTACAATTACCGTATTTTCGTTTTAACATGAAATCGATTTTTTATAAACCATTTTTCTTATTTTTTATTTCTTGCATGCTTTCGTGTTTTACTTCACATGCTCAAGACAGTTCAAGATTAAGGATATCACTGCTAACTTGTACTCCAGGAGATGAACTGTATTCGCTTTTCGGCCATACTGCGCTGAGAATAACAGACAGTAGCACGTCCTCGGATATTGTGTACAACTATGGTACGTTTAATTTTGAGGATAAAAACTTTTATTTAAAGTTTGTGAGAGGTAAGCTCAACTATTTTATGAGTGCCGAATATTTTGAAGATTTCAAATACGGGTATCAGGCGACCAACCGGGGCATCACCGAACAATTGCTGCAACTTTCAGCAGATGAAAAAAAAGCTTTACAACATTTTTTAACCGAAAATCTAAAAGAAGAAAACAAATACTATCAATATGATTTTTTCTTTAACAACTGTACTACCAAGATTCGGGATATTTTATTAAAAATGAGAACACCTGCGTTGCAGCTACCGGCTGTAATGCCTGCGAACACTCGGTTTAGGCAAGCTATTCATGCCTATCTTGACCGTGGTCATCAGCCCTGGAGCAAACTCGGTATCGACATTTTATTGGGTGCCAGAACAGACCGTGTCATGTCTGCATCAGACCAGCAATTTTTACCAGATAATCTAATGAAAGCTTTAGACAGCAGCAGTCATAAAATCATTGTTTCTTCAGTTAATCTGTATCCACTCCCGCAAAAAGAACAGCCAATATTACTGTTCACACCATTGGTATTTTTTTCTGCGTTGTTAGTGTTTTTTTTAATACTACAAGCAGGCGCCCGTCGTAAATGGCCTGTTTTAATGAGCGGTCTCGATGGCTTATTGTTTTTCTGTACAGGTACGTTGGGTATTGTTCTCCTTTTTATGTGGGTGGCCACCGATCATAGTATGACCAAAGACAATTACAATCTTTTATGGGCCATCCCATCGCATGTGTTGATCTCCTTTTTCATCCATAGCAAAAAAAACTGGGTCAAAAAATATTGGTTGTTTACTGTCATTGCTGGCGTTTTATTGCTTTTGAGCTGGGCCTTCTTACCACAGCAATTGAACATTTTTTTAACTGTATTTGTCGTACTATTAACTTTTAGAGCAGCCGTTAGGTACCGTAACATTTAATCTGCACGTATGATTCCGCTAACTTGCCTATTTCAGCAGCATGTTATTCATTACAGGATTTCCGGTAGCGGACAACCGGTTCTATTGCTACATGGTTTTGCGGAAGACAGCAGCATTTGGGATAATATAGCAGAGGAGCTTTCCCATAAATACAAAATTATTCTTCCTGATATTCCTGGTTCGGGCAAATCGCCGGCTTGGCCATCCAATACAAAAGGCAACAATGGATATGCCGAAGCCATGCTGGCTATTTTAAAGGAGGAACATCATGAAGATGCAATTGTGATCGGTCATAGCATGGGAGGATACATTGCATTGGCGATGGCGGAGATAGCTGCAACAAAAATAAAAGGGCTTGGATTGTTTCACAGCAGTGCTTATGCGGATGAAGAAAACAAAAAGGAAACCCGAAAAAAATCCATTGCATTTATCCAAGAAAATGGAGCAAGTGCATTTCTTAGAACCAGTTTACCAGGACTATTTGCAGACGCTGAGTTGAATAAAGCTGCTATTGAAGCGCTTTTACAGCGGGCGGTTGCATTTAGCAAAGAAACGCTCATACAGTACTATGAGGCTATGATAACAAGGCCAGACAGAACAAAAATTTTATCGCAAAGCAATTTTCCGTTCTTGTTTGTGATGGGTGTAGAAGATAAGGCTGTACCTTTTTCTCATAGTTTGCAGCAATCACATTTACCATCAATAAGCCATATTTCTATTCTGAGATTCAGCGCCCACATGGGGATGATAGAGGAAGCCGACAAATCTTTGTTGATTTTGACAGACTTTTTACAAGCAATTTACGTATAGTATAAGGTGAACTATCTCTTTTTTACATAAATTACGCAAGTAACTAAGCTTAAATGCAGCTTTAATGAAAAAATACCTATTGATACTACTGACGATCCTATGCTCTGCTGTTTCAAAAGCTGCTCATATTACAGGTGGGGAAATGATCTATAATTACATTGGGCCGGCAGCAAGTCCAAACACTAACTATTACGGCGTTACCCTTAGATTGTTCAGAGACGACAATTGTATGAATTGTGCAGGGATGCCTGGGAATGTTTCCATTGGAATTTATAACAACGGCAACAATCAACGGGTTGGAAATTTTGTTAATGTTGACCGATCATCATTAACCCTTCTGACCTTAAATACGCTGCCTTCTTGTATAACCAACCCGCCCAACCTGGTGTACAGTGTAGGGCTTTATACTTTTCTGATTGAACTTCCTATTAACAGCAACGGATATACGATCGTATATCAAACTTGTTGTAGAGTAGATGGTATCATGAATATTCCGAACAGCGTGGGTGCTACTTATGCTGCTGTTATCCCTGGTACCAACAGGGTTCCAACAACAGCACAGGACAACAGCGCCCGTTTTTCTACCGGCATTTCGGTTATATGTTTCAACAAGCCATTCACCCTCGATTTTAGCGCAACAGACCCGGACGGTGATTCGTTGGTATATAATCTATGTGATGCCTATAATGGAGGATCTGCACAAAATGCATCTTTTGCAAGTCCAGCCCCACCCCCCTATAGTTTTTTGAGTTATACCAATGGATTTTCCGGGAGTTTTCCGATTGGTGCTGGAGCCAGCATCAATCCGCAAACAGGTATCATTTCAGGCATAGCCCCTGATGCAGGACGCTATGTAGTAAGCGTTTGTGTCCGATCTTTTAATCGTGTTACAGGCGCGTTAAGAGGTGAGCACAAAAAAGATTTTATTGTAACGGTAGCGCCCTGCGACTTTGCCGGAGCCCAACTTCAACCCAGTTACCTCAGCTGCGATGGCTTTACTTTTAATTTTGAAAACCTGAATACATCTCCTCTCAACCAAACCTATTTTTGGGATTTTGGAGATGGCAATACTTCCAACTTACCAAATCCCACTCACACTTATACCATTGCAGGTATTTACAATTTAAAACTGGTGGTGAATAGAGGCGGTTCCTGTTCAGATTCAACGATATCCCCGCTTAGGGTTTTCCCTGGATTTTTTCCGGGCATCAACGATAATTCGCCTATCTGCAAAGAGCGCCCCGTACTGTTCAATGATGCCACCACCGCCAATTTCGGAAGTGCAAACTTCTGGAGATGGGATTTTGGCAACACCGCAGCTACCAATGATACCAGCAGGCTACAAAATCCTTCTTACATCTATACCCTTGCAGGTAATTACGATGTAAGACTGATTGTAGGCAGCGACAGAGGTTGTTTGGACACTATCGTGAAAACAATTCGAATTGTTGACCGCCCTGAATTTAATATTACCAATGATACTTTGATATGTTCGATAGACACACTTCAACTCAATGCTGTTTCAAATGAAGTCGGAAGTATTGTTTGGTCGCCCAATTACATGATCAACAATGTAAATAGCTTTACGCCGTTGGTAAGCCCCGACATTACCACTACTTACATTGCCAGGTTTGCTGACGCTTCCGGGTGTTTTGCGGAAGACACCCTCACCGTTAGAGTGGTAAATACAGTAACCCTATTAGCATTAGCTGATACAACTATTTGTTTAACAGACTCTTTAACGCTGAGAACCAATGGTGATGCCTTGCAATACAGTTGGAGCCCAGGTGTTACACTAAATAATGCAACGATTGCTCAACCATTGGCAAATCCGGTAGATCCTGTCACCACTTATACAGTGACTGGTAGCATTGGCAAATGCAGCAGCCAAGACCAGGTTACTGTGAGAACGGTACCATATCCAAATGCCAGCGTTGGTGCAGATACCACGATATGCTTTGGCAACTCAGTTCAATTACAAGCAACCGGCGGAAGCGTTTACAGCTGGTCCCCGGTTCGGTTTCTGAGTGCCGCAAACATACCAAACCCTGTTTCGATTGCACCCCGTGCCACTACTCAATATATTGTGGAAGTAAGAGATGTTATTGGATGTCCGAAACCTGCGTTTGATACCATCATTGTAAATGTGGCACAAATTATCGCCAATGCTGGCCCGTCTGACACCAGCGTTGTATTGGGCCAACCATTACAACTTACAGCCAATGGTAGTGATAATTTCAGTTGGACTCCTTCTACCTGGTTGAGTAATCCCACCATTTTTAATCCGCTGGCCTTGCCTCAAGATAATATCGATTATGTGGTAAGGGTGAGTAATAATCAAGGTTGCTTTGATTTGGACACCATTCGGGTAAAAGTTTTTAAGATAGACCCCGATATTTTGGTTCCCACTGGTTTCAGCCCCAACAAGGACGGCAACAACGAAATTTTTAAACCGATCCCCGTAGGAATAAGGTCTTTAGACTTCTTCAGAGTGTACAATAGATGGGGGCAACTAATATACAGTACCGGACAAATTGGAGCAGGTTGGGATGGTACTTATGGAGGTGCAGAACAGGGACCAGGAACTTATGTATGGTATGTGTCTGGAACAAATTATCTAGGCAATAAAATTGAGAAAAAAGGCACCGTGATACTCATCCGGTAAAAAGCCTGTTGATAGCTATTATTAAAAAGGCTCTTGTTTGCTCAAGCTGCCTTTTTTTATTAAATTACAACTTTATGGCTGCTAATAATTACCAATGAAAAAAATTATTCTGCTGTTGTTGTTTATCTGTACCTGCTTTGCCGGATCGGCCACACACACAAAAGGGGGATGGATGTATTATGAATACCTTGGCCCTGGCATTCAAAATCCGACTCACCTGCGTTACAAAATTGGCATGAATTTTTATATCGATTGTTCTTCCAGTATCATTGAAACCAGCTACAACTTTTCCATTTTTCAGGGTACTGTTCCTTACACTTTTATAGTGGATGCAAATGTAAATTTAGGAACCACCATTTTACGGCAAAACTGCAGCAGCACAAATTGTTATCCTTGTATCAGTATCATTCCAACTATCTGTTACAAAATATTAAATTACGAAACCATTGTAGAATTAGCTCCTTCTCCGGGCGGTTATATTGTTGCCAAACAGCGTTGTTGCAGAATCAACAATATCAGCAATTTGCAACAGCCCTCAAATGCGATTGGTGCTACGCTTTTTATTAATATTCCTGGAACTGTAACAGGATTACCAGACGCATTCGACAATACCAGTCCCAATTATATTTTTAAGGACACTTCTATTGTTTGCGCTGAAAACCTTTTTTCTCTAAGTTTTGCAGCAACAGATGCAGACGGTGATTCATTGGTTTATTCTTTTTGCGATGCTTACGCTGGAGGTGTGCCAACCGATCCCAATCCAGTTACTTCTTCAATCCCACCATTTACGCCTGTGGGGTATCAGGCGCCTTTTTCGGGAACCAGCCCACTTGGTGCAGGTGTCACCATCAATCGGCAATCTGGTGTGATCAGCGGCATTGCGCCAGTGGCTGGCGAATATGTGGTTACCATTTGTGTTGCAGAATATAGGAACGGAATTCGTTTTGCAGAATCCCGAAAAGAATTGCATCTCAAGATCACACCCTGTATCCCGGTGGCGGCCACTTTAGATCCAGCCTTTTTAACTTGTGGCGATTTGAACCTTTCTTTTTTTAACCAATCAGACAATCCTTCTATTCAAAATTGGTATTGGAGTTTTGGAGATCCTGCCTCCGGCACCAATGATTCATCCGTATTACAAACGCCCAGTCATAGTTTTACAGCTCCGGGAGTTTATACAATAAAATTGATTGTAAACAGAGGATTGCCTTGTGTAGATTCGGCTACACAAGTTGTAAGTGTGTTTCCTGGATTTTTTCCAGGATTCGAAGCGTTGGCTCCGTTCTGCGTAGGCCAACCCGTTCCATTCAGTGATACTACCCGCACCAACTTTGGAACGGTAAGCCAATGGACATGGAATTTTGGCGATCTAAACACTTTAGCCGACACCAGCCGTTTGCAAAACCCGTCTTACACTTATACCAATGCAGGCACATATACTGTGAAGCTGATTACTGGCAATAGTTTGGGATGCAGAGACAGTGTAGAAAGACAGCTAACGGCTCATCCAAATCCTGTTCTCAACCTCATTTCGCCAGACAGTACGTATTGTGCGTTAGACAGTATAGTATTGACTGCTTCAGGTGTTGGCAACTTTAGTTGGGCGCCAGGCACCAACATCTTAAATGCGGGCACTGCCAACCCTACCGTTTTCCCATCTGTTCCTACAACTTACGTGGTAACTTTAGAGAACATGGGCTGCACTAGCAGAGATTCTGTGAGACTTACCGCTTTGAATGATCTAACTAATAATATCACCGCATTGCCTGCACAAATATGTGAAGGAGACACACTAACGCTAACGGGTAGCAGCAACAAGGCGAATGCAAGTTGGCAGTGGACACCCACCTCATTGGTAACTAGCCCTAACAACGCCCTGACGTTGGCCTTCCCAACCATTACATCTACTATTTTTTTACAAACCAGGTGGGGTAACAATTGTATCGCAAACGCTAGCATCCTTATTCCTGTAACCCCATTGGCCACTCCGAATGCGGGACCAGATATAAATTTTTGTTTGGGACAAACACCTGTTCCTTTGTCCGCGAGTGGTGGAACAATCTATAACTGGAGTCCGGCAACTGGCCTCAATAATACGAGCATCGCCAATCCAATAGCCTCCCCTGCTTCAACCACCACCTATGTAGTGAGTGTAGGTGTGGATGGATGTAGCCGTACCAGAAATGATACGGTTGTGGTAACTGTTAGAAGCAAACCTCTGGTACAACTCACCAACGATACCTTGATCTGCGTACCAGATACGTTACAACTGAATGCCTCTGGTAGTGGAACTTATTTATGGAGTCCGAGTTATATGATCAGTGATGTGAATACTCAAAATCCTTTGGTGAGCCCAAATGTACCCACCTGGTACAAGCTAAGACATACCGATGTATTTGGATGTTTTACACAAGACTCCCTTTTTGTAGATGTGAAAGCAGTGGTCACCATTTATGCCGGACCCGATACCAGTATTTGTGCGGGTGAGGGATTCACCTTGCGTACTACTGGTGACGCGGTCAGTTATACCTGGTTCCCGGCCGCACATTTATCCAATGCCAATATTAAAAACCCTTTTGCGAATCCCCCTGCCAGCGCTATTTACACCGTTGTAGGAAATATTGGCAAGTGCCAATCGCAGTCGGATATCAGGATCGTTGTTGCCCCCATTCCTGCCGCCAATGCAGGGCCGGACTCTACCGTATGTTTTGGATTCAATGTACAGTTGAATGCTTCTGGAGGCAGCATTTACAGTTGGTCGCCCGGCACATTCTTAACCAATCGTACCGTTGCTAATCCTGTAGCTCAAGCACCTACCGCTACCATCAGGTACATTGTAACGGTAAGGGATACACTAGGTTGTGTAAAGGTCATCAATGATACTGTGTTGGTAAGGGTTATTCAACCACTTCAAGTAAATGCAGGCCCTTCCGACACCAGCATCGTTGACGGCGAAACTTTACAATTACTGGGCACAGGTGCTGTACAATACCTATGGAGTCCGCCAACCTGGCTCAATAATAATACCATCGCCAATCCTGTTGCCAAACCCCAAGCCAATATTACTTACTACCTTACCGGTAAAGATGATGATGGTTGTTTAGCCAATGATACTATTAGAGTGAGCATTTTTAAAGTAGACCCGGATATGTATGTGCCAACTGCGTTTACACCTAACAGTGATGGATTAAACGACATTGCCCGCCCCATTTTATTGGGAATGAAATCGCTTACTTATTTTAGAATTTACAACCGCTTTGGGGAATTGATGTACGCCACCACTGAAATAGGAAAAGGCTGGAATGGTATTTATAAAGGCAAACCTCAGGATGCTGCCACTTTTGTATGGATGGCAGAAGGTGTAACTTTTAAAGGACAAAGAAAAACGAAAAAAGGCTATGTAGTGTTGATTAGGTAGTGGCGTTAGCAGCCATTAAATTTACTTCGAAGAATATGCTGAAAACGCTAGCTGCCAATTTGAAGACTTACATTTTTATAAACCTTTTTAAATAGAAAACACATCTACTAACTCATTATGAACAAAACAGTTTTTATAACCGGCGCAACTTCAGGGATAGGACAAGCCTCTGCAGAGCTATTTGCAGCACATGGTTATTCGCTTATTTTAAACGGAAGAAGATCGGACCGTCTGGAAGCATTGGCCCAAACTCTCCGCGGGCAATATAACAACAACATCCATACGCTCTGTTTCGACGTGCAGGATAGAGCCGCGGTTTTCAACGCAATAGATTCCTTACCAGTTGAGTGGGAACAGGTAGATATCCTGATCAACAATGCAGGACTCGCATTGGGTCGAGAACCTTTTGATGAAGCCAATATCGATGACTGGGATACGATGTTGCAAACCAACGTACACGGATTACTCTATGTGAGCAAAGCGCTGATGCCCCACTTAAAAAGATCAGCGGCTGCGCATATCATTAACATAGGTTCTACTGCTGCCAAAGAAGTGTACGAAAACGGAAATGTGTACTGTGCCAGTAAATCTGCCGTAGAAGCCATTAGCAAAGCGATGAGGATCGACTTATTGAAATATGGCTTCAAGGTCACGGCTATTCATCCAGGGGCAGTGGAAACGGAGTTTTCTTTGGTTCGTTACAAAGGAGATCCACAGAAGGCCTCGGCTACCTACACAGGATTTACACCATTGTCTGCTACAGATGTTGCCGACACCATTCTTTATTGCGTCGGATTGCCTCCGCATGTGTGCATCAACGACTTGGTGATGACAGCTACCAGCCAAGCCAATTCCTTTTATATTTTTAAGCAATCATCAAAATTAAAAACCCAAATTTAACTGAATAACAAGGCTTTGCATTTTAATCGGTCAGGCAATAAACAACACTTTGTTTCGTTCTTTTAAGTACGGGTATGATTTTTGATTAATAATACTTGTAATTTGGAAAACTTACCTATATCTACCACTAAATCAATGAAAAACCAGCTTGTTCCCTTCCTATTTTTGTTGCTTTTAGGTAACAGCGTAAACATTGTAAAGGCTCAAAATGTGATTCGTCAGGTTCCCTGTAGCAATGAGTCGATGGCCAAACAGGCAGATAGTATCAAAATCGCTATGGAAGCACAAGGTTTTGTAGTAGTAAAAGAAGCCAGTATGACAATGGAAAGTTCTTTTGAAATGCCCGTCATTGTTCCGCTCACAGAAGGTAGCTGGTATCAGTTTGTTTTCATTGGGGATGTTAGTTCAAAATTATATGAAGTAAGAATGTTTGATTGGAATGAGCGACAAGTGGTTTACCAAAAAAAAATGTGGGGAGATGTTGATGGCAATATTATCAGCTATCATTACATTCCAAAATTTTCTGAATACCATATGATCAAACCTGTACAAGTAAATAAAAATAAAAAGAAAGAACTCTGCGGATACATCATGCTCCTTAAAAAAATAAACAAGTAGTAGTTTAGTTTAGTGATACAGAAAGGCCCGGCTTTATTGCCGGGTTTTTTATGAAGGCCCTCCCTGTCTTTTTATTTAAAAGACATACCACGTTGTGGAGGCAGCGGCGTAAAACGCCTGCAGCCTTCAAATAAACATCCCTTTCACGAAGAAGGGGATTGAAAATATATGTATAAATAACGAAGCTTTTCTGCTTCTATTCATCGTTATTGCGCCAGCGAAATTCTCACTTGAACTCCTGCCCTTGTGTTGGTAGTAGGTGCACTGGAAGAAATATACGGTATCACTTTGCGCTGGTCAAAATATAATTTCAGGTTCACTCTGTTATTAAGGAAATAATCAATGGTAGGTGTAAGCGTAATTTCTTTACTTCCACCAGTGGCAAAATTATTATCCTGATCCAATCTACTGTTGGCAGTAACGTTGTCGCGTATGCGCATATCGAATCGGAAATTGATCTCGTTGTCTAATGTACCCTTACCTTCTTTATCTAAAAATTTCGGCAATTTTAATCCGGCCAATAATTTCATGCCTCTTTTTCTGTAACCTGCTCCAATGACAACTTCTGTACTTCGTACTTCACTCAATTGAAAATCGAACAAACTCAAACTCAGGGTTCTGCTTTTTGAATACTCAAACTTAGCCTGCATCTGATTGGTGAACATCATGTCGATTCCAGCCAACGGACCAAACTGTTCTGAGATGGTAACGTTTGGTACCAAAAAGTATGGAATAAAATTATTGGATATGGTATCTAAGAAGGAAGGATAACCAAATTGCGATACATCCTGATAAAGCAATGCCGACGAAAATCCATTCATACCAAGGTTGCCATTGTAACCATGGCTCAACGTTACATTTGTAAATATTTTGCTGAGCCCTTTGACCCTGCTCAACCCATTGTAATCAAGCTTCCAGTTTGGCATCGGCAAAATAGATCTAAACGGATTGGATCTCAAATTTCGATTTTCCTGGTTAATGAGCGATACTTTATCAGGATCCTGTCCCGTGTATGCTGCAATAAAAGACGGAATCAATACATCTACGGCATACTTACCGTAACCATAATAATAACCACTCGCTTGTTGCCCACCTCCTGCTTGTGAGTAAGGATTTTTTTCACCCATTCTTCTGGAAAGTATGAGTCTATTGGCTTCAAATGTTTTGAAAGTTTCCGACACCCTGTTGGGATCGAATTTGCCAAACAATGTTTTAAAGGCGATGTAAGACACATCAAAACCACCACCTGCATAAGGATTCAAATGCTGAAATCTACGGTTGCTACCGCCAGTAGTATCAATAAACCGGAATGTTTCGCTGTAATTTTTGTTAAATGATTTGGTAACATTCACAGTTATAATTAGATCCCTCACTGGTTCTATCTGCCCACTCAAAGTGAGTCGTTGATTTAGGTTTTGTTGAAACAGGTAGTTAAAATTAGTGTCTTGCGTAATCAATCCCTTCGCGGCTTTTCTGTTCATCCAACTGGTATCAGGCTGATAACCCATGATGAAATCGAAACCCGGTGCCATGCTCTTAAAATTTTGTCCAACAAACTGTGTACTGTCTGTGTAACCTGGTAGTCTTGTATTGGCATCTTCCGTAACACTGATGTTTACGTTTTTAATACTGGTCAATAACTTTCCAAATACTCTTGCTCCCGTACTTAGGTAGGGAACAGCGGTTTTGTCTAATATTTTTCTGGTCCGCAACACGCGTTTGCCATTCTTGAGCGTTACGCTATCTTTCACTTTGGTGATGCGGTTTTTCCACTTCTCTTTGTCTTCTTCTTTACTCGGCACCTCCAGTTGTTTTAACCATTTTGATTTCTGGTACAACCGGGTAAAATCAAGCTGCATAATCCCTTCTTTTTGTTGGCCATTTTCTAAGGTATTCCCCAATTCAACTGCCAATCTGCTGGCACCAATCCAACGATAAGTAGCCTGGTATTTCAGGTTCACCGTTGTCCAATCGAGCAACGGTAATTTCGATGTAGGCAACGCATACGAAAGGTTCACCGTTTGGTTAAACAAGGTGTTTCTTCCGCCTTTCAGAAAATTATCACGCACGGTATCTTTCTTAGCCTTGGTGTCTAACCTACCTGCTGGCTCGTCCATTCGGGAGTTGTTGGTTGCGGTATAATCCAGGTTCAAAGAACGTGTAAAATTCCAACGCATGATGTAATCTCGTTGAAATACAAAAAACTTATCGTAGGTTTCAGGTATTGAATATTTATCTGCTCCAATACTTCTTGGGCGAACGGCACCAAACTGACGACTTACATCTGCCCTGAACGTTAATTGAGATGGGAGGTAATTGAAATTAAAGTCTTTCACCAAATCGAACCACTTGTGTTTCGTTTTCTTAAACATTTTTTTGAATGGTTCAATGTATTTTGGCTCTGGTGCATAGTTGTAACCCAAGGCTCCTCTATGGCGGGTAACATCATTGTGTTCGATCAAGGGATTGTGGCTTTTCGTTTTCACATAAGAATAGCTGACGTCCACATTTTCGATGTCATAAATTTTCGGTTTTTTACCATTCGTTTTGTTCTTTTTTACATTGGTAAAATTCAACCTGGTAGTACTGGTAAAATCAACAGAAGCTTCCCGAATAGAATCTCTTTCTGTTCTGGCTAAACCATTCAATTTGTCTTTTAATTTGATATCCAAATCATAAGCATCGTATTCCGGTATGCTCAAAGATTGCGTATAACCTGCATCTACCGGAATCTGGATACCTGCTTTTTTGGGCAATAATCTTCCTAAGTCTAGCAAAGCGTTTACATCAAACTGGAAAAAATTATCTCTGTAACGGTCATTTACTCTTTGTTCTAGTGTACCAAAACCCTGTGTATGCATATTGCCAGATAAAGAGATGGTTCCCAAATCACTCAGCGTAAGATCAACCCTGGCCAATGCTCCATAACCCCCTTTTTCATCAATGGAAGAAAGGCGCAATTCATTTGCCCACATTTCTGCGCACACGGGTTCTTCTGCTCTGGTATTTTCTACACCAATCAGGATACCACGCACTTCGCCGAGGTTTGGATTTCCTATGATGGAATAGGTATGTCCGTTGGATTGCAGCTCGCGGTAAACTTGTCCGAATGGCGTACTACTAACATTTCGGGCTTGCTTTAATCTGGTTAATACCAACATATCCAAGTCCATAGAGTTTCTCGGATTCCACAATGTATCATTGTATTCGTCGGTATCAGGGTTGATGCTGCTGGCTTCGTGGGGGGTAAGAATCAACGGGATTCTTACTTCATAATAATTGCTCACAAAATCGGTACCCAATCTAATTACTGCAGTAAGATCTCCATCTAAAATAGAATTAGGACTTGCTTTTTGCGCTCGCTCTGCGTGCAGGTACATCGATAATTTCCTGAACTGACGAAGGTCTCTATTGGCAAATGTTTGTATCACCGCTTTGGCATCACCATGTGGTAAATCACAAACTTGCAATTGTAATGCTTGTTCATTTTGTAACAGGTTTACGCCATTGTTGCTGATGGTTTGTACCCTTTGAATTTCTCTGGGCGTCCGGTAAGGCAATGGAACTCTACGGTCATTTTCTTCAATATTTACTGCACCAACATTTAGAGGTGAAGTAGAAGTAGGTTGGTACAAACCTGAAGAATCTACAGCATATTGAAACTTACGCCAAATATTTCTGGTAAGTTGTAACGTACCGAAACGCATGGTAACACTATCTTCAAAATCGGTAAGAAACATTCTTATAAAACGAATAGATTTAAAATCCGGTATGTTGCCGATTTTTTGCGAGTACTCACTGATAGGGATTCTGAATTGGTACCATGTTTCATTTCTGACAGTGCTGTTTGGTAAATTAATGGGCACTGATTTTTTATCTACAATATAGTTGGTGCCCACCTGCATTTCTGCCGCCCCTGATGGCTTGATATCAACGATATATTGAAAATATTCTTCAGTTTCATTTAAAGTATTGTCTCTGTTCAAGTCTTCTGCATCCGGATATAAAGTTGCGGCAGAACTAAACTCCGCTCCATCAGAAATGGGAGAGTTTCCTTGTGGACTATTGAAGTTTTTATACCGTTGAATGATTCCGTCATCGGAGGTAAAATCTGCGTTTCTGTAATTTGTATAATTATCAGCGGAGGGGTCATTCAAGGCATCCTGGTAAGCTTTGCTACTGGTACCAAAATTAGTGGCCAGTTCTGCCAGATATGCAGCACGTTTGGTTACTTCTGCTGTGTCGCTCAATCCATCAAAACCTACATCCTGAAACTGTCTGTCTTCAGGCACATTACTAAATGCATTGGTTACCTGAATCGGATTTCTCGGTACAAAACCCCAGTTATTTTGATCCAATGGGGCAGGTGCATTGGGCGTGGGCAAACCATTTTCATAAAATCGTCTGCCATCTTTTAATACATCCTCCGAAACATTTCCAAGATTGAAATACAATTTACCGCCTGCTGAATTACCAATATTTGGATTTTGGGGAGTATTGATGAAAGGGTCCTGCATCCAGAATTCGATGAATTCAATGTTGCTGGTTTCAAAATCTGTTTGGTCTAAACCGCGCATCAAACCACCCCAATTGCGACGGGGGTTTCTAAGTTTCCCGCTAGCATCTACGCGTAATGCGCTGGAAAGATAATTGTATGGCCCTTTATCTGTAGGATAGTACGACAAATCAAAGGTTACCAACTGGCTTTCACCAAAACCTGTTGTACGCTGGGGAAATATTTCTTTTTGAAAAACTTGTCTGGCCCTGGGGTCACTTAGTAAATCTGCCCGATCCCTCAGAGGATTATTATTGCCACGGTATTGCTGCAACGTCTGCTCAATCTGATACCAGGCAATTTTAGCTCTTTGTGTTCCGTAAGCCAGATCATTGTTGAGTGCCGCCTCTGGAAATAATTCCTGCCCGTTTCTATCTGTTGCCCCCAGAGGTGTGCTGGCCAATGCCCAACTAATGGGCGGAAAACGAAGATCAAGTCCAGATTTACTACCTTCAAAATCATCGATGTAAATCAGTCCTGCACTACCTCTTCCTATTTGCGGCGCATGGCCTGGCTTGAGTGCAGCGGCTTCTGCATACACGTTGATGGTAGAGGGTGCAGCCGCATTATAAAAAGGAAGTTTGTCGAGTAATTTTGTAAGCCTTGGCATGTCTTTGCGATAATTCACATCAACACCAAACATCGCGTTACGAATCGGATCTTCATTGTAATTCACTTTAGTGAAGAAGGGCCTTTCGCTCAACCGTACCATGGTACCTCCGAATGACAATTGCGATTTGGCAGTATTTTTTGCCAGATAATCGAGCCGTAATCCAAGATAAGATCTTTGCTGCAAGCCAAAGCTGGCGTTGTTTTCAAAGTTTACCTGCACGGGTAGTCCTGCATTTAAAATGGCCTGATTGGTAATTTTAATGGTACCCAGATCGTAATTGATGTCGTAATCTACCCCTTCCTGCAAATTTCTGCCCCCAGCCGTAACCGTTACTGAACCTTGGGGAATATTATAACCAATGCTGATATCAGAGGAGCCGGAGGTTTTTGCAGATCCTTGTAAAACAAATCGATTGAGGTTGGGGAACTGCTGCGCAATGGCTTTGATAGAATCGTAGAGTGCATAATACAAAGTATCTCCCACGTTGGCCGGAGGAGTCGTATAAATTTGTGCGGCAAGGTCTCTACCAAAAGGTTCCAGTACTGGAAATACGATGCGACTGAATTGCGAATACACAGTAAAATTCTCAACATAGTCGAATACCCCATCTGGTTGCGGATCCAACTGTCCGTTCAATCGATCGAGATTAATCAGGGAAATGATGGGAGTTCCCTGGTTGATGCTACCAAAAGGTACATATCTTTTGGCCCCTAAGCCTGGCTCCTGGTACAAAACATCCAGTTTGAAATCGGTTGGTGCCAATGTTCCATAACCAATGGTGTACACATTCTTCAACATCAAATCCCAGATGGGCAGAGTCGGACGCTGAGAAGTAGCTTTTAATAATTTTAGAAACAATATTTTTTGCGTAGCAGTGGAAGTGTCTGGAGGCACATCCTGAGAAAATTCCCCTACCTGCAATATTCTCCCGTTAAAAGTATATTGATATGCTACTGCCAATACTTCATCTGTTTGCAGGGGCTGGCTTAGCGAGAGCGAACCAACTTGCCTGTTGAAGGAATATTGGGTGGAATCCAGTTTCCTTGCAAAGGTTTTTTCAAAATCTTGAACCGGTCGTAATTGAAGATTACTGAGATTGGTAAAAGCCAAAGCAGGATTTCTGGGATCAGGCTGGCTTAGTACTTTTTGATAAAGATCGTTCGTGGTATTTGAAGGTGCAGGAAATGATGTGGTTACATTTACTACAGGTGGTTGCTGGAATGGTTGAATTTCACCCAGATCCATCAAGCCCACAACATCCCGGGTTTCGGTGGTAGCCCCATTGCGGTTGGTGACCCACACTTCCATCCTAATAATTTGCACCGGGCTGGTGATGGCTGGAATATTACGCATCACCGTGTTATAATTGTTTTTAAAGTACTGCCCCACCAGGAAGTGACGGTTCTCTTCGTATTCATCTGCCTTTATTTCGAAGGGCTGAGAGGCGGTGCCTCCCTGAAGATCAACGCTTTGGCGTTGTGATTTTTGATTGGCCAGTACGGTGGTCACAAATAATTTACCAAACTGTAATTGAGTTTTTAAACCAAACAACTGTTGTGCACCCGGAATGAGCGAACTTCTGGAAGGGAAATTGACATTACCTGCCTCAAATCTTTTTAGAATTTCATCGTCTTTACCTGTGTAGTCCAATTTTAATTGATTTTCCAAATCAAAATTGGCGAGGGTGTTGTAGTTGATGGGAAATTTAAGTTTGTCGCCGATGTTTGCGTTTACATTTACCTGGGCATTCATGATAAAATCTAAACCACCATTTTTTCTGGCTCTTTCCGGTAAAGTAGGATTGTCTATTCTTTGTCCCTGATATCCTGCAGAAAGATCAAGATTACCTTGCGGAGTGATCTCAATTTTACCATTTCCAAATAACCTGTTGAATAAACCATCTGTTAACGACAGGCGAGGTTTGGTGAATTTATTTCTATTGAGTAAGCTGGTAGTGTTGGCTCGTTGCCTGAAATACTCTTTTTCAGCTTCTGCATTGCGCATTTGCCAATATTCTTCAAAAGAATAGGTAGAGGGGATCCGGTAATATCGATTTCCAATTTTTTCATAAACGGTGTAGCGGCGATTGATGGCATCGTACACCACGGAATCAGTAATATTGGAAGGTGATTTAAAATCGTAGGTATTTTTGGAGGCAGTTCCAGATACGGCATCGCCCCTTCTGTCTTTTATGGGATAAGGCAAGTTACTGTTGCCTGTTGCAGGTACAGTAGTATCCTGATATTCATTGAAAGGAATGAAAGCATTAGACAAAGCTTTGCCTGTGTAAAGTGAGAGCAATAAGACGATCATACAGCACGTCGTTATTGCATACATACATTTTCTAATAAGCAACATCCGGTAAATAAGTTAACGTAGAGTTTCTCTCAAATTGCTTTTAAGGCTTTTTTTATCAAATCTTCCAACACAGTTAAGGTGGGCTCTGCACGGATAATTTTTTGGATGGATGCTTCTGCATGCGACTTAGAAATGCCAAGTGCTATCAATGTATTTAACGCATCCTGTTCTAAACTATTGTGAGCCGGCATCGTTAAATCTGAGCCACCGGCATATTTTCCTACTTTGTCTTTTAATTCAAGAACGAGTCTCTCCGCTGTTTTTTTACCTATCCCCTTTACGCTTTCGATCAGTTTCAAGTTTCCAAGTAAAATCGCTGACTTTACCTCATCTGCCCTTAAAGATGACAACATCATACGGGCAGTAGCTGCACCAACTCCAGAAACGCTGATCAATAACTGAAACATTTCTTTTTCAGAAAGGTCGGCGAAACCGAATAAAACATGCGCATCTTCCTTCACCTGCAAATGAGTGTACAACCTGCCTGTCTCCATTGATTGAATGCTGCTGTACGTATTTAAACTGATATGTACCTCATAACCAATGCCGTTTACGTCTAAGTAAACCAAAGACGGGCTTTTGTAACTAAATTTTCCTTCCAGATAAGCGTACATAATCTATCACTAACGTGATGGCGAAATTAAGGATATTTTGCTATTAGGGCGCTTTAAAAAATCATTAATACTTTTTCGCCTTATTTTTACAAGCAAAGCAATCACATTATACTTTACCGAAAAATCGAACTCATGCAAAAAATAACTGCCGCTATCACTGCTGTGGGCGGATATGTTCCCGAATACAGACTGACCAATAAAATACTAGAAACCCTCGTAGATACGAACGATGAGTGGATAAAAAGCAGAACCGGAATAGAAGAAAGACGCATTTTAAAAGGAGAAGGCCTAGGTAGCAGCGACATGGGTGCCGAAGCAGTTAAAGAGCTTTTAAGCAAGCGAGGGATGGATCCTGCAGAAATTGATTGTGTGATTTGCGCCACTATAACGCCCGACATGGTATTTCCGGCAACAGCCAACTTTATTTGCGATAAAGCCGGGATGTCCAATGCTTTTAGCTACGACCTCAGCGCAGCTTGCTCTGGCTTTTTATTTGCCCTCACAACGGGTGCGTCTTATATTGAAAGCGGGCGTTACAAAAAAGTAGTAGTGGTTGGTGTAGATAAAATGAGTGCGATCATCGATTATACCGACCGTGCTACCTGCATTATTTTTGGAGATGGAGGGGGAGCTGTTTTATTGGAACCCAATGACGAAGGAAACGGCGTTTTAGACAGCATCATGAAAAGCGACGGCAGCGGGGCCAAACACCTGCACGTGAAAGCAGGGGGATCTGTAAAACCAGCCACTTTAGAATCGGTAACCAACAGGGAACATTTTGTGTACCAGGAGGGACAAGCTGTTTTTAAATTCGCTGTAAAAGGAATGGCCGATGTTAGCTACGAGTTAATGGAAAGAAACCAGCTTACTGCAGACGATATTGCTTGGTTAGTTCCGCACCAGGCCAATTTAAGAATTATAGATGCCACGGCCAGCAGGATGAACCTTCCAATAGAAAAAGTGATGATCAATATTCAGAAGTACGGAAATACTACCGCTGGTACCTTACCACTATGCCTTTGGGAGTGGGAAAACCAACTCAACAAAGGCGACAACATTATTTTAGCATCATTTGGGGGAGGATTTACCTGGGGAGCTACCTGGATCAAATGGGCTTACGATAGCAAATAAGTTGAAGTAGCAGGCCATTGTTTGCCCGCAAATTGAACATTTGCACACAATGTACGTTATCATTTATGCGTTATTGAAGCCTTAATAATCATATCCAGTATTATGCAAAAAGCGCTACTTTCCTTTTTTCTTTGTCTGCTGTTTGGGCAAAATGCCGAGGCACAGCTAAACCGGTATATCGTCCGGTTTACTGATAAGGCTAACAATAGCTTCTCAATAGACCAGCCATGGCTCTATTTAAGTGCACGTTCTTTGGAAAGAAGACAACAATACCAAATTGCAATTGACAGTTCTGACTTGCCCATTACCCAACGTTACATTGATAGCGTGATGGCAGCGGGTGCAGTCAGTTATATTAATGGTTCAAAATGGCTAAACCAGATAGCTATTTTTACTGCAGATCCGGCTGCAATAACAAAAATAAATACTTTCCCCTTTGTACAACAAAGCACTGCAGTTGCACCGCGCTTTGCAAATGAAGCACCCGTAAGACAAAAATTTGAAACTGCTGAAATAGATATTCCTACTGCTTTTGCGCCGAATCAGCCCGTTACTGAAAACCTGAATGCGGCTTTTAATTATGGCCTTAGCAACGGGCAAGTAAAAATTCACAAGGGCGATTTTTTACACAACCTGGGTTTTCAAGGACAAGGTATGCAAATGGCTATTTTGGATGGCGGGTTTACCAACTACCTAACCATACCTACATTTGATAGTGTGCGAAACAATAACCAAATTTTGGGCACCTGGGATTTTGTGCTCAACACCCCCAACGTAAACGGCTTTAATTCTCATGGTACGCATTGTTTTAGCACAATTGCCGCCCACATGCCAGGAACCTTTGTAGGTACAGCCCCTAAAACATCCTTTTATTTATACCGAACAGAAGATGTGGCTTCAGAATACCCTATTGAGGAGCAAAACCTGGCTGCCGGCTTGGAACGTGCAGACAGTGCCGGAGCGAATATGGCCAGTGTGTCGCTAGGTTATAATGATTTCGACGGGTCTATCATTGATTATACTTATGCAAATATGGATGGCAATACAACGATCAGCGCCCGAGCTGCAGATTATGCAGCAGCCAAGGGTATGTTAGTGGTAGCAGCCAACGGTAATGAAGGAGCCAGACCCTGGAAGTACTTAATTTCTCCGGCAGATGCAGACAGTGTTTTGGCAGTGGGGGCAGTAGATACGTTGGGCAACGTAGCTGCTTTTAGCAGTTACGGACCAAGCTTTGATGGCAGGATAAAACCAGGTGTAGCGGGCGTTGGCTTAAATGCAGTGATTGCAAATGCGTCAACCGGGCAACCGGGCTACAACAGCGGCACCAGCTTCGCTTGCCCGAACATTGCAGGACTTTCTGCCTGTCTGTGGCAGGCTTTTCCAGAGTCGAATAATATGGGCATTATTAGTGCATTACAAGAATCTGGCACACGCGCCAACAATCCCGACGACCGTGTGGGTTATGGTATTCCAGACATGAAAAAAGCTTTTGTTTTGTTACTAAAACGTTTTTATCAACAAAACATTCAACAGGCTGGATGCAATACCCGCGTTCAATTTTCTGTAAAAAACAATGCGGTTATGAGTGTTGAAATACAGCGAAAACTTTCGGCAGAATCAGATTTCAGCACCATTCAAACCATTAACGGAACGGGCAGTTTTTCGAAAAAAAGTTTTCAATATACAGACGACCTCAGCGGCATTCAGGTGCCAGATATCATGAGTTATCGCATTAAAATGAACATTGATACAGACACCAGTTTTTATTTCAACACAGTGACCATTTCACACCTCAATACCTGCGCTACTTATACATTTAATGGAAATGGAAATTACAACGATGCGGGCAATTGGGAAAATGGCTTGATGCCACCTGCTACCCTTCCTGCAGGAAGTACCATTGTGATCAACCCAGCAGGAATTGGTGAATGCGCGCTCAATATCGCCCAACAAATTGGCGCAGGCGCTTATTTTACTGTGATGCCGGGGAAAAAATTATCTATTAACGGGAATCTCCATCTATTGCAATAAAACATTTGAAAAAAATTATTTTTTCAATACTGCCACGAACATAGAATCCGCTTTACGCTCATATCCTTTGAGATATTCCATTTGTAATACTTTCATACCAGTGTCAGTCGATAATTGTTTTACAACCGCTTCGTTCTCTTTTTCAAATACAGAGCAGGTGATGTAAAAAAACAAACCACCCGGTTTAACGCCAGTCGTTGCATTGGATGCAATCTTTAGTTGCTTCCTGGCATACAGCTCTATGGAGCTTTCTTTAAAAAAAGCCAGTTGCTCTGGTGTCCTGCTCCAGGTACCGCTTCCTGTACAGGGAGCGTCGCAGATTACCAAATCAAACTCGGCTTCTACTTCTTGCGTCGGGCCTTTTTCTAGATCAGCTACAAAAGTTTTATACAGCGTTATCCCAGCATATTGCAGTCGTTGCTGAAGGTTGTGTAAGATATTACTACGTATGTCCGATACCGTTAGTTGTATTTTTTTATCTAATAAATCATAGATCAGTAAACTTTTACCCCCACTTGCGGCACAACAGTCCCAAACTTTGATTTGTTTGTTCGATGTAGTCAGCCAGCCATTTTCATGGGCAGTGTTAAATACCATTTGTGAGCTCGCATCCTGAACAACAAAGTCTTTGTTGGCCGTTAATGATTCGGGGAGCGCTTTGCCATTTTCTATAGCCAGGGTATTGAGCAAAAGCAATTGAAAAGGAATTTCTTGCTGTGCTAATGCAGCCATTACTTTGGCGTATTTCCCAGGTCTGGTTCTGATAAATAACATAGGTTGTTGTAAAAAAGAAATAGCAAAAGCAGCTGCATCTATTGAATCAGTGAGCTGTTCTTTAAAAGGAAACAATTGCAGCGCATTCAAACCCAGGTAGGTAATTTTTTCAACTGCAGAAACGCTTACCTTTTCATTGAGCAAAGGTGCCTGATCTGCTAAAAAACCGGTGGGGTTGCTTTCGCATAAAAAACATGCTTTGGTGATGGCTTCCTCTATAGGAATTGACCCTAGCAAGCAGTGCGTTCTGAAAAAGTAATAACAAAGTGCACTAATTTTTTTACGGTCTTTGGAGCCGAATTTTTTATGATTCGAAAAATATTTTTTTATAAAATGTACAAAGGGTTCTCCCGGTTGGTAGGACTGAAGAATAGCTATGCTGGATTGCAGGTGGGAATAGTGGTGACTCATACTTCGCAAAGCTAAGGAAGAAAAAATGGGAGCTTCCAGAATAATTCAACTTAATAGCTCCAGACTGGCTTTATTCTTCCTGGTGACAGTTTTTTTAAGTCAACCTGTTTGAGACGAGGCAGTAAAAGGTTTAAAAAAAAGGAAGATGTTACTTAGGGTTGTATCTGTAATAAACCAACAGAAGAATGATAAGAATAAGTATAAAACAGCCTGTTGATAACTACTTAAAATTAGTATAAAAAACATTGGGTGGTATCATAGTAATCAAGCAAGATATGAAGCCAAATTGGAAAACAAAAAGTTGAAACACGGCTTCCGTCCGCCCCCATTTTGGCGAACCCCCTGTTCTACGTTCGTGCTTGTTCAGAGTGATTCTACCTATTTAAATACCAAATAGAAATATTGAGAAGTGTTGCAAATGTTACCCAAAACAAATAAGGGATTTGCAGATAAGCGGCAACAGGTTTTATCTTTTTGAAAAGTGTAATCATGAAGATTATTAAAAACCACATTAACAAAATGTCAACTACGGAAAGTAAAGTTGTGTGAAAGGAAAAGAATAAGATACTCCACCAAAAATTAAAAAATAACTGAACACCAAAAACCGCAAGTGCTTTTTGTCGGAGTTCGGTTTTGGGTGTGTTCCAAATTAAAAACATAGAAACTCCCATGAGGATATACAAAACTGTCCAAACAGGTCCAAACAAATAACTTGGTGGATTGAATGATGGCTTTACCAATGTGTTAAACCATTCACCGTTGCTTTCATTTCTTACCAAATATCCCGAAACACCGCCTATTGCAAGTGGCAGCGCTAAACTGAAAATTAGTTTTATAATTTTCTGCCCGTTGAATTTCATATGTTTATATTATTTTTTAATTTGTTAAATGCTTTAATATTCATGTACGAATTAAGTTATTAATTGGAGGCAGTATTTAATGAATTCAGAAAATCAAGTATATTTTTATTGAACTCTTCCGGTTGTTCAAGATTGGAAACATGTCCTGCATTATCTATAATCTTCAAACTCGAGCCTTCAATATGCTCGTGCATCAATTCAGATTGGGCAAGTGGTGTAACGGCATCTTCTCTGCCACAAATAATAAGTGTTGGAATGCGAATGACACCTAAGCTGGAACAGGTTTCGGAACGCTCAGCCAAAGCAGTTATGCCGGCGATCATTATCTCTTTAGAATTTGCAAACACAGTACTTCTAAGGTTTTCAACTAATTCCGTTTTATTGGTTAATGAATTTGGGTGGAAAACACTTTTAATAAATTTTTCATTAAACTCCGTTACGCCATCCCGATTAATTTGTTCAATTGCTTTGTAACGATTTTCTTTTACTTCTGCTGTATCGGCAATGCATTGAGTGTCGCATAAAATCAATGCCTCAAAGCGTTCCTGGAATCTTTTGACGGCATTCAAAGCAATGAATCCTCCCATGGAGAGACCGCAAAGGATTGCTTTTTTAATATTTAATTTGTCCATAAACGACATTAAATCTTCGCTAAATAAATCAACACTCAGCGGTGTTTTTTCGTCTGTTGATTTGCCAAACCCGCGAATATCGACTGCTATTAAACGATTTGAAGATTTTAAACTATCAAGTTGCCCTTTCCACATCGACTTATCGAAGGGAAAACCATGAAGAAATATTACAGGAATACTCCCTTCTCCTACATCATTATATGAAATAGTAAAGTTGTTGACTTCTGTCAGTAAATTTTGATAAGAATTATCTAATTCCATAGTTACGATTTCGGTTATTGGTAAATTTTCAACTTTATTTGGCACCGCGTTTTTATCGTGATTGGCCTCATATTTTTCAAACAAAACAACCAGTGAATCGTAATAGGATGTTAAGGTTTCAACGACTATTTCAGGATTTTCCTGATAGGTAACAGTTACGGGCATTTCATTCAGATATTTCAGTAATTCAGGATTACTCTTTCTAATTTTGTTGGTTATACCTAAAATCAGTTCGTTTAATTCTAGTACAGTTTTCATAATTTTTTTTAAAATATTTCTTTGATAATTAATTTATTTAAAAAGGATCTGATAATTCGCTGATTCGGATTAGTTTTTTATTTACAAATTCATCGATACCCAGTTCGGAAAGTTCTCTTCCGTAGCCCGAACGTTTGGTACCACCAAAAGGTAAATCAGCCTGCGTCCATGTTGGGTGGTTTATGAAAACCATACCAGTATCAATCTGGTCTGCTACTCTTTTTCCTCTTTCAATATCTTGCGTAAATACCGAGCCTCCTAATCCGTAAGGCGAATCGTTGGCTAGATCAATAGCAGCTTGTTCATCTTTTACCCTGAAGAAAGTAGCTACCGGGCCAAAAATTTCTTCATAATAAATAGGATTATCAGGCAACACATTTGTGATGATTGTTGGCTCTATAAAAGCGCCATCTCTCTTCACTCTTTTTCCCCCCATCAAAATAGTTGCACCGCCGTCAACTGCTTTTTCTACCTGCGCCATTATTAGTTCTGCTGCTGCTTCGCTGCTCATAGGACCTAATTGTGTGGAGGCATCCATGGGGTCGCCAACAATTAAATTAGAAAATTTAGTTTTAAATTTTTCTAAAAAGATATCTGCTACACTTTCTACCACAATAAATCTTTTGGATGCAACACAACATTGACCGTTATTATTAATTCTTCCGGTTACAGCCCATTCAACTGTTTTATCCATATCAGCATCTTCCAATACAATAAATGCATCGCTTCCTCCTAATTCCAAAACTGATTTCTTTAAATATTTTCCCGCCTCCGATGCTATACTGGCGCCTGCAGCTTCGCTACCGGTAAGCGATACGCCTTTTATTCTTTTATCAGCTACCAATGCGGATGCTCGTTTGCCAGATATCAGCAGGTTTGTATATAAGCCAACCGGCGCTCCTACTTCTTTAAATATTTCCTCAATGGCAATAGCACATTTAGGAACGATGGATGCATGTTTTACCAATATGGTGTTGCCAACCATAATATTGGGTGCCGCAAAACGCGCCACTTGATAAAACGGAAAATTCCATGGTTCTACGCCCAACAAAACACCGATAGGTGAATGCCTGATTAGTGCATCACCGTGCGTAGGATGCAGTATTTTATCAGCCAAAAAGCTTTCTGCATTTTTGGCATAATAATCAAATATTTCAGCACTTAATTTTATTTCGCCTTCTGCATGTACCAATAATTTACCCATTTCTAAAGTTATCATCTTCGCTAACATCCCTTTCTTTTCTCTTAGCGAACCGGCAACTTTATGGAGTATATCTGCCCTCAATTTGAAATCGGTCTTTTTCCAGCTTTCATAAGTACCTGATGCTTTTTCTACTGCTTCATTAACCTGCTCGTCTGTCATTTCAGTAAAAGATTCAATTACTTTATTTGTAGTGGGATTAACTGTTTGAATGGACATTTTAAATTATTTTTTTGAAAGAAATAAAATTGAAAGTTATTTTAAAAAGAAATTATGTAAAAAATAAAACCTCCCCTAAGAGGGGTTCTATTTTAATGATTAGATAGAGTTAATCTTGCGGCAATAACACTTTATTAATAACATGAATTACGCCGTTCGAAGCATTGATATCAGCAGTGGTAACTTGTGCATCACCAACCGTTACATTTCCGTCTTTCACCATCCCTTTTAAGGTACTGCCTTCTACGGTAGTTAATTCTTGCCTATCGTCCAAATCAGCGGCCACCGTTTTTCCGCTTACAACATGGTAAGTCAAAATTTGTGAAAGTTTTTCTTTGTTTTCAGGTTGCATTAATTTGTCTAACTCTGATTGTGTGGCAGCAAAAGCCGCATCCGTAGGAGCAAAAACGGTGAACAGTCCTCCGCCCTGCAGGGTTTCTACTAACCCTGCAGCCGTTACTGCGGCAGCAAGCGTTTTACAATCTGTTGAGGCAATTGCCACGATATCTTTGTTCATTGTCATTTCTTTTTCCATTTTATGTTTGATTTATGGAGCGAATGAATTTTCGGTGCTTGTAAAATTGTGTTTAATCCTTACTAAAAACATTTTATATTTTTTTCGATAAGCCTAGGAATTTACAGGCTCAATAAATAGTTGAATCAGTAAATCCAATAAAGAGTAATTGAAATGAATATTAGTTATGTTCCTGCAAACATTGCTATTTGCAAGGAACGAATCAGTGTTTTATCGTTTACTGCTAACAGCATTTTAATTTTAATTTCTACTTTCTACTTTCTTCTTGCTTTACTAATTTGCCGTAAACTCCCATGATGAGAATAGGTGCTGCCCATTGTCCCACAAACGAAGCGTCCTTGCTTCGTCCTAAACATTTTAGAGTAAGAGATATTGCCATTGTACCGATAGCGGTAAACAAAAACACATCGGATGGGATTTTTTTTGTGTGCTTTTCGATTGCTTTAGTAATTACATCTTCCTGCGCTGTTAAGTTTTCCATTTTATTTTTTTAGCGATGAATTAAATTGATCATTTCTAAATTTATTTTTTATTAGTTGCCCTGTTCTGGTAGCAACTCGTGAGATTGATTTTTTAATTTTAATTTATTTCTCCATGAACTCCAGGCACCTGTGCTCCACAATACCAATGCGATTAACAGTGGCTGAAATGGCAATCTTATCCAGCGAAGCAAATCGGAGTTTAAACCAAAGGCATTTTTCTGATTAATTAATTGAGCAATATTTCCAGGAAAAACTGCAGTGAAGAATAAAGCGACTATCCAACCAACAGTGGTGCTCTGTTTTCGAAAAAAAATCAAAAAAGCCCCTAATAGTATTTCAACAACTCCAGACAAAACAACAACTGTATCCGGCTTTATGGGCAACCATTCCGGAACCTGTGCTAAAAAGGCTGTGCGCTGAAAACTAAGGTGACCTATCCCGGCTAGAAGAAGAAATAATCCGAGAAGGATGCGTACGGTTGTTTGTGCTTTTGTTGATTGCATTACGCCATTTTTTATTTTTATTTTATTAATACTTCATTGTTTAAAACGCTGCTGTGAACAGCCAGGGCTTCAACAAACTTTTTTAAGAACTCCTTTGTCTTTTCATCAGTCAAATTACCGGTATCATCAAACTTTTTATTTACCTCCGTTATCACTACTTCCGGTATATTCATGCTCATAGCATTTATCGCCACCAATATTTGCCGCAGGTGGTATTGTGCCCTTACGCCGCCCAGCAAACTGGGGCTTGCACTTATAATGCCCACCGCTTTTTTATCAAAGGGTTTTAACGGGTGTTTGGAGAGAAAATCAATTGTATTTTTCAGCACCCCAGGAATAGAATAGTTGTATTCCGGTGTAACTATAATGACGGCATCAGCAGCTTTAATGGCTATACATATTTTTTCAACCGGTTCAGGAAACACTTTTTCATGCAAATCAAAATTGTACATGGGTACTTCGGCAATTGATAATTGTTCAATACCAATGTCTGCCGGTGCAAGTTTTTGTGCCGCTTTTACCACCATTGTGTTAAAAGAATTTTTTCTTAAACTTCCTGAAACTGCGACAAAGTGATAGTTGTCTTTCATTTTATATTTTATGATGAATTGATTTTTTTAAATTGATTTTTCCATGCTCCCCTTCTGCGTATTCTTTTCCTGTAACAATTACTTTTGACAAATAAAAAAGCACAGCCATTTTGCTTGAACTGCTTTCCCAATAATTTACTTCGTTAGGTATAACTTTCAGGAGAGTCGTATCGGGATCGTTTAAACCAGGTGGAAACCAAGGCTTTCGTAATGGCACTCCACCATTCTTTCATTTTACTTTTGTCGTTTACCAGATTTGCAGTGCCGTCTATCATTAAATTGTTATTGCTACTTTCGTTGTCAAAGGCAATAAATACTTTTTTACTCTCTTCTATTTCGACTACTTTAGGTGAGGATGCCTTTTTAAAAACCATGTAGTGCCATCGCCATCAATTTTGCTTGTACTCGTGGGCTTGCCTGATAAATTTTCGGCATTTTTTTCGTTTGTAACGGGCATACAATTACGCGCACCTTTAACCAAGTCAATAAGTTTTTTTAATATTTTGAGCGTGTTCCTGTTTCCTAATTTACTTAGGTTTAAATATGTGTCCCAATCAATTGGTCAAATACCATGCAGTAAAGTTGAGGCTTTGAAAAAGGAGAATGTTACACATTTGGGGAAATGAATTACAACATTCACATATAGGTGGGGAGCTTATTGCTCAATCAATGTAGCGGTTTCTCGCTGTTGCATGACGTACAGCGTTCACGGCTTACTGCTGTGCTGGCATTTGAAAAACTGTCAGCCAGGCAACCGAAGCTAATTGTAATTACCGATGATTAAATTTAGTACGAATTCCCATAAAAAAATGGTCAGCACGGAACAAAAGATGTTGGATGAGTGAAGTTGAAATTACGAATGTCGCGCCAGCATAGCAGCAAACCACTTGTTAGCGGCACGCTTTTATTTGTTTAACAAGTATTCTATTGCCTTTGTAATTGTTTCGTCACTTTTTGAATTGTCATTCCTTTGCGCAACGTATACCGATGGCTTTAATGCTGAATGATACCCTTTTCCTTCTTTGCCAAGAAATGCACCCACTACAACACCTAAAAATGCACCGTCTGATAAAGTACGATTTCTTACTGCTGTGGGGATACCGGCTGTTTGAATACCAAAAAACTTTGTATTAGGTCTTTCTATTAAAGCAATGGCAGTTATTTCACCCGAACTCGCTACTTTATCATCAATTAAAACAGCTACTTTTCGTCTGTCTGGCAAATGGTCACCTTTCTTGTAAGACTGAAAATAAAATAATGGTTTATTTGATAAAGTTTCAATTAAGTACCCGTTCTGAAATTGGTATTGATGCTTTCCTTCATTTCTTATTGTAACTGTTGCTATCACTGTGTCACCGAAAAAAGGATATAATCCTGTTAACATTGGGTGCATACTGCCTCCAAAATTTCCTCGTAAATCAATAATCCATCCTTTCAGATTTTCGCTTTCAAATTTATCGTAAATATTTCTTAATGAGTCAGCCCAAGCCTGTGCTAAATTATTATGTCCTAAAATTGCGGGAACTTTAATATATCCAATATTATCTGTTAGGGTATATCCTGTAGCATATTTTAAAGGGACAAGACTCTCAAGTTTATTGAATACAGATGGTTTCAAAAAAAACTATGCTTGTCATGTAAGTTATATAAAATAGTATCAATTGCAGGCTAGGTGTCTTCTGTTGACTTAGCGTTTGAGAGGAATGTTTTAGCTCTTAGTTTTAATTGCGAAAAATTTATACTGTCAATAAAATAGTAGTTATCCTGTATTATGGCAGTAACTTTTTCGAAATACCGAACTGCTTTTTTAGAAGGCCTTTGTGCAAATAATTCATGCCCTACAAAAAGCAGGAGTGAAAGAAAAAGTATTTTATGTGTAGGCTGTTGCATTAAAGTTGCCGCTAACGTTATGCTATATATTTAAAACAGCTTTCAATTGTTTGGAAGTTGTTTTATAAAACCCTTGTTTACAGCTCCAGTAATGCGTTTACCGGATCTTTGCCAAACAGCATCAGTGCCGGGTTTTCTAACAATTGTTTTACCCTCACTAGAAATCCTACAGACTCCCGACCGTCGATGATGCGATGATCGTAGCTTAAGGCGACATACATCATCGGTTTGATCACTACCTGGCCATTTACTGCCATGGGGCGTTCTACAATGTTGTGCATACCCAAAATGGCGCTTTGAGGAATATTGATAATTGGCGTGCTCATCATACTACCAAAAATACCGCCATTGGTGATGGTGAAGGTTCCGCCGGTCATTTCTTCGATGGTGAGTTTGTTGTTTTTCGCTTTGGTAGCCAATTCTACAACAGCAGCCTCTATTCCCGACATACTTAAACTTTCTGCGTTGCGAATAACGGGTACCACCAAACCTTTCGGAGCACTTACCGCAATAGAAATATCGCAATATTCGTGATAAATAATTTGCTCTCCATCGAGATACGCATTTACAGATGGAAACTCTTGTAAACCATAACAACAGGCTTTGGTGAAAAAACTCATGAAGCCCAGGTTTACCCCGTGTGCTTCTTTAAATTTATCCTTAAATTTTTTACGGATTTCCATGATTGGCCCCATATCTACTTCATTAAAAGTAGTGAGCATGGCCGTGGTATTTTTGGCTTCCACCAATCGGCGACTGATGGTTTTGCGCAGGTTACTCATTTTTTCAGGGCGATCTTCCCTGCTGTTCACTGCTTTTTCGGGGTTGCGACCTGGGTTACTTAAGGCAGCCAATACATCTTGTTTAAATATTCTGCCATTGCTACCGCTGGGTTTAATATCACCGGCAGGTACTTTTTTATCCGCAATGATGGCTGCAGCCACCGGTGTAGCATTTACGTTAGTAGTGTTGCCGGTTGAAGGGCTATTAGTTGGGGCTGGTTCATTCTTTGTTGCTGGAGCTTCAGGTGCTGGTTCCTTTTCTGGGGTGCCTGCAGGTTTGGACGCGGCTGTGTCTATGCTTCCGACTGTATCACCAATAGCAAGGGTATCGCCCTCTTTAGCCACTTGCTTTACCGTACCTGCTTGTTCTGCATTTATTTCGAAAGTAGCTTTTTCACTTTCCAATTCTGCAATCACTTCGTCCCTATCTGCCCATTCGCCGTCTTGTTTTAACCATTTAACTAAGGTGACTTCGTTGATACTTTCGCCTACTGTAGGTACTTTTATATCTAATGCCATGAAAGGGTTGTTTATTTTTTGCGAATTTCGGTTAAATTTGCCTTTTAGAAAATATTTATTGCAATAGTTATAAAAATACCCCTTTTGTGGTATGTATATTCTAAAATAAATGCATATTTTTATGTTCTAATTAATTCCACCATCCTCTTAAATGCCGTTTAATAAGTGAAAACCACTTTCCAATAAGCTTTTGCGTTAGGAAACTGTTTTCAGGTTAGTTTTACAATACGAAAATTAAATTAATTATGTTAGCCAAAAAATTAACAACTGCTTTTGCCACTTTCCTTTCAATAGGACTGGCAACTCAAGCCCAGCTCACTATTCAAAGTGGTGCTACATTTACGATGCAAACCGGAGCTCAGGTAACGGTGCAGGGAAGCGTTGACAATGCTGGTTCATTGAACAACGATGGCAGTCTACGTGTACAAGGAAATTTCAGCAATACCGGCACTTATGCGGGTGTAGGCGTAACTGGCGTACTTGAGATGTATGGTGCTGGTAATTCGGACCTCAATGCAGGTGCATCGACCATAGCCAATTTACTGATCAACAAAACCGTAGCAGCGGATCAGGTAAGATTGACCTCTTCCGCCACTGTGAGCACCACTTTTACGCTAACCAACGGCGTGTTTGCTACCGGCCCCGTTGCCAACCCTACATTTATTCTAATTTCTCCGGCAACTGCCAATTACAGCTTTGCGGCAGGAAAAGAAATTATAGGGTCCGTTCGCCGCACCAGTTGGACCACGGGCGTTGCCAGAGTGTTCAATGCGTCAAATATGCAGGTAACTACTAATGCAGGTACTCCTCCCTCCCAGATTACTGTAACTATGATACCAAATGGTGATCCTACACAAGCTGAAAGAGAAGTAAAAAGAAGATTCATTTTTGCACAAACTGCGGGCACAGGCTTTACGGCTGATGTTCGTTATCCATATATAAGCACCGAACTCAACACCAATACAGAAGCCAACTTGGTACCCTGGAGATTGACGAGTGGAGAATGGAATGCACGTTTGACACCGGTTACACGTGATGCAGCGAATGATTTTGTTAGTACCACGGGTATTACGGCTATTGAATTGCTGGACGAGTGGAAACTTGCTGATCCTAACTATACCATGAATGTAACAACCTATTTGAGAGGGGCCTGGAATAATCCAACTGCTGTAATGAGGACTTTACTGAACAGCAACAATTTACTCCCTTTGAGTCAACCTTACACGGCAGCTCCTTACAGCTATGCCGGCAGCGAAAGTGTTGGTTCTATTCCAAATGCTAATATCGTAGATTGGGTTCTTGTTGAACTGAGAAAACCAACTGGCGGTGCACCAGAGAATGCAATTCCTGCTACCGTTATAGGCCGCAGAGCAGCTTTTTTGTTAAACAACGGAACTGTTGTAGATATGGATGGAGTTACTCCTTTATCAATTCCAATATCAAAACAAGGAATCGGGAATTTTATAGTGGTAAGACATAGAAACCACCTGGCTGCAATGAGTGTATCACGTGCATCAAACGCGGCTGGCAATTTTACCAATAACTTTTCAGTCTTAGCGAATGTGTATCAAAAACCAACAGCCACTTCAGATGCAGTAATCTTGCTTGCACCTAGTGGAGCTGGAAGTACTTTGTATGGCTTGTGGCAAGGTGATGTCAACGGGAATGGTAGCATTACGCCGCAGGATGTTACCCCTGTAAGTGTAGCTGTTGCTGGTCCATCTACAGGTAATACAAGTGTTTACAATGTAAGAGATGTAAATCTAGATAGAAATGTAACAGTAGTTGATGTAAGTTTAATAAGCAATTCTGTCTCTAACTTAGCTCAAACAAGTTCAGGCAGACCAACACAAACAACAACTCCTACAACAACTAACAACTCAAAAATTGTTGTTTCTCACGTTCCAGGAGAAGTGAGAATTAATAACTAATTATTCAAAGATTTATTTCTATAAAATATAAGTATCATGAAAAAAATTTTTATACTCTCTTTTTTACTTGTAGCTGTAATAGCAAATGTAGGTGCTCAAGTAGTATCTGCCAGGGCTGTACAGACAAACTATTCAAATGTTGATCCCGACGATTCTGGACCAGCAATAGGTTCAGTTACATATAGAGTTGAGCTCATTTCTACTGCGCCAATACTAGCAGACGGAATAGGAATTGTAGTAGCATTTCAAACGGCTAATTTAATGGCAACACCAACAAGCACACTTACAAGAGTTGGTCCACTTGCTGCCGCTGTTAATTGGTTTGTAACTGCTGATAACCCCATTGGAAATAATATCATAGGGGGACCTTTACCATACGGTGGCCAACCATTTAATAGAAGAGCAGTTTTTGCCTTTAATCAACAAGCTGGTATACCAAATTGTCCAATACCAACTGTTTGGACCCCCTTTATTGAAGTCACTTATTGGACTTTGGGCTCAAGCATCCCTCAAGGCGGTTATATCACCATCGAACCAGGGAGTACAGTACCTCAAAACGTGGTTTCGTCTGACGGAGGATTTACTGCATACGAGTTTGAATCACCTTTCCTAAATTCACCTACTGCTCTTGGCGGTGTTCTCCCAGTTCAGTTCACCAAATTTGAAACGAAGTGTACCAACACCGGAACCTTGATATCATGGGCCACTGCGCAAGAAATCAACAGCAGCAGCTTTGAAATTGAAAGAAGTACC
>JBBSDF010000017.1:0-59407 GCA_038249665.1 Chitinophagales bacterium
AAAGAATTGATAGCGTACATTTCTTGAATTAACAAAAGGATACCTTCCTGTCAATTAAAGCATTTGGCCATTTTTTAATTACAAAATGATCAAAAGAAAGTACTCTAAACATCATGTAGAGATTATTTGGGCAATGACCCAGCTGCCATTCTTTCGAAATAGAAAGTTGTTGTCCCGTAGTTTTTTACGAACAACCAAAACAGCTCATTACTATTAGAATGAAATAAAACGTATTTAATCGCTTTAAGCCAACGCAAGCAAAAACAATTACATTATAATAAATGCTCCCACAATCTGACTGAGTACGCCCAACAATAAACCCAAATAAATTTCTTTCGGAGTATGGTCACTAACGATGAACCGAGCCGTGCAAACCAAACCGGTTAGTAGCAGCACGGCCGCCATTGGCCAACTCATGAGCATGGTGCTGCTGTTGGCGATCAACAAAAAAATACCCAGCCAACCACCCATTCCAATGGCATGCATACTTATTTTAAAATAAATATTGGCAATCACGGCTGCACTCGACCCCAGGAAAATACCAAAAATAAAAGAAGGTAAAACTGACGGATATATCGGTTGTTGTTTAAAAACATGGTAGGTCCAGAAGAAGAAGATCCCCACAGCGATATATGGAATGATTCTGTCTTTCTGCTTTTTCAAAAAAATGGAATCGATGAACCCCACTCCTTTGAGTAATAAAATACAAAACAGCGGATAAAAAATAGCATTCTGCACCAAAATAAAAACTGATCTCCACTTCATGCTATCCGAAAATCCGGCAAAATAGGATGGATGCAAAAACAGCAGGAATAATATCACATATAAAGGAATAAAAATCGGATGCAAAATGTAAGAAAGAAAATGTGCCGTCCAGCGTAACGCAGCTGGGTAGTGGCTTACGGAGGAAACAACGTTATTTTCAACTGAACGGGGAGGCATCGTACTGGTGATCATGATTACAAAATTTTTCTCAGCCTCGCTACAGGTATATTGAGTTGTTCCCGGTATTTGGCAACGGTTCTGCGGGCAATATTATATCCTTTTTCCTGTAGCATTTCAGTTAATTTTTCATCGCTGTAAGGATGCTTTTTAGTTTCTTCCCCAATCAGGTCGGTTAAAATCTTTTTTACTTCCCTCGTACTCACTTCCTCGCCACTATCTGTTTGCAAACTTTCGCTGAAGAAAAACTTTAATCGATAAGTGCCAAATTCTGTTTGTACGAATTTGCTGTTGGCTACCCGACTTACCGTAGAAATATCTAGGTTGGTCATTTCAGCAATGTCTTTTAATATCATCGGACGCAGATCGGTTTCATCACCACTCAGGAAAAAGTCGTGCTGGTAATTCATGATGGCTTCCATGGTATTCAGCAAAGTGTTCTGGCGCTGTTTGATGGCATCAATAAACCATTTGGCCGAATCTATTTTTTGTTTGATGAACAACACGGCTTCTTTTTGACGTTTGTCTTTTTTAGTCCCACGGTCGTAATCTTTTAGCATGTCCCGGTAACCCTCGCTAATGCGCAGGTCGGGTGCATTTTTGCTATTGAGGGTAAGTTCTAATTTACCGATATTATTTGTGATGAAAAAGTCGGGGATCACATAGTTGTTGTTTTTCCCTTCATCCCCCACAATACCACCTGGCTTTGGGTTCAGTTTTACAATCTGCTGAATCACTTCCCTTAATTGATCATCATCGATGTTGAGTCCGCGTTGAATTTTTTCGTAATGTTTTTTGGTAAACTCATCAAAATATTTCTCCATCACTTTCAAGGCCAGCGCCACAGATTCCCCTTTATCGATCTTTCTTTCTAACTGAAGTATCAGGCATTCCTGCAGATTGCGGGCACCTACTCCTGGTGGGTCAAACTGCTGAATTTCTACCAGCAAATCCGATATCTCTTCTTCATTGCTATCTATGTTCTGTCGAAAAGCGAGGTCGTCAATAATTGAACTGATTTCTCTGCGCAGGTAACCATCGTCGTCTAAACTGCCCACCAATTGTTCTGCAACTTTGCGTTGCTGATCCGTCAATTTCAACATACCCAATTGCTGTAACATCAATTCGATAAAAGAGGTTTCTACCTTGTGGGGAATCACCCTGTTGTCATCAATTTCCGGATAATTATCATCTTTCAACCGATAATCACCAACGTCATCATCCCCTTCCTGCACGTAATCGGTGATGTCTATATTATCGTAATCCTCTTCGCTACCATCTCTTTCAAATTCCTCTTCTGCTGGCGTTTCAAATTCGTCGCTTTCATATTCATCTTCATGGCCATCATCACTCTGCTCCAACGCAGGATTTTCTTCCATTTCTTCTTTGATGCGCTCGTCGAGGATGGCAGTAGGCACCTGCAGCAACTTCATTAACTGAATTTGCTGGGGTGATAATTTCTGCAACATCTTTTGCTGCATACTTTGATTCATTGCCATACGAAAGTAGTTTAGGGTGTTAGGGAATCTTGTAAACAAGTTGAAGGTTAACGTGCGAAACAAGATTTAAAACGTAAATTTACACAACGACTTTCGTAATCATGAATAAAAAATGTAAAATTTTATTTTTTTGCACGGTTTTTGTAGCAGATTCTGTAGCTGCACAGGAAAATTCCTCAAAAACCAATGCTGTAAAGGATTTCATGAAGTCTTATCAAGTCCGGCCTCCCTTTCTAAATACCACAAATTCTCCAAAAAATGTCCTCCCCGCTAGTTTTTACGTTAAAAATCTTGGATTTTTTTGCAAGCAGGAGTTGAAATTTCAGGCAGCTACGGGCATTCCATTTAAATTTCGCCTGGGATCTGTGCCATATTGCGATTGGATGGAGGGTAAAAAAAGCACGGGCAGCTTGCCTCCGATCCAGTATTAATATGAAGTTTACTTTCTCATCTTCGGTGGTAGTGCAGGCTCTTTAAAATAGTTGAGCCGCAAACTGTCGCTCCACCCATTTGGGTTTTTTTCAAAGGTTTTACTACTAAAAAACATCATGCCGTGCATATTGGGCGTATTGCGCAGCATACGAATTTGGCGGGGCAACTGCGTTTTGTCTTTCCATGCGTCGTTGCTGCCGGCCCTGTAAATACCCATACCTATGTAGCATAGTTTTCCGTAAGTATGTTGGCTCCACCAATTGATCAGCGTTTCAAAATCGGCCAGTTTATGCCCAATTTCCCAATACAATTGTGGTGTTACATAATCGATCCAGCCTTTTTTTAACCATAGTAAAATATCGGCATACAAGTCGTCGTAATTAGTTTGACCAGCCTTAGTGTTGCTTCCAATCGGGTCTTGACTAGCATTACGCCAGACACCGAACGGACTGATTCCAAACTGGCAGGCAGGATTTTCTTTTTTGATCGTTCTGCTCAACATGACAATAATAGAATCGGTATTGCTTCTGCGCCAATCGTCCTTGCGCAACCCATTGCCATATTTTCGATAGCTTGTTTCATCCGGAAATTCCTGACCGGCAATACGGTAGGGATAAAAATAATCATCAAAATGGATGGCATCTACTTTGTACCGGGTTACAACGTCGGTAACCACAGCGGTTACATGTGCCTGAACTTCTTTGTTGCCCGGATCAAAATATTTTTTATCCCCATAAGTTACAAACCATGTTGGATGTAAGCGGGTGATGTGAGAAGCTGCAATGGAGGAACCGTCGATGTTGAATACTGCGCGGTACGGGTTCATCCATGCATGAAACTCCATACCTCGTTTGTGGGTTTCTTCGATCATAAATTCTAATGGATCATAATAAGGAACCGGAGGTTGGCCTTGTTTGCCGGTGAGCCACTGGCTCCAAGGTTCTAAAGGGGAAGGATAAAAGGCATCCGTTGCCGGACGAATTTGAACGATCAATGCATTCATCCCGTTGCGTTGATGCATATTGGCCAGTGAAATAAATTCGGCCCGCTGCACATCTGCACTGATGTTGGGTTTACTCGGAAAATCGATGTTGCTTACGGTGGCAACCCACACAGCCCGCAGCTCTTCGCTCAGCCCTTGCGCAACGGTTGTACATACAGCTGCTAAAAAAATAAGGGCCAATGATAGTTTTTTCATAAAAGTTTATTTTCCTTCGCGAATTTTGTCAAATAATTGATTGAGACTTTTTGCCTCGGTATCTGAAAGATTATTGAAAATGGCATCCATCTCGGCATTGTATTTATCAATTTTTTCGAGCAATTTTTTTCCTGGTCCCGTGATGCTCACATCTACCAATCGTTTGTCGTTGACACAGGTATTTTTTTGGACCAGCTCTTTGGCAACCAAACGATCCACAATCCTGCTGGTATCGCTCATTTTATCCAACATCCGCTGTCTAATTTGGAGCGTAGAAATGGGCTTCCCTGCGCCTCGTAATATTCGCAGAATATTGAACTGTTGCGGGGTAATATCTTCTTTATCAAAAATACCTTTCATCCGCTCATACATCCAATTGTAGGTGTAAATAAGATTGATGGCAGCTTTCTGGTATTCGTTTCTGAAGTTGGTTTGATTGATGTCTTGTTCTAATCCCATAATATAACTTATGTTGCAAGTTAAAAAAAAGTCTGCCAACAATTGAATGCTGGCAGACTTCTAACGCATTTAATTTAAAATCAATTATTACAGTAGAACTTCTCTTCTGCTATTTTGCCATCCTGCCAGCGCTGAACAGACACTTGGTGGTAATTTCCCACACCATCATCTTTGTGCGTATAATCGAACCACCATTCCACTCCCGCAATACCGTCGCTGATCATGCTGTTCACTACCTTAGCACCCCTGAATTCTGTTAAACCGTTTACAAAAGCTTCTTCATAGGTTCGATTCTCCTCCTTGCCCAAACGGGCAAGATAGTTGTCGCCTTACATAACGACATCATCCGCATAAAATTTTTTAAAAAGCGTCGAGGATTTTGCCGTCTAAAATCAGTTGATTCAATTCATCTACTTGTGTTTTTAAATCTACCCTATTGGACGTTTTAATGTTTGAAACACCTATTTAATGTTAAACATTGATTAAAGAAATTTTATCGGTTAAATTTCTTTAAATGGCTTCATCTCGGTGTTCTGCCAGAGAAGCTGTAGGTTCTACTTCTAAATCGTGGTCAGAGAATTCGTTGATATAGATTTTTAGCAGTATGACAAAATAACTAACGAGCAGTGGCCCAAAAATAAGCCCCATAAATCCAAAAAGGTTTAGCCCTACAATCACACCCAGTACCGTAATCATCGGGTGCACGTCTCCTAATTTTTTAAGTAATCCCAATCGGGTAATATAATCTACATTCCCCGTTACTACAAGGCTGTAAATGGCTAATCCAACGGCTGGTAAAGTAACGTTCGTAGCAAACATAAATAATACGATTGGCACCCAAATAATCATAGTCCCTACCAAAGGAAAAAAGGCAAACACCCCGGTTAGAAAACCCCACAATCCCCAATCTTCTACACCAAAAATCCAGTAACCAAGTGTGGCAAATAATCCTTGAACCGCACAAATGATGGGGATGCCCAATGCATTGGCCCTGATCATTACTTTGGTTTCACTGGCTAGTGATTGCACATTGTGACGTTTTAAAGGAATGATCCAGCTTAGGTATTTTTCGATGCTGGCCCCATTCACCAATAAGTAATAGAGTAAGAAAAACATCATGATCAGGTTGAAAGCGATGTTTGCCGTGCTATTGAGAACGGTAGGCAAGAAAGAAGATATTTTTAAGGAAACATTTTTCATGTTTTCGGCAGTCATCAATTGCATGCCAGTTGAAGCCATGACTTTATCAGAAATGACTTTGATGCCCGACATAATTTTGTCTTGGTTGTTGAGCATTTCATTGACCTTTGGAGAAATCAAAGCCACACTTACGTATATAGGAATAGAAATAATCACTAGCAACGCAAGGATAAACAGCAAGGCTGTCCAACCTTTTTTCCATTTTTTCTGGTAGATGCATTGAAAAAACAAACCTCGACTCAGAATATAAAAAGTAATTCCCCCCAGCAGACCTGGAAGAAATATATACAGCTCAAAAATCAACAGTAAGCCAAGGGTAATAATGATGGCCAGCAATATGAGTTGCCGCAGTCGGTCATTGAAGCTTAAATTCATGCAGAAATTTGTTAAGGGTTAACATTAATAAATAAAGTTACTAGATAGAGTGTTTACTTCGATCAACTACTTTACTAAGAGCGTGCCATAAATAAGATTCGCATAAATTGTAAAAAAAACGCAAAAAGATTCTTCGGGTAAACTGGGAAAATATTGCCGCGGTTATTTCCACACAGAAACCCCTTCGCTGCAATTACTGCAGATATCGATGTTTTTTCTGCCCATCATCAGCTCCGAACGAAACTGTTTGTAATTTTCGTTGTTCCAAACAGTCTTAAATGACTGATTTTTAAGATTCCCCAATCGGTGCATTGCATCTTTATCAAAACAACAAGGTACTACCAGTCCATCCCAGGTAATTACATTGGCATGCCAGAGTTTCCAACAACGATTGGCGAGTTTATTTTTTGGCGTATAGGTACCGTCCTTATTTTTTTTGTACCGGCTAAACTTATCAATGGTAGGAATCAATTGGTTAGGATCATTTTCATAATCATACACCTGGGCAGATTTAAAACGAACTTCATCTACCCCTATTTCTTTTGCGAGCTGTTGAATCTCTTCAATTTGATGTTCGTTGTGTTTCACTACTAAAAACTGGAAAAATACAAAGGGCGTTTTGCTATTCAATTCCTTTTTCCATTTCACAATATTTTTAGCGCCTTCAATTACCTTATTTAGATTGCCCCCAACCCTGTATTGTTTATAGGTATCCTGGGTTGTGCCATCTATAGAAATGATCAGTCTATCTAAGCCGCTCTCTACTGTTTTACGGGCAGCTTCATCATTCAAATAATGCGCATTGGTGGAGGTGGCTGTGTATATGCCTTTATCGGAAGCGTATTTCACCATGTCTAAAAAGCTGGTGTTCAGATAAGGTTCTCCCTGAAAATAAAAGATCAGGTAAAGCAGATCTTTGTGAATTTCGTCGATGGTTTGACTAAAAAAATCTTTTTCCAACATACCTGTGGGTCTGGTAAATGCACGCAAACCACTAGGGCATTCAGGACAACGCAGGTTACAGCTGGTGGTGGGTTCAAACGAAATAGATACCGGCAATCCCCACTGCACTGGTTTTTTAGTAACCAAACTGGCGTAGTAACTGCTCAATACTTTGATGCCGTTCCAAACCCTTCTTGGGGTAAGTTTACTCAACAAGTTCAAACTATCATTTAAATTAAACTCAGGCATACGGCAAAGGTAGGAACTAGACAATGGTTTTCACCTTCGATATTGGTAAGAATTAAAGGGGGCAGTTTTACTGTGTCCAAAACAGCTCTTTGTGAAAAAAGCCTGCGAACCTTTTAATCGGCAGTTTTCTCTTTTTCGATCTTGGTTTGTTCTTCCACCAACCTTGCGGCAAAAATACTGGTCAGTAGTATTTGAAAAGCATGAAACAACATCAACGGCAGTAGAATGATGCCCATAGGGAAGGAAGCTGAAAAAAGTATTTTAGAAAAAACAGTACCATGCACCAACGATTTTTTGGTACCACAAAACTGTGCAGTAATTTGATCTTCTCTGTTGAGTAATAACTTTTTTGAAATCCATCCAATAAAGAAATACACCGTAAAAAACAACAACAATGTAGCAGCTGCCACTATTAACAACTGCGAAACTTTCAACGTAGCAAAAACCTGGTCGTAAAAAGAGGCTGCAAAACTTTTAAATACGATCAGCAGAATCACCGACTTGTCGAAATAAGACAGATACCTGCTGTTTTTAACAGCAAAAGCACCGAAGTATTTCTGTAAGGCCAACCCTATTAAAACTGGAAGTAAAATTTCTGTCAACAACTTTAGGTAAACAGTACCCAATTCAAATTCGGTGTCCGTTTTTGTAAGAAAAAGGCCCATCCACAAAGGGGTAATCACAATGCCCAACAACCCCGAAATACTGGCGTTGAAGATAGCAGCGGGTACGTTCCCTCTTGCCATAGATACCATCACCACCGATGAGGAGACTGTAGAGGGCACAGCAGCCAGAAACAAAAAAGATAACCAATACATGTTGGAGGCGCCCTCTTTTACTAAAGGTAAAAATGACAATACAATGATGGGAAACAATAAAAAGGTAGAAGACTGTACCAGCAAATGCAGCCTCCAGTTTTTTAATCCGTTTCGGATCTTGTCGGGTCTCAACTTCAAACCATAAAAAAAGAAGATCAGCGATATACCGATGCTGCCCAACAGATCGAGTGGCAGGTTGCTTTGACTACTACCCCATTGAGGAAAAAAATAGGCAAGTGCAATCACTCCTAAAATAGCGGGAAAAAATTTATTTACAGGAGGCTTCATCGTGCAGCAAAACTAAGGAAAGAAAGAACCAAGTCAATGGGGTACCGCAGTGGATAGTTCTAAAAAGTAGCTATAAAAGCCAACCAAGCAACATCCAATAAAAAAGGGACCCTTACCAGAGCCCCTTATGAATATATTTTTATCAAAACCTTGTTTCCAGGTAATGCGGCAACATTGCTCTCCAGGTTGGCCAATCGTGTTTCCACTCACGATCCCATACGTCTAATTCGTGTGGAATGCCCCTGCTGTTGAGTAACCCCGAAAAATTACGGGAAGCCTGCGGATCTTCATAATCGCCGCTGCCGGTAAGGATGTGGATATGGCCACTATTGCGGATATGCTGGAGATACCAATCATCTTGCAGATTTGGAATGTAATGGCTGGGGGAGTTGAAGTACACCTGATCATCGTAAAACCCTTTGGTATATTCTGTAAGATCGTACACGCCACTCATGGCGATCACACCATTGATCAGATCGGGTCGTTTCAAAAATAAATTCATGCTATGCAAAGCGCCAAAAGAAGCACCGCAGGTAATGATGGGTGTCTCTGGTGAGGTATTACTTTTAATAAAAGGTACTACTTCTTCAAACACGTACTTGTTGAATTGATTGTGCCGAATAGCCTTGTGTTCGCCTTGCATTTCATTATTAAGCCAGCTTTCGTTGTTGATGCTGTTGATAGAAAAAATGCGCAATTTTCCGCCGTTGATAAAAGGTGCGAGGGTTTCCATCAATTGAAACCGCTCATATTCCAGGTAATCTGCGGCGGCAGTAGGTACCAGTAAAAGGGCAAATCCGTAATCGCCGTAACCTACAATGGGCATGTCTTTGCCGAGGGCCGGACTGTACCATGAATACAATTCTCTTTTCATTTTATCGGGGTTTTAAGGGGCTGTATCCACGCCGGTGGAAACGGCATTTTTAAATATCCTGCATATTTCAGCAGAAAGTTATTTTGCAATGATAGGAATTATATTTATTCTACCACACCCTCTTTTATCTCCATCCATAATTCACGGTAGCAGTTAGCTGCATAACTGCTATTGGCAAACTCCATGATGGGTGCTTTGTGTACACCCATTTTCTCTACATCGCTGAGGTAAGGAATGTAATTTTGGAAAAAACGTTTGTCTTTGTACAACTCCTCCATGATTTCATTGTGCATATTTTTACGCAAATCCACCATCGCAAAGAAACACATCATTTTGCCCATGTCGAGGTCCTTCTCTTTAAAATAATCTTTCACCATTAAGTAAGTCCGTATGCTGAGAGTGGTAGGAATTACTGGCATAAGTACAATGTCTGCTGCGTGAAAAATATTTTCTGAAAGTGCCGAAAATCCGGGCGGGCAGTCGATGAACACAAAATCATATTCTTTATCGAGCTGCTTCACCACACTCTTCAGCCGGTTTTTATTTCCCTTCATTTCATCTAACATGATATCAAAACTTTTGGCCGAATGGTCTGCCGGTATCAAATCGAGCAGCTCAAAATCGGTGGATAAAATAGCATTTTCCAGATCAGCATCTTTGGTGATCAACTTTTTAATTCCCGGATGTGATTTGGGTTTGGCCTTGTAATAAAAGGAAGAAGACCCCTGTGGGTCAATGTCCCACAGCAAGGTTTTAAAGCCATCCGCCGCCGCCAAGTAGGCGAAATTCACACAGGAAGCTGTTTTTCCTACACCACCCTTCAGGTTATACAATGCGATAACGATCATAAATAAAAGAGTTTAAATGATGAAATGATGTTACAAGCCAGGTTTAAAATAGCATGCCCTGAAAGATAGTAATTTATTTTTTGATATAGACGTTGCTATCTTGCTTTTCAGGTCCGCTTATCATAAACTGATGCATTTTTTAAGTAAAAAAACTATCTTGACCCCTCATTTATTCAAAATAGGAACGTATGGTACAATTTGTAAAAAAGCAATCTGCTTTTCTTTTGCTGGCCGGTATCAGTTTGGGGGCAGGGGCGCAGAAAAAACCGCTCACAGACGATCAGTATTTTAAATCTAATTTCAAAGGAATTACCCAAGCATTGCCCAATGCTACCCGCTGGTTAGATAACCAACATGTATTGTTGATCAAAGATGGTAAAACCCTGGTATTGGATGCCAAAAATGGCACAGAAAGAGAACAAACCCCTGCTGAAAAAGCACCAACAAAAGTGGAAGCGAAACCTGCTGCTTATAACAAAAACAACAATGTTTATATCAAACTCAACGAGCAGGAAGTTCAACTTACTTTTGACGAAACTCCCGAAGTTAACCCGACCGTAAGCCCCGACGGCCAATACGTGGCTTACACCAAAAAAAATGATCTCTACACGGTAGATGTTAACACTAAAAAAGAAAATAAGCTCACCAGCGATGGCAGCGACCTGATTTTAAATGGTTACGCTAGTTGGGTGTACATGGAAGAGATCCTTGGCCGCCAATCGCGTTACCGTGCTTTCTGGTGGAGTCCCGATAGCAAAAACATCGCTTTTTTTAGAAGTGATGATACAGAGGTTCCAGAATTTACGATTACCGATGCCAATGGTTTGCACGGGTACATCGAAAAATGGCGCTACCCAAAAGTAGGCGACAAAAACCCAGCAGTAAAAGTGGGCATCGTTACCCCGGCAGGTGGCGGCGTAGTATGGAGTGATTTTAACCCGGCTGACGACCAATATTTTGGCATGCCCTATTGGAAACCAGATGGCAGCAGCCTATTGGTACAATGGATGAACCGTAAACAAAACGAATTAAAAATATGGGCAGTAAATCCAGCTAACGGATCCAAATCAATCTTTTACAGTGAGACACAAAAAACATGGATCAATCTGGATGAAAACGACCGGGTTCAGTTTTTAGAAAATGGCAAGGGCTTCATTTTACAAAGCGATGCCACTGGCTGGAACCATTTGTATTACCACGACATGAATGGGAAACTCATTAATGCCATCACCGAAGGTAAATACACCGTAACTGGCATTATAAAGGTGGATGAAAACAATGGCATATTATATTTTACTGCCAGAAGCCGAGAAAACACAGCTCATTCTGATTTTTACAAAGTAGGCTTAAACGGTAAAAAATTACAAAGATTAAGTTTTGGGGATTACTCTCATAGTATTGCCAGCCTTTCTCCAGACGGATCTTATTTTGTTACCAATTACGGCAACGCAACTACACCAAACCGCACTGCACTGGTGAGCGGAGTCACTGGAAAAATCATCAAAGAACTGGGTGATAGCAAAGGCCCGGAATTCGATCAATATGAGCTGGCCAAAACAGAAGTTATTCGGGTAAAAAGCGACGATGGTTTATACGATCTTCCCATGAAAATTACCTGGCCGGTGAATATGGATAAAAATAAAAAATACCCGGTACTGGTAAGCATTTATGGTGGACCCAACGCAGGTACAGTCATGGATACCTGGACTCCGCTTAATGGCAATCAGCAATTTTATGCCAAAGAAGGGGTAATTCAGGTAGCGATGGATCATCGTGCCAGCGGGCATTTCGGAAAAGAAGGGGTGAATTATATGTACCACAACCTGGGTTACTGGGAAATGAAAGATTATAGCACAATGGTAAAATGGTTGATTGCTAACGGGAACGCAGACTCGGCAAAAGTTTGTATCACCGGATTTAGTTACGGAGGTTACCTGAGTTCGTATGCCATGACCTATGGAGCAGATGTGTTCACACATGCCATGGCAGGTGGAAGTGTAACCGATTGGACCTTGTACGATTCTCATTACACCGAACGTTTTATGGGTACGCCAGCCGATAATGCGGAAGGATATAAAACCAGTTCTGTATTTAGTTACACCGATCAATACAAAGGCAATATGCAATTGGTACATGGCGTGATCGATGAAAACGTACACATGCAAAACAGTATTCAATTGCTGAGCAAATTACAGGATGCCAAAAAAGATGTGGAATTCATGGCCTATTCTGGCGGCAGACATGGATGGGGCGGCAACAAAGGCGCCCATTTTCAGAACCTGAAAACCAAATACATTTACAAATATCTTTTAGAGAAAGAAGTGCCGAAAGCAATGCTTCGATAATCAACTGTTTTTAAATGGGCTGTCTCCTTCAAAGAGACAGCCCATTTATTTTATAATAAACGATTTGCTAGAAGTTGCTATCTCACAAATTATCTTGAAATAGGAACCACCTGGTTGTTTGATTTTTTCCCATAATACCTCATGGCCCAGGCAATCGTAAACGTGGGAATAAAGTCGGTAAAAGGGAGTAACTCTTCCAAAAAGCTAAAGCCACCGCCAAAGAACCCCATTTTTCCTCCAAATAATTTGTAGAAAAGAATAGCAGAAACAGGCGCCCAAACCAGGTCAGAAAATTCGCCCAACAAGGGCAAACTAAAACTGGCGAAGCCTATAAAATCTAATAGCAAACAAACTGCCAAAGAAGGAATTGTTTTTGAAGATGCTGTCATGCTGTTGTTATTTGTTCTACCAATCATCAAATAGCGTGCAATTTTATACAATCGGGCGTTTACAAATGCTAATTTTTATTAACAAAGTTCAGTCGTACATCAAAGTAGCCTCGTACACATCGGTTTTGTTGCGCTGTATGAGGGCCGAGTAAAACCCCCCTGGTTCGGGAATCACTTCTTGCAGGGCGAAAGATCGTACATACTTTGGCAGGGTTTCAAAAATTAGGGTAAAATAGCTCCAACCATCGGCCCTTTCTATAAAACACCATTGCGGGGCAATACTTATTTGCAGCGCAAAAAGCAGGGAAGCTCTTTCTGAACCGTTTTGCTGGGTGAGATAAGTAGTTTTCCAAATTCTTAAAAAATCTCCATCACTAAATATCTTGCAATGAACGATGATGCTGCGCTCTTCTTCCAACTGCTCTAAAAGCTGTGGATCAATAAATGTTTCGGGGCTAGCTACTTTTTCCATACAGTCAATAAGGGCAGATTCAATAACCAACACCCATTTTGAACGTAATATTAATGATTTTACAGCACCCAACTTTGGATAAAAGGCCGGGCAACTGCTATAGTATTCGTTAATTATTATATAACACTCATTTAATTTCCGAATCGCCTTGTCATCCGGCAATTTTAGATTACCTTCGCGCCTTAAAAAAAACGGCTTTTAGTCTGGGTTTAAACTGCTGCTACATTGCAACATTGTTAAACGAAAGGGTAACCGCCAATAGCATTATCAACAATGAATATTCGTAACATCGCCATCATCGCTCACGTAGATCATGGCAAAACAACACTGGTAGACAAGATTTTACACGCTACTCAGGTATTTAGAGACAACCAGGAAACTGGTGAATTAATCATGGATAGTAATGACTTAGAAAGAGAGCGGGGCATTACCATCTTTAGTAAAAACATTTCTGTCGTTTATAAAGGCGTTAAAGTGAACGTGATTGACACCCCGGGTCACTCGGATTTTGGCGGAGAAGTAGAAAGGGTTCTAAAAATGGCAGATGGCGTTTTACTTTTGGTAGATGCATTTGAAGGTCCCATGCCTCAAACACGATTTGTGTTGCAAAAAGCTTTGGCACTTGGCCTGCATCCTATTGTGGTGATTAACAAAGTAGATAAACCAAACTGCCGTCCAGACGAAGTACATGATGCTGTGTTTGAATTATTCTTTAACCTGGATGCAACAGAAGAACAATTGGATTTCCCAACTATATATGGTAGCAGCAAGAATGGCTGGATGAATACAAGCATCGCAGAAACGGATAATATTTTCCCTTTAATGGATGCCATTTTGGAGCATGTGCCAGAACCAAAAGTAAATGAGGGCCCATCACAAATGCAGATTACTTCATTGGATTATTCTTCTTTCTTAGGAAGGATAGCAGTAGGTAAAGTTGCCCGTGGCAGCATTAAAGAAAATCAGCAGATTGCTTTATTACAGGCCGATGGCAGTAATAAAAAAATGAAGATAAAAGAATTGTATGTGTTTGAAGGAATGGGCAAAAAGAAAGTAACAGAAGTTTTTGCAGGAGATATTTGTGCAATTGTAGGATTGGAAAGTTTTAACATCGGTGATACCATTGCTGACGTTGATCATCCAGAAGCACTTCCTGTAATTAGTGTAGATGAGCCCACCATGAGCATGTTGTTCGGAATTAACAACTCACCCTTTTTTGGTAAAGAAGGAAAGTTTGTAACGAGCCGCCATTTGCGTGACCGCTTAATGAAAGAAACGGAAAAAAATCTGGCACTGCGTGTAGAAGATAGTGACAGTGCAGATAGCTTTAACGTATTTGGCCGTGGTATTTTGCATTTGGGTATCTTAATTGAAACCATGCGCAGAGAAGGTTTTGAGTTAACCATTGGACAGCCACAAGTTTTGGTAAAACAAATCAATGGTTCTAAACAAGAGCCATACGAGTTGTTAGTAGTAGATGTACCTGCTGAATTTAGCGGGAAAGTAATTGACCTTGTTACACAGAAAAAAGGTGAAATGCTGGTAATGGAAACCAAAGGTGAAATGCAGCATCTGGAATTTGACATTCCTTCAAGAGGATTGATTGGATTGAGGAGTAACATGCTTACCAGTACTGCGGGTGAAGCTGTAATGGCACACCGCTTTACAACTTACAAGCCCTGGAAAGGCCCAATACCAGGCCGTAGTAATGGCGTTTTAATCAGCAAGTCTACAGAAAAAACAACCGGTTATTCAATTGATAAGTTACAGGACAGGGGTCGTTTCTTTGTAGACCCGGGCCAGGAAGTTTACACCGGCCAGATTATAGCTGAGCATATTAAGCCAGGCGATCTTGTTGTAAATGCTACAGAACCTAAAAAATTAACCAACCACCGTGCAAGTGGAAGTGATGATGCATCAAAGGCAGCGCCCAAAATTTTAATGAGCCTTGAAGAATGTATGGAATACATTCAGCAAGACGAATGTATTGAGGTAACACCCAAAAGCGTTCGTTTGCGCAAAGTGATCCTGAACGAGGAAGATCGCAAAAGAGCTGGTAAATCTATGGCTCAGGAAGTCTCTTAATATCTTAACTGATGAATACAACATCCGCTCCCTGGGGCGGATTTTTTTATTGAATGGATCGTTGTTTAAAAAAAAGAAAAAGTTAAAATAGCTGAAACAACACTCAACAGTTAGCTGTTTGAATTGTTTATTAAGTGTAAATGGCAGAATAGCCCCCACGCATCTCCTGCCGCATGGCCGAAAAGTATTAATTTTACACTATGAAAAAATGTCTTACCATATTTTCTATTCTCCTTGTGCTGTTGTTTATCCACTCAGGCGTAGAAGCGCAGTGTGCGATGTGTACCAAAACAGCATCTCAACTGGGCGAAAAACCAGCATTGGGGATGAACCAAGGTATATTGTATTTGATGGGAGCACCCTTTGCCATCGTGGGCCTTATTGCCTATAGGTGGTGGAAAAGCCAGAAAGAAGAATTTTAAATCAAGCCCGCTCCGCTTCATAAGCTGCTACAAACTGGTACAGGTTGAAATTTTTACAATTCTCAATGGCTAATTTTAGTGCAGCTTTGTTCACGTTTTTCATGCGTCTATTTCTGATGAGTTGGTAAGCTTTTTCTGCCAGTAACCATGCTTTGCGATCTTTGCCTGGAATGCCGATCAGAACTTCGATCTGTGCTTTCAATTCCCCAATCCCTTGTTTTTGTGCTGCAATGGTTTTGATCACGGCTACTTCGTGCGTTTGTTGATGAAAAGCGGGTGCTAACATCTGACGTAAGTTTTTTACAAACGTAGCTGCACCGGGCCTGTCGGCTTTGTTCACCACAAAAATATCTGCGATCTCCATTAAGCCGCTTTTCATGGTTTGCACTTCGTCGCCTGCTTCCGGAACCAGTACTACCACAGTGATATCTGCCAAGCCGGCCACTTCAATTTCGCTTTGTCCAACCCCCACTGTTTCAACAATAATGACATCGAACCCAGCCGCTTTGATCGTGTCTGTTACTTCAATGATAGAGGGATGTAATCCACCCATTGAGCCACGGCTAGCCAACGACCGAATGTACACAGAAGGATGATTGTACCAGTCGCTCATCCGAATCCTGTCTCCGAGCAAAGCGCCCAAGTTAAAGGGAGAAGACGGATCTACACAAAGCACCGCCACTTTTTTACCTTCTTTCACGTAAGCTTCTATGAGTGCATCGGTGAGGGTACTTTTGCCGGCACCCGGTGGGCCCGTGATACCCACAACAATAGTTGATGCAGTGGGCAGCTCTTTTAAAAACGCGTCGTACCCCTCCACTTCATTTTCGACTAATGAAATGCAGCGTGCCAGCGACTTAAAATCACCGTTCAATAATTTAGCTGTTAGCTCCTCCCACATAAATGCTAAAATAGTTCAGATATGGCAGAATTGGTGCGGACCGCATTTTTAATTTTTTTTGAGCAAACTGTAGTTATTTTGCAGGATTCGCTTTCGTAAAAAATTAGAAACCAAATAAATTCCATTGAGCTTTAAGCCGGAAACATCTGCATTTTTACAATCTTATTTCAACAAGATACTTGTGTTGACTGTGCCTCGGTTTACAGATAGGCAGGCGAATGTAAACCTTGTCATGAAAGGAGTAGCCTTTGACTTTTTTTGGGGAGCAGATAAAAACGACCTCCAAATTTCTGATGCCACCAGCAGCAACATCTTCGATGAAAAAAAAGCCATCGAACTACAGCGCCATCAAAAACCAATGAGTTTGGGAGAACTAGCTTGTTCACTTTCGCACAGAAAAATATATGAAGCCATCATCGCCAATAACTGGGAAAAGGTATTGGTCCTCGAAGATGATTTGTGGCCGGTTTTCAACGAAATGGAACAATTGCCGGCAGCACTGCATGAACTACCTGAACATTGGGATCTAGTGTACCTTGGTTACTTATTACATGAAAAAGTAACGCTGCGTTTAAAAATGAAACAGCAGGTTTATAAACTGACCAGCAGGTTGGGTTGGATGAAATGGAGTTACCAGATGATCAGCAACTTGCTTCCCAAACCATATAGCCGACATTTAAAAATAGCAGGGTTCCACAATTGCACACATGCGTATGCCGTAACTTTAGAAGGAGCTAAAAAATTATTGGCAGCTCAAACCCCGATTGTTTACCGAGCCGACGATTTATTATCACACAGCAATTTAAAAGGGGACATCACTGCATTTGTAACAGCGCCTAAATTTTTTGATCAGGAAGAATTTCATTTGTCGGAGCACAAATCTAAAATAAAAGAATAGCTCATTTGTTTACCAAAGGCCACTTAAAAACAGGCCTTGTTCGGAAACAGGCAGATTACATTTAAACATCGCAACAGACTTAATACTTATGATCTCAATAGTAATCATTACAAAAAACGAAGGGCACATCATCGAAAAAACATTGAAGGCAGCAGCCGCTATCAGCGATGATATAGTGATTGTTGACAGTGGGAGTAGCGACGAAACCGTGCGCATTTGCAAACAATACCAGTGTCAGGTAATTGAAACCACTTGGGATGGATACGGCCCCAATAAAAATAAAGGAATTGCCGCGGCCAAATATGATTGGATATTGAGTTTAGATGCTGATGAAGTTCCTGATGAAGTCTTGATACAAAGCTTGCGGAATCTGGAATTGACCAACGGCTATATTGCATACACGCTTAAATTCAGTAACTATTTTTGCGAGAAAAAAATTCGTTTTGGCGTATGGGGATCCGACTACCATGTGCGGCTTTTTAATAAAAAAAACGTAGAATGGAACAACGATGAAGTACACGAAAGTTTACAGTTTCCACAACAAATAAAAATAGTGCGGGTAAAAGGTGCTGTGTTGCATTACACTGTAAACAGCGTAGAAGATTACATTGAAAAAACAACACGGTATGCTAAATCGAGCGCACTCAAATATTATTCCAAAGGCAAAAAAGCTAGTTTTGTAAAATTATACATCTCACCAGTATTTACTTTTTTGAAGCACTATATTTTTCGACTGGGATTTTTGGATGGATGGGAAGGTTTTATCATTTGTAAAACCTTCGCGTGGTACACTTTTTTAAAATACAGTTTGCTACATGAGTTGCATGCAAAAGCAAATTCAAATAGCTAGCCCCGTTCTTCTATCACTATAGAAAAACATACATTTACTTTATTTAGATTCCAGAAAACCAAAACTGTAGTATTATAAAACATTAGCGTTATGGCCTCTAAAATTAATAAATTGGTAAAGGAGTTTGGGTTTGTAGAAGGCCTGGTTATTTATGTAAGATTTAAAATAAATAAACTCGGTTGGTTCAGCAGCAAACGCAAAGGCATCCGATTTTATTTGCGTCCGGGCTCTACCGATAAGAGTGTGTTTGCCTCGGTATTTCTTCAAAATCAATATGATGTTCCCATTCATTTTGAACCAAAAACGATCTTAGACCTTGGCGCCAACATTGGTTTGTCGGCCCTCTATTTTGCCGAACGTTTCCCCAATGCACGCATCATAGGATTAGAGCCAGATAAAGAAAATTTTGAGATAGCTATCCGGAATACGGAGGCTTATTCAAACATCCAGCTGATGAACAAGGGAGTTTGGAACAAAGAAGCGTACATTGATATTGTAGATACTAACAGTCGCAAAGATGCTTTTATGGTAGTGGAAACCGATACCCCCAGCATTTCCAGCATAGAAGCGGTAAGCATAGGACACATCAAACAGCAGGAAAACTGGGACGTGATTGATATTTTAAAAATCGATATAGAAGGTTCAGAGAAGGAGTTGTTTGCCGAAAATATTGAACAATGGTTACCTTTTGCAAAACTGATTTTTGTGGAAGTGCACGATCACATGAGGATGGGCGCATCCAGATCGGTGTTTGCAGCTACCAGTAAGTACCATTTCAGCTTTGGCATGAAAGATGAAAACCTGATTTTTACCAATGAAGCCTTTCAATAAAAAAGTTTTGGCAAATATTTTGGTGATTGACGTATTGCGTAACAACTTTTTTTAATTTTACTCAGCCTTCTAATGCAGACAGGTAAATAATATGACCAACTTCATCCCCATATTTCCTTTAGGCCTTGTAGTGTATCCCGGAGAGCAACTCAACCTCCATATTTTTGAGCCACGCTACAAAGCCTTGATCCAAGAATGCAAAGCTGCTGATAAGCCTTTTGGCATACCCGCTGTTCTCAACAACGCGATGCAAGAAATGGGCACCCTTGTAAGGATAAAAGAAATCAGCAAGGCGTATGACAACGGAGAGATGGATATCAAAACCGAAGGTTTGGCTATTTTCAAAATATTGGAACTTTTAAAAGAAATTCCTGAGAAATTGTACAGCGGTGCCATCGTTACCTATCCGAAGAACTTAGAAAAAACCAATGCTGCCAAAATGAAAAAAATTTTGCAATCCATCAGAACACTGCATCAAAAACTCAACGTCAGCAAAGATTTTGGAAAACCAGATGAGTTCCTCAACAGTTTTGACGTGGCTCACCATGCAGGTTTGGCAATTGAAGATGAATACCGATTGCTGGAATTACCCCAGGAATTGCAGCGTCAGGAGTTTTTGCAAAGACACCTGAATAAAGTGCTACCTATTATGGAGGACATGCACTTGTTGAAAGGTAAAATAAAAATGAATGGGCACTTTAAAAACCTGGAAGGGTTTGATTTCTCCTAAATAAACCATTAACATGAGCAGAACAGTTTGTCTCGACTTTGGCAATACCCGTTTAAAAGCCGGTATTTTCGATAACAACAATTTTAGGGACGAAGTAATAGTTGCCGACGACAGTGAAGCGAGTATTGCTGCGTTGCTAGAGCAGTTTCAGCCAGATAAAGCGGTGCTTTCTTCGGTCATCAACCATCGGCCTGGATTGGAGACACAATTGGCGGAAGGGAGGTCTTTCCACATGCTATCACATCTCACCAAGATCAATTTTACCACCCCGGTAGGAAAGCCAGAAACCATTGGGGCCGATCGGTTGGCGCTGATGGCTGCTGCTGCTCATTTTTATCCGCAGCAAAATAACCTGGTAATTGCCCTGGGAAGCTGTATTACGTACAATTTCATCAACCAGTATCACCAGTTTTTGGGTGGGGCCATTTCGCCAGGCATGGAGATGCGCTTCAAAAGCATGCATGCGTACACCGCCAAGCTCCCGTTGGTGAGTGCAGATTGGAATTTCCCGCTTATTGGGTACGACACAAAAACCAATTTACAAAGTGGAGTAATTGTAGGTATCGTCAATGAAATAGAGGGTTTCATCGAAAAATACAGTCAAAAATACGGCAACTTTAACGCGGTTTTAACCGGGGGTAATTCGTCCTATTTTGCCAGTCAACTTAAATACGAGATATTTGCCGACCAACATTTTTTATTTAAAGGTTTGTATGCACTTAGTGAAATCAACAACTGACGGGTTTAAGAGAAAAATTACCATCATTTCCGCCGTACTTCTAACCACCTCAGCAATGGCTCAGGAAAACTCCCCCTACTCCAGGTATGGAATGGGCGACATTGCTCCTAATCAAAATATGGTCAGCAGAGCAATGGGAGGAATTACAGCCGGCTACGCCGATTTTCAAAGTATCAACCTGGTAAATCCTGCGGCTTTGGGGCAAATTAGAAATACTATTTTCGACATAGCTGGTGAGATAGATATAAGAAACCTCAAAAGCAATACTTCCCCTCAAAAATTTAGATCCGTTAACACGCTCATTTCTTACCTGCAATTGGGTGTTCCACTTTCTTCCGCAAAAATGTTGAAGAAAAAACAATTCTGGGGGGCCAGTTTTGGGTTGAGACCTTTAACAAGGGTCAATTACAAGATCGAAAACAATTCTCGTCCGGAAGGACTTGATAGCCTCAATACCATTTACGAAGGATCGGGAGGAATTACTCAAGCCAACTTCAGTACCGGTATCAGAATTAAGAATTTCAGCATTGGTATTAGCACCGGTTATAATTTTGGTTCAAGAGACTACAGCACCATCCTCAATTTTATCAGCGATACCGTGGCATATTTTAAGTCAAACACTTCTACCAGCACCAGATTCGGTGGTGCTTTTTTGAATACGGGTATTCAGTACGAAATCATTACCAAGAAAAATAACGTCTTACGTTTTGGAGCATATATGAATATGCAACAGAATCTTTCTGCAAAGCAAGATAAAGTGAATGAAACCATTGCATTCGACGGCAACGGTGGCATCCTTACTATTGATACCATTAGTGCGGTGATCAACCAACCGGGTAAAGTAAAACTACCCGCAACATATGGCTTTGGATTTACGCACGCCACTAAAAATTTATTATTAGGCGCCGATCTTGAATTTTCGAATTGGGAGGCTTACCGCTACTTTGGCGAAAAAGATTTTGTTCAAAATAGTTACATGATCCGGGTAGGGGCACAATATTATCCTGCAAAAGACAATACATTGCCAAGCAAATACTGGAGTTTCGTAAAATACCGTGCAGGAATGTATTTTGGCAACGATTACATCAAAATAGCTAATAACAACAGACCCATCTATGCATTTACTGCCGGCGTAGGAATGCCGTTAACCTCTTTACAAAGAATTAGTTATACCGGCGAAATCGTTGCACTCAATGCTGGCATTGAATTAGGTGCAAGAGGTAACAAGGAAAGCCAAAGCTTACGCGAAAATTACATGCGTATCAATATTGGAGTTTCTATGAATGCCCGTTGGTTTGTGAAACCTAAATACAACTAATTGTACGCATCCGCCACAAAGGATCAAAACGTTGAAAAAAAGCAGCACCCATAACATATTTAAGACAGCAGCCTTGGCCTGCTGTCTTTTTTTAGGTTCCTGTGAAAACGACGAGCAGGAAGTGAACAACCTCTTTAAGAAAAAAGTGGGTAGAGAAGAAGCAAAAGAAGTAGTCATCACTTTTACAACAGCCGGTAAAACAAAAGCCATTCTTACCGCTCCGTTGATGTACCGGGTAGAAGACAGTGTGAGCTATATTGAATTCCCAAAAACCCTGGAAGTAAACTTCTACAACGAAGAAGGTATTGCCGACAGCAAACTAACGGCCATGTATGCACGCTACAAAGAAAGCGAAAATGTGGTGTTTTTGAAAGACAGCGTCAAAGTGGTAAATATCAAAGGTGAAACTCTTGAAACCGATGAAATGTATTGGGACAGAAGTAGAACTGGCTATGAATTTTATACCGGGAAACCGGTTCGTATCAGAACCCTAACCCAAATCATCAACGGCGTGGGCATGGAAGCCAGCCAGGATTTTAAAACCCGACATGTAACAACGGTAACAGGCATCGTGCAAGTACCCAAATCACAATTTCCCCAATAATTTTTATTGAAATCTTCCTTATTTCAAAACAGGGTGTAGCCATTGTTTAGTAACTTGTTCTTCTAAAAAGAAACAACGATGGAATATCGCAGATTGGGCCGAAGTGGCTTGCAGGTAAGTGCCCTCTCCTTTGGAAGTTGGGTGAGCTTTAGCAAACAAATAAATGATAAGGTAGCCGACGAACTCATGGGCATTGCTTATGATCATGGCATCAATTTTTTCGACAATGCAGAAGCCTACGCTTTGGGTGAAAGTGAAAAAATGATGGGTAGAGTGATCAAAAAGAAAAAATGGGATCGTACTTCCTTCGTTGTTTCATCTAAAGCCTTTTGGGGCTGGAGAGGTGCAGACGCCAAACCTAACCAAATCGGATGTAGCAGAAAACATTTGATTGAAGCTTGCAACGAAGCCCTGCAGCGCATGCAACTTGATTACCTGGATCTTTATTATTGCCACCGGCCCGATAAAAATACACCTATTGAAGAAACGGTTTGGGCCATGAATCACCTCATTCAGCAAGGAAAAGTTTTATACTGGGGCGTAAGCGAATGGAGTGGTGTAGAGATCATGGAAGCCCACCGTATAGCACAACACTTTAGGCTCATTGGCCCCACCATGGAACAGCCGCAATACAATTTATTTGAAAGAGAGAAGATGGATAAAGAGTTGCTTGACGTATTTCGTACGGTAGGACTTGGCACCACCACTTTTAGTCCGCTGGCCGCTGGTTTACTCAGTGGTAAATACAACGATGGCATTCCAAAAGGCAGCAGATTTTCGTTGGAAGGTTTCGACTGGTTAAAAGAACGCTGGTTTACTGAAGAGAAATTAAAAAAGGTAAAAAAATTAGGAGATTTAGCCACTAAAATTGGCACTACCACTGCAGGGCTCAGCATTGCCTGGTGTTTAAAAAATCCGAACGTGAGTACTGTTATTCTAGGTGCGTCTAAAAAACAACAACTCACCGAAAACCTTAAAGCATTGGAGGCGGTGTCGTTGCTCACCCCTGCGGTAATGGAAAAAATAGAAAGCATCGTTCAAACCAAACCAACGCTTCCAGATTATTAAAAAAGCAACTTCATTTATGATACAAGTCTACGGCATTCCCAATTGCGATACCATCAAAAAAACACAGCAATGGCTCACCAACAACAAAGTAGCATTCGAATTTCACGATTATAAAAAAGAGGGGATCACTGCTATAAAATTAAAAGAGTGGATAAAACTTGTTGGCTGGGAAACGTTGTTTAATAAAAAGAGCAGCACCTGGAAAAAATTGAAAGAGGAAACAGGGAAAGATGTTACCACTGCTGCAGAAGCCATTAAACTGATGCAAGCCCACAACAGCATCATCAAAAGACCCGTGGTGGAATACCATGGTGCTATTATTGTTGGTTTTGAAGCAGCGAATTTTAAAGAAAATTTACTCCCATAAATCGTTTATATTTAACCTTTGCGGGCAACAAATTCCGCAAATAAAAAATTTTATTATGAAAAGAAATGCAACCGCCGTATGGCAAGGAACTGGCAAAGAAGGTACCGGACATTTAAGTACCCAAAGCACCACTTTAAAGGAAACCCAATATTCTTTCAGCTCCAGGTTTGAAGAAGGCATCGGCACTAATCCGGAAGAGTTGGTAGCTGCGGCACATGCCGGCTGTTTTAGCATGAAGCTAAGTTTTGCGTTGAATGCAGCGGGTTTTACTGCTGATGAAATCAATACCAAATGCGAGATCACATTAGATCCTGCAGCAGGAGCCATCGTTTTGTCGCACCTGATCCTCACCGCAAAAATTCCTGGCATCAATGCAGCACAATTTGAAGCAGCAGTGGCAGATGCAAAAACAAACTGCCCAATTTCTAAATTGTACAATTGCAATATCACTCACGAAGCTACATTGCTGTAAGCAGCGTCTTATTGATTAAAATAGCCCCATATGTTTCAAAATAAAACAGTGATCATCACAGGTGCCAGCAGAGGCATCGGTAAAGCGATCGGATTAAAACTGGCAGCTGCGGGTGCCAACATTGTGATCGCCAGCAAAAGTGTAGAAGAAAATCCAAAGCTCGGCGGCACCATCTATTCAGCAGCTGCCGAAATGGAAGCGGCTGGAGGTAAGGCCTTGGCGGTACAATGCGATATTCGTTTTGAAGACCAGATAGCGCAAGTGATACATAAAACGGTGGAAAGGTTTGGGGGCATTGATATTCTCATCAACAATGCTTCTGCCATCAATTTATCGCCCACAGAAAAATTAGATCCAAAACGATTCGACTTGATGTATGACATCAATGTTCGGGGAACTTTTATGATGAGTCAGGCTTGTATCCCGCATTTGAAAAACGGGGTGAATCCACACATTTTAAATTTATCGCCGCCATTAAACATGGATATGAAATGGTTTTCGCATCACCTGGCGTACACCATCAGCAAATACAATATGAGCATGATCGCATTGGGACTGGCAGCGGAATTAAAAAAAGACGTGATCGCCGCCAATGCATTGTGGCCTAAAACAACGATTGCCACGGCGGCTGTGCAAAATTTATTGGGAGGCGATGCCTTGATGAACATGAGCCGTACGGTAGATATTATCGCAGATGCCGCACACATTATTTTATCCAGACCTTGTTACAGTTGTACGGGTAATACTTTTATTGATGAAGAAGTGTTGGCAGCAGAAGGTGTTACCGACCTTAGCAAATACAGCGTGGTTCCTGGAGCAGAACTGTATAAGGATCTGTTTGTAGATTAACTTACCAATCGTCGGATCAAATTAAAAACGCTTTGTCCACCTTGCAGGTACCCAAAAGCGTTTTTTAGGAGCGAATGACTTAATTGATCTGTAGATAAACCTGCTTTTTACTCTACAATTTGTCTGATTTCTACCAACGTTCCATCTTCCCTATAACCTTTTAGGATGATGAGGTGTTTGGATGCAACATCATTGTTGTAATAGGTGATGGTGGCTTTGGAATTGGTTTTATCCAATATCAAATATGGATTCCAATATAAAGTGCTTCTATAATCTGCCAGGGGCGGTGCTTTAGTATCGCTGTGATCTATTATTCTAAAGTTGTTGCTGATATCATAACCCTTCAAGGTAGATTTTTTCATAGCAGTTGATTGCGGGCCAGGTTCGTCTCCTTTTTTTGTGTACACATACAGTGCCCCGGCATCTGAAACAAATGAACCTCCAATAACAATTCCGGGAACGAATTTCACATAAGCCAATCGGGAGGTGCTTATGGTTTCAAGAGTTTGAGCAGGCGCTTCAGATTCATCGATGAATAAAATAGGTACACCACCTTTGGATGACGAATTTGCGATTATTCTAGATCCAACAGGGCCTCCCACCAACAAGCCAGGAATACGAATGGCAATGTAATTGTACGCGTCCAATGATCTCTCCGCAGCGGGGTCATCCAAGGCATTCAGTTGATAGCCTCTTGCGAGACCGGAAAACATGCCTGTCGCATATTTTTTATCCAACTCTTCTAATCGTTTGGTGATGGGATTCACATACTTACTCTTTACAGTAACGGATTGTAAGGTTTGCAATTCATTAAATGATTGTTGAAGATTCTGGTTATAGTTGTCAAAATAGTTTCCCCCAATACCAAGCTTTTTTTGGATTGAAAAAAGATAGTCATCCACTGGTGGAATAAAATTTTTATAGTGCAATGTATCTCCCATTTCGATGCGTAGGTTTTCGCTAAAAGCCTTGTATTCGTTTACCTGAAAATAGGCTTTTGCAGAATCGTAAAACTGCAACCCAGTCACGATGAAACTGTTAGGGGAATTGGGTTGCAGGGTATGAAATTGTTTGCCAACCGCTTTGTCGATCATGATCAGGGTAAGACTTGTTTTTTTAGGCAATGTCTTGTTGCCGTCGCGGTACTCCAATTTTACAGACAGATAGTCATCAGGTAAAATAGGGGTAGCGCCAGAGCTGACGGGAAGTTGGGCAGCAGTTAACAGCAGATCGATTTTTCGTTGATTTTTTTCCACAACTGCTTTTGTAAAGATTTGTTGCAACAGATTACTGCTTTCAGGTAATAATATTTCTGAATAGAGCGAGTGGTATTCTTCTGTGTCGAACAAGGCATCTGTTACAGATACAGATAAATTGTACAGCGATGTATCCACGCTAACAATATCAAAACTGTTTTTCCCTTTTACTTGCAGGTTTTTATCTACGATGCGAATGAATGGAAGTGATCCTTTTTTTTCAATCAACACTGGTTTGGCCTGCAAAAAATTATTGTCATTGTCGTACAAAGTGATTGATATAATACCGGGAGGGAAAGAATCGGTTGGTATTGTACTCACCATTTGATTACTTTTTGTCAAATTCAGGCTGGCCTTATACAAAACATCTTTCCCCGATACCACTGCTAACTGCAAGGTTTTCAGCCTGGGTAGATCTGCATTATTTTGTACGCTGTAATAAATTTTATCTCCACTTAATTCTGCGTGCAAACTTGCCCCCGATTGGATAATAGCAGGTAAAGCAGTTTCTTGCTGAATCGATTGTTGGTTGGTCAATACCCCTTTATACGTTTTTCCGGCCAGGGGCATCAATTGTATTTTACCGACGCCATCTTCATCTGTAAAAACAGAGTCTACCAGTGTGTTGGTCTGCGCTTCTAGTATTGCTACCCCAGTAGATATTGGTTCTCCGCCTTGGTTGATGGCCATTACAACCAGATGATTGGTAACTCCTGCCAGCATGGAACCTCCTTCAGGAAAAAATAGTAATTGAATCGACTCGGATGTACTGTTAGCAGAAGTTGCTATAACATTGCTATGCTTAGATGATTGGTAAATGGGTACTATTCTATTGTACACATGCACACTATCTGAAGCCAAACTATTTTTAGTAAATGCCTGTAAAACCAACCCTTTAGTTTGGATGGTATCTGGTATAACGAAATCTCCATTACAACTGCCATCAAGGAGCGGATATTGTTTGTTGATGATGAGCCGACCGCCAGCATCATATACGGTCACATACAAATTTGTGCTGATTGCTGAGGGCGCATTGTCCCAAAAAGTGTACGCTTTGAACCAGATGGTTTCTCCGGGCAGATAAATTTCTTTATCGAGGTGAAGATGGAAACTTTCTTTTTGTTGGGAAAATGACTCGCTGCTCCACCATAGGAAGCATAAAAGAAGAAGGGGGCCAGGGAAAAACCGTTTCATAATGCACAAAATGAATTTTAAAAATAAGTATTATATTGAACTCAAGACACATTTGTTCCGTTAAGAATATAGAAAATCTTTTTATTATATCGTTCTACATCTTGCGTTACACAGCATCGCCACTGTTTCCTATATAACCAAAATAGGTATTCCAACAAAAAGGGCTCAACTGCAAAGTACGACTGTTGATAGAGCCTATTCTGTGATTTTCCCCGCTGATCAGCGGGATTATTCACAGCATGTCAGTAATAAAAACGGGCAGATCATAAGATCCACCCGCATTCTATTTGCAATTAAAACCAATTATTCTTCGTCGGGCTTGTCAGAATTATAGCCTACCAGAAAGGCCGCCATTACCAAACCTACATCTTTCAGCATCATCAACATGGCCAATTGCCGGGATATGGGATCGCCTCCCATCATGGCGGGCACGTGTATGGTGCCAATAAATATCAGTAGCATCACCGCCAGTAAATAGCAAGCCAATTTGGTTTGTACGTTGATGAGGATGGCGATGGCTGCCAAAATAAATCCGACACCGGTAACGTACACCCAAAGAATACCCCCAGGCAACCATTTGGGCACCACATTCACCATGCTCGATGCATTAAAAAGGTGGAAAATACCGAAGATGCCCATAATGATCGCAAAAACGATACAAGCAAGGCGGTGTTTAGAGATTTTACCCATAGCAAGCTAATTTTAGTCAAAATAGGGTTTCTTTTTTTAATATGCAAGCATAAAAAAACCGGAACCCTATGGCTCCGGCTTGCTGGATATTAAAACGGGGGTTATTTTTTTGCCACATCAAACTTTCTAAAAATAGATCTTACGGCAACTTGTACCTCGTTGGTATTCATCTTCCGGCTGTTGATTTCATCGGTTGTCCAGCCCTGCCAAACAGTTTGATCTGTTTTTGCATCTATCATAGATATCGTTACTGTTCGTTCACGGGTTGAGACGTTGTAGTTGTCATATCCCACAAATCGGGAAGGGTAATACACGTTAAAGTACCTGCGCTGACCAGGATTATAAAAAGTACGAACCGCGGGTCGGGAATACACAGGATCATTTTGCATCCTATAGGTTCTTTCTATTAATACATCATAGCTAAGTAGTACGTCCGGATTTTTCTTTACTTCTCTCCACCCGGCTGTTTTTTGCAACTCTTTGTTTACAGCATCCCTGATTTGTCGTTGAGCCAAACTACTTTGTGCTTCATTGCCAGATGCAGTTATCCATGCATAGGTCTTATAGTTACTAAAATCTACAGAATCATCTTTTTCAATAAATGCTATGGTGCCACAACTCGCTAGTGCCAACGAAAAAACAAAAAGAATGGCTGCTGATTTCCACATAGTTTGTTTCATATTTTTTCTTTTAAGTGCTACCATATTGTATTACACATACACACGAAAAAATCGAGCCAGCTATTCAAATAATATGTGAAAGTGAGTCACAGCACCTGCTGTTATTTCAGCCGTTTTGTTAAATCGAATACTTGTAGCAAATGTAGCGGCAAAAGAAACTCCGCGGTATTTCTTGAATGACAAAACAGGTATCTATCCCTGCCATTTTTAGCAAGACACGGTTCCTTATTTAACAAACGCCGCTGTTTGATTTTTACTTTAACAAAACCTTACGCAATACGCGTTAATCTTTTTATGCAAATCCAATTCTGATAAACAAGAGCGGCTGCAAAATCCGTTTCCAACACAATATGAAAAAGCAACTTCTACTCTTAGTCGTTACCGTTAGTTCGCTGTACAGCTCAGCGCAAATAAATCCGCAATTTTCTGTAAAAGCCGGATTGGCCTCTTCTGGTATAAGGGGCGAAGCTGCCAGTAATTTGAACAACCTCCTCGATTTTACCGATGGTATGGTGACCACTCAAAATAGAACGGGGTTTTTTGCCGGGGTATCTGTAGGGATTCCTCTGAATGCGCAAATTACGGTAGAGCCAGGCATTTATTATACACAAAAAGGGTACGAGCTCCGTGGCGAATTAGGCTTGAAGGGTATTGAATTTTTGGGCGCCAACGCCAGTGCCAGACTGCAATCAGATTATATTGATGTGCCTATATTGCTGAAAGCCAATTTGGGTGGCGGATTAAAAATATTTGCTGGTCCCCAGGTTTCTTACCTTGCCAGCTCTAATCTAAAAACCAGTGCAGGTTTACTTGGTTTTAACTTGTTCACCAATTCCATTGATGCGGGCAATCAATTCAACAAATGGGACCTGGGCGTTACAGGTGGTATCTCTTATGAATTTAAAAATGGATTTAGCGTCTCTGGTGCATACGACCATGGACTTACCAGAATAGATGCTAACAACCGTGTAAACGGTTACAATAACAGCATTAAAGTTGGCGTAGGCATCCGATTTTAACGGACAAGCAATCTGAACCCATCAAACCGGACATTGCAGCAGCAATGCCCATTTTTTTGGATCATAGAAATAGGAATTCCGTAACATCGAATGCCCTAACTTAGTGCCACCATTATATTTTTTTGTAGCATGAAACTATTATTTACACTGCTTTGTGGCCTTCTTTTACAAGGATCGATCGTTGCTCAAAGTATATCGGAAAAATTAAAAGCCGCCGCAGGCCAATTGGCTGTTTTAGATCAACAGCGCGAATTACTTGGAGCAACTTTAGAGCAATTAAAATTGCAAAAAATAATAGAAGACCTTCAACAAGTTGGGCTACCAGCTTTGCAGGCACAAGACCAACTTGTATCACACGCAGCCATGGTATTGGCATATGCCGAACAATTTGAACAAGCCAGGTGGGTGGCACACATGATTACCCAAGACGTAACCAAAGGAACTGTATTTAGAACAAACGATTTTAGGGTAGATGAAAAAGTAACCACCGGAAGTGCAGTGGAAGAAGATTATTTTTTGAAAAAATTAAAAGCAGACAGCAGCTTTGAGTATGACGGTTTTGGATACGACAGAGGCCATCTGGCGCCATCAGCAGATTTTAGATGGAGCAAAACCGCCTTGTCTGAATCCTACTACTATTCTAACATGAGTCCGCAACTGGCGGCTTTCAACCGCGGATCCTGGGGCGAACTGGAAGATGCCATCAGAGGGTATCTGTATAGAAATAACAACACTTCGTTGTACGTGTTAACAGGTCCGGTTTTAACGCCGGATTTGCCTACCGTGCCCCGCGCTAAAAATAAGGTGGCAGTACCCCGTCAATATTGGAAAGTAGTAGTAGACCTTACCAATAAAAAAGGCATTGGATTTTTAATGCCCAACGAAAACATTACTAAAGTATTGGGCACATTTGCAGTGCCTATCAATGATATTGAAAAATTAACCGGACTTAACTTTTTTAATAAACTGCCCGAAGCGCTGCAGGAAGAATTGGAAAGCCAGCGCAGTATCAATGACTGGCTACCTATCGAAAACAACCAAGACGTAAATCCTTTAGAACAAGAAACGCTGCCTCGAAATCATTTTAATACCATCATAGCCCAACAATGGATGGGCAACAACAAAGAAATTACGGTCTGTGGAACGGTGGTTGGAGCCAGATTGAGCAGGGCTGGCAATGTGCTGATCAATCTCGACAAAGCCTTTCCCAATCAGGTGTTTACCGTATTTGTAAAAAAAGAAGACATCCTTAATTTTAATTATGATCTCACAGAAGTATTGAAAAACAAAGTAATTTTTGTGAGGGGCAAAGTAATTGACCAAGGCGGCACCGCTACCATGTACATCGGCAATCAAAATGCAATTAGTATTCAGGATTAGATGGGAGGCTTTTCATTCAGCCAGTTTATGGGATACTCTTTTGATGTAGCCCAACGTCATGAACACTATCAACCATATTAATACCGAATGGATATCTAAAACACTAGCCATCCCTTTATACTGAAAAGTGAATTCCATTCGCACCGCCTCATTGGTTTTATCAGCAGAAGGTAATTCCATAGCGGAAGCAACCGGGTGATTGGCTGTAAACTTTTGTTGAATCAATGATGCAATGGTAGCCGCAATTTGTTTTTGGTAAAACTGTGCTGGTTCTTGTATTTCGCCCATAGGCTCGATGCCGGGCCCCATCAACGCCATCCATGTTTCGCTGCTACCACCTCTAACCATACCGTGCGAATGCCAGGTACCGGGTTTGTTGCCTCTTCCATGATCGGTGGTAATAATAAATATGCTGTTGTTTCGATAAAAAGAATCTGTTTGAACATAGTACCAAAGTGATGCGATCATTTGATCTACTTGATTAATGTGCTGCAAGTATTGATCGTATTTTTTTTGATGACCAAACTCATCCGTTTCGCCAAAGCCCAGCATCATTACTTTGGGGTGATGTTCCCCGAGGTAATGTTTTGCATTTAAAAAAGTAAGCTGATCGTGCCGGGTACCTGTTTTGTTTTGAATGCCATCTTGTACACTATTGATAAGCTCGAATGTGGGCGTACTGGGCTCCATATTTTCAAATCCACTGTTTACAGAAATATTACTTCTTGATTCGTTTATGATGGCTGGAAAAACATCCCAGGAGCTAAAAGCTACTACTGCATTTTTGTATGCTGGTTGTTGCTGCAAAAATTCGAGCAGGTTGCTGTTTCGATTGAGGCTAGGTTTGTTTTTTAGGATGAATGGATCGGCATAACCGGTAATAATTTCATTATAACCGGGATAGGAGATGTTGTAGGGATTGCTCACGTTCATCTTATTGCCATACAACCTGTTTCCATGCAATTGTCCTTTACTGGCTATGGTGCGCCAGAAGAAAGGCATCAGCTTTTCTTTGCGCTCCATCGCAGTGGTTCCACCAAACATATCAAAGGTTAAACTGCTGTCTTGTACAAACTGGTTGTTGCGGATGATGCGTTGATCGGCCCCGTTAAAAACTTCTTGCCAGCGCACACCGTCGATAGTGATAATAAACACATTGGGAACTGGCAGTGTAGGCTGTGCCTGTAAACAAAAAACACTGTGTAACAGAAGCAGGCAAAAAACAAAAGATTTCATATGGAAACATTTTTTAAAGTAACTACAGTTGTTTAACCCCAATGTTAAGTGCAGATTAAGTTATTATTAACCCGGAAAAACTAAAAAAATAGCGGGGTTCTCCTTCAACAAGTTGATCAAAACTCCTCTGAAAACCCTTATTTTGCTGCTCAACTGTAAAAACGTGTTCGGGTTATGGTAATAAACGGAAGGATTTCGGTAATAATGGCTGTGTACAACACAGCTTTCCCCATCGTTAAAAGAGCGATTGACTCTGTATTAGCACAAGATTATTCCAATGTAGAACTAATCATTGTAGATGACGGTAGCGAGGAATGGTTTACAGACGAACTGAAACTCTATTGCGAACTGCATAAAGAAAAAATCCGATTATTACAGCAGCCGAACTGCGGACAATCATCCGCCATCAACAAGGGAATTCGTAATAGCTCCGCGGAGTACATTGCTATATTGGATGCAGACGATGAATACCGTACACATCACTTGAGTAGTTGTATGAAAGAAATGATACATGCTGACCTGATATCATCACTAACAGAGACGATCGTAGACAAAGAAGCAGATTATTTTGTTCCCGATAAATTTGATCAGCAACAATTAATTCATATAGATGACTGCGTATTGTTTGCCACACTGTTTGGGAAAAAATTCGTTTTCGATCAATTCCCTTTCATGAGCATGTATGCTGCAGATGCGGAATTTTACGAAAGGGCCGCCACTCAGTTTCGGGTAAAAAAAGCCCCGTTGAGAACTTATGTTTATTACAGAAACAATCCGCTTAGTATTTGTTCAATGCTCAAGACAAACGTTTCGAACGAAAATTATGCTGTTGCTTAAAATCGGCTTTCGCTATAATTGAAGATACTTTCACTGCAGCTTTCATAAATGATATTCACTCAACATATTCCTCCTTCCGTTGTAATGGCCTGCCATCTCACCGGTATATATGATGTTAATCGAAATTACATTTTGAATGACAACGATTTTTCTTTGGTAAAAGAATGGGCCGATTCTTTGAAACAACAACATGCGGCAGGCGTCCTTTTTCACAACAATTTTTCGGAGGACACTATTTCATCCTACGAAAACAAATGGTTACACTTTATCAAAGTAGATGCCCATCCAGATTTTAATCCGAATGTTTACCGTTACTATATTTATAGTGAATTTTTAAAGTTACATCGGGAACAGTTGACCAATGTTTTTTTGACGGATGTTACGGATGTGGAGATGCTGAACAATCCTTTTATCGACCCATTCTTTTTAAAACAACCAGCAGTTATTTTCTGTGGAGATGAGCCGAAGCAACTCCAGAATGAATGGATGGAACAGCACAGTGCACATTTAAGAATACAAATTCCAGACTATGCCTTTTATGAAGCCGAACATGCGGAAGATGTATTGCTGAATTGTGGCATCATTGGAGGAAATATTAACTTGATGGCGCCTTTTGTTGAGCAACTCTGGAAAATCCACGAAACTTATAACAGCAACAACGGCACTGCTTTTACAGGAGATATGGGCGCTTTTAACTACTTACTGCGCACTGCTTACCAGCACTTTATTTGCAATGGCGCCCCTGTGAATACCATTTTCAAATCTTACGAAAGAGAGAGAAAAGATTGTTGGTTCCGGCATAAGTAATGACGGATAAAACTGCTAGAAATTTACAAGATTTATTACGGTTGTATATCCAGTAGAAAATCGCGCCACCAATAACCGGAGTCTTTGATGGTACGCTGTTGAGACCGATGATCAACATGTACCAATCCGAAAGGGGCTTTGTATCCCTCTGCCCATTCAAAATTATCCATGAGCGTCCAGGCCATATAGCCACCAATATTTATGCTGTGTTGCTTTGCTTTTTTAAGGGCCGCAATATGTGATTCAAAGTAAGCGATGCGTTCGGCGTCGTGCACCCTTGCATTTTTCAATTCATCTTTGAAACAAGCGCCATTTTCGGTGATGAGGATCTCTTTCACAGAACCGTACTTCCAAAACCGTTTGATGATTCGGTAAAAACTATCGGGATTAATTTCCCAGCCCATGGCGGTATGAGGTAATTTTCTGCTGCTTGCTTTTACTTCACTTACCTGCACAATCGGCACTAAACTATTGTGTTTTACACAAACTGGAAAATAGTTTTGTAGTCCAATAAAATCGAAATCAAAAGTCATGCGCTCGGTATATTTCCAGGCTTTGTTTTGCATTTCTAATTTTTCCAGAAACTTAAAATCGTCTCTTGGGTAACCCTTACCCAGTGCGGGTTCTATAAAAAGTCGGTTTAATAAAATATCGACCCTATTGGCTGCTTTTATATCATCTGCGCTATCAGTATATGGGATCACTTCTGAGCAGGAAAAACTGGTGCCGATGAAGGCCTTGGGTACCAAATTCCTCAATACTCTACCGCCTTCTGCTTGTGCCAATACGGTGTGATGGATGGCCGGCAAAAAATTACTCAGTCCTGTTTTACCCGGCGCGTGTTTACCTAGCATGTAGCCCAAACTCGTGAAACCCATGGGCTCATTTAGAACGATCCAATCCTTCACCCGATCACCAAATTCCTCGGCACATACGGTCGTAAACCTGCTAAACCATTGTAGTATTCGGTAGTTGGTCCAACCGCCTTCTTTGTGTAATGCATATGGCAAATCCCAATGGTACAAAGTTACAAACGGGCGCAAGCCTAACTTGAGGCATTCGTCAATCACATTGTTATAAAATTGAATCCCCTCTTTGTTAACCCTGCCGATGCCTTCTGGTAAAATTCTGCTCCAGGAAATAGAAAAACGAAAAGTATTAAAACCAAGCCCTTTGGCCAGCAACAAGTCTTCTTTGTACCTGTGGTAAAAATCGCAGGCTTCATTTGGCGTAATGCTTCCTTTGATAGACCCCTTTTTTTTTGCAAACTGATCCCATATAGATGCTGTTCGTCCACCCATATTCCAGGCACCTTCGTTTTGGGCAGCTGCAATAGCTACGCCCCATAAAAAATCTTTTCCAAAAGATGACGCCGACACAGAGTTCAATAGCAAAGTTTCAATGGTGAGTTACAAAACTGACACAAATTAGATGGATGATATATTAAGTTTACATTATCAAATATCCATTTTAAAGAGTAAACTGGTTTGTGAATTTACTTTTCCCTTTTTAGCAACTACCCGCTTTTTTATGGATTTGTGGTCTTTTTGTTGGGTGTGTTTTTTTAGTATGCGTTTGCCCTCCTCTTTTACAAGTTTGTCTTTTCTGATGCCCCACACCTGATCGCTGGCCAATTTTCGGGTAGCGTCGATGTCTACGATTGGTAATGGATAATCTTTATCCAGTTCCACCTGGTACTGCAGTTGCTCGTCTAGAGTCATGGCCCAGGGTGTATGTATTAAAGGAGCGGGCACCTGTTGCAGTGCAGGAATCCATTGCCGGATAAACGTACCATCCGGATCATGGTCTTCCGAATTTTTAATGGGGTTGTAAATGCGAATGGTATTCACTCCAGTAACGCCTGCCTGCATTTGAAGTTGTGGATAATGGATGCCGGGTTCGTAATCGAGAAACTGACGGGCTAAAAAATGCAGTTCCCGCCAGTCTTGCCAAAGGTTAAACGTAAAAAAAGACACCAGCATCGCCCGCATTCTAAAATTAATATAGCCAGTTTGTATCAAGCAAAGCATGCAGGCATCTACCAACGGAAAGCCAGTTTGCCCTTGCTGCCAGGCCTGGATGTATATTTTATTTCTAGGTTTAACCAAAGCATCGTAACCCCGGTTCACATTTTCAAATTCCATCCTGCATTCGTCTTCAAATTTTTGCATAAAATGACAACGCCAATGTAGCCTGCTGATGAAATTACTCAAAGCTCTTTTGTTGGGAGCGTTAGCATAATGTTGCTGTGTATATTGGTACAGCATCCGCATGCTTATGTTGCCATAGGTTAGATAAGGCGATATTCTGCTGCAACTTTTTCTACTCCACAAAGGTTTTGAAATGTGTTTGCTGTAGTTCACATGGCGCTCTTTTAAAAAGCCATCCAAGTATTGCCAGGCATGGATTTCGCCGCCAGGTTGAAAAAATTGATTGGGTTGGGTAATGTTTTCTGGCAAGGGATCTCCTTGAATATTTTTTAAAGTTGCATCATTCAATGAACAAATGTTCCAATCTGTTTCGTTCACCAATTCGGGTTTACTTCTATGTGTCTCCTCCCATATTTTCTGCCAACTTTTTCTACTTTTCAATTTGCGTATCACGCCGTTTGTTGGAAATTCTTTCCAGAGAATGTGTTGTTCTTTGCACCACACAGCTACGTTTTGGTCGCGCCGGTAGGTTAACTGATTCCCTATTTCTACATGAGAAAAAAGTTGTACAATTTGATACTGTTCGGCAATCACCTGTAGCACTGGCAACAATTCCTGGTGCAGCACCACCATGCGTGCATTTTTGGTTTCAAACTTTTTTTGCATATCCAGCAACGATTGGTACACAAACCTCCAGTGCCTGGCATCGCTATCTGGATATTGCATCACAGAGGGTTCAAAACAATACAGCAGCAAAAAGGGAATACCAGATTGCTGTGCCGCACAAAGTGGTGCATGATCTGTAATTCGCAGATCGCGTTTAAACCAAACGATGTTAATTTTTTGTCTATTGTTCATCCCATGATCTAAACAATGAATTGGGCAGTTGGTTGTTGCTTTCATCAAAAAAGCAGGACAAGTGCCCTGCTTTTTTCTGTTTCTATTTCCCATATTTTACCAACCCAATACCCATGCAAAAATTAGGGGTGCTACAATGGTAGCATCACTTTCTACGATGAATTTAGGCGTGTTGATGTCTAATTTACCCCAGGTAATTTTTTCGTTGGGAACAGCGCCGCTATAGGAACCAAAAGAAGTGGTAGAATCGGAGATCTGGCAGAAATAACTCCAAAATGGAACATCATGCCACTCCAGATCCTGGTACATCATGGGTACCACGCAGATGGGGAAATCTCCCGCAATACCGCCACCAATCTGGAAAAATCCTACCCCTTTTCCTGCAGAGTTATTGCGATACCAATCGGCCAGCCATACCATGTATTCAATGCCACTTTTTACCAAGTCGGCTTTTAATTCCCCTTTAATTACATAGCTAGCAAAAATGTTACCCGTGGTGCTATCTTCCCAACCCGGACAAACGATAGGAATATTTTTTTCCGCTGCTGCTACGATCCAGCTGTTTTTAGGATCTATTTCATAATACTGCTCCAGTTCACCACTCAAAACGGTTTTGTACAAAAACTCGTGCGGAAAATATCGTTCGCCTTTGGCTGCTGCATCATTCCATTGTTTTACCAGGTGTTTTTGCAAACGCCTGAACGCCTCTTCTTCTGGAATACAAGTATCTGTAACCCGATTGTAATGGTTTTCTAATAAATCCCACTCATCTTGCGGTGTAAGGTCGCGGTAATTGGGTACTCTTTTGTAATGAGAGTGTGCCACCAGGTTCATCACATCTTCTTCGAGATTGGCACCCGTGCAACTGATAATGGCTACTTTGTCTTGACGGATCATTTCTGCCAAACTCAATCCCAGCTCGGCTGTACTCATGGCACCTGCAAGGGTGATCATCATTTTGCCCCCTTCTTCCAGGTGTGTAACATATCCTTTTGCAGCATCCACTAAAGCAGCCGCATTAAAGTGGCGGTAATGGTGTTCTATAAAATTAGAAACAGGTCCTTTACTCATGTATAAATTTTTAGACGACAAAAGTAAATTTTTTTGGGCAGTTGAAGGCATAAAAAATTGGTCCTTTTTACACAGACGGTCTCATAAAAGCCTACGATCAATAACTATATTCTACCAGCTATTTCGTAATTTCATACAAAGCATTATTATGAAACAATGGATGGCACTATTTTTTAGCTCGCTTACTTTTTACGCCGGCGCACAATCTTTCAAAGGCACCTGGGAAGGAAGATTGCAGGCCGGAACACCATTGAGAATTGTGTTCATTTTTGCTGAAAAAGACGGGAAGATCTCTGCAACCTTTCAAAGTCCGGATCAAACAAAAGCCATTTTACCCACAGATACCTGTTACAGCCTTGGGGATAGTATTTATTTAATAGCAAAAAGATTTGGAATTAGTTTTCGAGGGCAATTAACCAACGATTCTTCCATCAATGGTATTTTTACCCAAGGGTCCGATCTTCCATTACCACTTAAAAAAGTAGCGGCGGTTTCCACTCTTAAAAGACCACAAGCGCCCAAGCCTCCATTTCCCTATCAAGAAGAAGAAGTTGCTTTTGAAAACAAATCAGCAGGCATAAAATTAGCTGGTACACTCACTTATCCCAAACCATTGCCTGGGGTGGATTATGTAAAAGCGCCTACTTATCCTGCGGTGATATTGATTACTGGAAGCGGGCCGCAAGACAGAGACGAAACCGTTTTTGGACACAAGCCATTTGCGGTAATTGCTGACGATCTTACCAAAAAAGGATTTGCCGTGTTGCGCTACGATGAGAGAGGTGTGGGCAAAAGCACCGGAAAATTTCAAGAAAGTACCACGGCAGATTTTGCGAATGATACAGAAGCAGCGATTGATTTTTTAAAATCACAGCCACAAATTGATACCGCTCACATTGGGTTGATAGGCCACAGTGAAGGCGGCATGATAGCGCCCATGCTCGCCGCCCAAAGAAAAGATATTGCCTTTATTGTAATGCTGGCTGGTCCAAGCACCCCCGCTCCCGAACTGATGCGGGAACAGGTAGAAGCCGTGATGTTGTCTCAGGGAGAAGATTCCTCTTCGGCAGCCATTGGGGGCTCCTTTTTTAAAGAAATGGCTAAGGCTATTAACAGCAGCAAGGACACGGGCACCATTTTTTCAAATGCCTTGGCGATCGCGAATGAATGGGCGAAACAACAGCCAGACAGCATATTGACGATGATGAATATGGAGAATGTTGTCGAAAGAGCAGTAGCCGTTCGTGAACAGTTGAAACCAATGATGACTACATGGTTTCGTTATTTTTTATCGATTGATCCAGCGGTTTATTTATCTAAGTTGTCGTGCAAAGTATTGGCATTGAATGGCGATAAAGACATACAAGTCCTTGCGCCATCCAATCTGAAAGGCATTAAAACTGCGCTTCAAAAAAGCAAATCTACCCAATACGATATTATTTCTTTGCCGGGATTGAATCACTTGTTTCAGTCTTGCAAAACTTGTACCGCGGCTGAGTATGGTGAATTGGAGGAAACCATTTCACCCGTTGTTTTACAGAAAATGGGTGATTGGTTATTGCTGCATGGCCGGTAATGTAAAAGCAGCATGCCGGTTTCATGCAATGCATTGCATGAAATGTAGGTATCATCAATTAAAAAATAACGGCGGCGAAAGCCGCCCGGATAGACATACCTTTAAACATGAATTATTTGGCGCATGCATACTTATCATTTGAAGATGCCGATGTGCTGGCGGGCAATATGATGAGTGATTATGTAAAAGGAAAAACGCAATATGATTATAGGCCAACTGTTCAGATTGGCATTCGTTTACACCGGGCCATCGATGAATATACAGATCAGCACCCAGCCACCCGCAATATTGCCGCATTGTTTAAGCCGCATTACCGCTTGTACGCCGGTGCATTCGCTGATATTGTGTACGACTACTTTTTAGCCAACGATGCTGGTATTTTTGAAACAGCCGAAGTGCTAGAATCTTTTGCCCAAAGAACTTATGCTGCACTTCATTCCCCAACGCAAGAATATCCACCCAAGTTTGCCAGTATGTTACCTTACATGGTTTCACAAAACTGGTTATACCATTATAGGTATGAAGATGGGATTCAAAAAAGTTTGGCGGGGATGGTGAGACGGGCGGCTTACATTTCAGAAAGTAACACTGCGTTTGCAATTTTTAAAGAATACAAAAATTACATACAGGAACAATACGAAGCGTTTTTTCCGAATGTTAAAAAATTTGCCATTCATACTTTGCAACAGTTGTCGGAACATTGATTCTTTTATCTTTGAAAAAATATTAAATATGAAACACCTGTTAACAGCCATGTGCTTTCTTTGTGCTTCTGCAGCTGGTTTTGCTCAAGCGAAAGTTATTCCATTAGATAAATCTCCACTGGATGTTTGTTATTTTCCGGAAAATTTTCCCATGCTCAAAATACAAGGAAAGGCTGCCGGTCCATTGCTGGCAAGATTGATTTACAGCAGGCCCAGCAAGGGGGACAGAATAGTGTTTGGAGAGTTAATCGCTTATGGCAAATTGTGGAGGTTGGGAGCCAATGAAGCCACTGAAATTGAATTTTTCCAAAATGTGAAAATAGGCAGCTACAAACTAAAAAAGGGCCGTTATACGGTGTACACTATACCAGAAGCAAATAAGTGGACCGTCATCTTCAACAAAGAAAACGATACCTGGGGTTCATTTGGATATGATCCTAAAAAGGATGTAGCTAAAATAACCGTACCAGTTCAGACCATCTCCGATTCTGTGGAAATATTTACGATTTCGCTGGATAAGATCAGCAGCGGATTTAACATGAATATTTCATGGGACAATACCAAAGTAAACCTGCCCATTTATTTACAATAATTGTATATGTACCAATTACAAAAACTATCCTGCTTTTTTTTGATTTCTTGTTGCAGCACCATATGGATGGCAGGCTGTGTAAACAAAGAACAGGAGGCTATCAATTCCGGCGCCAAAGATGCTGATAGCTTATCGCTGCTCTCCGGAAAAAATCCCTATTCATCGATAGATCAATCGCCGATGGATGTGAGTTATTACCCGGAAGGATACCCGCAAATTAAAATGGCCATGCCGCAACAAACAGCTGGCCCTGTAGCGAGGGTAATTTACAGCAGGCCGCATAAAAAAGGTCGAATCATTTTCAGCCATTCAGAAAACAGTTTGTGTAAGTACGGGCAACCCTGGCGTTTTGGCGCCAATGAATCTACGGAAATTGAATTTTACGAACCTGTGGTGATCAATAATAAAAATCTGTCCGCCGGAAGGTATGTGCTGTATTGCATTCCGCAGGAAGATAGATGGGTGCTTGTGGTAAACAGCAACTTGCACAGCTGGGGATTGCACGTTGATCCCGACCAGGATATCACACGCATAGAGCTGCCAGTGCAGGAACAAAAGCCAGCATTGGAAGATTTTACGATGGTATTTAAACCCGCTTATTATGGCGCAGACTTGATCATAGCATGGGATAGCATCAAAGTAATACTGCCCATCAACTTTTCAAAATCATAGAAAAAGCAATACCGAAACTCTTTTACAGTCAAGCACTCCTTATATTTACAATATGTGTGGCATAGCTGGTATAATCTCTTCTGATCAAACTATTAATTACAACGAATTGTTGGGTCGCATGGCAAAGTCTATCGCCCATCGCGGACCAGATGGGGAAGGTTTTTGGGTAAACGAAAGGCGCACTGCAGGGCTGGCACATCGCCGCCTGGCTATCATCGATCTTTCCCAAGCAGCTGCACAACCTATGCACTTTGCCTCCCGTTACACCATCACCTATAATGGAGAGATATACAATTATATCGAACTAAAACAAGACTTAAAAAAATTTGGTTATCAGTTTAAAACTAAGTCTGATACCGAAGTGATACTGGCAGCCTACGACAAATACAAAGAAAAATGCCTTCGGTATTTAGATGGTATGTTTGCCTTTGCCATTTGGGATCAACAGGAGCAACAACTATTTGCAGCCCGAGATCGATTTGGTGAAAAACCATTTTATTATGCCCTCGAAGACAAGCTCTTTGTTTTTGGCAGCGAAATGAAAGCACTTTGGGCAGCTGGCGTTCCGAAGTTGATCGAAAAAAAAATGTTGCTTAATTACCTTACGCTGGGATATGTTCAAAACCCCAGCGATAAATCACAAACTTTTTATAGCAACATCACCTCATTGCAACCCGCACATTATCTGTTGCTAGATGGAAATAGTTTTAAAATGCATGTGGTGAATTATTGGGATATCGATAGGCATACCATTACCAAAATATCAGCCGATGACATCATGGAGCAATTTGATTTTTTGCTGAGAGATTCTGTGCAAAAAAGATTGCGAAGTGATGTAACCATTGGATCCAGCTTGAGTGGTGGACTAGACAGCAGTGCGCTCACGGGTTGTATGCTGGAGCATCTTTCGCCAGAAAAATTTCAAACATTTTCTGCCGTATTCCCCGGATTTGAAAAAGATGAATCGGTGTACATTGATGATATGATTCAACATTTTGGCATTAACAACCACAAAGTGTATCCAACCGCCGACGGCTTGATTGCTGATTTTGAAAAACTTTGTCATCACCAGGAAGAACCTTTTCCTTCTTCCAGTATTTACGCACAATTCAAAGTGTTTGAAACCGCTGCTAACCACAATGTACCTGTATTAATTGACGGGCAAGGAGCCGATGAAGTATTGGCCGGTTACAATAAATATTTGCATTGGTTTCTGCAAGAATTGATCAGCCACAATAAATTTGCTCGTGCAAAAAAAGAACGGCAGCTGTTCAAGCAACATCATATGGATTTGTATTGGGGTATTAAAAACATTTTATCAGCATACCTGCCTTCGCATACTTCCATCGCCCTCGAAAAAAGAGAGTTTCACCACATCGCTCACCATCCTGATATCAGCAAAGAAATGCTTTCTGTTGTAAAAGGAAGAGAATGGGATGGGATTCACAAACCCATCGTGACCAAACTGAATGACATCCTTTATTTTAATGTGATGGAAAACGGGCTGGAAGAATTGCTTCGTTTTTCTGACAGAAACAGCATGGCACACGGCGTAGAAGTGCGGCTACCATTTTTAAGTGCAGAGTTGGTTCAGTTTGTTTTTTCCTTACCGTCCTCTTATAAAATTAGAGATGGGTACACGAAATACATTTTAAGAAAAACCATGCAGGGCAAACTACCCGATAAAGTATTGTGGAGAACCGATAAGATCGGTTATGAACCCCCACAGCAAAAATGGATGCGGAATGAAATACTTACTGAGTATGTACAGGAATCTAGAAAAAAAATGGTGAATGCGGGCGTGCTGAAACCTTCGGTGATGTTAAAAAAAGTAAACCCTTTGGGCGCCCATGCTGCCAATAATTACGACTGGCGTTACCTGTGTGCCGCACAACTTTTATAAAACAAAGCGAATAATTAACGACACTTTGCTTATATAATATTTATTTTTGCTGCTCACTTAACTTTTCGATATGAGTACGAACGATCTTTCCTCAAAAAAAACAGCCACTAAGTTTATTCACGCAGGTTCTACACCCGATCCTAGTACCGGTGCAATCATGACACCAATATATCAAACCTCTACCTATGTGCAATCTGCACCGGGCGTGAACCAGGGTTTTGAGTATGCACGCAGTCAGAACCCAACCCGCAAAGCGCTGGAAGAGGCATTGGCCATCATCGAAAACGGACAATTTGGATTGGCTTTTAGTAGCGGGGTTGCCGCTACAGATGCAGTGATCAAATTATTGAGCCCCGGCGACGAAGTAATTGCGGCCAACGATATGTATGGTGGCACTTACCGGCTCTTCACTAAAATATTCGAAAAATTCGGCATCAAATTTATATATGTAGATACCACTGATGTTAAAAACATTGAAGCAGTAGTTACCGATAAAACCAAACTCATCTGGATCGAAACGCCTACCAACCCATTGATGAATATTACTGACATTGCAGCAGTGGCAGCCATTTCGAAAAAAGCAGGTTCCTGGTTGTGTGTCGACAATACCTTTGCTTCTCCTTATTTGCAAAATCCGCTCGATTTGGGTGCCGACATTGTGATGCATTCTTCTACCAAATACCTTGGCGGCCACAGTGATGTAATACAAGGAGCCTTGGTGATGAACGATCCGGCTTTGAGAGAACAATTGTATTTCATCCAAAAAAGTTGTGGCGCCGTTCCTGGTCCTATGGATTGCTTCCTGGTGTTGCGCGGCATAAAAACATTGCATGTCCGCATGAAGCAGCATTGCGAAAACGGTGCATTGGTAGCGAACTTTTTGCGCAGCCATCCAAAAGTAAAAAGAGTATATTGGTGTGGTTTCGAAGACCATCACAACCACGATATTGCCAAAAAACAAATGCGTGATTTTGGTGGCATGATGAGTTTTACTTTGCAAGATGAAAGTGTAGAAGCGGCCACCAAAGTACTTTCCTCCACGAAATTATTTTCGCTGGCAGAAAGTTTGGGTGGCGTAGAATCACTCATCAACCATCCGGCCAGTATGACCCATGCAAGTATTCCGAGAGCCGAGCGAATCAAAAACGGATTGAGCGACGGCTTGATCCGACTCAGCGTAGGTATTGAAGATGCAGGAGATTTAATCGAAGACCTCAAACAAGCCATTCAATAATATGTTCCATTTAAAAAGTATCCGTTTATTTGTTGGGTTGGTAGTCAGCTTACTTCCTACTATTGGGTTCTCACAAGAGCCCAAGAGCTTAGAAACATGGATCAAAGAGAAAACAGATACCGCTTTTTCAAAAGCCAAAGTGCCTGGCATTTTTGTTGTGTACGGCAATGGCAGCAGCTATGGAAATTACAGCATTGGCTACGCACAGCCCGATCAAAAAAAGACGTTCGACATGAAAACTTTTTTTGAAATCGGGAGCATCACCAAAACATTCACAGCATATACTTTGATGAGCGTGCTAAGAGACCACCATATTGCAGACAGCAGTAGTATTCTCCCCTATTTGCCTGCGAGTGTTCAAAGCAATACACAGTTGGGTGACATTCGGTTTGTACACTTAATGAACCATACATCTGGATTTCCACGTTTACCCGAAAATTTAGACGTGAGTGAAATGTCGTTGCAGCCTTATGAAAATTATGATTCCAATCAATTGTTTACTTATCTGCGTACAGCCACACCAAAAATACAAGGGACTTATGAATACTCTAACCTGGGTGCAGGATTAGCGGGTGTACTGGCAGAAAAAATTTCTGGTAAAAGTTATGCGGCTTTGTTGGATCAATACATTTTTCTACCCTTTCAAATGGTTGATAAAAACAACACGCTCGAACAATCGCAGAATAAGAGCCAGGGCTATATCGACAACAGCACCGCTGCCGAATATTGGAACATGAATGTGTTGGCCCCAGCCGGCGGCTTGAAGTGTACCGGCGAGGAAATGAAAAAGTATTTAGAAACGATGAGCCAACCTATCCGGCAAGATGTCAAAGCCATCATCGATCAACTCACTACCCCTACTGTAACGTTGAATCCCGCGCTATCGGTTGGTCGGGGATGGCATGTCAGCAAAAAGAAAGATCGTGCAGATATTTATTGGCACAATGGTGGTACTTATGGATTTTCAACTTTTTGTGCTTTTGTAAAAGAAACGGGGCAATATGTATTGGTGGTGATCAACCAGTTCAACAGCAATGCAACTTCCGACAAATTAGGAATGAACATCCTACATAAAATACTGGAATGATCACATCAGAACTGGTTGTTTTTTTAAACGACAAAGTAAAAAAATACAACCAGCCTGATTTTATTGCAGCAGATCCCATTTGCATTCCGCACCAATTCTCCAAAAAACAAGACATTGAAATAGCCGGTTTTTTTGCGGCTATTTTTGCATGGGGCAATCGTACCACCATCATACAAAAATGCAATGAGTTGATGATGCGGATGGATAATGCTCCGCATGAATTTTGTATGCAACACCAAAGCGGTGACCTCAAACGATTGTTAGGATTTAAACACAGAACATTTACAGACACTGATCTCCTCTACTTTGTTTCATTTTTTCATTTTCATTACCGTCAACATGATAGTCTTGAAACTGCCTTTACCCAATGGATGCAGCCCAACGATGAAAACATAGAAAATGCGCTGAATGGTTTTTACACTTATTTCTTTTCTTTACCCGATGTACCTAGCAGAACCTTAAAACACATTGCTTGTCCGGCCAAAAAATCGGCCTGCAAAAGAATCAATATGTACCTACGTTGGATGGTGAGAAAAGACAAGCATGGCGTAGATTTTGGGTTGTGGAAGGGCATACAGCCTTCGCAACTGGTGATCCCGTTAGATGTACACGTGGCGAGGGTAGCCAGACATTTTAACTTGATTCAAAGGCGACCTACCGACTGGCAAACGGCTGTTGAGCTCACTCAACTGATGAAAAGCATTGATCCAAAAGATCCGGCTAAATTTGATTACGCCTTGTTTGCACTCGGAGTGCTGGAGCGTTTCTAAATTCCCTTTTTTTAGTCAGCGCAAAATTGCATAATATTGAAAACCAATTTCAATCCCATCAAATATGAAAAAAACGATCTTTGCCCTACACCTGTTCTGCCTCAGTAGCTTTCATAGCATTGCACAAGAAAACAAGTACTGGCAACAGGAAGTCAATTACAGCATTGTAGCAACGCTCAACGACAAGGAGCATTCGATCAAAGCGAATATTAGTTTTGAATACATCAACCACTCACCAGATACCTTGAACTTTATTTGGCTGCACATTTGGCCCAATGCTTATAAGAATAATGAAACCGCTTTGTACAAACAAGTGGCTGCTGATAAAGAAGGAAAAAAAAGATTGAAGGCGTTTAAAGAAAAAGGATATATGGATAGTTTGTCCTTTACTATCAACGGTAAAGCCGCCCCCATTGAAGCCCATCCTCAACACATTGATATCATTAAACTGCCTTTGGGAGAGCCCTTATTTCCGGGTGAAAAAATAGCGGTAGCTACCCCATTTTATGTAAAGCTGCCTGGCTATTTCTCGAGGCTGGGGCATTCAGATAATTATTACATGATTTCGCAATGGTATCCAAAGCCGGCTGTGTACGATGTTAAAGGATGGCATGAAATGCCCTACCTTGATCAGGGTGAATTTTACAGTGAGTTTGGCAGTTTTGATGTGAGCATAACCTTGCCGTCCGATTACATTGTAGCCGCCACCGGTAACCTGCAAAACACTGCTGAGTTGGAAGCATATAAACAAACAGGTGCCGCCAATCGGTTGTTGTTCGACCAAACAATTGCAGGCATTTCAGAAGAGGAAGCCATCAAAAATGCTTTAAAAAAAGCAAAGCCAGAAAGAGTGCGCATTAGCAAATCTTTTTCTATGAAAACCCTTCAGTTTACGGAAAAAAATATTCATGACTTTGCTTGGTTTGCCAGTAAAGATTTTGTGGTGCAATACGACACCCTTCGGTTGGCATCGGGCGCTATCAGCGAGGCGTTTGCTTTTCACGATGTTAGATCGGCAGATCAATGGTATCATGCCAGTCATTTTGTAGAAGATGCCGTTCGTAAATATTCAGGCTGGCTAGGCGAATATCCTTACGCTACTGTAAAGGCGGTGGAGGGTCCAAAAAACCAAACTTCTGGCGGGATGGAATATCCTACAGTGACGATGATCACCAGTCCGGAAGCAGACCAAAAAAGGTTGGATGCTGTGATCACCCACGAGGTAGGCCACAACTGGTTTTATGGGATATTGGCTTCTAATGAACGGGACCATCCTTGGATGGATGAAGGCATCAATACCTATTATCAGTTTAGGTATGAGGCAGAAAAATACAGGGCCAATTCTATTTTTGGCGATGCCATACCAGAGGAAGTGAAGAAAAAAAATGCCGATGAGTTTCTGGCCATCCTCTACAACATTATGAACCAACAAATACCCATGGAAGAACCGATTGGCACGGCTTCTGCGGATTTCAAAGACAAAGAAAATTATGGAACGGTAGTGTACATTAAAACGGCGGTATGGATGTATGTGTTAGAAGTGGTGATTGGCCGCCAAAAAACGGATGCGGCATTAAAAGCATATTTTGACCAATGGAAATTCAAGCACCCTTATCCGGAAGACTTTAAAAAAACGGTGGTAGAAACTTCAAATTATAACCTGGATGATTTTTTTGAATTGCTGAATAAAAAAGGAAAAGTAACCAATTAACTGTCTGTCATTCAACATAACTTGTATGTGCAACGACCATTTATTGATAAAAGAAATACAGTCGCAGTTTGAGCTACCTGTTGTAATAGGTGATCTGTATCAGATGGAACAGGCCCTGGCCGCGGCCATCAATGAAATGATCTTGCATCATTACGATCGGTTGATACAGTTATTGTACAGGATGGATATCAACGAAAAAAAATTAAAAACACTTTTGCAGGAGCATCCGCAAACAGATGCTGGTCGCATCATTGCTGCATTGGTGATAGAGCGGGAGCAGCAAAAAATAGCATCTCGGGAAGCAAGCAGGGAAAACAGGGATGATGCAGGGGAAGTGGAAGGTTCGGAGCGGTGGTAGGTGGTAACGGCGTAAAGACTTTTACCTCTTCAGCATAACCATAGAGAATAGATATGGGAAAGAAAAAGAAGAAAAAATGAATTGTATTGTTTAGTTGGCAAAAGCGTACTATAAGCATTTGCAAAGAGTATTAAAATCACCACCCCTTTTGGCTTCCTTAAAATCAATTTTCTTTTCTACAAAGTCTCTTAGGAAAAATCATAAACGTACAATAAAGAAATGTAATTCATACATATTTAAGTAACGATTCTGCTTTGAGACGAGCATAGGATCATATTTTAAAAAAGTTAATTACACCCCGCGATATTTAACATTGCCAACCCATTTGTAGAAGGACTAAATGTAACACCAGCTCCAACAACTATGCTGCCCGTATTGGTTGCGGTGAGATAAACATTTGAACTGCCGGTGTAATTTCCTGTGCCAGAGTTAGTAAGTGTATTACGAGCAGTAACAATATAAAAGCCACTAGGTATAGAGCCATTGTAACCAAAGAAATTTACATCGGGTGCTATTTTAAAGTAAATAGGGCCCGTATTATCATTGATAGTGGCTTGCATTCGTGTTTCTTGATCGGTTGTAAAACCTGTTGATGTAGCCGAAATACAGCCCCATGGCATGTAACTCATAATGTTAATTATACTTGGGGCATAAGTGGTTGGGCCACAAGTATCTTTTTGCGTGCCTATAAAAACACAACTTGCATTAACAGATTGTTGAGACCCTAAAAAATCCGCAGGAGTATCGCAACAGAGATCACCAAAACTTTCGCAACTGTAGCAGCTGTTTAGAGGAAGGCGGGTTACTTGTTCAGCTTTAGAAGTGTTGTCGTTATAATATTGCCTCTGAAAAGTATGGTATAACCCAAGCCCATGCCCTACCTCATGTGCGAATATAGAACGTACATTACTACTATTCGGTCTTAATGCAGCCCAGCGTGCAATACTCACAAAATCATTAGGTATGCCATAAGCGTAACCACTACTACCACTGTTTACAAAAGCATTATGTATAAAAATGGTAAAGCACCCCGTAGCTCGTTTGGTGGTTAAATAATTTTTATAATCTGTACCAAGTAATGTGTCATAAGGCATACTATTGCCATAGTCATCATTCATAAAATCGATGCCTATTAACTGAAAACAAATATCATGACCAAAAAATTGTACAGCCATTTCATCAAAGTTTTGCCTTGCCTGCTCTATAGTTACAGCTTGGCTTGTTTGATCTGTATTTCTGAAAATTCGTATAAAACATTTAATAAGATAAGGTGAGGTAAGGCTTGTAATTCCGTTAATACCTTTAGCTGCCTCTGATTTTTTTTGAGTTAAAAATGCTTTGGCGTTAAGCATATATTTTGCAGAATCATTTTCACCAGTGGCGCATCCATTAAACCGGGTTCTGTTCTCATTTTGTGCAAATACAAAGTTGCCTGATAGCAACGCGCTTAAAAATATTAAAAATGTTAAATGCATATTTTTTATTTTTTTAGGATTATTTAATTTGCTTTAATAAATCAATTTCCTTTTTCAATTCAATCACATACAAACTCAGCTCCTCAATTTTCTCCAGCATTTTTCTTTGCATTTCTCCCAAATGCTGGCCATCTCTTTCTATTTCTTTTGCAGAAGGCATGTTGGGTAAATGTTTATTTTCATTTACAAATTTCTCTAAATCTGAAAGCGAAAGTCTTTTGTAATCTTTTTCAAAAACATAATCAGGCCACGCATTTTTTAATTGCACTCTTACTTCTTCACCGATTATTTTTCCGAATACACGTAATTTATATCCTGAGCCGATATTTAAATTTTCATTATCAAGATTGTTGCTGCCTAAGTAAACTGTTCCGTCATTTCTGTTAATTGCAAATTTCCAGGCATTACCAAAAATGCCGAAAAGGTTATCTGTATATTGGCCAATAAAACTAGCTTCGGTATTAGTAGAATTATTAAAAAATATACCAGACGTTAATCCGCTATGGCGAATACGCATCCTTCCGTTTAAATCAAGTTTATATAGTGGATTATTAACACCAATACCAGTATTACCATTACCTTTCACACGCATATTTTCTGTAAACCCATTAGTAAAATTATCAAAGCCAAACGTGACATCAGATCCACTGTAATCACTATTTATTCTTAACTCATTTCCAAAAACGCCAAAGCCTGCATCACCGGTAGTTCCTCGATATAAGGATATTTTTTTGCCAAGTGAACTGGCAAAAGACAATGGCAAAGCAGGGTCTGTAACACCGATACCCATCCTGGCATTTTTTATATCAAAACCCATTTTCCAATTACCCGCTGTTCCGTTACCAAAAAAACCATACGTACTATCGTTTACCATGCCTATAAATGCCGCTTCTGTATTATCTGCTTTATTGTGCCATATACCTGCAGTGACACTTCCACCTTTATCTCTCAGCCTCATTCTCCCATTTACATCCAATAAATAACCTGGATTTATTGCACCAATGCCAACATTACCACCATCTAAAATGCTTAATCTTTCCAGCAAAGCTGATGGCGTTGCACCCCCGAATGTAAACATACCCATCCTAAAAGTAGCCCCACTTCCTATGGTTGCAATACCGCCAGAATAAGAACTACCGGTTCGATAATACAGCCCTGTTTTAATGTCGGCTCCCGATGCTGTTGAATTTTGCAAAAGCAATACTGCACTATCCGCAGTTTTTACCTGTAGTTTCATGGCGGTAGGAGTGGTTTCTCCTACACCAACATTTTGCGCTGCTAGCGTAAATGAAAATGTAAAAAAGATTAATAATGTGATGATTGATTTCATGATGTTTATTTTTAAGATATTTTTTTTATTTTGTTTGCCTTTAACCATTGCGAGTGTATGAATGAAAGCAGAAGTTAATTTTTTATATGTGCAGTACTTTATTCTGAAATTAAATGGCCAGTAACTGTCAAAACGTAATTAAAGTTATTTGCCAGTTTGGTACTTCCTACATAAAAATAACCGGAGGAAGGTACAAATACATCTAATGATTTATCGAATGAAGCAGTTGATAAAGCACCACCTAAAACTGCGTAAAATGGCACATAGCTGGAAAACGAACGGGTTGATGTAGCAAAATTAACTTCGCTGGTGAGCGGGTTGGGGCTGGTAATAGTAGCATTTCCAGTTACCACATGATTGAAATGAATATCGAAATGATATAAACCGGGAGTAGTAAAATTTATGTAAAACCTATCTGCTCCCGCTGTGTAACTGGTTGTAGTTGTGCCGTAGCTATAATCTGTACTTATAACAATAGGGTTTGCGGAATTAGCTTTAATGGTGTACTGAAAGCGTTCTATATTACCATAAGCAGCCTTTGCCCAGCTTGCATTACCTGCTGCATCACTTGTTAATATTTTTTTAGCGCCCTCGGTACCATCGGCAAGTTTAAAAGTTCCTGCTACTTCTAATTTCGCAGTTGGGTTTGTTGTGCCCACACCAACATTACCATTATCCAAAATACTTACTCTTTCTATAAGAGAAGAGGGTGTAGGACCACCGTAAGTAAACATTCCCATCCTAAAAGTAGCACCACTTCCTATGGTTGTAATAGCTCCCGAAAAATTACTACCAGTTTTATAGTACATTCCTGTTTTTATATTACTACCAGCTGCTGTTGAATTTTGCAAAAGCATTACGGCACTATCCGCAGTTTTTACCTGTAGTTTCATGGCGGTAGGATTTGCTTCGCCCACGCCCACATTTTGTGCTACACCTGTTGCGCAACAAAGTATAAAACCTATACCTAATATTTTTTTCATAACAGAAAGTGATTTGATTTTTTAAAATTGTCTAGTAAACAGTTTCTAATTTAGGTTGATGATGGTTTTTCACTATAAATATGATTTGAAATGATACCCTTATACAGTCACGTTTTATAACATCTGACCATGTTGACGAGTACCAGGGTTGCGGTAAAGCCTTCCCGGAAACCCGGCTGAAAACCAAAAAATATTACATCTAACAGGGGAGTTCGGCCTGTGCACACAACTACCTGTAACAAAACTATGATGAAGATTTAGCGTATTCTTTTTTATACGTTTAATCTGCTATTAAGTGGCCAGTGATTATTAACTTATATTCAAAATTTGGAGTTCGTTTAAATGAAGAAACATAAAAGGTTGCAGGTGCGTTCACAAACACTTCATAGGATTTATCGTAAGAGGAATAGCTCAAATTTGGACCAAATAAACTAAAGGGTGTGAATCCTTTCAAAATATTACCAGTTAATCCATAATAGATAAATTGTAAAGTAGGTGCTGCACTAGTTATCGAATAATCACCCGTCAAAGTTTGATTGGTATTAATTTCAAAATGATATAAACCCGACTTCATGATATTTATTGAAATTTGATCTTGCCCCAAATTATAGGTAGTAGTAGCAGTTCCAAAATTATAAACTGTTGTTAAAGCATTTGGATTCCCAAATGCGCTAGCTATTAAAAATTGAAACCGTTCTGTATTTCCATATGGAGCTTTTTGCCAGCTTGCATTACCGGCTGCATCACTGGTAAGTACTTTACCATTGCCTTGTGTGCCATCAACGATTTTTATTTGTCCATTTGCGACTATGGCAGGGCCACCACCGAGGCCAGAGGCATTTAAAGCAGGAGAAGAAGCACTATTTGAGGTAGCATTTAACCCAGTTCCGTTTATTGAAAAAGCACTTAATGCTGCACCTGTTCCATTTTGTTGAAAGTAACCTGTTTGTGATGTATTGTTTGCTATCACTTCCAGTTTAGAGTTTGGATTGGGTGAGCCAATACCTACATTTCCATTGCCTTTTATCCTCATATTTTCGGTGAATGCTGAACTGGAACCATAGCCAAATGCTATATCGGCGTTGGATGCGCTTGAATATAATTGCATTAGAGAACCTTGTATCCCTAGCCCATAATGTCCTCCTGTGGCATCACCCCATAATGCTATTTTATTGCCAACCGCACTTGCAAAAGAAAGTGGTGCGGAAGGGTCTGTAGTGCCAATACCCATTTGAGCATTTTTTACATCGAAACCCATACGCCAATTACTATTGCCATAAAAACCATAAGTACTATCGTTTACCATTCCTATAAATGCTGCTTCCGTATTATCTGCTTTGTTGTGCCATATACCTGCACTTGCAAAAGGGCCAGTACCTCTTAAACGCATTCTTCCATTTACATCTAAAATATAACTTGGATTGGTAGTGCCAATACCAATATTTGTGCTGCCTGCAGGCTGATAAATATTACTCGCCGTAAAATTACCATCCACTAGTTTTGGTATAAAATTATTTTCCTCTGCTGTTGTAATCGATTCCGGACCTGTAAAAGAAATAGACCAATCATTCAATACACCTACATCACCACCTGCAGCATCAAATACTTTAAGTGTCCAGGTACCATTTGGTAATATTGCTCCAAAACCGATTGACGAAAAATTACTTACTGCTGTATTAGGTATGTTACAACCAGCTACACCTCCAATTGGTTTGTATTGACCTGTAAACGGTGCAATACCTGCGCTTATTGAACTGAGTGCTTGATCTGTAAATAGGGTATTTGTAAAATTATCTCCGGAGCCACCATTTCCATTGGCCAAGGTCAGTACATTGATACTTGGAGGAATTAAATAAATTTTTAAGTCGCCCGCGAAAGGATGAGTAATATTGACTTTTACTGCTATTCTGGAGGATTGAACGGGTATATTTGGCTGTCCACTTATTGTAATACTACTCGAAATACCTGTGCCAGTTGCACAACCATTATCGTTAATAGCTTGTGCGGTATTGTTTGAAAAGACGGCGCCTGCAGACGTTGCAACTAATCTTCCTGAAGAATCTATTTGCAGCAATCTGGTTGTTGCACCCGTATATTTCTGTAACCTTACAGTACCGGTAGTGTGTAATTGATCGGTAGGGGTAGTGGTGCCTATGCCTACGTTTTGCGCCATACAATTTGTAGAAAACAATATAAACAGAATGGCGAATTTTTTTTTCATTTCTAAGAGAGATTTAATTTTTTTAAAATTGTTTCGTAGGGTGTTTCAATTTTAAGGTTTACAATTTTGTTTTTGATATTACTGATGTCAATTGAATTGTTACCTTCCTTAAGCGTTACTTTCTTTAATATCTCTCCATTTTCATTTTGTAATTTGGCTACCATCTCTTCGTCTGTTTGATAGGTTATATATACATTCAGCCAGTAGCCGTGGTTTTGTATTTCTACCTGTATTCGTATTGCTGAAGACATATTATAGCCTCGTAAAGTAATGAAGGGGTTCACTATTTTACACCTACAATAAGAACGTGGATGAATTGATTAAGAATTCGGTGTAACCGGGCGAGAATTGGGATCAGCGCATTTTGATCACTTGGAGAAAATCCGATTTTTTGCGGCGGCTTATTTCAACTTTATGCCCTTGGTGCAGCAAAACACAATCGCCATTGCTGGTTTGTACCCCTTCAACATAATTGAGGTTGATGAGGTGCGACTGGTGTACCCGAAAAAAATTACGAGCAGATAATAGTTCGTCAAATTCCTTGAGGGTTTTACTAACAATAATTTTAGATCGGTTTGTGAAATAAAAATGAGAGTAATTATTTTTTGCTTCAATGCGGATGATATCTTCTGTATTAACAAGTATCAAACCGCTAACGCTGGCTAAGCTTATTTTATGAAGAACCGGATGGTTGTTGGTATCTTTTGCTACCGTTTTCTCTATACATTTTTGCAGCGCATCGTACACATCCTGCGGTGACAGCGGTTTTAACAAGTAGTCTGTAGCGGCGGCTTTTAGTGCCGGTAATGCATATTTTTCATGAGCGGTTGTAAAAATTGTGTAAAATTTTCTTTCAGGGAAATATTTAAGTAATTCTAAGCCATTCATTTCTGGCATTTCAACATCTATAAAAATTATATCTGGCTGGCAAGCCTCTATTTCTACGATTGCTACCGATGCTTTAATATTGCTACCGCATATAGAAACCTGCTGAGAAAATTTTTTCTTTAGCATCGCTACCAAGGCATCTACTGCGTTTTGTTCATCATCAACAATGTAACAACTGAGCATAAACTATTGGGTTTGTATGGGTAAAGTTATAACTACTCTGATACCTAAGGCCAGGCCATTTTCTTTTTTATCTTCAATAACTACACTTGCATGTTGGCGGGTTGTTTGCATCAGGCGGTCTATCCGCTGCTGTGTAATCTCTACACCGAGCGATTTCTTTTCTGCCATTCCAATGGCTGTCTTTTGCTGCCGCCCAATTCCATCATCATCAATTATACAAACTAGCTCACCATTTTTTTGCTTCAATTCTATCAATAGGTTTCCCACCATATCCTTTTTATTCAATCCATGCCAGATGGCATTTTCAATGAATGGCTGCATAATTAATGGTGGCAAAAAAACACATTGCTGGTCAAGATTTTCATCCACCTTTATGGAATAATTAAAACGACCGTTACTACGGCGATGTTCCAGCTCCACATATAATTTCATAACATCCATCTCTTCTTTTAAAGAAATAGTTTCTTTCCTTGAATTTTCCAATATTGCCCTGATGAGTTTTGCAAAACTGGCCAGGTATTCAGCAGCATCTTCTTCCTTATTCTCCCAAATATATTTTTGGACTGAGTTTAAGGAATTAAAAATAAAATGTGGGTTCATCTGGCTTCGTAGCATCTTTGTTTCTAGCTCGGCAAACGATTTGTTGATAGCCGTTTTTTTATACTCTTCCTGACGAATTAGCCGAATCCTTTTTAAGGCAATCATTATCACTATTGCCACAAACAATAAAACGCAAAAAGCTTTAAACCACCAAGTTTGCCAGAATGCCGGTGAAATATTAAAGTGAAATGTTGCGATCATTTCACCAGCTATTCCTTCATTGTTAAATGCTTTTACCTTAAACGTATAATCACCATTGGGCAGGTTTGTGTAACTTTTTGTTCGTAACCGTGTTGCTGAACTCCATGCAGCATCAAAACCCTCTAACTTAAAGCTAAAAGTTACCTTTTCTGGAAAATTATACTCAATGGCGGTGAAATCGAAAGTTATGTCATTTTGCGAATAAGTAAGTTTAAGGTATTCATTTGAATTAATTGGATCATTGAAGTTCTTCACATTTGAAGTAACAATATATGGTGTAGGTCTTTGAGGATTAGTTTCTATATTTTTTGTATCAAAACGTGTGTAGGCCATTCTGTAGCCCAAATAAGTTTTTTCATTGTAGGTAAAAAATATAGAAGGGTCGTTGCTTAAATTATAAATTCCATCCGAAGCTCTAAAAACGGCAAATAATTTTTTTGTGGGGTCGTACCTATATAATCCATTTGATGCATACACCCACAACATGCTATCTTTTGATAGATGTAATGATGTATAGCTTACCCTGTTTAAATATTGTTCTTTGCCAATAACATCAATTTCATTGGTAGTCAGATTCATTTTTGCCAGGCCGGCAAAAGTTCCTATGTACAATTCATTCCCAATGCAACAAAGTGATTTTACATTATTCCAGGAAGCTTTGTCAACCTCACTCTTCCAGAAACTAATTTGCGTAATTTGTTTGGTGGTCGTATTTATTTTAAATAATCCATTGTTACAACCGATCAAAATATCACCTTCAGGAGATTCTGCTATTGCATAAAAATCGTAACGAGTGTCAGATGAAGGAAAATCCCAAACAATATTTTTTTCTGTATAAGGGTTAAACTGAAAAATAAATCGGCCTGCGAGCCAAATATTTCCTTTACTATCTTGGTAGCTTGCAATAGGATAGCAAAGTTTTCCTTTATGATTTAAATTTAAAAAAGTGGGGTTGCCATTTTTAATTTTTGCAAAACCTCCATAAGAAGGGCTCCAGAGTACGTTACTGCTATCCTTTATGATAGATATAAGCCAGCCTTTGTCATATGTTTTTACATCATTGGGGTCTTTAAATGGATGAAAATACCATTGCAGTAATTTATTTCGTTCTTTATTAAACTTAGCCAGCCCCCCTCCATTTACAGACATCCATGCAATATCTTTTTCAAATGGGTCATCTATAATGCCAGAAATACAATTATAGTAGTTGCCATCAAGTTCGGGTAATTCAGCACTTTCAAATTGCTGATTCATGGCGTTTACTTTTACCAGGCCTTGCCAAGTACAAATCCACAAACTTCCTTCAGGTGAAGTATATATATACCAATTAAAGTTTGTTTTTATTCCATCTTTATTTTGAAGAAGATTAGTAAAGTGCTTTACAAATTTGTGCTGAGATTTACTGTATAAAGCAACTCCAGTAGTGCTGGTAGCCACCCAAAGAATGTCGCTCCCCGTAAGTTTTTCGTTTACGGCGCACCCAACAAAAATATCTCCGTATTTAGTTTCATTTGATACCTGTTTAACGATGTCCTTTTTAGTTGCTTCGGCATTACCATTAAACCGTTTAAATCCATTGCCCCACGTACTTAAATAGTAAGTATTGTTATTTTGATACACGCTGATGGCAGCGTCTTTGGTATAGGTATATGAATCGCTGTTGATAGTGTATTTGTAATAACCAAGTCTGCCTACAACCAACCATGCATTATCATTATCATCAAGATAAAGGCAACTAATTTCCCCCGTAATTTTTTCAGTTAAATTTGTTGTAGAAATTAAGTTTTTATCCCTATCATAGGTTAGCAACCCGTTTCCTGTTGCAATGTATAACTGTTTATTTTTTTTGTTGTAAGCGATACTTTGTGCCGCAACCTCGCTTTTTTTATTTTTAATTGTTACGAACGACTGTGTTTCCGGATTGTAGTAGCAGCATCCAGACATATAGGCTAAAAAGATTCTATTGTTATCATCAACAGCTATATCTACCAAATAATTACTTGGTAAACTTGTAGAGTCGCCGTTGATATGTTGAAAGTTTTTGAACTGGTATCCATCAAAACGGCTCAATCCATTTTCTGTAATGATCCATAAAAACCCGTTGTTATCGGCAATACATTTTTTTACAGTGTTGTGCACAAGTCCATTAGCGGTTGTGTAAGTTTTAAATTTAAAATTATAGTCAGAAAATAGTTGTGCATCAGCATAATGTACCAAGCAAAGCAGGCAAAGGCATAAAAATAATTTATACATATTTTGTTTGGTAAAAATATTCAG
>JBBSDF010000018.1:0-58264 GCA_038249665.1 Chitinophagales bacterium
TGGTGTTCCTCCAGCAGGTAATAACGTAGCAGATGATGCTGCAACTTCAACAATTCAAGTTGTTGCTGCTGCCGCTTGCGGTATCAGTGTTTCTGCTAGTGCAGGAACAATCGCCTGTAATGGTGGTACTACAACTCTCACAGCTACCCCATCAGGCGCTGTGGGCGCAGTTGAGTACAGCTTAAATGGTGGTGCTTTCCAGGCAGCCAATACTTTCACAGTAAATGCTGTAGGTTCTCCTTACACCGTTACTGCAAGAGAAGTAGCTACTCCAACTTGTACTGCAACTGCAACTGCTGTGACTGTAACTGAACCAGGTGCATTTGTTCCTGGTGCATCTATTACATCTGCTATTGCTACAGCAGGTGGTACAGGTACAATCACCGTTACTGGCGGTGTTTCTTATGCAGTTGCTTCTGGCACTACCACTAATACAACAGGTGCTGCATCTGGCGTGTTTACTGGTTTATTGGCGGGTACTTATACATTTACCGCTACAAGCGCAGCCGGTTGCACCGGTACTTCTGCTGCTGTTGTATTAAACAACCCAGCCGCTTGTATCATCACAGGTGTAACTGCTTCTGCAGGAACTATTTTGTGTAATGGTGGTACAACTACTTTGACTGCAACTGCAGTACCAGCAGGTGCTTATCAGTACAGCTTAAACGGTGGTACTTTCCAAGCTTCTAATACATTTACGGTTGCTGCAGGATCTTACACGGTTGTTGCAAGAGAAACAGCTAATCCTGTTTGTTCTGCTACTTCAACTGCGGTTACTGTATCTGCTCCAACAGCTGTTTCAGCTTCTGCTGCTGTTTCAACACCCATCGCAATTTCTGGCGGTACAGGTGCTATCACTGTAAGTGCTTCAGGCGGTACCGGTGCTAAGACTTATGTAATTACAAGTGGTACTACTGTTAATGCAACAGGCGCCGCTACTGGTGTTTTCACTGGTTTGTTGGCTGGTTCTTATACATTTACTGCTACTGATGCTAATGGATGTACAGCTGTAAGCGCTGCGGTTACGCTGGCTAATCCTGGTATTGCTACAGCAGATCCAGCAGTGGGTCAGATGTATTTTACCACTACTTCTGGTTCTATCCAAAATGCAAACACATTATTATTGGCTCCTGCTGCTGATGTGTACGATATCAACGTTCCTTTCTACAACCTTAACCAGTTGAATGCTGTGCCAAACGGTACCATCAGCTTTAGAGTTAACCTGGGTCGTAAATTGGTGTTGAATCCTGGCTTTAATTTGGCCACTGCTCCATTAAGCACTTATTTCTCTTGGACTGTAGCTGCTATGATGAACGGTGATGTTGTACTTACAGGTACACAAATTGCAACTATCCCTGCTGACTTTGACAACATCGCAACTTTCAGGGTGAAAGGTGATTCTGCTTGTAGATCTAACGTGGTTTCAAATATCGTTATCACTAACATTTTACAAGTTTTAAACGATCAAGATTTACAAAATAACAGTGCACTTTTACAGTACAATTTGCCTATCACATTAACTAATTCTCAAGTGAACGTTACTTGTAACGGCTTTGGAAATGGTATCATTAACATTGTGGCAAGTTCAGGCACATCTGTACTCACAACAGGTCCTGGTGGTTATACCAATACAACCGGTTTGGCTTCTGGTGTAAATAACTTTACACTTTCTGGCCTTGCTCCGGGCGTTTACACTATTACAGCGTCTGCTACAAGTGTTTCTCCTTTGGCTAATTGCAGTTTGACTACAACAGTTACTATTTTGCAACCAACCACATTAACGCTGCCTACGGCAAGTGTTTCCAGCACAAACATCAATTGTTTTGGCAACAGCGATGGTACCATTACTGTAGTAGCTGCTGGTGGAACTGCTCCTTACACTTACACGATCGTTCCTGCGGTTAATATCACAGGTGCCACATCTGGTGTGTTCACTGGTTTGCCTGCTGGTAGTTACGTAGTTACTGTAACAGACAACAATGGTTGCTCAGCTTCAACTGCTGCCATTGTTATTACACAACCAAATGGTATTACTCCTGACATTACTTTGGGATCTGATGTAACTGGAAGCTTATTTTTAGCTCCTGGTGCATCACAAACCATCGTGTACAATGTTGCTGAAATCAATGGTAACCCAGCTGTGGGCGATACCATCCGGATCACAAAAGTGAATGGATTTACCATCAATTTCAACCCAACCCTATTTTCAACAGTTGTAGGAAGTACTACCTATACTCTTGATAACACACGTTGGAAAATTGATAATACCAATCCTGCATTTGTTTCTATCATCTTAACTGATCCAAGCAATGCAAATGCTCCTGGTACATTATTGTGTAATCAATTAGTAAGAGTTTCGGTTACTCTCACAAGAAACACTCCTAACATTTCAATCTTTACCTTGAGTGCAAGGTTAAGACAAGCGAATGGAGAAGTGAACTTGAGCAATAACTTTAATTCAATCATTTTTACTGCACAGTAACATAACATCAACAAAGGGGTAACCAATCCCCTTTGTTATTAAAAATATCTAAAAAATTTTTATTATGAAATTCAATTTAAATATCAAAAGTCTTGGAGCAAAATGTGTTATTATAGGCGCATTGACCATGGGTTGCATGGCAGGTTTTGCACAGGATAGGAGAGCGGTGATCGCTGATCCTAAACTGGAAACCATTCAACTTTCCGATCTAACAGATCACCCAGTTGATGCAACCAATTTACAGGCAGAGCAAATCATTAAAATGAAGTTGCCGGTTGCTTGCGTTAATCATGGTAAAGTTTTACCAGCAGGAAGCTGCAAAATCAAAATTGGTCTTGGTACAAAGCTTGTTTTGGATCCTGGATTCGATTTAAACAATGCAGGAATGAGTAATTACTTTAGCTGGACAATCGCTGAAGAAGGTGGTCAGTTTCAGATTACAGGAGAATTGGTGAATGCACTACCCGTTAGTGTAAATGCAGTAGATCTTTCTTTTAGGTTAAAAGTAAAAGAAGAAGGAAATTCTGCTATCACCGCCAATTTTTTAATTACCAATCATAATACCATCGCTGTATTATCTGACGAAAATGGTGCTAACAATGGTACTGCTGTTTCATACAAAGTATCAAGTAAGTTGCCTATTGACCCATCGGCTCCAACTGGTAAATTGAAGCTAAGCTTATTCCCTAATCCTGCTGTAGATGTTTCTTCTGTAAACATCAGTGTTCAACAAGGCACTTTAGTAGGAAAATATAGGGTTGATATGTATGAGCTTTCTGGTAAACTGGTTCAAACAAAAATGTTGCAGTTAGACTTTGCAAGAAATTTTGTTTACAACTTCGGTGTGATTGCATCAGGTAAATACATCATCAAGGTGATGAATGAGAACGGATCTGAATCAGCTATATTGAAATTCGAGAAGCTGTAAATCTTATTTATTTCAGGAATAACTTTTCAAAGACATGCATGTTTTTTCATGCATGTCTTTGTTTTCAATCAAACACAAAAATCTTACTTAATTTTTGAAAAAGGGTGGCCATATTTTTTAAAAAATAGCTGGTTTTTTTCGTAGACTAAATAAAAAGAACTGTTTCCTAAAAAAGTATTTTTTCAGCATTATAAAAAGTTTTATGCAAGGCATTCGAACGGCAGAATTGAAAATTTTATTGGATTATTTGCAGACTCTCAAAGAAACGGGGTCTTATCATCTGCCGCAGGATCACTTAGCGTTGATAAATGAAAAAGAGAAAGAATTAAAAAAAATTTATGCTAATTACCAGTTTTTATTGAAACAAGTATCTGAATATGTTCAATTGTTTGAGACTGAAAAACATGCTGTAAGGGGATTTCTTAAAAAGAACAAACATTATTTAAAAGTCGATAAGCGTGTCAACGGCCGACTCAAAGAATAAAATCATTGGTTTTTCCCAATACAATTAGTAATACAACAATAACAATCGCTTAATACCAATCCCTTTCAATTGACCTAGTTTTACATTTCTTCCTCTTCCTATACAAGACTACCACTCATCATCCACTACCTTTTGATCATCATTACAATCAGTGTTCTGTAAAAATTGATGAATTTTTACGGAAACACAGTTACAGCATCGCCGAAACCTTTTTTGATCTACCAAAACACCTTGCTTAAAATTGAAAAATTTACATTATGAAAAAACTATTTTTTACTACCTTACTTTTTTATTCTTTCATTGCACATTGTGTATCACAAGCAGTGATAGCTGACCCCGCCGTTAACGTCATGAGGACTACCTCGCAGAACACGGTGCCGTTAGATCCATTTCAAATTCCAATGGGCGCTGTGTTTCAATTAAAAGTTCCTGTAATTAATTACAATCTAATTAACGCTTTACCTACAGGCAGCTGCAAAATAAAAATAGGTCTGGGCACAAATGTAGAACTGGATCCAGCCTTCAATCTAAGCACCGTTAATACGAGCAACTATTTTCAGTGGACGTCCGAATTTTTTGGGGGGCAAATACAGATTACCGGAGAGTTGATCGCCCCGCTGCCTAAGAATTTTGCTGATACCGCTGTATTTCAACTAAAAGGATTCATCCTTGGTAGTTCAACCGTGACTACTAATTTTTTAGTAACGAACCATAATACTACAGTAAATCTTTCTGATGAGAATGGTGCAAATAACAACACCGCATTGCAGTACGTAGTGGTAGAAAATACCGGAGGCCCCTTGCCTGTAACCTTTACAAACCTCACCTCTTTGAGGGAGCTTTGCAGCATTAAGGTGGATTTTAAAACAGAAAATGAGGTAAACGTTGATAGGTTTGAAATAGAAGTTAGTAAGAACGGCTTAAATTATGAGAAAGTGGGTACGCTAACAGCGGGGAATTTGGGGAATTATAAATTCAAATTTGACATCACATCTGCTCTGACTTCTGCCAATTTATTTGTGAGAATTAAGTCAATTGACATCGACGGTCAATTCCAATATAGTTCTGTGAGTAAAGTAAGCGGAATATGTGCAGAATCAGAAAATAAAATAATTATTTTCCCGAATCCAGCCCCCAATGGTATATCCTACTTTACTATTAGAAACGAGTCGGGGCTATTTAAAGGCACTTATTACATTTCAATAACTGATGTTTCTGGAAGACTTGTAAGCCGAAGAAAAATAATCCTTCTTAATGAAAAGCAGTTCAATTATCAGTATGGTCTATTACCATCTGGCGAGTACATTGTTCAAATACTTAAAGAAAATGGAGAGCAATTGCACAGCACTAAATGGCAAAAATTATAAGTATAAATATTTTTGTAACTTCTGATAGGCTCTCTTTTAATTATTATTCCCTATACCATCACTTGAGCAAACAGTGAATCTTAACCAGCTTTATTTTTAAAGCTGGTTTTTTTAGTGTAGTTATGCTTGTTCCTCTTTTCTGGCGACGTCTCCCGCAGGGGAAGTTGCGTTGTGGTCATCAAGTCACTTTTTCCCTTTCCTTTTCCAAAGGATCAATTATTGTAAAGCTTTGCACACCCATAGAATCTATTATTACACTACATTCGATTCCGTATTACCTAACGTTCCTTACCGAAAACGTTTCTTAAAAATGAATGGTCCGGCGTACGGAACATCCTCGGGGAAACGTTGATGAAAATGAAATACTAATCAATCAGTTTAAAAGCTCTCTTAAAGAGTTGAATTAAAAATACAGGAGCAATACTGGTAGCAGCTATTATTAGCCAGGTATTGATGCTAAGCATTTGAAGTTCAAGCGTTTTGTTCAGCGGAGTTATAAAATAGAATACCGCCATAATTGCCAAACATAATATCATGGCTGCCCAGGTAAATTTATTACGGGTAATTTCATTGTTAAAAAAGGATATTTTAATGGAAGATAAATTTAATACATGCCATAACTGCGACAAAGCAAGGCTGAAGAAGGTTATATTATTACAAATTTGTGCATCATAGTTTAAATAGTAACTACAGTACCAGGATGCGAGCATAATCGGTAATGCTAACAAAAGTGCATAGGTGTTTATGGTAAACCAATCCCTTTTCGTTATAATGGGCTCCTGCGGATTTCGAGGAGGTATTTTCATAATTAAATCATTGCCTTTTCCAAGCCCTAATGCAAGTGCAGGGAAAATATCAGTTACCAAATTAAGGAAAAGAATTTGCAAGGGAAGAATTGAAAACGGGAAGTTGAATAACCCATAAAAAAACACAATAAATATTTCACTAAGGTTACAAGACAGCAGGTACATTAAAAAGTTTTTTATGTTTTTAAAAATCACCCTGCCCTGCATAATGGCAGCAACTATGGAGGTAAAAGAATCATCTTTTAAAATCATGTCCGCTGTTTCTTTGGCCACTTGTGTGCCTCTAATACCCATCGCAATACCAATATCCGCTTTTTTCAGTGCAGGTGCATCGTTGATGCCATCACCGGTCATGGCAACAATATTTCCTTTTTTTTGATACAGGCTAACCATCTCTAATTTTTGTGTTGGAGTTACTCTGGCAAAAATAGTGGCGGCAAATAATTTTTCTTCAGGCATTTTGCTTTCCAACGCTGCGCCGTTAATCACAACATTTTCTTTTTCTGATAACTTTATTTTTTCAGCAATATGGAGCGCTGTGGCTGGATGGTCGCCGGTTATCATTACAACTTTGATGCCTGCATCTCTACATGATTGCAAGGCATCCACTACTTCCATTCGGGGCGGATCTAAAAAGCCGATCAAACCAGCTAGTGTTAATTCAGTTGAAAAGTTTTCACGCGAGATGTTAGCTGCTACTTTAAAAGCAAATGCCAATACTTTGGAGCCTTGTGCCTCCATCACTTCTGCTTTTTTTAAAAATATTATTTTGTCAGCCGCTGATAACGGTACGATCTTGTCGCCCACACAATAAAAATTGCATTTATCTATCAATTTTTCGGCAGCTCCTTTTGCCATTACGATGTTATGGTCTGCTTTTTTATGTAAAGTGGCCATTAATTTTGTTTCAGAATTAAAGGGTTCCTCTGCAATGCGAGGGTACAATGCTTTTATGTCATTCACTTTTATTTTGTAGATATTTACTAATTGCAACAGCGCAATTTCAATAGGGTCGCCTAAATATATTTCTATATCCTTATCTTCCTTGGAAGCAGCGTTGTTGCATAAAGTAGAGATGAGTAGCAATTTTTCAAATGCGGGTTTATTTTTTGTAGGATAGACATGACCGGTTTCGTTGTTCGTATCAATTACAATATCTTCGTCAAAAAATACCAGATCGTTCACGTCAATTTTATTCTCAGTGAGCGTGCCGGTTTTATCGGTAAAAATAGTATTGATTCCACCGAGTGTTTCTACTGAGGCCAGCCTTTTAATCAGTACCTTCTTTTTAGCCAACCGCAACATGCCATAAGTTAAAGCAATGATGCTCACAACAGGCAACCCTTCCGGAATAGCAGCCACCGCCAAAGCCAACGCTGTTTCCACAATTATATAAAATTGTTTGCCCTGCAATAAACCTGTAATTATAAAAATGCACGCAAAAGCAGCGGTAATTAACATTAAAATCTTTGTAAGTCCTCTTAGTTTTTTTTCTAATGGAGTGTCATCTTGTGTGGCAGTATCTACCAGTTGTGTGATTTTTCCTAATTCTGTATTTATTCCTGTGCCTGTTACAATGGCTTTAGCATTTCCCTTTACCACAGAAGTGCCTTTAAATACTAAGTTGATTTTATCAGCAAGGGGAACGTCCTTTTTTATAATTTCAATTTTTTTTTCAATGGATAAAGCCTCTCCCGTTAAAGGTGATTCATCAACTTCAAATTGATTTACTTCTATTAATCTTGCATCGGCTAATACCATATCACCGGCTTCCAACACTAATATATCACCTGGTACAATTCTTTCAGAAGCAATTTCTTTTAACCCATTGTCTCTCCAAATTTTCGAAACGTTTACATCCATTTTCTTCAATGCTTTCATTGAATTACGTGCTTGCAATTCCATAAAAAAACCTAGCACCGCGGTGATCACAATAACGGCAATAATGGCAAACCCTTCTATCCAATCCTCAAAGAAAAAAGAAAAGCCCGTGGCTATTACCAACAATAAAATGATCGGACTTTTAAATTGTTCGAACAAAATGAGCCAAATACTTTTTTGCTTTTTCCTTGCATAAATGTTTAATCCAAATTTTTTAATTCTTTCTTCTACATTGGTTTCAACGATACCTGTTTGCAGGTTTACTTCCAAAATCTTTGCAAGTTCGTCAAAATTTAAAGAATGAGCGTTTTCTATTGGATGTGTATAATCATGTTGTATTGCCATCTTTTTTATAATTCTATCAAGGGCATTTAGGATGCGGTTAAAAATTTATTTGTTCCGCAATACTTATCATTACAAAAAACATTCTCAAATACCAGGCTTGCAAAAAATGAAGAAACCAGCAATACTAATTAGTATTGCTGGTTTCTTTTCCTTAAATGAACCGGCTGTTCCGATACACCATCCCTTTGCTGAATTGGTTTATTACCTTGCTATTATTTGTTTTCAAACGTAAATGAAATAAGCAAAGAAAATAACCAAGCGAAACCTGCAAAACAATCAGATGTAGACTGGTTAACTGATTCTATGGTTACCTTTGGTTTTTGGCAACCGCAATTTTCGGAATGAAGCATTGGAATCCAATTCTGTTTTGTTTTTGTGCCAGTTTACTGGTGATTTTACATTTTCTAAATGATTAGATCTGTAATGTTTTCGTAACGTTAAGGTAACAGCACTTTGTCGATAACGTGAATGACACCATTCGACGCTTCAATATCAGCCGTGGTAACTGTTGCGTTACCCACTGTTACCACTCCATCTTTCACCATCACTTTTAATTTACTACCCTCCACAGTAGTCAGCAATTGTCCGTCTTCCAAATCGTCAGCCTCCATTTTTCCGCTTATCACGTGATGAGTCAAAATCTTAGAAAGTTTTTCCTTGTTTTCAGGTTTTAAAAGTTTGTCTACCTCTGATTGTATTTCTGCAAAAGCTGCATCAGTAGGGGCAAAAACGGTGAAGGGTCCTTCGCCTTGCAAAGTTTCTACTAATCCTGCTGCTGTAACTGCAGCAGCTAGTGTTTTACAATCCGCTGCAGCAATTGCTACAATGTCTTTGGTCATTGTCATTTCTTTTTCCATTTTTTATTTTTTATGCAGAAATTGAATTATTCCTGTCACTAAAATTACTTTTTAAAGATGGACTTAGTATTACAGAATTTTATAAATAAATTACGTAATTCACACATTATTTTGAATCATTAAAGGAATGATCTCATGATTTGTCATAACCCGTTTTTAGATGTAATTATCTATGTGTAAATTAATGATCATAGAATCATTTTGACAGAAATAATTTGAGTTCATCTATTTCTGTTTTTTATAAGGTCCTTTAAAAGATCTCGAAGATATTTTAAAAAATTTAGCTTATAATGGCCGGGGAAGGTGCCAACTGGTTTTATTTTTCAAAAATATTTTATGCTATTAGATTTTGTGAATATTTATTAAAACATTTATTAAAAACAGAGGATTTATGTTCTATGCGTTATCTGGCCAACCGATAAGATAAACTGATTTAATTCCGTATTTGTTTTTTACTTTTCCAGCTTTCCAGGTATAGTTATTCGCACTGGTTTTCATTGCAATATTCAACAGTTCTTGCGAATTGTACATTCTCAAAATAGAAACGATTCCGTCCCAAACGGTGTAAATTGGTATTAGCGGGATGACGTAGGTAAAGAACAGCCTCGAATAACTAAACGGCTTAAAGAATGCTGTGAACAACAACAAAGCTATTGGATGAAATATAACGACTCCAATAATTGCGAAAATATTTTTTTCGTATCCGTCAAATATCCCTATAGGGGCATTGTTATCAATTGCATTTTGTAAAATATTTTTTATTTTTTCCGGTTTAAAATGGTGGATAGCAGAAAACATTACCCTAAATCCTTTTAAATCACTTGGAACGTTTTCAGCATCAACAGAGTAGTTTACAAAATCAATTTGGCCCGCTGTCCTTATTTTGATAGCCTTAAAAGCTTCCTGATTAGGAAATTTGTCGGTTAGAATGATAGATGTCTTTTGTGTTGCCGTGTCTGGTAAACTCTTTGAAAATATTTCTATATATCCTCCCCCGCCTGAGCACAAATCGATAATACGGGTTTCATTTGTTTGTGCAAGCGATGCTACTATTAAAGGTACCATTGGTTGATAGGCGTCAAGCGCAACCAAAAGGTAACGTAGATAATCAGTTCCTCCAACTCTTATAACATTAGGAAACCATGGCAGATCTTCAAATTCAAAAAGATGGATTCTCATATTTTGGCAAAGAGGTTTCTTTTAGTTAAAAGTAGTGCAAAAATTGGTAAAGTACCCGGCTGGTGCGTTACTTATTTAAATAGATTTACTATAAAATATATTTGGCTAAAAAGGTTAACGGTGAGCTGTTAAAATGGGTCTGGGAAGATTGTTCGCGGCCGTCAATTGTAAAAATTGTTTGACAGTCGTTTTGAGCTTATATGTTGGCTGCTACGACCATACCGGTGGGGTTGTTTTCGCTTCCTGGCGTTTCTATTTTCGTTTTTTTTGATGCGAAAAAATGTAGTATTCGTTTTGCATTTTTTATTTCAAATGCAAGTTTTCTTTTTCGATTGTTAGTTTTATGACGCGCCATAACCAGATAAAAGGGAACTGAAATAAATTCAGTTCCCTTCCCGCAAACCTTGAATTGTTAAGGAACGAACGGTGTATTATCGGTTATTGCTGACAGCCTTGTAAAACTTTCTATTTACTTTCTTGCTGCTTAACTAATTTATTGTAAACTCCCATAATGAGAATGGGCGCCGCCCATTGACCTACAAACGCCGAGTCCCTGCTGCGTCCTAAGCACTTTAGGGTGAGTGATATTGCCATTGTGCCAATGGCGGTAAATAAAAATACGTCGGAAGGGATTTTTTTTGTTTGTTTTTCAATGGCTTTCGTCGTTACATTTTCTTTTGTTGGTGAGTTTTCCATTTTAGTTTTAATTTATTATTTAATAAAATTGTTAATATTATTTTTCAAATAATGTTTTGTTGGGAATAACACCCTTTATTTTTTCTTATTTTTTATTTTTGATTTTTGTTCATTTCACTGTCAGAAAGGGTGTGTTCTTTTAGCTTTCACCGGATTTACATAGTACGGTTTGCCATCAAAATTTCGAAAATGAGATCGTATTTTTCTTTACTTCTATTCGCTTCACTGCCGTTATTGTGTAGACATTCCTCCATCGATTACATGTATTGATCCAGTAATATATTGGCTGTCGTTGCTTGCAAGAAACAAAACCAGTTTGGCGACCTCGAGGGGTTCTGCGTAACGACCAAAAGGGATGCTGTTCTCCAAGTGTTTTTTTACTTCTTCCGCGTGTCCGGCAACTTCCCCTTCTTCTATTGAACGCATCATTCTGTTGTCTACCGGGCCGGGGTGAATGCTGTTCACTCTAATGTTTCTTGGGGCAGCTTCAATGGCAGTGGCTCGCATGATGCCCACAACTGCGTGTTTGCTGGTGATATAGGCGCTAAAATTAACGGAGCCAAGAATACCCGATACGGAGGAGGTCATGATGATGCTACCGCCATCATTGAGTTGGGGTAAGGTGTATTTGTTTCCCAACCAGGCTCCTTTTACATTTACTGAAATTACCTTATCAAATATTTCTTCAGGAAAATCTGTAATGGGTACAACTTCCCCTTCAATCCCTGCGTTGTTGAAAAAAACGTCTATTTTTCCAAACGATTTGACCGTTTCATTTACGTAGTTTTCTACATCGGTCGATTTTGACACGTCAGCCACGCAATATTTTGCGTGCTCACTATTTAATTCTGATACGGCCTCTTTAAGAATATCCTCGCTAAGATCAACCAGCATCACTTTTGCGCCTTCTTCTAAAAATAATTTGGCCGTTATTTTTCCTATGCTGCCGGCAGCGCCCGTAATAATGGCAATTTTGTTTTCTAATTTTTTCATTTATTAAAGTTTTTGGATGATAGTTTTTATAAAATAATCTCGCCGTGTTCGCCCTCATCATATTTTTTGCCGGTGATAACTGCCTTTAACATGTTGAAAAGGACTACCATTTTACTTGAGCTGCTGTCCCAATAATCTACTTTATCAGGCATTACTTTAATAAGCGTCATGTCAGGGTCTTCTAGTCCCAGGGGGAACCATGCTTTCAACAACGAACTCCACAACTCTTTCATTTTGCTTTTATCGTTCACTAAACTTGCGGAGCCCTGAATCATTAGGTAGTTGTTATTGCTTTCGTTGGTGATCGCAATCGATACTTTTTTGTTTTTTTCAATTCCGTCGACTTTGAAGGAAGATGCTCTTGTGAAAAACCACATGGAGCCGTCGCTATCGATTTTGCTGATGCTCATGGGTCTTCCAGATAGTCCGTCTCCATCCTGTTCTTTGTTAATAAGCATACAAACACGTACGCCTTTGACCATTTCTACTAGCTTTTCAATCTGCTGATTTTTTTCTTCCTTCATAATATTACTTTTGTGGATTTTTTCATGAGCCAAACTCTATCGTTCAAATATCATGCTATGAAAAGTTTGCTGTTTAAAGATTAAATTTTCCCCATTTTTCAGAAAATCGCTTGATCCGCTAGCCTCTTTTGAGGAAATTGTTACACAAAAGAGAAGACGGTATCCTCACCTTCAACAGGTTTATAAAATATAAACCAATCCAATTGAAAATCAAATAACTTTTAAAATATTCAACAACACTTTTTCTACCGGCATTAATTCCTTTTGTCGATCGGGCTTTTCTAAAACTTTTAGTTGACTCAAGTATTTTTCCAATTTGTTTTCTTTATAAAGTTCTACTATTGCGGGATGAACATAGTAGTTTTTGCAGACCGCAGGAGTGTTTCCCAATTGTTTTGCCGCCATTGCAAAAGCGGTATGAATTTTCTGATTCATTTCTGTATCAGTTTCAAAACTACCCAATTCTTTGAACGCCAGGAGGGTGTTAACAGATCCTGACCAGGTTCTAAAATCTTTTGCAGTAAATTCCCCATTTGTTAAGCCGCCAATGTAATGATTCACCATTCCGGAATCAATGCTGTGAGCGATTCCATCATTTTCATAAAATTGAAAAAGGTCTCTACCCGGAATATCTTTACAGCCCCTCACAATATTGGATAGTTTTTTACTTTTAAGAGATATGTAGTGTTGTACTCCTTTTTTACCTTTAAAAGAAAATTGAAGTTTTGTTCCCTTGATAACTAAGTGTTTGTTTTTGAAAGTAGTTAGGCCGAACGAACCATATAATTTTTCATAAAATTCATTGCCCACTCTTATATTTGTTCTTTCTAATAAACTAACTACTGCCGCCAAAATTTTCTTCTGTGGATATCCTGCTAGCAGTAAATCTTTTTCGATTTGTTTTCTTATCACGGGAATTAGTTGTCCAAATTCCTTAAGCCGATAAAATTTCGTTTGTTTCCTTATTCTATCCCATAAAATGTGGTATCTATATTGTTTTCTTTTAAGCAGATCAAAACCAGTAGCCTGTAAATGACCGTTGTTCTTTTTGCAAATCCACACTTTCTCCCATGCGGGTGGAATCTTTAAATTATTAATTCGTTCTATTATTTCCTTATTTTTTATTTTTTTTGTTCCGTCAAAAAAATAAAATATTTTTCCTTGTTGCCTCCTTGTAAAACCTGGTGTTTTGTCACTAATATGGTACAGGTCTGCTGCTTTTGCACTCTTTGACATATTGTGTGCCTGTACATCAATTGTTTTTTTATCAAAGTTTAATTTTTCTGTATTTTTGGCCATGGTTTTAAATTACACGATAAATTTTATTTTCTTTCCTGGCAAAGTAGCCTGCAATTGACGTTGCATTAACGTAATCTCAGATCGTATTCTTCCTTTTTTAAAAAGATATGTTATTGATCAGCTTTTAGTCAATGTGGAATAATCATCTCGCTATGTCCAATTTTTGTCAATACAAAATCACCCATTTTAAAATGCAACGTCGCAAACTGGCATCTCAGCTGAGAGTAAAAAAAATCAATGAAGAGATTTGGTTTCCATCTGCCACTGTAGCCACATAGTTTAAGATCTTATTGGTTTTAATTAAGAAGATGCCATTCTCTTTTCTATTTTTGTTTTGCGTTCTGTTGACAAATATTATGTGCCTTCTATTTCCTTTTTTTTCTTAAACCCAGTTCTCCCGATCACCACTGAAAGGAACAACATGACAGGCACAGCCAGCTTCCAGTGTGGACAAGAAAATATAGCACAAACCATTAAACCAAGCGCTAATCCGCTTGTCCAGAAGAGAATGTTGTAAGACTTTAGCATAAAATTTGAATCAACTAATAAATGGCATCGGTTATAAAATTTAGTATTATTCGGGTGCATCACAAATGGCCTACGACCTGGATTCGAAAACAAATTTTCAAATTAATTACCACTACAAACAACCTATAAAAAAATTGGTATGAAAATCTGATAGACATCCAATTTATAACTCAAAATAAACAAGAATATATTTTCTTTTCTGACAAAGTTTCCTTGTAGGACGGCAGACCAATAGAATCACCATACTTTTTCATCCCTTTTCCGAAATTTCCATTATCAGTCAGCTTTTCATCAACGTAGAATATATTAGTTCACAACATCCCATGGTTTTTAAATACAACATTATTTGTCTGGGTGTACAACATTTATATCTGGCGACTTTTAGAATAAACTTCCTATTTAGTACAGCTCTTTTGTTGTTGGAGGTATTGTGAAGAAATGCGTTCTACTTTTTTTTCTTTTCTTCAGGAACACAATCAGGAACTTTTTTGCCGGCTTTAATTTTGGTGCCAAGTTTTTTGTATCCTTTCCAGCAAGGATTATCTTTTGTTTTAGCACTTTTTGTTTTGGTTGCCATTATTTGTGAATTTAAAGTTGAAAAAATTTGGTTTACAATATTTTTTATTAGCATTTACTTACTTCTGTTTACTCCCGATCATTCAATCTTTTACGGTATTTTATTTCTAAAATCCGGGGTGGAATTTTTATGGCTCCTATATAAGTTACTTTGACAGGCTTGATGCCACAAAATTCTAGAGTAGATTTCCTGAGTTGATTTACACTTGGTTTGCCAAAAGCAAACCAATGATAAATACTTGGCGTATCCAAAGTGGTGATAATTTGTGCTATTTTTCCTCTTAAAAGTTTATCCCACCAAACGGAGTTTTCTCCGTATCTGAATCCAAAGCCTGGCAAGAGAATCCGGTCTATGAAAGCCTTGGCCATGGCAGGTAACCCGCCCCACCAAAAAGAATGAATCCAGACCAAATGATCTGCCCATTTTATTTTTTCCTGCGCTTCTTTTAAGTCTGGTTCCAATTCACTTACTTCTTGATTACCAAAAGCATGATTGGGATAAAACTGTAGGTCTCGATTGATAATTTCTTTTAATACTGCATTGTTTTGAGGTGCAGCTTTTTTGTAAGCTGCGGCAACGGCTAAATTGAAACTTTCAGCGTTAGGGTGGCCATTAATGAGGAGAATATTTTTGCTAGCCATATTGCATATTTACGTGCAATGTGAAATTAAGTTGGGTAGGAAGAATAATGTTACATGACAATCACAATAAGTTACATCATTTACAGTTCTGTTGAATGAATGTTTTAAAAAATGATTCTTTTCCTCCTTTTTTAAAATATCATCCATCTTCATACGCAATGTCCCCTGCTGCGTACGTGGTTAGGAAATAACTCAATTTGTCTCTCATTATCAACTTCATTTACTGGAAGTTCTAAAAAATAGCCCATTATTTTGAAACTCAGTTGATCTCGTTTTATTTAATGTTCTTTGTGAACGCTGCATATTTTAATGGCATGATTTTGGGAAAATTTATTAATTATTCATAAAAAATATTAAATCATGGAAGTATTAAATGCAACATCTACACATCTTACAGACACAGCTGAACTTGTTGAGAAACATGTGCAAGACAAATCAACCACTGGAATATCCAACTCGATTAGCAGCTGGGTGAAGACTTTGAGTCAACACAAAGAACTTAAAGGCATCGCAGACGATTTAGAATCATTAAAAGAAGCTATTTCTGCGAAAGACGGTAAAAAGATCGTTATGCTTATGTTTAAAGTAGGCAGCGAAACCACAAAAGCTTCTGAAAGTGCCGATGGTTCTGAAGCTAAAAAAATTAAAGCATTAGGCGCTGCATTATCGGCGGGTGCAAAAGCAATCGAAAAGTTTGCGAAGTAACCGTATTGGTTTGCTAAAAGAAAATTGGGATTGCAAATAGATGCAGTCCCTTTTTATTTGCGGCTTTAGAGCCAAACGACTTGAAAAGTAAAATGTATTTCGGCATTTTTATCCCCAACTTACAGGGGTACCACTTACCCAAAATGCCCGCCAACGTAATTTTTAGTTAATTCTTTTCGAGGACGATGAAAAATATTCTCGCAAGTATCAAACTCAATCAATTCTCCCAGATACATAAAAGCTACCTTATCTGAAATGCGCTGGGCCTGTTGCATGTTGTGCGTAACAATTACAATCGTATAATCCTCTTTTAGCTTTATAATAAGATCCTCAATTTTGCTGGTGCTGATGGGATCTAGTGCTGAGCAGGGTTCATCCATCAAAATCACTTCAGGTCTGAGCACTGCGGTACGTGCTATGCACAATCTTTGTTGTTGCCCACCAGATAATTTTACAGCTGGTTTATTTAATTCGTCTTTTACTTCGTCCCACAAATAACTTTCTTTGAGCGCATTTTCTATCAGTTGTGGAATCTCATTTTTTGGGAAATTATGAATTTTAAGGGCATAAGCTAAATTTTCAAAAATGCTTTTTGGCAAAGGATTCGGCTTTTGAAACACCATGCCTATCCTTTTTCTGATATTTGTTACTGAATTATTTTTATCGTTAATATCCAGCTCATCCAGTTTTAATTCTCCTTCAATTTTTGCATCGGCCGATAAATCGTGCATGCGATTAAATGAACGAAGTAAGGTAGATTTTCCGCAGCCGGAAGGTCCGATTAAAGAAGTAACCTGATTTTCGAGGAAATCAATATTTATATTTTTAAGCACATGTTTTTTACCAAAATACAGGTTAAGACAATGTGCTGAAAGTTTTATTTTTTCCATAGTTAATCTTGTGTTCTGTGTTTAAAACGAATAACAAACGCAACAGTATTTAGCATAAAGACCAATAAAATTAATACCACTGCCGTGCCGTAAGCCAACGGCCGTACGGCTTCAATTGCACTATGCTGTGTAGAAAGCATGTACAGGTGATATGGTAATGCCATAAATTCCTGGTTTACTGAAGTGGTAACGCCATTAATGTAAAACGCAACACCTGTAAATAAAATGGGGGCTGTTTCACCCGCAGCCCTGGATAAGGTGAGGATTACGCCCGTTAATATGCCAGGCAGTGCTTTTGGTAGCACCACATCCTTAATTGTTTCAAATTGGGTAGTGCCTAAAGCCAACGTTGCCTCTCTCATGCTATTTGGGATTCGCTTCAAGGCTTCCTCAGTGGTTGTGATGATGTAGGGTAGCGATAGTAAACCTAAAGTTAAGCCAGCTGATAAAACTGAAGTGCCAAAATGAAATGCCTGCACAAACAAAGCCAATCCAAATAGCCCGTAAATAATAGAAGGTATGCCTGCTAAATTTCGAATAGATGCACGAATAACATTTGTGAGTATGGAAGGCCTGGCATATTCATTCAGATACACAGCACAGGCTACTCCAAACGGTACAGCAAAAACAGTGGTTATAAACGTCAATAAAATTGTTCCCACTATGGCTGGCAATATTCCGCCCTTTGTCATTCCGTTTGTTGGGTATTCGTGTATGAAATTCCATGACAAAGCGGGTAAGCCTTTTGAAAAAATATCCCATAAAATAATTCCCAAAAAGGCGCATACCATCAGTGTACTTCCAATAAGAATAAGCCAGTTGAATGTATGTGATAATTTCTTTTTCACTGATGATAATTTCTTAAACGGTTGGCAAAATATTCACCCAATAAATTAATAATAAGTGTTATAACAAACAAGATGGCAGCAATGGCAAACAAAGCAAAATAGTGTGTGGTTTGGTAAGGTACTTCACCCATTTCGATGGCGATGGTTGCCGTGATAGTGCGTACTGAATCCAAAAAGTTTTTCGGAATGGCAGATGCATTACCAGTGGCCATCAGCACCGTCATAGTTTCTCCCAACGCCCTTCCTAATCCAAGCATTACTGCTGCAATCAAGCCTGGAAAGGCTGCAGGTATCGTCACTTTAAAAAGGGTTTCCCATTTATTGGCGCCCAACGCAAGCGATGCTTCTCTATGGCTCTTAGGTACAGCATTTATAGCATCCTCACTGATGGTAATGATAGTGGGCAAAGCCATAATGGAAAGAAGGATAGAACCGTTCAAAGCATTCAATCCATTTTGAATTCCGAATAATTTTGAAATACCCGGACCCAATAAAACAATGCCCAAAAAACCAATTGCTACGGAAGGGATGGCAGCAAGCATTTCTATAATTGGTTTTAAAATTACCTGCAGTTTTTTTGGTGCAAATTCAGAGATATAGGCAGCTGTTAAAATGCCCAAGGGAATCGCTATTAGCATAGATCCTACTGCAACGAACATCGTACTTACAATTAAAGGTAAAATGCTGTAATTTGTTTCCGGATCCCATTGAGACCCGGTAAAAAAATCAACCGGGCTAATCTTTGCAAAAAACGAAATGCTGTTGTACAAAAGCATGATAAAAATTCCACCTAAAAGAGCAATCGTAATTAATCCTGTTGCTTTAAAAGCTTGCTTAAAAACCCAGTCTGTTAATTCACGTTTATTCACATTCATAATGATTGTTTAACAGGAAAGTAACCGGAGGAATGAATGATATCAAGCCCTTTTTTTGATTTTTCAAAATTTAAAAATTCCTTTACTTTTTCATAATCTTTGGCTTTGTAATATTGAAACAACGGGCGCTGAAAAAAGTAGTCGCCAGATGCAATTTTCCCTTCATCTAAAGGAGATACAGCCATGCTTGTATCGGTAAATATTGTTAAGATTTTAATGCCCTCTATAGTACCCTTCACTACATAACCTGCACCCACATAGCCAATACCTGAGTTGTCTGCTTTAATGGCTTCCAAAATTTGTGCGTTGCCATTCATTTGTTTAGCATATGGGGAGAAGTGAATATTCAATACCATTTTTACAAATTCATGTGTACCCGAATTACTTTGTCTGCCATAGATGTTTATGGGTTGATCTTTTTTAATTAATTGTGACCAGTTTGTATAAGTCCCACTTAATATTTTAGCCAATTCTTTTGTGTTTATGGAATCAAGTGGAAGTTTATCAGATACTACAAAGGCGATGGCGTCTTGTGCGAAAATGAAGGAGCTTAATTGGATGGATTTATCTTTAAATAAATCTTCTTCCTCCTCATTGATGTTTCGGGAGGAGTTGGCTATATCCGCGGTCCCATTGAGTAAAGATGCGATACCAAGTCCCGAACCTCCACCTGAGACTGATATCAATAAATTGTCGTTTTTTTCGTGAAATGATTCTGCCAGTAAAACAGCAAGGTTAACTTCTGTATCTGATCCTTTTACTTTAATTGTTTCTTTGTCAGCCGTACATGAATATAGTAGTAGTGTGCAATAAAAATAGAAACGCTTCATTTCTCAAGTTCCAATAAATTGTTATCACAAAGCTCTTTTCTATGTTAACTTATCATTAAGCAGTTAAAAATTAAAATATGCCAATAGATCTAACTTCTTTTTCGGTTACTAGTTTATGTTTCTTGCTGGCAAAGTCTCTGGGAGAGAATGTTGGGTCACTAAAAATTGGCCTGCTGTTTGCAACACTCCCCGCAGGAAACGTTGCTGAGAAAAGGCGTTGCTTCAAAGAAGAGTAGATTATTATATCACTTCTAATTTTTTGTGAATACAATCTTTTCCCCTTGCACATTCGCAACTTGCCCCACGGGAGACGTTACTGAGAATAAATTATCTCCCAATCTTTTTTTCCACCTCCGCAATAGCGTTTACAGTTTTAATGACTGAATCTGGCGTTACTGAAATGCTGTCAATACCTAATTCCACTAAAAACTGTGCAAAGTCGGGAAAGTCGCTAGGTCCTTGTCCGCAAATACCAACTTTAACTCCGGCTTTTTTTGCAGTCTGAATAAGCATTTCCAACATTTTTTTTACAGCAGGATTTCTTTCATCATATAAATGTGCAACTAGCGATGAATCTCTGTCAAGTCCCAATGTTAGCTGTGTTAAATCGTTGCTGCCAATAGAAAATCCGTCAATATGTTTTGCAAATTCTTCAGCCATAATGATATTTGAAGGAATTTCTGCCATCAAAAATAATTCCAGCTTATTTTCACCTCTTTTCAACCCATTTTCATTCATTACTTCCGTTACTTTGTGCAACTCTTCTACTGTTCTGCAAAAAGGAATCATCACAACAACGTTGCTTAATCCAATTTCATTTCTAACTTTTTTAATGGCTTTACATTCTAAAGCAAATGCAGGTTTATATACTTCGGAATAATATCTAGATGCACCACGCCAGCCAATCATAGGGTTTTCCTCATGCGGTTCGTAATATTTTCCACCCAATAAGTTGTAGTATTCATTGCTCTTAAAATCTGAAAACCGAACAATTACTTTATTTGGGTAAAAGGATGCAGCAATTTTAGCGATGCCATTTGATAATTTTTCAATAAAAAATATTTCTTCATTTTCATATCCAATAATTCTTTTTTCAATTTCTTCTGTTAATACTATATCGTTTAAAGAACGATGATTTAACAATGCTAGCGGATGTATTTGAATATAGTTATTGATAATAAATTCTTCCCTTGCTAGACCCACGCCCTTATTGGGTAAATGTGAAAATTGAAAAGCCAGCCCTGGCGAAGCAACATTTAGCATGATATCTGTTTTTACCGCAGGTAGATTCCTTAGATCATACTCTGATTGCTGGTATTTAATTTCCCCTTTGTAAATATATCCTTCATCCCCTTCCGCGCAAGATGCAGTAATAAATTCTCCTTCTTTTATCAATTCCGTTATATTCCCACAACCCACAATAGCTGGCACTCCCAGTTCTCTTGCAACTATTGCAGCGTGGCAAGTTCGGCCTCCTTTATTGGTAATAATGGCGGATGCTTTTTTCATAATAGGTTCCCAATCCGGATCAGTCATATCTGTAACCAAAACTGATCCAGCAACAAACTCATGGCCCTCACTTACGCGTTTGTCCAAGGAGTATAAAATAGTAGCCTTTCCCGATCCAATTTTATCGCCCACTGCAATGCCTTTACTGATTAACTTTTCGTGTCGTTTTTCGTCTTCAATTTTGTATTCAGTAATCTTATGGTGATCTTTTTGAGAGTGTATCGTTTCGGGCCTTGCTTGTACAATAAAAAGTTCTTTTGATAAACCATCGATTGCCCATTCAACATCCATTGGTGTCCACTTGTCTTTTATCTTAGTATAATAATCTTCAATAATTGCCACCCATTTTGCCAGTTTAATGATTGTTTCGTCTTTTAAACAAAATCGATTTCGAAATTTATTTTCTGTTGATATAATTTTTACTCTTTCGTCGCCGCCTTCTCCATATACCATGATCTTGTCCTTATTACCCATTTTCTTTTCTATAATGGCGTTGAACCCTTCTTTTACCAAAGGCTTGAAAACAATGTACTCATCAGGCGATACTGCCCCTTGTACAATCATCTCGCCTAAACCATAAGAAGCGTTAATCACTACCGCATCTTTAAAACCACTTTCTGTATCAATAGAAAATGCAACACCAGAAGCGCCTAAATCGCTTCGCACCATTTTTTGAATACACACAGACAATGCTAATTGAAAATGATCGTACCCAAAACTTTTGCGGTAGCTGATAGCCCTGTCCGTAAATAATGAAGCAAAACAATTTCTAACACAATCAATTAATATTCCCGGCCCCCTTACGTTTAAAAATGTTTCTTGTTGACCTGCAAAAGAAGCATCTGGTAAATCTTCTGCTGTGGCGCTACTACGGACCGCGACATCAGTATATTCCTGGTCGTACTGTTTCGAAATTCTTCTGTACGAGGCTATGATTTCTTCACTTATTTCTTTGGGAAATCTTCCATTTAAGATGAGCTGACGCACTTCCATTCCCCCACGTCTTAGAGATTCAATATTATCACAGTCTATTAAATCTACAATTTGCTTAATGGTTTCTTCTAAGTCATTAAATTTTAGAAATTCATAATAACCTTCCACTGTAATAACAAATCCATCGGGAATATTAACACCCAATACAGTAAGGTTTTGAATCATTTCTCCCAGCGAGGCGTTTTTTCCTCCAACCAGAGAAATATCATTAATGCCAACGCTTTTAAGCGGTAACGTATAGTTCATATGCAATCGTTTTCGTTAAGTGAGTAAATTTTCGGGTTTTTTATTTAAAGTTATACGCAAAAACCAATTTTTTATTATTCTTAGAAGAAGTATTTCTTCAATCGCTTTGTTGGGTTTTTCTAAAAATGTTTGTTCGAATGTATGAATGTTATAAATCATTTATTTTATTGTGTAACACTTTTTATACTTTGATCGGTCATCTTTACTACAAAAACTATTAAATTATTATTTATGAAAATACTAATTGCACTAACCTCACACAGTGAGTTAGGAGATACAGCCAAAAAAACTGGGTTCTGGATAGATGAATTTGCAACACCTTACTACGTATTTACAGATGCCGGTGAGGAGATAACCATTGCTTCGCCCCATGGCGGTCAGCCACCCGTTGACCCAGCCAGCGAAGTATTTGATGCCCAAACACCAGCGACCAACCGTTTTTATAAAGATGATCAAGCAATTGAGAAAGTAGCTTACTCCTTAAAATTAAGTGATATAAAAGCAAACGATTATGATGCCATTTTTTTCCCTGGCGGCCACGGACTGCTATGGGATTTAGTAAACGACAATGATTCGATAAAATTAGTAGAGGATTTTTACAACACTCAAAAACCAGTTGCATTTGTGTGCCATTCACCCGCTGTTTTAATAAAAGCGAAAGCAGAAAATGGCCAACCGTTGGTTAAAGGGAAAAAAGTTACGGGTTTTTCAAACACTGAGGAAGAATCCGCGGGATTAACCAAAGTGGTCCCATTTTTATTAGAAGACGAACTACAACAACTTGGTGCACAGTACAGCAAAGGTGCCGACCGGGCATCCTATACGCAGCAAGATGGTTTGTTAATTACCGGACAAAACCCTGCTTCGTCTGAATCCGTGGCAAAATTATTATTAAAAACCCTCGTGGGCAAAAAAGAACTCCATCATTCTTATTAAAAAAATAATTGATTAGTTAGCTATTACATTAGCTTTTCCAATAAAAATGGTTTACATTCATTGAACGTAACTGTTGCTACAGTACACTTTAATTATTATCTCCATTCATCACAATCAAGAACCCCATGACCATTCTTTTGCAAACGGCCTGGCTGTTTTTATTGGCTTTACCCATTGCCTGTGTAGCATGGACAGTAACACACGAAGAAGTTTTTAAAGAGCCCAGAGACTACTGCATTCTACGGAGCAAAACCGGGAAAACATTGGTAATTAGAAAATTCTTTTACCTTTTTACTTGCGAGTATTGTTTTAGCCATTATGTAACGGCTGCATTTTTATGTTTAACGAATTTTAAATTGCTAATGGATGATTGGCGGGGCTATATCATTGCAGGTTTTGCACTAGTATGGATCGCAAACTTATACATGAGTATATTTGGCTATTTAAGACAGGATATCAAAAAAGAAAAAACTGAAATCGAATTTTTGGAAAAGGGAATGGACCCCGAATAGAGGATGGTTTAGATATTTATTTTAAGTAAAATAGTATGAAAAAACATTTCTTTAAAATTTTATTATTGGGAATAGTCTACCACTCTTGTAATAGTAAACAAGAAAAGATATTGCCTGTAAAGGAGGCCATTACAGAATCAGTTTACGCATCTGGCATTGTTAAAAGTACGGATCAATACGATGTGTTTTCTTCTGTTAGCGGGTTGATTGCTGAAATATTAGTAAAGGAAGGGGATGAAATAAAAAAAGGCGATGCCATCATACGACTGGTAAACACTACTGCCCAGCTTAATACCGAAAATGCTGCATTAGCCGCCGATTACAATGCCATAAATGCCAATGCAGAAAAGTTGAATGAATTTCAAATCAATATTAATTACTCCATGGCTAAAATGGAGGCAGATAAACTGCTGCTAACCAGGCAACAAAATTTATGGAATGAAAGTATAGGTACAAAAAATGAATTAGAACAGCGCCAGCTTAGTTATCAAAGTTCTGTCACAGCTTACGAAGCTGCTAAACTTCGCTACATACAGTTAAAAAAGCAAATTAATTTTCAGGGTAGTCAATCTCAAAATAATTTTGAAATAGCCGCCTCCATAAAAAAAGATTATTCCATAAAAAGTAATGTGGATGGCAGGGTGTACCATATTATTATGAAACAAGGTGAAATGGTAAATACGCTTAGCCCTGTTGCAGTGATTGGAAATGCCGACACTTTTATGATAGAATTACAAGTTGATGAATTTGATATTAGCAGGATAAAAATCAACCAACCCATTTTGCTAAGTATGGATAGTTACAAAGGACAAATATTTGAGGCTCTGGTAACTAAAATTGATCCAATCATGAATGAAAAATCCAAGGCATTTACTATAGAAGCTTCATTTGTGAAACAACCTGTTGCCCTATACCCTAACCTTACTTGCGAAGCAAATATTATCATTCAACAAAAAGCAAACACCATTACCATTCCGAGAAGTTATTTGTTAACCGGCGATTCTGTTATTGTTGAAAATGGTAAAAAACGAAAAGTGGTGATTGGCTTAAAAGATTATCAAAAAGTAGAAATAATAAGCGGTGTAGCTTTAGACGAATTTATTTATAAACCTTCGTTATGAATAGTAAACTCATTATTAGTATTGCAAAAGGTTTGTTACTTGCCCGTTGGAAACAAACATTGGTAGCTGCTATTGGGGTTACCTTTAGCATCACCATGTTTATAGCACTCTTGAGTTTTATGGCTGGTCTCAATGATTTACTAGATGGATTGTTGCTTAACCGCACGGCTCATATTAGGTTATACAATGAAATAAAGCCCAATAAAAATCAACCGGTCAATAAATCTGGTATTTATAAAGATCAGTACAACTTTATCCGATCCATTAGACCGGCTACTGCCCGCCAGCAGATTTACAACAGCGGAGCCATCTTAAAGGCATTAGAAGAAGACAATCGTACGTTGGGTATTGCCCCCAAAATAATAACAGCCGTATTTTTTAACGATATTGCCATTAACGTTGCCGGGGTGCTTAATGGTATTGATATAAAAAATGAAAATATACTATTTTATTTCAACGATTATATGGTGGAAGGTGTTTCAAATGACCTTGATAAAATAACCAATAGTATCATATTGGGAAAAGGGTTAGCTAATAAGCTATCGGCTAATATAGGCGACAGGGTTCAGGTATCAACCATCAGTGGCGAAATATTTCAGCTTAAAGTAATTGGCTTGTACCAAACAGGCGTAGAGGAACTTGATAAAACACAGAGTTATGCTTCCATCGCTACCGTACAAAAATTGATGAGCCAACCCAATACTTTTGTTACTGACATTCAGGTAAAACTTAAAAACATTGCTACTGCCCCAGCCATTGCAAAAGAATATGCTGCTCTTTTTGATATAGATGCAATCGATATACAAACGGCGAATGCACAATTTGAAACAGGTAGTTTTGTGCGAACATTAATTTCTTATTCGGTGGGAGTGGTATTATTAGTCGTAGCAGGCTTTGGCATCTATAATATATTGAACATGATGATTTACGAAAAAATGGACACCATTGCCATCTTAAAGGCAACTGGTTTTTCTGGTAAAGATGTGAAAAATATTTTTCTTGTAATTGCCACCAGTATTGGGGTGCTAGGCGGATTGCTGGGTTTGTTGTTGGGGTTTGGCTTATCTGCTATTATCGACCAAATACCTTTTTCAACAGCATCATTGCCAACGATCAAAACATATCCGATTAATTATAACCCTTTATTCTATATAATAGGCACAATTTTTTCTATGGTGACTACTTTTTTTGCCGGGTGGTTTCCGGCTCGTAAAGCAAGTAAAGTGGATCCGGTAATTATCATAAGAGGTAAATAAGATGATGGGAAATATTTTAGAAGCAAAAAATATTAATAAAGAATTTCATGATCCTGTAAAAGTGAAAGTGCTTACAGACATTAATATTACTATTACAAAAGGGGAGTTTGTGGCACTTACTGGAAAGTCTGGCTGTGGCAAATCTACGTTGCTATACATTCTATCTACAATGGATACAGATTATGAAGGTGAATTACTGATCGACAATATTTCGATGGTATATAAAAAAGACGCTGAATTGGCAAGGGTTCGTAATGAAAGGATAGGGTTTGTATTTCAGTTTCATTATTTATTGGATGAGTTTACCGTTTTGAAAAATGTAATGCTTCCCGGCTTAAAGCTGGCCAAGTTTTCAGAAGAACAAGTACAAGAAAATGCTATGGAGAAATTAAAAATTCTTGATATCGATAAATTGGCGATGAAAAAGGCAAATCAATTATCCGGGGGAGAAAAGCAACGTGTAGCTATCGCAAGAGCGCTCATAAACAATCCTGATATCATTATGGGTGACGAACCTACTGGTAACCTTGATAAAAAAAATAGTGATAATGTTTTTGATTTATTTAAAAAATTATCAGAAGAATTCAAACAAACTTCGCTAATTGTTACACACGACCAAAGTTTTGCAGACAGAATGAGCAGAATAATTGAAATGGAAGATGGCAAAATAATTAAACTATAAACCATTCCGATTTTGGATGTAATTTGAGGCTGATAATATACATTCCGTAAAAATCAACACGATAATGACATTTTTGAAAAAAAATATCATCAAAAATTTAATAAAGTCAAGAGATATATCATCCAGCAAAAACGATTATGGACATGCTTATTTAATAGCCGGTCATACAAAAAAAATGGGAGCTGCAGTAATAGCTGCGAGGGCTTGCTTAAGAACCGGATGCGGTTTATTAACCGTAAACTTACCGAAAGAAGAGCGTTTTATTTTACAAACAACTATACCTGAAGCCATGTTAACCTTTAGAGATAAGCTGGAGATTGATTTGGATAAATATTCGGCTATAGGAATTGGGCCAGGTGTTGGTGTTACTACCAACGCCTCTATAATGTTGACACAGCTTTTTAACAATTTTAAAAAGCCAATGATAGTAGATGCGGACGCTTTGAATGTAATTGCTGCCAATAAAAGTTTCCTGAAAGTAATCCCAAATAATACAATTCTTACACCACATATAAAGGAATTCGACAGACTTTTTGGCACTCCTGCCAATAGCGAAGAAAGGGTGAAAATTGCGTTAAACGTTGCAAAAAAATACAAGGTGATCATTGTATTAAAAACCCATCAAACGCTGGTAACTGATGGTAATTTATCTTTCATAAATACAACAGGAAATACTGGACTTGCAAAAGGGGGTAGTGGTGATGCACTTACAGGTATGATTACCTCTTTTTTAGCACAGGGATATCCGCCCTTAGACGCTGCTAAAATAGGGGTTTACCTACATGGGCTTGCAGCAGATATCGCTTTAAAAAATCAAAGCGTGGAGAGTATGCTTATTACAGATGTTATTGAATGTTTGGGTAAGGCATTTAAATTGACCGTAAAATAATATTAAAAAACAACAAAATTAAGGTACATGGCATTTATTGATTATTACAAGGTGTTAAATATTGAAAAAACGGCTACTGAAATGGATGTAAAAAAAGCCTACCGGAAACTGGCAAGAAAACTGCACCCCGATCTTAATCCAAATGATAAAGAAGCCCATCAAAAATTTCAAGCTATTAACGAGGCCAATGAAGTATTAAGTGATCCGGAAAAAAGAAAAAAGTACGACAAATACGGGAAAGATTGGAAAGATGCAGACCAGTTTGAACAACAGTCAAAACAACAACGCTCCAATCGAGGTGGGCAACAATTTTCGGGGGCTGGGGAAGGAGATTTTTCGAGTTTTTTTGAATCGATGTTCGGAGGCGCTGAACGCCGCAAGCAAACTCAATACAGGGGGCAGGATTACAATGCAGAACTTACACTCAGCCTTATGGATGTATTGGAAACCCATCAGCAAACACTGACTGTAAACGGGAAAAATATCCGTATTACCATTCCAGCCGGCATCGAGAATCATCAAGTCATAAAATTAAATGGATATGGTGCTCCAGGAGCAAATGGTGGCCCCGCCGGCGATTTATACATTACGTTTATTATCCAACCACATCCCAATTTTAAGCGCATGGGAAATGATTTGTTTACAAAAGCTACCATCGACTTATACACCGCTTTGCTTGGAGGGGAAACCACTATTGAAACACTCAAAGGGAAAGTAAAATTAAAGGTTAATCCTGAAACTCAATACGGTACCAAGATTCGACTTAAAGGTAAAGGCTTTCCCGTTTATAAAAAGGAAGGCGAAACCGGAGACCTTTATGTTACCTACGAAATACGATTGCCTGCCAAACTAACCGAGCAACAAAAAATATTGTTTACAGAATTATCTAAACTACAATAATGATGGAACAAGAAAATATGATACCAGTAAGTGAGTTTTGCATCTACCACAATATTGAGCTTTCTTTTATCTATTCCCTGAATGATTCTGGACTGATAGACATTGCCAAAATTGAAGAAAACATATTTGTGCCTGAAAGCCAGTTAAAACATTTAGAACAACTGATGTGGTTAAAACAGGAAATGGATATCAATTTAGAAGGCATTGAAACCATTTCGTACTTGTTGCAGCGCATAAACGATCTGCAAATTAATATTGTAGCGCTTACCAACAGGCTTTCCTTTTATGAAAACAGGTAAAGATGATCCTCGCATTTATAAAGGGTATTAAAATGTGGAAATGATATAACTCTTTTAATTTATTGTATAACAGTTCTGGCAACGTAAACATTGATCTTTACGATGTCAAAGGTTCCTTTAAACAAAAGTTTGTTAAAACAGGAAATGAGCTTAATACGCGGGTCTTACTGCACTCTTAAAGTATGGGTGGGGAATACCGTAAGGCGCGCTTTTAAAATTAAATTTACTATTATCGATACTGTAGAAGTTATTCTCGCAATCATCGGGGTAAATTCAAAACATGGTATCCAAACAGCAAATCATGTGGAATAGACGGGCGTTATAGCGTAATTAGAAAAATGATTCAAATAATAAAATAACTTAAAATGAAAGATAAATTACAAAGCCCGTCCCGGCTCATTCAGGAGGAACGAAACAACACCAGCATCGCTACAGATGGGTATCCGACATACCCGCCTAATGAAGATATTTACAATAAATATCGGGAAGAAGAAAACATTGACCCTGAGCATTTGTCCAGACTCAAAGTACCCAATGAGATGGATGCATTCGAACAGGCAAATGAAAAAGATTTTGAAGAAGACAAATCAGGAGATGACCTGGATGTGCCAGGTGCTGAACTAGATGATGAACAGGAAGCTATTGGAAATGAGGATGAGGAAAATAACTATTATAGCTTAGGAGGCGATGATCACAACGACCTGGATGAAGGCAGGGACTAATACCGTTTGCCAGCAATAGCTTTCCCGGGAACGTGCGACTTAAAAATCCATTTTCTTTTCCTTTCCGGCAATGTCTCTTGAACGTGACAATGCGTCATCATAATTACTTGGTAGTTTGCTACGCCACCTGCGGTAGACGCCCCTAAAACAATTGGGAAATTTTATTTGCCTTTCTTTGACATATAAATTTTAGGGAAGTTATGTAATACTTAATCCCCGACTTATTGTACATTTACTCAAACCACCGAGTTCATGAACGATCTGCCGGGCATCAACGATTTTGAGTTGAATGATTTCTTTGAACATACGCCCGACCTCGTATGTATCGCTAACAAAGAAGGCTATTTCAAAAAAGTAAATGCTGCCGTTTGCCAAAAACTTGAATACGACACCGAAGAGATTTACAGCCATCCCATTTCATATTTTTTATTTCCCGACGACCTTGAACGCACTCGCGAAACGCGGCAGAACATGCTAGACGGTGTCGCTTTGATCAACTTTCAAAACAGGTATGTTACCAAAAGTGGTAAGATTATCTGGCTAGAATGGAGCTCTATCTATTTTCCGGAAAAAGAACTCGTTTTTGCAATTGCTAAAGACATCACTGTTAAAAAAACAATTGAATTAGACATAGCACGTAAATACAGTAAGTTCAAGGGGCTGGCTACCCATTTCAAACATCGGATTGAAAAAGACCGCAGCTTTCTTGCCTACGAACTTCAGGAAGAACTCGCCCAATTAGCCTCAGTGGTAATAATGGATATTGATATGATTGCCATTACTGAAAAGGATCTTAGCCAAGCTGCCCAGAAAAAATTACAACATGCCGCCGGGATTGCTGGCTTATTGCTAAAAACCATTCAACGTATTTCCTTTGCAGTGAGTCCTGGTATGCTCAAGGAATTTGGTCTGGCTGAAACTTTAAAGTTCACTGCAAATGAATTCAGGACCCTGAGTGGGATATCTTGTTCTGTTAACATTGATTTTGATGAGCCTATGCTGAGTAGTGAGGAAAAAATAGATTTCTTTAGGGTTTGTCAGGAAGCACTGAACAATATCTTGTACCATGCAAAAGCCAGCGAAGTAAATATTTCATTAAAACATTCCCCAACAGAAGTTTTTATTTCCATTTCAGATAACGGAAAAGGATTCGACAACAGTTTACAACAACCACAACAACATTCTGGTCTGGCCTCTATGAAAGAGAGAGCAACTTCAATAAATGCTAATTTAGCGATCCGGAGCGTCCCTGGAGAAGGAACTCTAATCAGGCTAAGTTTACTCAGATAAAGATCTACCGGGTATGTGTGCCCTTTCCGGGCAACTTCTCCCGAAGGGAAGCTGCGCCATCAAAATCACAACTTTCTTTAGTACTTTCTCCTTCCCGCAATGACTCGTTCAGGGGATCTGCGTTATTCTAATTGCTCCTTATGAAGCAACGTTTCCCGGAGGAGACGTGGTTGCGTAAGGAATGGAAAGCTATTTTAGTGCCAACAGATACGTGTACATTTATGGCAGTATTCTTAACCAACAAGAGTAAAATTATTTTAGGACGAGCCAAGCACTTACCCGCAAAAAAAATGCCCCTCCGTAGAAACGGAGCGGCCTTTTCGATTGCTTGCCATATGTAAAAAACTTAAATTATTTTTTTTGGTATCAAAAAACCTCCTACCTTGTCCGTCTTCGATACAAATTGGCCTTTTTGATTGCTTTTATTTCTTTTCGATTGCTTGCCAAATTTCTCTTTCACTCTTCTCTTCCTAACTATTGTAAAAGTAACTTTCATTTAATTTATCGACAAGTCAAATAATCCATCAAATTGGTATGTTGAACCATCGGTAGGATGATTAAAATCCATTATGGCACTGCTTATTAGAAAAATAGGACTACGATGCCCAACTTAAAAAAGGGCTTCGAATAATTTTAAAATATGGTAAAAAATAAGTTGGAGTGGTGGAGGAAGCTATATTTCTTTCCCGTTAATATCTGCCACAGGGAAGTTGCTTCATTAAAATTGCTCCGCACATTTCAAGGTCCCGCTACGGAGGACATTGGCAAGAAGTTAGCTTCAGCGCGGACTTTCCTAATAAAAAAATAGCCCCTCCGTAGAAACGGAGCGGCCTTTTCGATTGCTTGCTATATGTAAAATTCTTGAACTATTTTTTTGAATGCAATTTCTATTTATCTTGCGATCCGATTCTTTTCTTCGGCCTTTTTATTGTTTGCCTTCCTTTTCGATTGCCTGCCCTGTGTAAGCCTTGCATTTTGATAAATCAAAAATAGCACGCGAAACCAGGAGCATAAAACCAACTTATTACAATTATTTGCATACCGAAATAGGATAGCTGAAACTGAAATTCAGTCCAGCAGTGCCTCTTAACAAAAAACTATTACGATGCCCAACCGTTCTACAGACGTACTTTTTCTTTTGATCCGCTCCTTACAAAAGTCGGAAAAGAGGAATTTTAAGCTGTACATCAAGCGGAGTTCAAGCAACGAAGACCTCAAAATCATAGAATTATTTGATGCGATCGATAAATTGAATGAATATGATGAAACACTATTGCTCAAAAAGCTGAGTTCCATCAAAAAGCAACAACTCTCCAATACCAAGGCGCATTTGTACAAACAGATCCTTGCTAGTTTACGCATCCTGAAAAGCACCGAAAGTATTGATCTTCAACTCCATGAGCAGTTAGACTACGCCCGAATTTTATACAACAAAGGCCTTTACTTACAGGCACTAAAAATTCTGGAACGTGCTAAAGAACTGGCCATACAATACCATCAAGACAGTTTTCTAATTCAGGTGATATCTCTGGAAAAAAAAATTGAAACCCTACACGTTACCCGTAGTATGGAAAATAGGGCAGACTCACTCAGCCACGAAGCCAATGATGTAAATGAACGTCGTATTATGATTACTGCCTTGTCTAACCTGGCATTAAAACTGTATAGCTGGTACGTACAAAATGGGCACGCCCGCGATGAAGAGGATGAGCAGCACATTAAAAAGTATTTTAAAGAAAACATGCCCGAAGATGCTCACTTGCAGCGAGGTTTTTATGAACGACTGTATCTGTATCAGAGTTATTGCTGGTTTGCCTTCATACGCCAGGATTTTCTGATGTATTACCGTTACACACAAAAATGGGTAGATCTTTTTAACGAAGAGACCTTTATGATCGCAGTAGAAACAGGTCATTTCATTAAAGGAATGCACAACCTGCTAAATGCACATTTTGATTTGCGTAATTACCAAAAGCTAGCCTTAACGCTTAAGGAATTTGAAAAATTTGCGCAATCTGATGTTGCACAAATGCACGATAATAATAGGATACAGACCTTTGTTTACATCAATAGTGCCAAATTAAACCTTCAGATGAGTATCGGAAATTTCACAGAGGGGCTCCTTCTTATTCCGGAAATTGAACAAAATTTGGATGAATACAGCTTGTACCTCGACAGACATCGGGTGTTGGTGTTTAATTATAAAATTGCAACGCTCCATTTTGGGTCGGGTAATTACGAAACCTGCATCGATTATCTCCAAAAAATCATCAATGACAACCTCGACCTGCGCAATGATCTTCAATGTTATGCCAGGGTATTGCACTTAATGGCTCATTATGAATTGGGCAATCATGATATCATCGATCACCTGATCAAAAGTGTGTATCGTTTTATGGCTAAAAAGAAAAACTTTACGGTGATTGAAGAAGAGATGTTTAAGTTTTTACGAAAGTCGTTTCATGTACCCAGAAGAAGTCTCAAGCCTGAGTTAGAGAAGTTTTTGAATGCCATAAAAAAAGTAGAAAAAAGTCGTTTCGAAACCAGGGCTTTCTCTTATTTGGATATCGTATCATGGGTAGAAAGTAAACTAGAAGATAAATCTATGAGTCAGATCATCAGAGAAAAGTATCTGGCCAGCAATCGCAGACTCAGTTACGGGATGTTATAAAAGCATCATACTACAACCACGTATATCGCTGTTGTCGATACGCCCAACCAGCTCAAAACTTCCATCTCGGTGAAGGATCCCCATATCATCTGTGGCAATGAAGGCACAACTGTACATGTTGGCCAGATCAATGATGTTAAAGGCTCCGGTGATAGCTTTATGCCCCGCTTCGAGCGCAGACTTTATATCAAAAGGATCGTCCTCTGCCCGAATCAATACCTTCATCCAAGGGCTGGTCTGAAATAATCCTTCTCCAAATGAATAGGCTTGAGATAATAATTCCGTCATCCCGTATTCTGAATGCACCGTCTTTAATTGCCATTGCCTTTTCAACACGGCATGTACTTGTGAGCGGGTCATCTCCGTTCTTCGTCCTTTCATTCCCCCAGTTTCTATAACAGTGGTGTGTTGAAGCTGCAAAGGATATTCTTCCGCAAAATCGAGCAGGGCGTAGGTTACCCCAAAAAGTAACGTTTGCTGTTTGATACTTTCATTGTAAAGTAAAAGTTTATTCAACGCTTCGGTTTCGTAAAGATAGAATCCACTGCTGGCTATCTTACTTTTTTCAATAAGGTTGTTCACCATATAAACCAGCGATGACTGCCCCTTTTCGAGGTAAGAAGGTAGTAGGCCTATGATACAGGTATTGGTAAGATCACCATAAAAATGAGAAATGCCTTTTGAAAAACTAGTTTCGTAAAGCGATAGGTCTTTTACAAAATGTTTGCTATGGATGGAACCCGAGGTTCCGCTGCTTTCGAATATACAGGCTTCTTTAAATACCCCACTTACGATGCGATTTGTTTTAAAAAACCGAATGGGTAAAAATGGAATTTCTGACAGCCTCTGCACATCGTTGTGCTGAATCTGAAGATGATCACAAAACGAACGATAAAAACTATTTTTATGGTGCTGATAAGTAAATAGTTCCAGCGCCAGGACCTCAAAATCGGCATCGGTAGTTTCGAAAATCTTTTTTTCTATTTTTTTTAAATCTAATAGCATGGTTGCCAGCAAAATTGCGTAAATAATTGCAATTCTTTAATAGCTGTTAAAGAATTTAAACAAAATCGTCCTTCTTAGGGTTTTTTGGAGAGGGTTAACTAAATTTGAATCAAATTGAGCAAAATGAAAAATGTTATTGCACTTATCTTGATGTCTGTACTTATCAGCTCCTGCGGAAAAGACAAGTTCACAACTGCTCCGCAAATAAAATTCGTGAGTCTTAGTCCAAACTTCGCACAATCAAGTATTACATCACTTGATCCCAATGCGCCCAAATTAACAATTGAAGTAACGGATGCCGAAGGAGACCTCGGTGGTCAAGACGTTACTGACAGCTCTATGATTTATCTCAGAAATCTCAAAAGCAACAACATTGATTCTTTTCGTTTCCCCGACCTAACCCGTGCACAACAAAATAATTTTAAAGCAGAGGTAACCATCAGCTTATTTAACGCCCTGGATTGTGTATCACCTGGTCCACCAAGGCCCAGAACAGACACCTTGTTCTATGAAGTATTTGTGCGGGATGCTAAAAGGAACAAAAGCAATGTAATTATCACAACTGAGCCACTTTTCTATCGCTGTCTATAATGCGGTGGCTGCAATTTATTTTTTCACACTCTCTGTTCATTTCTTTTTGCGCAGCAGCAATGTGCGTACAGACGTATATCCTCACCGGACTTACCATTGATTACAAAGTTTGTTGGTTCGTTTTTTTTTCAACACTCGCCAGCTACAATTTTTACTGGCTGGTTAGTAAATATGCTTTTAGGAGAAACTCGCTAACCGCTGTTTTTTTAACTGCTGAACTATCTTACCTCTTGTTATTTATTGTGGCCGGTTTTGGCAGTTTGCTGTATGCCTTACAATTACCACATTTGTGGGGTTGGATATCTATTGGGGCACTGCTTACCTTATTGTATTCCTTGCCACTTTGGCCTTTCCATTTTGTACAAAAAACCCCTAAGCCAGGGTTTTTAAAAACGGTATTATTAGCATTCACATGGGCTTATGTAATCACGGTTTTACCTTTGGGATCATCTTCAGGAGTTGATTGGGTAGAATTTTCATTATTGTTTACCACACGGTTTTTTTTCATGCTAATGCTCTGCAGCATTTTTGATATGCGTGATGCAGCAATCGACCAATTACACGCTCTTAAAACTTTGGCCACCAGTGTGTCGCCCAAAACCTTGCAACGGATCATGGCAGTTACTTTTTCACTTTACATCCTTGCGGGAATAGCTATGAGATGGTATTTTAGCAATAGTGCACAAATGGCAGCTTTTACTATTACTGCTGCTATACTCTGGTGGGTCTATCGTTTATCGCTCCGTAAACAGGGGTATCTTTTTTATTATTTTGGGGTAGATGGGTTGATGTTGTTTTCATCAATTGCAACAATTGTGGCGCATTGGTTGTAAGAAGGTAGCAATTTGTCAAATCAAAAGATCCTTTTGGTTGTTGAATTAACCGAGTTACATTGATTACTTTTGCAACAGAAAAATAGAAAATATAACATGGCCAAAGCAGTTAAAAAAAAATCGCTTATTACATCTCCGGCGTATTCGTTTTTAGAGCAATATGTAAACAATGCTTCCCCTACCGGTTTTGAAAGCAGCGGGCAAAAACTATGGATGGAATACTTGAAACCCTACGCAGACGAATTCTTTACAGATCCTTATGGTACCGCAGTAGGGGTGATCAATCCAACTGCTTCCTTTAAAGTAGTGATTGAGGCACATGCAGATGAGATCAGTTGGTTTGTAAATTATATTTCTCCGGAAGGGTTATTGTACCTCAAAAGAAATGGCGGGGTGGATCACCAGATTGCCCCAAGCATGAGAGTGAATGTACACGGGAAAAAAGGGCTGGTAAAAGCGGTATTTGGCTGGCCCGCCATTCATACCAGACTTAACAATCCGGAGTCCAAAGAGCCTTCCCCTAAAGTAGATAACTTATTTTTAGATTGTGGTGCCAGAAACAAAAAAGAAGTTGAAGCCTTGGGTATACATGTAGGCTCAGTGGCCACATATGTAGATGGCTACGAGGAACTGGCGAATGGTTTCCTGATTGCTCGTGCATTCGACAACCGCATTGGGGGGTTTATGATTGCAGAAGTAGCGAGATTGTTGAAAGAAAACAAAAAGAAACTGCCTTTTGGGTTGTACATAGTAAATGCGGTTCAGGAAGAAATTGGTTTGCGTGGCGCAGAAATGATTGCCCGTAGAATTAAACCAGATGTTGCGATCGTAACAGATGTAACACACGACAGCAGCACACCCATGATCAGTAAAATTGTAGAAGGGGACTGTGTCAGCGGAGCTGGTCCTTCCCTTTGTTATGGCCCGGCAGTACATAACAAACTGTTAGATTTTGTGTTGGCCACCGCCGATAAAACCAAGATCCCTTACCAGCTCAGGGCGGTGAGTCGGAGTACTGGTACTGATACCGAATCGTTTGCGTATGCCAACGACGGGTGCCCATCGGTACTTATTTCTATTCCTTTGCGATATATGCACACTACGGTAGAAATGTTGCACAAAGATGATATCGAAAACACCGTGAAGTTGATGTATGAAACATTGCTCACGCTAACACCGAAAACAAACTTGAGTTATTTCAAATAACGAATTCACTCACCTCTTATGGAAGACAAATACAGCAAATACCTCCAGCTTTCCATGAATATATTTTTTGTATTCGTCGGTTTTATTGTCAGCTTAGTGGCAGTGCTGTTTGCACTTAAGTACATCATGGGTGCGCTCGATTACCTTCCCTGGTTCTCTTATCTGTTTACCATTTTTATCATGATGGTGCCTTCCGTCCTGTTCATCACCGTTTTTGTTATTTATTTTAAACGGACTCAATTTCACCCTTCTCCGGTTGTGAAGTGGATCTCCATTGTTTTGTTTAGCATCGCCCTATTAGGTTGGGTATATTGTTTAATCATGGATGTGGTTTATTTTTTCAAAACAGGGGCCAGAGAAGTGGGTAAATACAACAGCTACAATGTGGTTTACCTCAGCGCCAGCGTTGCCATGATTTTCCTGATTGGCGTACTGCAAGCCTTATCTACCGAAAAAGAAAAAGATTGGTTAGAAAAACGAAAAGAAAATGAAAGAGTGGAACCAGAAACATTGCCAGAATAAAACATTATCTTCTTATATGCAAATTCCCCCTGAAGAATCAGGGGGAATTTTTTAACCCTTAAAACAACCAACATGAAATCAGTTGAATATATTTAATACGCATAAATGGTACAAATGGTTTGAAAGATTAAAAAAAAAGTTGTTAAAATTCGTTTAAAGACGATTTTATCAGCCAAACGACTAAGTAAGTGCGATATCGAGCACTTGCTGCATGGTTTTAACATAGTGAAATTGTATGCCTTTAATGAAGGTTGGATTGATTTCTGCCACATCTTTTTCGTTTTGCCAGCACATGATAATCTCCCGAATACCTGAGCGCTTCGCTGCCAACACTTTCTCTTTGATGCCGCCAACTGGCAATACCTGCCCACGCAAAGTTATTTCGCCCGTCATGGCCAAATAGGGTTTGATCTTTCTGCCGGTATATGCACTGGCAAGGGCCGTCATCATAGTAATTCCTGCACTAGGGCCGTCTTTGGGCGTAGCTCCTTCCGGAATATGGATATGAGCATCTTTTTTATTAAATGCTTCGGGAGTAATGCCAATTTTTTTACCATTAGCTTCCAACCATGTGTATGCCGTGCTGGCACTTTCTTTCATCACGTTGCCAAGGTTGCCGGTCATTTTGAGTTCACCCTTACCTTCGCTCAATTGTGTTTCTATAAACAAAATATCGCCCCCTACATAGGTCCAAGCTAAGCCTACCGCTACACCAGCCATGTTGGCCATTTTATATAGTTCGTTGCTGTAGCGGGGTTTGCCCAGTATCTTTTCGACATCGTTATTGGTGATGGTAGCTTTCAGTTTACCTTTCATCACCAATTCTTTTGCCTGGAAACGCATGATACTGGCGAGTTGTCGATCTAACTCCCGCACGCCACTTTCTCTGGTGTAATCAGCAATTACTTTTTCAATTACAGGATCACTCATTTTAAAAGAAACTGGTTTTATTCCATGCATTTCCTTTTGTTTGGGGATGAGGTGGCGTTTGGCTATTTCAATTTTTTCTTCGATGGCATAACCGCTAAGGTCGATGATCTCGAGCCTGTCGCGTAGTGCCGGTTGTATATTGTTGATGTTATTGGCAGTAGCAATGAACAGCACTTTGCTCAAATCGTACTCCAGCTCCAGGTAATTATCGTAAAAACTGTTGTTTTGTTCCGGATCCAGCACTTCAAGCAATGCGGAGGAGGGGTCGCCTCTGTGATCGGTACCCACCTTATCAATTTCATCAAGGATCATCACAGGATTGCTGCTTTTGATCTTACGAATGCTTTGAATGATTCTACCGGGCATAGCCCCAATATAGGTTTTGCGGTGTCCGCGAATTTCGCTCTCGTCGTGTAAACCCCCAAGGCTCACCCTTACATATTTTCTGTTGATGGCGGATGCGATGCTTTTTCCCAAACTCGTTTTCCCAATACCCGGAGGGCCAAGAAAACAAAGGATCGGACTTTTCATATCTCCTTTCAATTTCAATACGGCCAGGTATTCCAGTATTCTTTCTTTAATTTTATCCATCCCATAATGATCATGATCCAGTACTTTTTTGGCTTTTTTCAAATCATATTGATCTTGTGAGTATTCTTCCCATGGCAAGTCTAGCATCAGGTCCAAATGATTATACACTACAGAGTAGTCGGGAGTAGAAGGGTGCATGCGTTCTAGCTTTTCCACACCTTTGTCAAACATTTCCGCTGCCGCTGGCGTCCATTTTTTTGCGGCGGCTTTTTTCTGCATCTCTTTTACTTCTGCCACATTTTCGCCACCCAATTCTTCTTTGATGGCTTTCATTTGCTGCTGCAAAAAATATTCCCGCTGCTGTTTGTCGAGCTCCGCCCTTGTCTTATTCGTAACCTTGTTTTTAAGTTCAGCATACTGCAGTTCAGTGTGCATCAGATTCATCAATAACTCTGCCCTTGCCTTGATATTGCTGATCTCTAGTAATTGTTGTTTTTGTTTCAGGTCGCTGTTCAGGTTGCTACTCACAAAATGAATGAGGAACGAGGGGTTCTCAATATTTTTCAGGATGATAGCAGCTTCACTAGGGAGGTTTGGAGATATGTTAATGATCTGGGTTGCCAGATCTTTGATACTACCCACCAGTGCATCAAAATTTTTATCACCTTTAATGTTCTCTTCATCCAGCACCTTGATGGTAGCTTTAAAATAAGGGTCTTCTGTGGTGATGGTTGCTATTTTGAACCTCTTTTTGCCCTGTATGATGATGGTAGTACCACCATCTGGCATTTTGATCAATTTTACAATTTTTGCAACCGTACCAATATCTTCCAAATCGCTTACCACAGGCTCTTCAACGGTGCTGTCTTTTTGTGCCACAACGCCGATCAATTTGTCAGTCTTGTAGGCATCGTTTACCGCCTTTATACTCTTATCTCTGCCTACAGTGATGGGGATGACCACACCTGGAAACAATACAGTGTTGCGCAGCGGTAACAAAGGCAATTCTCCCGGGAACGCCGTTGTGTCTGCATCTGGGTCTTCCTCATCGTTTAATGGAATGATGGGCATAAACTCCATTTCATCTTCCTGATTATCTAAATAAAACTTATTGTTCATATAAGAATGTTGTTTCGTCAATTTGACAAGATTAATAGCTGATTTGCTTTTTAAGTGTTGAAAAGATAGTAGACAATATTAATGCCGATTTGAACAAAAGGGTAACAATGACATGGTTTTAAAATAAACATAAATGCTTATAATTCATAATTTTGGAACTTTTTCAAGCCATTCAAAAGAGGGGATTTGTAGTACATTTGCTTTTTATGGACATCCACTGCACAGAAAAGGAAGCAATTATTTTAAAAAAAATAGGGCAGGCCGCCGAAGAACTCGGTGTTACATGTTATGCGATTGGGGGGTTTGTACGCGATAAAATCATGGGCAGGCCTACCAAGGATATCGACATTGTGTGTATCGGCGACGGTATTTTATTGGCCCAAAAAGTAGCTGCATATTTTCACCCTTCTCCATCCGTAAATGTTTTTAAAAATTTTGGTACTGCGCAGATCAAAACAACGGATGCCGAAATTGAATTTGTGGGCGCAAGAAAAGAAAGTTACCGCTCCGAAAGCCGGAAGCCAAACGTAATACCGGGAACGCTCGAAGACGATCAAAACAGAAGAGATTTTACCATTAACGCCTTGGCCATCAGCCTCAATAAAGAAAATTACGGCCAACTGATAGATCCCTTTGGAGGGATGAATGACATACCGGCAAAAATCATTAAAACACCCTTAGAACCTGGCAAAACTTTCAGTGACGATCCCCTAAGGATGATGCGCGCCATAAGGTTCGCGGCTCAGTTGCATTTCCATATAGCGCCCGAAACCTTTCAATCTATTACTGACAATGCGCATCGCATCCATATTATCAGCAAAGAAAGAATTGCAGATGAACTCAACAAAATTTTGATGTGCGAAAAACCTTCTATTGGTTTTGATCTGTTGTATAAAACGGGTTTGCTGCAACTCATATTTCCCCAAATGGTTGCACTGGCTGGTGCAGAATACATAGATGGAAAAGGGCATAAAGATAATTTTTACCACACCCTGCAAGTAGTGGATAATATTGCCGAACACACTGATGATCTTTGGTTGCGCTGGGCAGCGGTATTGCACGATATCGCTAAACCTGCTACCAAAAAATTTGAAGATGGACATGGCTGGACATTTCATGGGCATGAAGTAGTAGGTGGCCGAATGGTACCCAAAATTTTTGCTCAGCTAAAACTGCCCCAAAACGAAAAAATGCTGTTTGTAAAAAAAATGGTGGAGCTGCACCTGCGGCCAATCAGTTTAACCAAAGAAAGCATCACTGATTCAGCTATACGAAGATTGTTGTTTGATGCGGGCGAAGATTTAGAACCGCTGATGATATTGTGCAAGGCAGATATCACAAGTAAGAATAAGTTAAAAGTAAAACGTTTTATCGAAAATTTTGAAATGGTACAGGAGCGATGTGTGGCTGTAGAGGCCAGTGATCACATCAGAAACTGGCAGCCACCCATCACCGGAGAATTGATCATGCAGACCTTTAACCTGCAGCCTTCTAAATTCGTCGGATTGATCAAAGACGCTATTCGGAATGCGATTTTAGACGGGGCCATTCCCAATGATTACAATGCAGCCTTCACATTTATGAAAGAAAAGGCAAAGGAATTGGGCATCGGTAGTATTTAATATATGAAATGTTAATAGCTGTAAAAAGCAGCGGGGGAAAAGAGGAATATATTATAAGTTGGAACCCTTAAAACCCTGGACGGCCAAACGCTATTGAGTAATCAAAATAAAACGCTTAAATTTGTTGCATGGCAATTTTAAAATTCAGGGTTTATTGGGAAGAAGATGAAAGTATTTACAGGGATGTGGCGATACGTCATACCAACACATTCGTTGATTTACATGAAGCAATATTAAAAAGTTTTGAGTTTGACAACAAGCATAAAGCTACTTTTTACCGCAGCAACGATAACTGGCAATTTGGACGAGAAATTTCTTTAGATGCCTACGACAAAGATTACAAAGTGGCGCCACTCATCATGAGTGAAACACCGCTCGCCAGCGAGATCAAAGATCCCAATCAGAAGTTTGTGTACGAATATGATTTTAATAAGAACTGGCATTTTATGGTAGAACTTATTAATGTTGACAAAGAAGAAAGTAAAAAAATTACTTATCCTGCTTGCGTCCGCACTGAAGGAATTGCGCCGTCGCAATATGGCACCAAAGGCCTGGTAGATAAGCGCTTGGCAGAAATGGAAGAAAAATACGATCTGCAACCAGAAGCGCTCAAAGATGGTTTTAGTGAGGAAAATGAAGACGGCGAAGCGGAACAGGAAGCGGATGACTTTGCGGAAGATACCAATGATGCCAACGACGGGTTTTAATGAGTTGTTTTCTTAACTTTCATTCATTTCAAATAAATTAGTTGCAACAGTTCTCAAAATGAGAACTGTTTTGTTTTAAAACATTCTTCACAAATGTTTTTTTATGCAAAAAAAGTGTATCATCCTTGTTGGTTCAACTGCAGTTGGAAAAACTACCATGGCCATCAAACTAGCACAACATTATAATACCGCCATCATATCTGCAGACAGCCGTCAATGTTACAAAGAATTGAGTATTGGGGTTGCAAAACCCGGCGATGTTGAGTTGAAATTGATTCCTCATTATTTCATCCATTCACATTCAGTGAAAGAAGCTTTTTCTGCTGCTGACTTTGAAGCGTATGCCCTGCAAAAAGCAGAGCAGTTATTTCTAACAAAAGATGTGGTGATATTGGTAGGTGGCACAGGTTTGTACATCAAAGCATTTGTAGAAGGTCTCGACCAGATTCCACCTGTATCAACTTCGGTACAAGAAAAGTTAATGGCTGCATACAGTGAAGGTGGTTTGCCTTGGTTGCAAGGGCAGGTGCGGCAAGATGATCCGGTATTTTTTCAAACTGGAGAAATACAAAATCCTCAAAGAATGTTAAGGGCATTGGAAGTAAAGTGGACCACCGGAAAATCTATCCATGAATTTAGAACGCATCAAAAAAAAGAACGCCCGTTTAGGGTATTACAATTTGGATTGGAATTACCCCGCGCAGTATTATACAATCGTATAAATGATCGAGTAACACAAATGATCAACGAAGGGTTGGTAGATGAAGTCCGCAATTTAATCCCTTACCGCTCTCTCAATGCCTTACAAACAGTTGGTTACAGAGAATTATTTGATTATTTTGATGGAATCATTTCACTGGAGAGCGCCATCGAATTGATCAAACAAAATACCCGGCATTATGCAAAACGCCAAATGACCTGGTTTAAAAAAGATTCATCGGTAAATTGGGTAGATGTATCGGATGAAGAAAATGCGTTTCAAGCGATCGTTCAACAAGCGGGGTATTGATGGTGTATTTCTTTCTTCATTTTAGTGCAGAGCCACGTATAATAAAAAGCCGCTGTTTTCGAAGCGGCTTTTTTGTACAAAGTATCCTTTAACTTTTTTTAAAATTTAAATCCTACAGTTGCCATTACATTGCCCAGGTTTTGGCGGGTAGCTGCAAAGGTATTTGCCCTGTCTTCTAGTCTGTAAGGGAAGTTCGCATCTTTGCTAAACTGGTGCACATAAGTGAGGTCAACGAATATGCCTTTATGACGGTAACCCAATCCTCCGCTCAACAGTGCACGATTGGCCTTGAAACCAAGGTCATTGTAAGGATTGGTGTAATAAGCAAAACCCAGTCGCGCCATGATGATATTGAACTTTACTTCACCGCCTACTCTGAAATTAAATGCACCCTTGTAAATATCTTTCACCACATTGTTGAGAGATTTGTAATAATTTTTCTCATCCTCTGTCACATTTTCGATTCCTTGTGCACTCGCAAATCTGCCACTTCGATGATTTACATATTCAATATCTGCGGTAATAAACCCCTTTTGCTTTTTCACATTTTCAATCTCTCTGAATACATACGAACCGCTTATGATGGCCCTCCACGCAGATCTTTGCTGGTATTCCGCAATTCCTGGCTGTCCGTTTGTAAACAAATTAGAGGATGCTGTAAATGATTCCAGATCGCCACCTGCCGATTCCAGGTTGGTGGTGAGGTTGGTTGTTCGCTCATCTGTTAATAAAAAAACAGAAGGCGTGTGCACCGCCAGGCCAATCCGAATATAATCTTGCGGACGATAAATGACCCCAAGCTTTGCATTAAAGCCCACGCCTTGCGTTTCGAAATTATCTGAATAGGTAGAGGAGGAAAAACCATTCATATTGTTGTTACTGGTATCCGATTCCGTAAAGTTGGTGTTGCTTTTGTAATTAAGTATGGGAATGCCAAGGGTACCGCCGAAAAACCATTTGTCGCCTTTATTGTAAGCACCGCCAATGGCCAATTCATAAATGCCACCGCTGGTAGTTTTGATCATTTCCTGGCGTAAAGCCTGGCCAGCATCTAAAATACCTTCCGGGGCTCCTCTTACTTGTATGGCATTGCCAACGGTAACCGTGTCTATTAAAAAGGTTTGCAAACCTAAGGCTGAAGTATAAGGCAGGGCAGATTGTGTATTCAATACCTGATCGATGTTAAGGCCGCTTTTGGAAAACTCTTCGGCGAATTGCTCGCTAAACGAACTGAAATTGTTCAAACCATTGTAACGGATCACGTTGTTGAAGTTAGCAGTTTGTGATATCGCAAAGCTGATAGCGTGGCTGTTGCGGGAGTTGCGTTTGTCTGGTGAGCCAATGACAACACCAGACGGTCCGAAGGCAAAATTATTGTCTTTCGATTTGGTGCGGCTTCCCCTGAAATCGGCCTTTAAATTGTTAAAAAAAATGCCAGGTGTGAAAACGATTTCCCTGGTTTTATAAAAACCCAATCCTGCAGGATTCACATATGTGGCAGAAATATCGCCCCCCAAAGAACCCATAGCACCTCCAATAGCAAGGGTTCTGGCAGATCCGTTTTGCGGATACCAACTCAATCTTATAGCATCTTCAGGAACCTGGGCAAAAACAGTTGAAACAGGGCATATCATGAACAGTAGTAGATATTTTTTCATCTTAAATAGTTTGATAATCAGTAGAATGTTTTAAAAAGGCCGGTATTGTAAACAATTACCGGCCTTTGAATATGATTAGTTACCTCCTCTTGATGGTCTGGAGACAGGGCTACCAGATCCAGAGCTTCCACCAGATGAAGAACCCCTACTTCCACCACTGTTGCCAGATGGGTTATAGGTTCTGTTATTATTAGGTTCGTAAGTTCTGGTATTGTTGTTCCTGTTATTGTTAGCAGGGGTAGAAGGTGTGATGATTCTTCTTAGAAATGAACTATTGTTGTTGGTGTTGTTATAAGAACCACGGGTTTTCACCCACTGAGTTTGCCCGGATTTAGGATCAGACACTACCAATGTACTGTTGTTGTAACTGCCCAAATTGGTCATTCGCGGTGAACTATTTTTCGGGTTCGTAATTGCGTAACCTGGTAAAAATACTGGTCTGTTGTAATAATATGGATTGTAATAATATCCATAATTGTAACCGTACAGGTAAGGCGAATAACGAAAATCAAAATCATTATTCATGTTCCTCCAACGCCAGTCTCTCGATGACATGCGAATTTCACGTTCTTCGAAACGATCGGTGGCGTCTTCATATCGGTCGCGGTTTTCTTCTCTATCATTTCTTTCTTCGATTCCACGCACGGGGGAGTGGTAAACATCGTCGGGTGTTTGTCCACTACGGTAAGCGGTACTGCAACTGGTAGCAGTGCCGATCAGAAAGGCTGCGAGTAAAATTTTAATATTCATGGCATTAAGATTAAATAATTAATAAATAAAGTTACCTTTTTTTATTGGATATCCCGTTAATGTAAAGTTGCAAAAGAATTTGTTACAAGATATTTAAAGCATCATTTTTCCTGTTAAATATCTCCTAAATAGCTATTGTACTACAAAAAGATTTTTTTTAATTCTATAAAGCTGTCTGGCTCCTATAGATTTTTAAAATCTAATCAACCAGAAGTTCGCACTTCCTTTGTTTTCTAAAAACTACCGATTCGATGAAGTACGGTGAAAACTGGTTTATTAGCTGCTATTTAAACTTTGGTAAAGCTGTAGAAGTTGTTACTTTTGTGCGCTTTCTAAAAGGAGTGTTAGGGCAAAATAATTTTATCATTCAATTTTTAAAATACCCGGTATGGGTTTGGTTATGAGCAAAGAAATCACATCAAGAGCTGCGGATTATTCCCAATGGTACAACGATTTGGTGATCAAAGGTGGGTTGGCAGATTATTCTGCTGTTCGGGGTTGTATGGTTATCAAACCCTATGGTTATGCCCTTTGGGAGAACATGCGCGATCAATTGGATAAAAGATTCAAAGAAACGGGTCATGTGAATGCATACTTCCCGCTGTTTGTACCTAAAAGTTTATTTGAAGCCGAAGAAAAAAATGCAGAAGGATTTGCAAAAGAATGTGCGGTGGTTACTCATTATCGTTTGAAATCAGATCCGGATCATAAAGGCAAACTGATGGTTGATCCTGCAGCCAAACTCGAAGAAGAACTGGTGGTAAGGCCAACCAGCGAAGCCATTATTTGGAATACTTATAAAGACTGGATTCAATCATACAGAGATTTACCGATCCTCATCAACCAATGGGCCAACGTGGTTCGCTGGGAAATGCGTACCCGTTTGTTTTTGCGTACGGCTGAATTTCTTTGGCAAGAAGGTCATACCGCCCATGCAACCAAAGAAGAAGCTATTGAAGAAACAGAGAAGATGCTGGATGTGTATGCTGAGTTCGTAGAAGAGTACATGGCATTGCCCGTTATTAAGGGAGTGAAAACTGCCAGCGAACGTTTTGCCGGGGCAGAAGATACTTATTGTATCGAAGCGCTCATGCAGGATGGCAAAGCGTTGCAAGCAGGGACTTCACATTTTCTTGGACAAAACTTTGCGAAAGCATTCAACGTGCAATACCTCACCAAAGAAAACAAACAAGAATATGTGTGGGCCACCAGTTGGGGTGTGAGTACGCGATTGATTGGGGCGCTCATCATGGCACACAGTGATGACCAGGGGTTAATTATGCCGCCAAAAATCGCTCCTTTACAGGTGGTCATCATACCAATTTACAAAGGAGAAGAAAGCAAAGTGGTGATTGATGCAAAAGTTGCTGAGATCATGCATGAACTCAAAGCTTTGGGTGTTCGGGTAAAATACGACGACAATGACAATGCAAGACCAGGCTGGAAGTTTGCGGAACATGAATTGAAAGGAGTGCCGGTAAGAATCGCTTTGGGTTTGAGAGATCTGGAAAACAATGTGGTAGAACTGGCCAGAAGAGATACGAAAGAAAAACAAACCATCCCCACGGATGGACTTGCTGGCTATGTAAAAAATCTATTGGATGAAATTCAGCAGAATATCTTTCAAAAGGCCTTGACCTTTAGAAACGAAAACATACGCAAGGCCAATAACTGGGACGAATTTGTGCAATTGCTGGATGAAAAGGGAGGTTTTATATCCGCACATTGGGACGGCACGGAAGCAACAGAAGAAAAGATCAAAGAACTCACGAAAGCTACCATCCGTTGCATACCGCTTCAAAACGAGCAGGAAGCAGGGGAGTGTATTCTCACCAAACAACCCAGTACACAAAGAGTGCTTTTTGCCAGAGCCTATTAACGTTATTTTTTATTTAAAGCGCAGTTTTTGACTGCGCTTTTTTGTAGTGTCAATTTTTTTTGGAATATTCGTGTGGCACGAAAAAAACAAAAGGAAAATAATAGTTGGATACTGGCTTTGATCTCAATGCCGAATCGATACAGATTAAAAAAATGTGGGCAGTGTCCACAAAGTACTTTATCAAAAAAATCAATGTAAATTTTTAAACAATTTTAATTCAATCAATGAGCGACTACAACCAAGACCAACTGACGCAGCTAGATGTTCAATACGATTCAGATGCAAAAACCAGTTTATTTAATATGGGAAAGTGGGCCAGGTTTTTGTGCTGGGCCATTTTTATTTTTTCCATATTGTTTGTATTTATTTTTATACTGGCTGCTACTGTTTATAGAGATTATTTAGGCGATGTAATACCATTCTTTAACGAGATGGGAACAACGCTATTTATAACCATTGGCTTCGGTATCATCGTTGCTTTGTCGATTTATTTATCGGCTTTTTATTTTTTATTTAATTTCTCAACCAATATAAAACAAGGCTTACTTACAGAAGATACTCCAACCATTAATACAGGATTGAAGTCGTTGAAAACCTACTTCATCATTTCTACTGTTCTTTCGGCTTTGGCTTTGTTAATCAATTTTTTTAGTACCATGTTATAATCATCCTCATGAACGATCAAACAAACAATTTAATTTCATTAGAAGCAGAAGTAACAGAAGATGCAAAAGAGCAGTTGGATGCCATTGGCAAATGGTCCGTGTACAGTGCTGTTATTGGTTTTACGAGTTTGGGATTAACTATCATCTCCACTGTAGCCACTCTTAACAAGGTGTCTGAATATGGTGCAGGCATGGGTGCAGGAGCTGGTCTGTTTCAAACCTTCTTCATTACAGCCTTATCATTGTTGCTAAACATTACACTTTACACCGCCGGTAACAACATTAGAAAGGGTGTGTTAAACGCTGATCAGGGCTTTTTTAATGCAGGGCTTCAGAAATTAAACAACTACTTTAAGATATTAGGAATCTTATTGATCATTGTACTTAGTATCTTTTTATTGGCTTTCGTTTTCGGAGGAATGATGAGTTTATTCAGGTAAATTTTCAACTTATTCTTTAGTAGCCAGGTAATTGTAGTCTTCTAGCAGCTTTTCTAAAAAGTCGAGTGTTGGCAAATTGCTTTCAATCTGAAGTACTGATTTTATTTTATGTGCTACCCGGTACCCCAGGTCGTCGTTCTTTCTTTTTTTGGCTTGTGTAACTACTGTTTTGATGGTGTTGATGTCATTATCAGTTAGGTGCATCACTTGCGGAAACATCACTTCATAATTTTTGTTGTCAATTTGCATAAATACAGTGTCGCTTACGCTCATATAAGAGCGTGTGTCTATAACGGCTGTACCTGCTGCTAAGTCGCCCAATCGCTGGCTTTTGTCTGTAGCAGATATACAGATCATAACCCCGATGCCTAACAACGCGGTAATGATGATATAAATGATCACTGCTCCGTCTGAAAAATAGATATAACCAAAGAAAAAAGGCCATTCAAAAAATTTGGTGATCCACCGGATGATGTATTGCCCTGCAGTAGCTTCACCACCCGACAAACTGATCACTCGAAGCCCCATGATCTTTTTGCCAACCGTTTGCCCGTTCATAGCTATTTCGGTGATCAGGGAGTACAAGAGCATTGGAGTGGAGATGATTAAAATATCAAGGCCTATATCGCTTTCCTGAAATCTTTTGAAACTACTCCCATCGCTAAAAATAGCCTTCATGGCATATAAATAGGAGATCAACAATCCAAAATCTATAATATATGCCAGCAGCCTTTTGTGAAAAGGAGCGATCTCAAACTCGAGGTCGATGTTAAATACGGTATTGATTTGAACAGATGCCATGTTTTGCAATTTACCGATCCCAACGGGTAAATAATAAAAAACGATATTTTTTTATTCTAAAAATAATCGGCAAATTGTAACAACTTTTATGTGGGTGCGTTTGGGCATTTTTTGAACTAAAAAGGGAATTAAATGTTCTTAAAAGTAGAAACAACCATCTGTATTTAAGTTAATCACAACACGTACAGCACCCCGACGCTACCAAGAGGTAATGCGCAATGAAGCAATTGGCACTATGAGAGAAGCGATGTTTATTAAAAAAAATGTGGAAAAGTGGAACAGCTATCAGCATGAAACCTCTACTAATCCTGATGAAACTGCTGAACGTTTTACCACGCTCATCGACGATCTCTCTTACGCTAAAACATTTTATCCAAAAAGCCAGGTAACCCGTTGGATCAATGGATTGGCAGCCAGCATCTATCAACGTATTTACAGAAATAAAAAAGAAAAATTCAGTCGGCTCTTCGATTTTTGGAAATATGAGCTTCCGGCGACATTTGGCAAATACCACCGCATTTTATTGTTCACCAGTTTTATTTTTATACTTTTCGTAGCCATCGGCGTATGGGCATCCATCTCAAATCCTGGTTTCGTAAGGGGGGTATTGGGAAACAATTACGTTGATATGACGGAGGAAAATATTGCCAAAGGAGATCCGTTCGGGGTGTACAAAGACGAGAATCCATTTACCATGTTTGTACGCATTGCATTCAATAACATGCGGGTAGCCTTCTTTACTTTTATGGGTGGTTTCTCTCTGGGCTTTTTTACACTCAATATTTTATGGAGCAACGGCATTATGCTGGGCTGTTTTCAATATATGTTTTTTGCAAATGGCCTGGGCTTACCCTCCGTGCTAGTGATATGGATCCATGGCACCATCGAAATTTCTTCCATCATCATTGCGGGTACAGCAGGGTTTATCCTCGCAAATGGTATCTTGTTTCCCGGAACCTATAAACGTTTGGAATCTTTTAAAAGAGGGGCCAAAGATGCTGCCAAAGTGATGATCTGTTTGATTCCTTTTTTTATTGCTGCCTCTTTTCTCGAAAGTTATGTAACCCATCTGATGAGTCAGACCTATGATAAGGTAAATAATCCTGAACTTCCCATCTGGTTAAGTTTGATGATACTCGCTTTATCATTATTATTGATCATCTGGTATTTTGTGATATGGCCCATCCGGCTTTCTAAAAAAGGACGTGTGGTAAAAAACAATGACATTGTAAACCGCATGTATAACCGAAGTGCTTAAATATTTGATTACCATATGGATGTTGTTGTGCGGCAATCCCGGATGGCTACAGGCACAGGAAACTTTTGATTCTGTACAGAAAGAAATCATCGTGGTGCCCACTGAAGATTACGTTGTTGAACAGCTGGTGGACGACGAGGAAGAAGTGTTGACCATCGACACTATTCTTGCCATCCGAACCATTAAAATTTCTACAGACAGTGTACGCTTCTGGAAAAATAAAAAAGAATTCAGTTACCTGTCTAATCTTGATTCTTTACTAAAGGCTGATCGGCAACAACAACAAAGCCCACAACAAACGAAAGGTCCAAAAATGAAAGCTGGCTCTCCAGACACTAGCTTTTTAAAGGGGTTGATGTGGATACTGGCCATAACTTTTATTTTGTTCGTAGTTTACCAACTGCTCCAAAATAAAGGACTCTTTAAAGGAAGCTCCCGCAAATTAACAGTGGAAGAAATAGCGGAACCGCAGCAAGAAGATATCCTGGAAATGGATATTGATCAACTATTGAGGAAAGCCGAACAGCAGGCCGATTACCGGTTGGCTACTCGCTACCAATATATCAAAACACTACAATTACTGAATGATAAACAATGGATCGATTTTGCGGCAGATAAAACAAACAGACAATATGTATACGAAATACCCGAGCAGAAAAGAAGTGAATTTTCCAGACTGATTTTGAATTACGAATACGTATGGTTCGGCAATACAACTATTGATCATGACCTTTACAAAAAAATAACAACCTTGCACGGTATCTTTAATTCAAGCATGTAGAATAGTTGAAAAATATATTATCATATTGTATTGTTGGTTGCCTGTTGCTGCAGGGTATGGCGTCCTGTTCCCCTAAAAAAACGGGGTTGCCAGATTTAAGGGAACGGTACGGACTGTCTAATACCTTGCCTTTTGGAGCTTACACAGCACACCAGATATTGCAAAATATTTACCCAACGCAGGAGGTTAAATTATCCAATAAAAAGTTTGCTACTTTTTATAATGATATGGACATAGATTCAGGTTCTTTATACATCAATATCAGCAACAAATATTTGGCTGGGGAGGAAGATGCTTCTGCATTACTCAATTATGTGTACAACGGCAATACCGCTTTTATTGCTGCAGAGAATATCGATAGTACTTTACTGTTCCGTTTATCTACTGTCATCACTTCCGACCCTTGGATGGACATCATTGACGGTGTTTTGTTTAAAAAAACTTCTATCAGTTTGCTTCCGGATGAACTTTCGGAGAAAGACAGTTTCTCCTACTTTTACATGCCTTTCAGTAACTATTTTTCTGCTTCAGATGGAGATAAAAGCAGGATTACAGGATATGGAAAAAATGGCAATGCTAATTTTTTGGTCTTCTTTTGGGGCAAGGGTCGTTTGTACCTTCATTGTGAACCCAAGGCTTTCAGCAATTATTTTTTATTGACTGGTAATAATTATTTGTATATGACACAGATCATGCAAATGATCGAAGAAAAACCTGACGCGATTTATTGGGACGAATATTACAGTAAAATAAATTTCAAGGACAATAACCAAAACGATGCCTCCGCCATTGGCGCCTTGCTCAAACAACCTCCATTAGCCAATGCTTTTTGGTTACTCATCATCCTGCTCATATTGTATATTCTGATCAATGGAAAAAGAAAACAAAGAGTGGTACCCATTATTGAACCCATAGAAAATACTTCAGTTGCGTTTACAGAAGCAGTTGCGGGTGTGTACATGGCAGAGAAGAACAACAAAAACATAGCGGATAAAATGATCTCCTATTTTAATGAACATATCCGAAGCAGATATTTTTTACACATGTACGCGGAGAACAATGACCAGGTTTCGTTGCTGAGCCGAAAATCGGGCGTCTCAACGGAGCAAGTAAAGGCGTTATACGAACACATTCAGTTCATCAACAATGCCAATGAAGTAAGTGATACAGCGTTGCTTACTTTGAACCAACGCATTCAAAATTTTTATAAAAACAGACTCTAATGGAAGAACAATTATTTGAAGAAAGCACACCTGTAAAAGAACTCAATGAAAAGATGATGGAAATCAGACAAGAGATTTCTAAAGTGATCGTTGGCCAACAGCAAGTGGTAGATCTTTTACTGACCGGATTATTGTGCGATGGGCATCTCTTATTGGAAGGTGTGCCAGGAGTGGCTAAAACGTTGGCTGCTAAACTCATTGCAAAAATCATTGATGTTAATTTTAGTCGCTTACAATTTACGCCAGACCTAATGCCAGGTGATGTAATTGGAACATCCGTGTTCAATCCTAAAGAAGGTAGTTTTTATTTTAAGGCAGGTCCTGTTTTTAGCAATATTGTGTTGATAGATGAGATCAATAGGGCACCTGCGAAAACCCAAGCAGCGTTGTTTGAAGTGATGGAAGAAAGGCAGGTAACGGTAGATGGGCACACGCATCTAATGCAGTATCCGTTTTTGGTGCTGGCTACTCAAAATCCTATTGAACAGGAAGGTACTTATCGTTTGCCTGAAGCACAATTAGACCGTTTTCTTTTTAAAATAGAAATTGGCTATCCAGCATTAGCGGATGAAGTAAAGATCCTCGCCACTCAGCAAGGAAAAACGCAAGCTGAATTATTACAGGATGTTCACAAGATATTGTCTGCAGAAAGTATTCATCATTATCGTTCGGTGGTGCAGCAGGTAACCATTGACCATAAATTATTGGAATACATAGCAGCCATTGTACATGAAACGCGCAACAATCCTTCGCTTTATCTGGGTGCCTCTACGCGTGCTTCCCTGGCCATGCTCAAAGCTTCCAAAGCTACAGCTGCATTGAAGGGAAGAGGTTTTGTAATTCCCGAAGATGTGATAGAAATGGCTCCGCATGTATTGCGTCATAGAATCATGCTCACCCCGGAAAAAGAAATGGAAGGCCTAACCACCGACGATTTGATTACAGCCATTCTAAAATCACTGGAAGTACCCCGTTAATAGCAGATATAACAATGAATTTTTTTATAAAATATTTTGGAAATTTCTTTCTGACTACAAGGTTTTACTTGTTGGGTGGAGTATGTGCTTTGCTCCTGGTCATTTCCTTTTTTGTTCCGGTTTTGTTTTTGCCAGCACGTGTGCTGTTGTTGTTGTTTGCTTTCATTACGTTAGCGGATTATTTTTTATTGTTCTTTGTTTCAATCAATCCCAAGGCATTTAGAACCGTTGCATTAAGGCTGAGTAACGGGGAAGAAAATTTAGTAGAGATCAACATTAGAAACAGAAACCGTTTTAAGCTACAATTAACCATCATCGATGAATTACCGATACAATTGCAAGAAAGAAATTTCAGTATGAAACGTACCTTATCGGGTGGGGAACAAGCAGTGGTAAAGTACAGCATACATCCTGTTGAAAGAGGTGCATACGATTTTGGGAACATCATTTTATTAATGAGCAGTGTGGTTGCGGTGGTGGTTAAAAAACAAAGTATTGATGCTGCTAAAACTGTAAGCGTTTATCCATCATTTACGCAATTGCGCAATCATCAAATTGTATCACACACTGCCACCAACAATGAAACAGGCAATCAACGAAAACGTAAGATCGGTCAGAGTATGGAATTTGAACAGATAAAGGATTATGTAACCGGCGATGATATCCGCACCATCAACTGGAAAGCTACAGCCCGAAAAGGATTGCTGATGGTAAACAATTATGTGGATGAAAAATCACAGCAGGTATTCTGTTTGATAGATAAAGGCAGATTGATGAAAATGCCCTTCAAAGGACTGAGTTTATTAGATTATGCAATCAATGCAGTATTGGCACTCAGCAATGTTTGTTTGCAAAAACAGGACAAAATTGGATTAATAACTTTTTCTAACAAACTGGCCACACTCATCCCGGCAGAAAGAAAGTTGGTACAGAGAGAAAATATTTTACAAGCATTGTACAAAGAACAAACCGCCTTTTTAGAAAGTGATTACGAGATGCTTTATATGCAGATTCGAAACAAGATCAAACAAAGAAGTTTACTAATATTGTTTACCAATTTTGAATCTGTGAGTGGTTTGAGGCGACAGCTTCCATATTTGAGAAGTATCGCCAAACATCATTTGCTGCTTGTCGTTTTTTTTGAAAATTCTGAACTGAATACACTCTCCAGGGAAGAAGCCATCACCGTAGAGGATGTGTATGTAAAAACTATTACAGAAAAATTTGTTTTTGAAAAAAAACTCGTCGTAAAAGAATTGCAGAAATACGGAATCCTCTCTATGCTCACCGCCCCTGAAAACCTCACGGTGAATAGCATTAATAAATACCTGGAAGTGAAAGCCCGTCAGGCTGTTTAATACATCCAACCTATCTATCGTTTCTACCAAACTACTACCTGTTTTAATACAGCTTCATTCTGGTATCTATTGTTTATTTTCGCAAAAAAATATTTTGGCAAACAAAGGATCTTACTTCGCAAAACACAAAGCTCAGATACATGGTTCGGAAGAGGAGCGTGCCGCAAAGCCTCCCCAAACTCAGATCAGCCCTGAACTCCGTGCTACTTTCGAAGACGGGAAAGTGATATTTATAGACAAAGACCTGCACTGGACTTCTTTTGATGCGGTACGAAAAATACGCAATGCCATCAAAATTAAAAAAGTTGGTCATGCGGGCACGTTAGATCCATTGGCTACAGGATTGCTCATTATCTGTACAGGAAAGTTTACTAAAAAAATAAACGAATATATGGCGGCTGAAAAAGAGTACACCGGAAGTTTTACGCTTGGTGCTACTACGCCTACTTATGATAAAGAAAGTGAGCCACAAAATTTTAAACCTTTTGAACACATCCAGGCGGTCAATCTGCAAGAAGTAGCCACAAAATTTATGGGCACAATTGATCAAATACCTCCCCTTTATTCTGCTATTAAAAAAGATGGGGTGGCTCTATATGAACTGGCAAGAAGGGGAGTGGAAGTTGAGCTAAAAGCCAGGCCCGTAACCATCACTCATTTTGAAATAACGGATGTACAACTACCGCTCGTTTTATTTCGGGTTGTTTGCAGTACTGGTACCTATATACGGAGTTTGGCCCATGATGTGGGAGAAGAGCTTGGTTGTGGCGCTTACCTTAGTTCGCTCCGCAGAACACGCATAGGAAATTTTAGTGTAGCCGACGCCGTTAGTATAGACGCTTTTATACAATCGCTGCAACAACAGGATACAACAATACCGGCAGAAGATTAGCGCTCTTGCTATTTTTAATATTTAATTTACTTCCATCATTATAAACTGAGATACGCCCTCCAATACCTAAAACGGATAACTAATACCTATTGTAAAGTTGAAATTTTCATATCTCCATCTTCTGTATTGATCGTCATTCCCCCGAGCAAATATTTTTTTAAAAAAGTCGTCAAATCCGATCTCTGGAGCCTTCCAGCCATTGTTTTCATAGGCTAGTTCTGGTCTTTTAAATCGAAAACCTAAGTCAAATCTAAGCACCACGTAATTAAAGTCGAGCCGGAAACCCGTTCCTGCGGATAGGCCGATATCTCTGTAGAAATTCTTGAGTTGAAATCGAGCACTATCAATAGAGCCATCTAATTTTGTATTTCGAATATTCCAAACGTTGCCAATATCTACAAACAACGCGCCTCTTAAAATGAGTAAATTTCTAATAATGGGTGCAATATCGTATCGATATTCTCCATTCATCTCAAATTGTATATCGCCGGTGCGGTCATTGAAAATATTTTCCCGGAAATCAGCCAAAGGCTGGCTACCTCTACCAACACCTCTAATGGGCCAGCCACGCATACTGTTGCTTCCTCCTCCAAAAAATTGTTTAAAAAACGGGAGTGCTGAATCACCCAATATGGGTATGCCCACTCCTGCAAATGCCCGAAAAACCAAGGCCGTTTTTTTACGGGCAACGGTGTATTTGTATTCCCCATCCAGTTTTATGAATTTATTTTTATCATTGTTTAAAACCGGTAACCAACCCCAGGTAAGTCCAGATTCTTCTCCGTTGAATCTGATCAATCTTTCTTTCGATAAACTTTTTAAATGTTTAGGGTTCCGGTAAACATTGCTATAACCAGCTCCAAAGCCGATTACAAAAGAGGTGTTGTAAGAATATCGGAGGAAAGGATTTTTGTCAATAATGGTTTGAAAACTATCAGTTTTATTGTACAAATAATTGTACTCAATATTTAAGGGTTTCACGGTCCAGGTAGTGATGTTAATAGCAGTATTTTTTTTGCTTGGAAACGTTACACCCGCATTGATCCCAATGGTTTGAAGATTGAACAATCCAAGTCTGTTGTTGATGGATACACTGGAGTTGATGAAGGATTCACCTGGTTTATACGATACATTTCTCCGAATACGCTGGCTGTCAACTTTTTTGTTGATCACTACATCTGTTATCTTCTTGAAAATGTCACCGAAGATGTCTCTGGGGTAAACGATGTTGTTGCTGTATCCAATTTCATTTGAATTGATCAGGCTGGTTTGTGCACCTCTGCTGTTATTATTTAATTCAACCCCGGCTCTTAACCTATGAGTCATGCGAATGGCTTCTCTGCCAATATTCCGATTTACCAAGGAGAGATTGCCGGAAAACCCTATTAAATTACCCGCTAAAGCGTTGTTGGTATTGCTGCTAGCCGAATAACTGGCTTCTACAGAAGCTTCAAATCCGAATTTTTTTTCTGGTGCGAGCTCTACAATAATATCCACTAGATTACTGTCTTTGAGTTCTCTTATCAAGAGATTGGTAGATTGCCATACGCCTGTTTTTGAAAGGTTGTTCAGTGTTTGGTTGAAGTCGCGCTGCCGATACAGTCTACCCGGTCTAAAGCTGACATTTCTTGATAAAAAACCAGTTTTAAAGAGAGGCTCATGGTAACGCAAAATAAAATTTCGGGTAGCCCTTTGGGTAATACTACTGGTATCATTTAAATGATCGTTTGGCCGGTAATCTTGTAA
>JBBSDF010000019.1:0-55838 GCA_038249665.1 Chitinophagales bacterium
CAGAAACAAGAAAAAAGAATAAAGGGGCAGGAATTGGATTATTATTGGTGAAAGGATTTTTAGAAAAAAATGGTGGTGAAATATGGGTAGAAAGTATTGAAGGTGAAGGTTCATCTTTTTATTTTACACTACCGATTGAGAAACCTTTATATAAAGTAGGCAGTTCAGACGAAATTATGTTTGACGAAAGTGCATAATACTAAGACTGAATAACGACATTTATATCAACAAATCAACCAACCTTGAAATAGCCACAGCGTAAATCAGCGCCCACAAGAAATTGGCAATTCCGTGGTTAATGGATGTTTTGTTCTCCGCACCAAGTTTTGTGGTGGCAGAACGTTTTCGTCTCCGCAATAGCCAACTGCTTGTAGCCGCCAACTGTTGGCTGTCAGCTTAAAAAAACTCATCCAATGACAGAATTTATTTTTAAAGTAAAAAAAGACATCATTACCATTAAGCAGCAATTGACCAATAATGAAAATTTTGTGAATGTTCATCCACTTATTTACAAAATGACGGATGTAGGCGGGAATAAATATGAGGTGTTTGAGAAAATAAAGATAGGTGTTATACCATATCGTTTTACTTATAAGGCTACCATCACTGGCGAAAAAGATTCTGTAAATGTAGTTGCCACGGTTATGGGAATGACTACAATTTCAATGTTTTTTACTTTTCAAGAAGAAGATAAAGTTACTGTTATTCACGAGAGACTAATAATAAAATCTCCGCTGCCAATCAAGAATTATACGAATAGATTAATCGAAAAACGACATAAAACAATGTTTAACAATATAGAATTAATATAAGATGGAGAAAAAAAAACAGATTGCCATTATCGGGGGTGGCATTGCAGGTCTAACATTCGCTCGTTGTTTGACAACACAAGAATACGACATTCATATTTTTGAGAAAAAAGAATACTTTGAAGAGGTCGGAGCTGCGATAAGTGTCTTTCCCAATGCCCTTTGCGTAATGGATAAATTGCAGTTACTGAAAAAAATTATAGAAAGTAGTGGGCAGATTAAGCAGGTTTATTTAAAAACTAACAAAGGGAAAATACTTAGTAAATCGGAACCTAAAAGTGATTATCCGGTAATTTGCATTCACAGAGCAGTCTTACATGGGATTCTATTAGAAAATATTGATGCTAATCTTTACAATAATTACGCTTTAAGTAATATTTTTCACTTAGATAACGGACAAATTTCCATTCAATTTGAAAATGGGGAAAACAGAATATTTGATATTGTGGTGGGGGCAGACGGAATACATTCTGACGTTAGGAAACATATCATTAATGATGGACCACCTATATTTAGAGGATATAATATTTGGCGTGGAGTAGAAAAAACAAACCTTGAAATAGGGTATGGTGGCGAAACTTATGGAAAAGGACAACGTGTAGGTATAGTTCCAATAAAAAATGGTGTTTTTGGTTGGTGGGCAACCTCGAACGAAAACTATATGCAAGATGACAGCCCGGAAGGCACAAAAGAAAAATTAAGCCGTTTATTTGGCGATTGGCATTACCCAATTCCTGAACTAATTAAAAATACCGAAACCATTTTAAAAAATAGCTTAACAGATAGAAAACCACACAAAGGATGGACAAAGGGGAATGTAACACTACTTGGCGATGCAGCTCATCCAACTACTCCGAATCTGGGGCAAGGTGGATGCGTGGCAGTTGAGGGAGCTTATATTTTAGCTAAATCAATTCAAAAATATGGTTTAACTGACAAATCATTTGAAAGGTATGAAGAATTGCAGTTTCCGCGTTCTGAAAACATTGTAAATGAAAGTTTAAAATTCGGTAAAATGGGACAACTAACCAACCCCATCTTGATTAGCTTAAGAAACTTTGCAATGTGGGCAATACCTTCAAGGGTGGCAATGAAAATGATAGACAAATATTTTACATACAGAGTCACAAACCTTGAAATATAAAAGCCGGACCGCTAACAGTACCTACAAAAAATTGGCGGTTCGGTGCTCGGCAGAAACGTTTCCCGCTGGGGCGCGACAAGTAGTGCTTAATCAAACATTGGTTCTCCGCGGCAACATCTGTGGTAAAAATCGCCGCCTTCGCCAAAGCCGCGAAAAGTTGCAGGCAACCTTAAATGACGACACGGTAAAAAAACAACAGACGGAAAAATGTGCAAAACGCTTTTCATAGGAACAAAAGAATAATTGGAACAAATTCCTTTTGACAAACAACGCAATGACCCTATGTTGAAGCAATTGATGGAGAGTTTAAACCTGTTGCGGGCAAATTTGATAACAAAAACATTTACTTCATAGGAACCAGTAGGGGTTGTAGTTGCGACTTTGGAATTGAAAAAGACTTTGAAATTCTTGACTTTTCAGAAAGAGAAATGAAGCAAAACACCAGACAGGAAAAGAGTTTACCAAATTCAATTCGACAGTTACCCGGAACTCAAGACAGACACACAAGAGAAAAGATTGAGAAGCGTAAAAAAATGGTTGAGCAGGAACCAAACTATTTCAACCAGACACTAAAACTGATAGAAATATTAAAAGCGAACAACAAAGACCAAAGTTTTACAGAAATGTATTGCTGCTCGGCAGGAGAATATTCCGAGCCAATTGAAGAATATAGAACCATCAATATTTTACAGGAAAGGCTAGAAGACTATTTTGAAATTGAATTAAGAGAGAAAGTAAAATTCATTCAACAATGAGAAAATCAGCCCACAAGAAGCACCTACAAAAAATTGGTAATTCAGTGGTTAAAGGAAGCTTTCCTGCTATGGCAGGACACATTGTGCTTCGAATCAAGTTTTGTGGTGGCAGAAATTTTTGTGCTTCGAAATCGGCAACTTCTCGTAGCGCTAAAACTTCAGCGGGCATTTTACAGCGACACCATTCAGGTATAAAAGACAGGCAATAAAAGACTGCATATCGAAACTTGAAACCATTTTGACGGTATAATAATTTAAAAAAAAATATCACAAATAATTGGAAAACAACATCATGGTAGCGAAATATTTTTGGGTTTTTGGCTCACTAATCCTGGCAGTTTTAGGAACTATTCACCTTGTTTTTACATTTTTTACGAACAAATTCTCACCCAGAAATGGAAAATTAGAAAGTGAAATGAAAATTGAAAGCCCAATTTTAACAAGACAAACAACAATGTGGAATGCTTGGATTGGATTTAATGCAAGTCATAGTAGTGGGGTAATGTTTATTGGACTAATAAATTTATATTTTGCGGTAAATTACTTTACCTTTTTTCAATCTGACCATTTCTTTTTCCTATTTAATATTTTTACGATTGTATTTTATACCTGGTTAGCAAAAAAGTATTGGTTCAAAATTCCATTGACAGGAATAACAATAACATTAATTTGCTTCATAATTTCGTACATTTTGACAGTTCTAAACAAATGACAAATGCGAAAAAACTGCAGACTCCAGCCTTTCCCATTTACACATTTCTTACTATCCAAAAATTCACTTATTTTCGATTAGCGGACTCCGTTAGAAACAAAAATCCTATTCCACAGAATTATTAGTTCATCAAATAATAAAAATATCGACCATTTACTAAGGTTACTCCCATATTTATGGTAGTTTAAAGTATGTTAAGAATCTAGAACTTTACCAAAACTATGATGAGGTATAAAATTGTCAAACTAATCTGCTTATCTGTCCTCTTACCATTTTTTGGTAGGAGTCAGTTCGTTGGGGGAATTAGCCAAGGTTTCACTTTTACCGTTTTACCCAAAGCTAGTATTACAGATGCTAATGCTTTTATAGGTGGTAATGATGACGGATTTACTCAAACAACTTTACTAAAGCTAAACATCACAGATGCCAATGCTTTTATAGGTGGCAATAACGACGGCGTTGCACTTACGACTTTATCCAAAACAAATATTACGGATGTCAATGCATTTTTAGGAGGTAATGGTGATGGCTTTGCGCTAACGGCTTTAATCAAAATAAACATTACAGACGCTAATGCTTTTCTTGGAGGCAATGATGATGGACATGCACTCACCACTTTACCCAAAATAAATATTACAGATGCCAATGCATTTATGGGAGGCAACGATGATGGATTTGCTCTTACCACTTTATCCAAAATAAACATTACAGATGCTAATGCATTCAGAGGAGGTAATAATGATGGCTTCGCATTTACCCTTTTACCCAAAACAAACATAAATGACCCCAGTGTTTTTCTGGGAGGTGCAGGTAGAGGAGAAGCTCAAATCTTCATAGGTAAAAACATTTGCGCAAGCCCAAGTGCAAACTCCGTGTGGAATGGTAGCATCAGTAACGAATGGCACAACCCTAACAACTGGGATTGTGGTAATATACCTACCGTAAATAGCATTGTACTCATCCCGTCTGGTAAGACGATATACCCTACCGTATTTGCCAATACCGAAATAAAAACCATCACGCTAATGACAGGTAGTACACTTACGGTATTACCCGGACTAAACTTTATAATAAACGGACAATAAAAATTTAAACATTAAAAATAAACAGATGAAAAAGTTACTCTTTCTTTTACTACTTTCCTTGCAGATGTTGGCTACCAAAGCAAACAACATTCAGGTAACTAATGTAAGTGTGCAAGCCGCTACCAGCACTATTCAATTTACCGTGACCTGGGAGAACGGCTGGAGGAGCAGTGTGCTCAATAACTGGGATGCAGCCTGGGTGTTTGCAAAATATAAAGACATAGATAACGAATGGAAAAATGTAATATTTAATATTGCTAACGTTACTGTACCTGCAGGATTTGCTGGTAATTTTGCTCCCAATGGAGCATTTCTACATCGCTCCGTGGTAGGTAACGGAACTACTACTATTACCAATGTGCAAATTGGTATTCCGGAACAACTAGCCCTTGGCATTTTTGATATTAAAGTGTTCGCTTTAGAAATGGTTTATATTCCCTCTGGTACTTTTTATGTAGGAGATGGGGTTTCAGGAACAGGTAGGTATACACAAGAACCTTCCCTCCCTTCTTCAGTTGGAACAGTTTTTACAAATGGTATTGGCAACCAGGTATATGACCCACTCATAAGTCCATCAGGCGGTTTCTTGTCTAGTATGCCGTCTGCTTTTCCAAAAGGGATGACAAATTTTTATATGATGAAGTATGAATTATCGCAGGGGGGTTATAGAGATTTTTTAAACACACTTACTTATTTGCAGCAAATTAACCACACGATAGTTACACCAAATGCTGCAATAGGCAGTGGAGCTTTAGTAACTCCTTCTGGTACAAGTAGAAATTATTTAGAGGTAAAAACAAGTGGTATACCAAGTAGTACGCCTGCAGAATATGGCTGCGATGCTAATGCTAATAATATTTATGATGAGGCTGGCGATGGAGAATGGGTTGCCTGCAACTACCTGAATTGGCCAGATATGGCTGCTTACTTAGGCTGGTCGGGCCTTCGCCCCATGACGGAATTAGAATTTGAAAAAGCTGCAAGAGGCGTTCAGGTACCAGTAGCTGGCGAGTACGTGTGGGGCTCCGCACTTATTGGCAATGTCATTTTATTACTTTCTAACGCCAATCAAAACTCTGAGGTTGTAACCAATGCATCTCCTACAATAGGAAATGCAGTCTATGCCACTAGTTTCCCCAATCCTCCATTTAACGGTCCAGTGCGAAATGGCATTTTTGCTACAGCTACCAGCAACCGCATTACTAGTGGTGGTAGTTTTTATGGCGTTATGGAGCTCAGTGGGAATCTGACCGAAAGAGTTGTTTCTACTGCCAATGGGCTAGGGTTTAGATCCAATTTGAATGGTGCCGTTGGCTTAAATCCCAACGGATATTATGGCAGTGTGGATGGGTGGCCTGGAGCAGTAGCAACCAGCAGTTTTTTTGTAGATGGTACTCAAAATGCCATTGGCCTCATGGATAGAGGTGGACATTGGGCTACCTCAGCCCCTATTTTAAGAACTAGCCATCGGGATGCAGTATCACTTATAACAAATACTGCGGTTGCAAGGTTGGTCGCTAACGGTTGTCGTGGGGTAAGATCAGCGCAATAAAACAATGTAGTTTTTTCTGAAGATTCCCGCTTCAGCTGGTGTTCGGTCTTAGCCGGCCACCTGTGTCTATCAGAGTAGTCGGTTTTTAACCTGATTTCGTTAAAACGGAATGACAACATATTCCACCGGCGCAGGTGTTCCGCCAGGATCACCTGTGCCTTATAATCCTGCATGAATGTGTCCGGATGTAGGATTACAAATGCTCAATGTTTAGTAAGTCATGTTCGTTTATGTAATAATCAATAGCACCGATATTTTTATAATGTCAAGGTTCCCAAACAAAACCACTTGTTAGCGGGTTCTCCTGTAGATGGTTGAGTCTTTGGCTATGGATGGATTTACCCAGATTGATTTTAGCATAATAGCTTTTGCTTCAGACCTTCCCAACGCCAGCCGCGGGCTCTGGATAACCGACATCCTGTTCAATCTTTTTTGTTCTGCTATCCATGCCCATAATGCTCGTATACCCATTGCCATTATTTTAAAAGGTGAATACAAATTCCATCCTGGTGCCACCCTTTGTCTTACATGCATCTAGAAATCGCAAATCCCAATCTCAACATGTATTGAAATAGTTAGTGCTCTATTAGTCGGCTAATTAGCGTATGAACATAGGCAATCATAGTTTCGGGAGGACACAAACCTTGGTCATCGGGGAAAAAGGTGGATCGATATCATCGACCCACCTCTCGATGAACCTGCATTGCACTAGTAGTAAGTATGCTGTTGCTGATATTTAACCGTAAACCTACTGTACAGGACATTTAGTTTCAAGAAGAAAAAAAGGGACGGATGAATCAAATCTGAAACTAAAAGAAAAAGATGTATTCCTTCAGGAGGCCTGTTGACTCCATACATTAATTAATTGCATTTCTAAGAAAGGTGTAGACTAAAAACGAACCTGTACTAAAAAAATCAACTTTCAACCCTCAGGAATACTTCTATTTTCAAAAAAACTTGTAATCGTTCTGGTTGATCTTACCAGTTCAATTACTACACAAATCTCTTACTATATAGGATAAGAAAAAAGGGGATTTTCCCCTTAAAAAAAAGGGATTTTTCCTGTTTTTTATTGGATAGAAAAATTTTTATCTTCAATATGAGTTTTTTACAATACATTCAACCTACTCACCAACAACTCATAAATTATGAAAAAATTTTTCTATTATTTCTGCTCCAGTGGTTTGTTTCTTTTTTTCTCCCAAACAAGCTGTACGCGGCAAAAAGGTGGGAGTTCTTTTACCAGCAAGTCCGACTCTGTACAATTTGCAAAGGCAGTGTATGCACTCTATCCAAATGAAGTGACTGAACCACTTGTTACAGACACCTTAACCCCTCCCATTACCGATCAAGAAGGCGTAAGACCTATTCCATGGGATACGGTACTGTCATACAAGCAGTATTATGCCAAAAATCCCCTTTTGTACAATCCTCAAAAACAAGCCTACCAAGGTTTTAGCATCGATCCCAACGGCTACAGCATGATCAAGGGTAATGAATTAATTAAAGGACTTTATCTTTGTTTGGGCCGGAAAGGAGATGGAGCTTACACCATCATGCTGCTGGGAACAGACGAAAATGGTAACCTAATCAACAAAGGCGATACCCAAGGCAAATTGGCTAATCCGAAAGACAGTAGCAATTTTGACCATGTCATTCCTTGTCCGGACCAATGTATTGTTATCGAATAAAAAAAGGAACAGCTCCATGTTAGATGTATTCATGATCGCATATTTTGGAATCATTTTAACTGGCTTCCTGGTTGGGTTGTCTGTTTATCGAAAAACAAGTGGCGGCATGCGCATGATCATATTATACTTAGGGGCAGTATTTCTGGGTGAATTAATTGCACACATTCTTAAAATTACCGTCAGGCATAACTTACTAATTCATAACATCACCCCGGGTATTTTCTCTTTTTGCCTGGGCATGTTTTTTTACCACAGTATTCAGGATCAAACCTTGAAAAAATTGGCCATACCTTCGTTTATGCTGTTGATTATATTTGCAATTATCAACACCAACTTTATCCAGGGATGGAATATTTATCCAACTTATTGGTTCAATGCTTCTGTGATGTTCTACATATTTTGGTCTGCGATGCTTTTTCTGGAAATGTTAGACCGTCAACCTGCCCATACCAACATTTTTAAAAATCCTGAATTTATATCGGCGATGGCCATTCTTTGGTTTGGATTGGCGTCTTTTCTTTTTTATTTGTTGTACAATGTATTTTCAAAGAACAAGATAAGTACTTCGCTTTTGGTGAACAGCCATAAATTTTCCAACATCATTTTTTATTCGATGTTATTATCTGCAATTATTTTTGATAAATTAAGCATCCGTTCATGTCAGAAAAGTTTATCAGTGAGTTAATCACTTCACTTGTTATTTTCTTTTTATTCCTCATCCTCCTCTTTTTTGTGGTGATCACCTTAATAGTGCGCTACAGAAAAAGGAAAAAAGAGAACGAGGAGCTGCGGGTACAATTTTCTGAACAGTTGCTCAGTGCTCAACTGGAAATTCAGGAACAAACCTTACAGCATATTTCCAGAGAACTACATGATAACCTTGGCCAGATAGCATCCCTTATTAAAATAAATTTAAGCACTATCAGGCTAGAGCAACCTGAAAAAGCTATTGTTAAAATTGATGACACCAAAGAATTGGTAAAACAATTGGTAACTGATATGAAGTTACTATCTACCAGTTTAAATGGCGATAAAATGAGTAAGGTAGGGTTGATGAGAGCATTGCAAAACGAATCTGACCGGATCAATAAAACAGGCGTCTTCAGATCTGTATTCGTACAAAACGATCATATTCCACCCATCAACGATGAGAAGTCAATCATCATTTACAGGATGGTACAGGAATGTTTAAACAATGCACTCAAACATTCTGAAGCCACTGAAATAAACATGGAAGCCAACTATCAGAAAAATAGATTTATTTTAACCGTTGAAGACAATGGGATAGGATTTGATGTCGCTGAAAAATTGGCCGACTTAAACGATACCGGAAACGGTCTGTTAAATCTGCAAAAAAGAGCAGCGGTTATCAACGGCACCATTAATTTTGCTTCCGTAACAGGAAAGGGTACCAAAACCACTATAACGACTAACTTATAACGAACCGCAGCATGACTCCACATCCAAATTCCATTCACATTGCTTTGGTAGATGACCACAATCTTTTCAGGAAAGGCCTGGTGAGTTTGATAGACATCATCGGAGACAAAGTGAGCATTTTATTTGAAGCCGATAATGGGTTGGATATGCAAAAAAAACTGGATAGTAACCAGTTACCAGACATTATTCTGATGGATATTAATATGCCGGAAATGGATGGTTTTGAAGCGGTGAAATGGTTGAATGTTCATTTCCCTACTATCAAAGTATTGGTGGTTTCTATGATTGAAAGTGAAGAAAGTGTGATCAAAATGCTGAAGCTGGGCGTGAAAGGTTATCTCAGCAAAGACGTTGAACCAGGTGAGCTTGAAAATGCATTGGATGCTGTTTATCACAAAGGGTTTTATTACACAGACTTTATTACAGGTAAACTGGTGCACACCCTTACCAACGGTGCAGAAAAAGATTTATTTGACGAGGCCCATCATCTGAATGAAAAAGAAAAGAAATTTATTCAGCTGGCTTGTTCCGAGCTCACCTACAACGATATTGCCAAAGAGATGTTTTTGAGTCCGAAAACAGTGGATGGCTATCGAAATACCTTGTTTGAAAGGCTCCAGGTAAAAAGCCGTGTTGGACTGGCTTTATATGCAGTAAAACACGGCTATGTAAAATTGTAATAACAGTTGTTCCTTAATTAAGTACACTGGGTTCTTTTACGATGTTGGCTTTTTCCTGCTCTTTGATACTGGCCCATCCTCCCAACACATTGCGGAGATTGTGTACACCTTGTCTTTTTAATAAAGAAGCGGCAATTACACTTCTGTAACCACCCGCGCAATGCACGTACAGATTTTGATCATCTTCAAATTGTGCCAGTTCCGCAATGTCCGTCATTTCATTTAATGGCAGGTTCAAGGCATTTTTCAAATGGCCGTCTGCATATTCTGTTTCTCTTCTCACATCTACTATCATCAAATTAGGGTCGTGGGGCAAATCCATCATCAGTTCGTCGGCTTGTACATCAACGATCATATCTATTTTTTCGCCGGCTTTTTTCCAGCCTTCAAAACCACCTTTGAGGTATCCCTGCATTTTATCAAAACCCACGCGGCTCAGTCGAATCACTGTTTCTTCTTCTTTACCTTTTGGAGTAATCAACACAATCGGTTTGTCGAAAGGAAGTAAGGTTCCCGCCCACTCTGCGAACCGGCCCTCTAACCCGATGAAAATAGATCCTGGTATAAACCCTGTTGTAAAATCGGCCCCGGTTCTTGTATCCAGCAGTAAACAATCTTCTTTTATTTTTAGTTTGAATGCCGAAATGTCAAGTGCAGTGGTTCCCGTTTTCACTATGACATCAATGGCATCATATCCTTGCTGGTTTATTTTTGCGTTGATGGGGAAGTACCGCGGAGCAGTTCCCAGTCCTTTGGTAACAGCTTCTATAAATTGTTCCCTTGTTTGCGGTTGCAAAGCATAATTGGTTTTCTTTTCTTCGCCTATCGTGCTGTGGGTGTTTGGACCAAGGTTTTTGCCACAGCTACTGCCAGGGCCATGGGCAGGATATACCAACACTTCATCAGGCAAAGGCATCAATTTGTTTTGAATAGTATCGTACAAAATGCCCGCTAATTCTTCACTGCTCATATTGCCACTGCTGAGGTCGGGCCTGCCCACATCTCCAACAAACAAAGTATCGCCTGTGAAGAGAGCATGTGCTTTTCCGTTTTCATCTTTTAGCAAATAGCAACTACTCTCTAAAGTGTGGCCGGGCGTGTGCAGTACTTCTATGCTAATGTTTCCCAAGGCAAACATTTCTCCATCGGCGGCATTGTGCACTTTGTAATTGGTTTTTGCATCAGGTCCATAAATGATGGGGGCATTGGTTTTTTTACTAAGGTCGATATGGCCGCTTACAAAATCTGCATGGAAATGAGTTTCAAATACATATTTGATGGTAGCATTTCTGCTGTTGGCCAGTTCAATGTAACTGTCTATATCTCTCAATGGATCGATGATGGCAGCTTCGCCTTCACTTTCGATATAATAAGCAGCTTCGCTTAAACATTGGGTATAAAGTTGTTGTATGTACATATTTCAAATGTAGTTGAGGGGCAAAATTAAAAATAAAAAAGCGATTGGTTAGAATCGCTTTTTTGTTTAAAAGTGGTCGTGCGAAAAAGTTAGGAAACTAGGTCTTCTACCACGCGATTGATCTCATCGATGCGGCTGTAGTTAACGGTGTAATAAATAAATTTACCGTCACGTTGTGTGGTTACAATTCCTGCCCTGCGCAAGATGGCGAGGTGCTGTGATGCTACAGATTGCTCTAATCTGAGGCGAACATAAATTTCTGTAACAGTAATTTTTTTCTCTGTTTCAATCAACATAAGAATTTGCTGTCTCAATTTATGATTCAGTGCCCTCAAAACCAGTGCCGCTTTCTTAAGATTGTGGTAGTTGATCTTGAGACTGTCGGTTGTTTCACCTGGAGCTGTAATTACATGCTCTTCTGTGAGAGTTGCTACCGTCATAGGAAATAAATTTAGAAATGCTTGAACAATTAATTAATACTGCAAATATACGAATATTAAATATTTATTAATTCTACATAATGTTAAAACAATCCTATGTGTAGTTAATTTCCATTATAAAACTCCTTGAGGTAGAGCGGTTCACAATAAGCGAGCTCTTCAAATTGCTGCTTTAAAAATTGCTCAAAACTAAGTGCACACATTGCGTCGATACTGTTGTAATCAGTTGCAAACAAGGCATTTAAGTGGTTAGTAAGGGGCCTGAATTTGGCAGCCCCACTTCCAAAAAACAGGACCTTATTTTGTAGTAAAATATCTACAAAAGAATCATTGTTCAGGAGCATGGCTTTTGTAGGAACTACTGCTTCCAACGCCCCATCGTACACTGCGGTAAACACTTCCATTCTTCTCGCATCCATCATGGGGCACAATAATGGTAAAGCATCGTGTTGTTTTGATACTACTTGTAGTGCCGCTGCAGCCATTAGTTTCAAGGTTGAAATGGCCATTAGCGGTTTTTTCAATGCATAACAGATACCCTTCGCGCTGGCCAGGCCTACTCTTAAACCGGTATAAGATCCAGGGCCAATCACTACTGCCACTGCATCGATATCCTGAAGCGTTAGTTGTTGTTCTTTTAGCAATTGTTGAATGGCGGGTTGAAGAAAAGCAGCATGTTCTTGCTGGTTTTCGTTGCCAATAGATTGGAGCAATTTTCCTTCTTTGCTAATGCTAACGGCAGCATGGCTGCTGGCTGTATCTATTTGAATAATAATACTCATCCTTTTTCAACTAATTGTTTAAGTGCGGGTGCACATTCATAACGGGGATCTGTAAACGCCAGGGTTTGTAGCAGATCGTATAGGTGGTTGTGTCCAATTTTCTCCGCCCATTCAAAAGGACCCAGCGGGTAATTGGTACCCAGTTTCATCGCAGTGTCGATGGCAGCTTCGCTGCTAATATTATCTCCCAATGCAAAAAAAGCTTCATTCACAATCATGGCAATGGTGCGTGCACTGATGAAGCCTGGTGTGTTTTGTGTAACGATGGCTGTTTTATGGAGTTGTTTTAAAACTAAAGCTGCAGAATCGTTGATAATACCAGCCATTTCCCAAATGTCTTTTTCAATAAAACCATTCCAGCCATTGAAGCGTACGATGTTGTCGGCTGCCAAATGGGTGTTGGCAACGCTATTGATAAATACTGGCTGCTGCAAACCATCATAGTCGAAGTTAGCGGCACCTGGTAAAAAATTAAAATAGGCATCCGCCGTTGGTTCTGCGGCAAAATTTGCAGGATCGCTTACCCGTATCCATTCAATTCCTGTGTTGGATGCAAACATTGCTGCAAAAGCAACATCATCTGCACATATGATTAATTTCATGCGCTCATTTTAAAAACTACATTAGTATGAATTGCAAAAATAGGTGGTTGATAAAAGATATATTTGTACTTCTTAAAATTAATATACATCATGAGTAAACAAATCATTCAAACTGCAGGGGCTCCAGCACCTATCGGACCTTACAATCAGGCAGTAAAAGCAGGAAACTTATTGTTCATTTCCGGGCAGATCGCACTTATCCCGGGTGATGAAACTTTGCTGGAAGGCTCCATAGCTGAAGAAACAACACAGGTGATGAAAAACTTACAGGCTATCCTTTCAGAAGCAGGCGCCGATTTTTCGAACGTGGTTAAAACCACCATTTTTCTCAGCGATATGAGCCTGTTTGCAGCAGTGAATGAAGTGTATGGAAGTTTTTTCACTGGAAATTATCCAGCGAGAGAAACCGTAGCGGTAAAGGGACTTCCTAAAAATGTAAATGTCGAAATCAGCATGATCGCCACCTTATGAAAGCATTGATCAGCGCCAAAGCACACCCTCTTCTAACCGATACCTTGCAACAAAAAGGTTATGAAGTATTGTACCAGCCTTCTATTTCTTACGAAGAGCTGCTAGAGATTGTGCCTGGCATCACCGGATTGATTGTTACTACCCGGTTAAAAATTGACAAGGTTGTGCTCGACCGCGCCATCAACTTAAAATGGATTGGCAGGTTGGGAAGTGGCCTTGAATTGATTGACACAGCTTACGCCAAAGAAAAAGGCATCCTTTGTGTGAGCAGTCCGGAAGGCAACCGAAATGCAGTGGCAGAACACGCCTTGGGTATGTTGCTCTCGCTTATGAATTTTATACACAAAAGTGCCAACGAAGTACAACGGGGCATTTGGTTGCGCGACGAAAATAGGGGGACTGAACTTTTTGGTAAAATAGTTGGTATTGTTGGTTTTGGTAACACCGGACAAGCATTTGCAAAATTGCTGGAACCTTTTCAAGTAACGGTGTTGGCATACGATAAATATAAGTCAGACTTTGCAGAGGGATATATACGGGAAGCTAACTTAGAACAGCTTCAACGATATGCTGATGTGATCAGCTTTCATTTGCCACTGACGAGTGAAACCCATCACATGGCCAATGCCGAGTTTATGAAAGGGTTAGAAAAAAAGCCATATCTCATCAACACCTCCCGTGGGTCGGTGGTAGATACTGCGGCAGTATTACATGCGTTGAAGGAAGAACAGCTATCCGGGGCTGCATTGGATGTACTGGAAAACGAAAAACTAGTTTCTTATACTGACGGGGAAACAGCCGTGTTGCAACAATTGACCGCCATGCCCAATGTATTGATCACACCCCATATAGCAGGATGCACTCACGAAGCTTTTTATAAAATGAGCGAAGTAGTGCTTCAAAAACTAGGTATTTAACTCGTTTTTTTTAGACCCGCACAAATTTTACTATATTTGTAAATATGTACAACGCTTTAGGCTTCCTTCGGCGTTGTATTTTTTTTCTACATACTTAAACGATTTGTTATGTCAGTAACCAATTATGTAACACAAGAAACATATGAAAAGATGCAGGCAGAGCTGCATAGTATGAAATCCATTGACAGACCAGCGGCCAGTGCTGCCATTGCCGAAGCCAGAGAAAAAGGGGATCTCAAAGAAAATGCAGAATACGATGCTGCTAAAGAAGCACAGGGATTATTAGAAGCTAAAATTAACCAGCTTGAAGGTGCTTTGGCCAACGCCCGGATCATTGATGAAAAAACGATTGATACTAACAGGGTTAGCATTCTAACTAGGGTAACATTGACCAATATGGGTACCAAAAAAAAGGTAACCTATCAGATTGTATCTGAATCGGAGGCCGACCTAAAATTGGGTAAAATTTCTGTCACCTCACCCATTGGCAACGGCTTGTTGGGTAAAGTGGTAGGCGAAGTAGCGGAAGTTACAGTGCCTGCTGGCGTGCTGAAGTTTAGGGTAGAAGAAATTACCGTGTAAACCAACGCTGTCAAATTCATTTAGCCCAACCGTTTTGGTTGGGCTTTTTTGTGCTGTATATTTACTTAAAAAAAATTATGACCATTTTTTCAAAAATTATTTCTGGAGAAATTCCTTCTTATACGATAGCTGAAAATGATTTGTTTATTGCTTTTTTGGATGTATTTCCGTTGGTGAAAGGCCATGTGTTGGTAGTGCCGAAAATAGAGACCGATAAAATATTCGATTTGCCAGACGCTTATCTTTCATCGATGTTGTTGTTTGCACAACCCATTGCAAGGGCCATCGAAAAAACGATGAATTGCAAACGTTGTGGCATCAGCGTGGTAGGGCTGGAAGTGCCGCATGCGCACATGCACCTCTTGCCCATTAGCACAGCCAATGATTTGAATTTTACGCAGCCGAAAATTAAGGTGGATAAAGAAGAGATGATCTCTATTCAGCAAAAATTAGTAGAAGCTATACAAGCAAATTGATACAATTTTATCGAATGTAGGGATTGTTAGCCTTTTAGCCTTTCAGGATGCTGACTGAGGAATTCTTTCCAGTCTTTTACTTTTTTTCCTGCTGAAACCAGCAAAGGGTTGTCTTGAAAGTGGTGACAAACCGCCACCGACAGAGCATCCGTGGCATCGAAGGATACATCCTCCTCTGTAAAATTCAACATGCGTTGCAGCATTTTCTGCACTTGTTCTTTGCTGGCGTTTCCGTTTCCGGTGATAGATTGTTTTACTTTTTTAGGCGAGTATTCGCATACGCTGAGGCCGGCCTGCATTGCCGCCGCAATGGCTACACCCTGTGCACGACCCAGCTTGAGCATACTTTGAATATTTTTTCCAAAAAAAGGGGCTTCGATGGCAAAACTATCAGGCTGGTGTTCGCGGATGATGGCGGTAACTTTCTCAAAAATTTTTTTGAGTCGCTCATACCCATCTTCCTTGCTATTGAGTTTTAAAATTCCCATATCTACCAAATAGATGTTTTTATCCTGGATTTTGATCAGCCCGTAACCCATCACGATCGTTCCAGGGTCGATACCTAAAATAATTCTTGGTTTTTTTTGCAAAGTGCAGCCTATTTTTACTGCTAAATAAATATTAGCTGAGCAAAAGTATCAAAATAATCATCAACTATCTGCTGGGCCCGTTGCTCTTTGTGGTGCTTTGCTTCAGTTTGTACAAGCAGGTGCTGGCTCAGCCTGATCTCTCGCTACGTTGGACAGCAATTAAAACAAGCTGGCAGCAACCTGTGCTTTGGCTGGTAGTAGTTTTAATGCTGTTGAACTACGGCATCGAAGCTCGAAAGTGGCAACTACTGATTAGCCCGTTAGAAAAATTTTCCCTATTCAAAGCTTTTAAATCTGTGATGGCAGGTTGCAGCATTACCATGCTTACGCCCAACCGTATCGGGGAATATGGGGGGAGAATACTTTTCGTACAACAAAACCACCGCCTCCGGGCCATTTCACTCACTATACTTGGAAGTATCAGCCAGCTAACAGTTACCATAGTAATGGGTACTTGTGGGCTCCTGTATCTTAAATATATTTCCGTAGATGGTGCGAAGATATTTGAAGGGATGCCCGCTATATTGGGCAATACTTTACTTGTGATGAGCATGTTGATCAGTATTTTTATGTTGTTGTTTTATTGGAGGTTAGGTTGGCTGATTCGCTTGATGGAGCGTGCACGATTTCTTACAAAAGCCTTAAAGTATGTGCGTTTACTGGAGCAGTTCAGCGGTAAACAATTGTTAAGAATTTTGATTTTATCCTTTTTGAGATATGTGGTATTTATCTTGCAATACATGTTGCTGCTCAAGCTAATGGAGGTATCAGTTCCAATGATATTGTGTTTTTGGTTGCTGGCAGTTTTTTACCTGGTCATGGCAATGGCACCTACGATCGGATTTACAGAGTTACCTGTAAGAGCCACCGCCACTGTAGAAATTTTTAAATGGTTCAGCGGCAATCTCTTAGGAATACAAGCGGCAGCGCTCGGAATATGGTTGGTGAACCTGGTGCTACCGGCAATTATTGGAAGCTTATTGATAGTTGGAATTAAAATAACGAAGGACCATGATGAAAACCCTTAAACTCTTTTTACTAGCCAGTACCGTTTTTCTGGCAAGCTTTACGCCTTATCAAACCGCAGATACTAACATATTCTGCGGCGTACGCAATACTGCTTTCAAGGCCGGAGAAGTGGTGACGATGAAAGTTTTCTACACATTGGGAGCTTATATTGGCGCAGGAGAAGCAACTTTTACCACTACGCTCGAGCGTTTTAACGGAAGAACTGTATATCATTTTGTTGGTGAAGGCAAATCCTATTCATTTTTCGATAACTTTTTTAAAGTTCGCGACAAGTACGAAAGTTATGTAGATACTGCCACTATGTTGCCATTGAAGTTTATTAGAAATGTAGAAGAGGGTGGACATAAAATTTACAATAACGTTAGTTTTAACCATAATACTAAAACGGCCGTTAGTACCAACGGCGTATTTAAGATCACGGATTGTATGCAAGATGTAGTAAGTTCTATGTATTATGCCCGAAACATCGATTTCAATAAATACAAACCCGGCGATAAAATTCCATTTGATATGTTTATGGATGACGAAGTGTTTCACTTGTACATTAGATACATGGGCAAGGAAAAAATCAAAACGAAATACGGGAAATTCAATGCTATTAAATTCAGACCCCTATTAGTCAAAGGCACCATGTTTGAAGGGGGTGAAAAAATGACGGCATGGGTGAGTGACGATCCCAACAGATTATTGTTAAGAGTTGAGAGCCCCATTTCTGTGGGCAGTGTTAAAGTGGATATGATGAGTTATAAAAACTTGCGTTACCCACTTACTTCATTGCAAAACGTTCGATAATAAAAGCTGATTTACAAATCACTCAATGAAAAGGTATCTTTTACACGGATACCTTTTTCAGTAAGTTGAAGTGTGCAGCACTCAATCAATGGATCGTGTTCGAAAAATAACACAAAATCTCCCTGTTGTGCTTCTGTAAGGAAAGTTTTTTTCTCATTTAGTGTGGTCAGTGGGAACATGTCGTAAGCCATCACGTAAGGCAAAGGAATATGACCCACCGATGGCAACAGATCTGCCATAAAAACGAATGTTCTTCCTTTGTATTGGATTTGCGGTAACATCATCGCATCCGTATGACCGAATGCCTGGCGCACCATGATGTTGTCTGGAAAATCATGGCGATGGGTTTCTATAAACTTTAGTTGTCCACTTTGCTGAATCGGCAAAATATTTTCTTTTAAAAAAGAAGCTTTTTCTCTGTCGTTGGGTTCTATAGCCCACTTCCAATGACGTTGATTGCTCCAGAAAACGGCGTTTTTAAATGCGGGCACTAGTAAGTCGCCCTCTCTGACAATACTACCTCCGCAATGATCGAAATGGAGATGGGTTAAGATAACATCTGTGATGTCATCTCTATGATAACCATGAGCATCCAATGATTTGTCGAGAGTATCATCGCCATGCAGGTAATAATGGCCAAAAAATTTGTCATCTTGCTTGTCGCCCATGCCATTATCTACCAATATCAATCTGTTGCCGTCTTCTATCAACAAGCAGCGTAGCGCCCAACTGCACATATTGTTGTCGTCGGCAGGATTGATCTTGTTCCAAATACTTTTGGGCACCACGCCAAACATGGCGCCGCCGTCGAGTTTGAAATAACCGGTGTTGATAGAAAAAAGTTTCATGATCTAACTATTTTTAAGGTGCTTATTTTGTTGAGCAACATAAGTAAAGAATAAAAATACCAAGCCTAACACGAAAAATACAATGAGTGCCAAAATAGAATTTCTCATGTTGTTGGTGAGTCCTTCTATTAAACCAAAGCTGAACAAGCCAATAACGATGGCCATTTTTTCTGTAACATCATAAAAGCTAAAAAAGGAAGTAGTGTCTTTTGTTTCTGGCATAAATTTACTGTAGGTAGAACGGCTGAGCGATTGAATGCCACCCATCACCAAACCTACCAAAGAAGCAATGATGTAAAAATGCATTTCTGTTTGCATGAAGTAGCCTGCAATACAAACGCCTATCCAAAGCACGACTGTAAAAATTAATACTTTGATATTGCCATATACAGCAGATAGTCGGCTCATCATAAAAGCACCCACAATGGCTACCAACTGTATGATAACGGCGGTAATGATGAGTTTGATGTTTTCTAGTTTCAGCTCTTTGATACCAAAATCGATGGCAATGAGCATCACAGTTTGTACACCCATACTGTAAAAGAAAAATGCGGCAAGGTATCTTTTCATGGTGGGCATGTGCTTTAATTGGTTCCATACAATGCGCAGTTCGTGAAAACCATTTACCAACGCATGTTTTTTGGATTTCCTTTCTTTTTTTGGCGTAGTGGGCAATCTGTTGAAACTGATTTGCGCAAATGCGATCCACCAAATACCCACCAATAAAAAAGTAATTTTTAGTGGGAGCGGATTATCAGGCATAGCAATCACCAGCGCGAATCCTATCAACTGCATAATGACGCTGCCGATATACCCCATGGTAAAACCTTTGGCGCTGATGCGGTCCATGTCTTTTTCCGCAGCTATCTCCGGCAAATAAGAATTGTAAAAAACCTGGCTTCCGTAAAAACCAATGCCTGCCAGCATAAAGCAGACCAACCCGAGGGTCACATGGTCTTTGTCGAAGAAAAACATCATCGAACAACTCAGTGCGCCGAGGTAACAAAAAAAGCGCATGAAGTTTTTTTTGTTCCCCTTGTAATCTGCAATGGAAGAAAGTATGGGCGATATGATGGCAATGACCAAAAAGCCAAATGACAACACATAATCTTTTAATTCTGTGTTCGTAAAATTTCTGCCTAAAAAAGGGATGCCATCTGCAAACTCTTTGTTTTGGATGCCAGTAACAGCAGCGTAGTATGCCGGAAAAAACGTGGTGGTGATTACCAAATTGTACACAGAATTGGCCCAATCGTACATGGCCCAACCGTTGATTACTTTTTTAGAAGCAGTTTGCATGGAATGTAAATAAGAATGAAATATACTATTTTATTACAAACCCGAAATATTAAGGGTTTAGATGACCCGTTTTAATAAGGATGAGCAGGGCTAATCCTACGACGATCCTGTAAATGCCCCATACTCTAAATCCATATTTTTTGAGGAAGCCAATAAAAAACCGAATGGCGAGTAGGGCCACCATAAAAGCTACTACGTTTCCCACTGCCAGTAGTTGGATATCCTCCATGGTAAAACCACCGGCATCCATATAGTATTTGAGTAATTTATATCCGGTAGCAGCCAGCATCGTGGGCACTGCAAGGAAAAAAGAAAATTCTGCCGCAGCACCGCGGGTGAGTTTTTGTTGCATACCACCGATGATAGAAGAAGCACTCCTGCTCATACCTGGTATCATGGCGAGGCACTGCCAACATCCGATGATAAAAGATCGAAGGAAGCTGATTTCTCTTTCTTCATTGATCTGCGGATTTTTGAACATTTTGTCGATGAACAACAACACAATGCCACCTAACAACAACGTGATGGCAACGGTTGTGGTACTTTCTAAAAGCGCATCAATTTTATCAGAAAATAAAAACCCTAGTATCAGTGCAGGAATCACCCCCACGGCTAATTTGAAATAAAAACGGATATTTTTAAAGTCAAAGAATTTTTTTCTGTAGAGTACCACCACCGCCAGTATGGCGCCCAATTGAATGGCTACGGTAAACATTTTGGTGAAGTCATTGTCTGGTACGTTCATAGCTTTAGAAGCGATGATCATATGACCAGTGCTCGATATAGGCAAAAACTCTGTAAGTCCTTCTACTATGGCAATGATGATAGATTGAGCAGTGGTCATACTGTTGAGACGGTTTTAAGGTTCCTGGTTCAAAAAAAATAACTATTCACGTTGGTTTTCTAACCAATCTATTATAAAACAACGGTTATAAAAAAAGCGCCGTTTGGTACAGCGCAGTAATATTATTTATAAAGTAGAAAGCATTAAGCCTGGTTTTGTGGTTTTTTCATGATGGCGAAAATTTCGATGATGAAACCTGCGATGATCAGAATGGGGGCCACTGTGATTCTGGTGTGACTGTACACTTCTTTGTCGTTGAACACATTGGGATCTGCACTTTTACCGCCTGCCATTAAAAAAAATCCCAGTGCCAGTACCGCTGCTCCAATGAGCATCCATTTAAAATTTTCTTTTCCAAACAATGGGGTGTTCAGCGCTTGCGGGTTACTTTTTTTTGCAGTTGTTTCTTTAGTATTTGCCATGTGAATGATAATGAGTTTGCAATATAGTTTAAAGTTTAGAAGTAGCCAAGGGGCTCCCATTGCAATAGGAAGCGAATTAACTCCTCTTTGGTTCTACAAATACATCAATAAAGATCATCTAGCTTCATTTTGAGATACTTGATCACAGACCTGTGCGTGCTTACCAAAGAGATGGTCACCCCTAGTAAGGTGATGATAAAGAACAGCACAATTAAACCGGCATTATCGTGTAGCAATTTGAGTTCTGGAATCATGTTTTCAACCAGCAAAACTCCTCCCCAAACCGCTGCGATGGCGATTGCGGATGAAATAAGGCCGTTCATGATGGCTTTTTGGTTGATGGGTTTTGCAATAAACCACCTGGTAGCCCCCACCATTTGCATGGTTTTAATGAGGAAACGGTTGCTATACATGGCCAAACGGATGGTATTGTCTATTGAAAATACCACCAGGATGGTCAGCAATACCGCCCCGATCAGCACAAATATGGCGCCTGTTTTAACGTAACCACTTACTTTAGTCACGATTTCGGTCGGAAAATTAAACTCAGTGATCAAGCCGGGGTAAGTAGTTTGAAGTAGGGTAGAAAGGTTGTTGAGACTGTCGGCATCAACATGACTCGCCTTCACATAAAAATCGATGCTCTCTGGTAATGGGTTGGCGTCTATGATTTTTTTCCAGCTGCTGTCGTTTTCTAAGCTATATTTTTTAAGCGCTTCTTCTTTACCGATAAACTCTACCCTATTGGCATAGGGAATGGTGGTAATAAACTGGGTAAGGCTATCAATTTGCTTTTTTTGAGCCGTAGGGCTGAGATAGGCGTGTACCTGAATGTTTTCTTTAAAAGAATCGCCCATTTTGCGAAGGTTGAGGAAAAACCACCCAACGATGCCAAATAAAAACAATACCAGCGAAACACCAATGATAGCATAGGCGTAAGTAGGTTTTCCTCTTTTTGCTGATGCTTTTCCAAATTGAGCCATAATACAATTGCTGTTGATAAGATGATGCAAACCTTTTAAGAGGTGTTGCTGTAAATTATTTCATGTTTAACTGAGCTTTTGCCGGAGAATATAAAAGAAATTTTTACATTCAATTTCCGATGTTGGCAAAAATAAAGGTTTTTACCTGCTTTGTTTTAAATTTGCCCCTTGCTTAAAAAACGAAGGCTGGTCAAATATATTTTTAAATCGGGTTTAAACCGACTTATTAATTTGTTAAAAGATTTGCTGCCCGGAAATTTTCAGTCGAATCAATAATCACCTATACAAGTGTGCGACGCAAGTAAAGTTGAAAATAGTTACTGGCGCTGGCAAACAAAAAAAATGATACTATGGAATATGCTTTTAATGGCAAGGAAGGGATTGAACAGAAATGGCAAGAAAAATGGAAGCAGGCCCATGCTTATCGGGTAAACAATGTTTCGGATAAGCCTAAGTATTATGTGCTGGATATGTTCCCCTATCCGAGTGGTGCTGGATTGCACGTGGGCCATCCGTTGGGTTATATAGCCAGCGATATTTATAGCAGGTACAAAAGGCTGAAAGGCTTTAACGTGCTGCATCCGATGGGCTTTGATAGTTTTGGTTTGCCGGCAGAACAATATGCCATTGAAACAGGTCAACACCCTGCAGCTACCACCGAAAAAAATATTGAGACCTTTAAAAAGCAATTAGATAAAATTGGATTTTGTTACGATTGGGACCGGGAAGTGCGCACCAGTTCCCCTGATTATTACAAATGGACACAGTGGATTTTTTTGCAGCTCTACAACAGTTATTTCTGCAGCACTCTACAAAAGGCGAGGCCGATGGCAGACCTCCTACAACAATATGAAACCGCAGGCAGCAAAGATTTTACTGCTGCGGAGTGGAATGCTTTTAATGAAAAAGAAAAAAGCGAATGGCTCATGAAACGCAGGTTGGCTTATTGTGGTTATGGCGAAGTAAACTGGTGCGAAGCGTTGGGAACGGTGTTAGCCAACGATGAAGTGGTGAATGGGGTGAGTGAACGAGGTGGACACCCGGTTGAAAAAAAGAAGCTACGCCAATGGTACCTGCGCATTACGGCTTATGCTGATAGGTTGTTGCATGGATTGACTACCGTAGATTTTAGTGATGCCATGAAAGAGATGCAAAGCAATTGGATCGGTAAATCATCGGGTGCAGAAATTGATTTTGCGATCAAAGGGTCCGATAGAAATTTAAGAGTATATACCACGAGGCCGGATACTATTTTTGGCGTAGATTTTATGGTGCTGGCACCGGAGTTGGATTTGATACAAGCTATTCAATCAGAAGCGCAATCGAAGGCGGTGGAGGAATATATTGCTTATGTAAAAAGCAGGAGTGAGCGGGAGCGGATGGCCGAGAAAAAAATCAGTGGTTGTTTTACAGGCGCCTTTGCCATCCATCCTTTTGATGGCCGTGAAATACCCATTTGGATCAGTGAATATGTGTTGGCTGGATATGGTACCGGCGCTATTATGGCGGTGCCTTGCGGCGATGAAAGAGACTTTGCATTTGCTCATTATTATGGAATTCCGATCACTAATATCATTGGTGATTTTTATACTGGCGAAGCTGCCAATGCTACCAAGGATGCAGTGCTGGAAAAAAGTGGTTTTTTAACCGGGTTGTTGATGCGGGATGCGATTGAAGTTGCCATTACTGCCATTGAAGAAAAAGGCATTGGAACCCGCAAAGTGAATTACCGGATGCGGGATGCAGCGTTTAGCCGTCAACGTTATTGGGGTGAACCTTTTCCAATTACCTGGAAAGACGGCATAGCAAGCGAATGGAAAGGCGACTTGCCGCTTAGGTTACCACATGTTGATAAGTACGGTCCGGGCCCCGACGGTGCTGGTCCGCTGGCCAATATTCCGGAATGGGTAGCGCAGGAGCTGGAAACCAATACCATGCCTGGTTATGCAGGTAGTAGCTGGTATTTTTTACGCTATATGGATCCACACAATGCAGCATCATTTTGCGACCGAAAAGCGAGTGATTATTGGAACCAGGTAGATGTGTACATCGGCGGAACGGAACATGCGGTGGGACATTTGTTGTATAGTAGAATGTGGACTAAAATTTTGTTTGACCTTGGATGGATAGGATTTGATGAGCCGTTTAAGAAGTTGGTGAACCAGGGCATGATACAAGGTAGCAGCAGGTTTGTGTATTCTATTTCTACTGTTGGAGGTACGCCACCAAATCATTTTCAACCTTTCGAGTTTTTGATCTCTAATGATATCATTCAACAGTACGCTTCCCTTTTTGATAAAAACAAAGAAGAGGCCGTAGAGTTTATCAAAAATAAAGTAAATAAATTGAGTGTTAGCAGGTCTTTTACAGCTGATGATTTTTCTTCTATTAGTTTTACTCCCCACAGAGTTCCCGTTGAATATGTGGATGGAGTGAATCTGGATATGGCAGCATTGAGTAGGTTTAGAAACGATTATTCAAAGGCGACTTTTGTAGTAGAAGACGGCGGAGAATACATATGTGGTATAGAGGTAGAAAAAATGTCGAAAACAAAATACAATACGGTTAATCCGGATGAACTCTGCGAAAAATACGGCGCCGATACATTCAGGATGTATGAGATGTTTTTGGGTCCGGTAGAACAAAGCAAACCTTGGGACACCAAGGGTATTGAAGGCGTACATCGTTTTCTGAGAAAACTATGGAGGTTGTTTAATAATGACATCAAGGGGGCTGTTTGGACGAACGAAAAAGCCACCGATGCGGAGTTGAAAATACTACATCGTAGCATTAAAAAAATTGAAGAGGATACTGAAAAGTTTTCTTTTAATACCGCTGTGAGCGCTTTTATGATTTGCGTAAACGAACTCGGCGATGTGAAGTGCCACAAAAAGGAAGTGCTGGAAAAAATGTTGATCTTATTAGCACCTTATGCTCCACATATTGCAGAAGAACTCTGGCAGCAACTGGGCAATGAAGGGTTTGTGATTGATGCAACATTTCCCAAATTTGATGCTTCTTTATTGACAGAGAGCAGTAAAGAATATCCTATTTCTATCAATGGAAAAGTGCGGGCCAATATGTCGTTATCGCTCACTTTAACACAGGAAGAAGTAGAAGCGGCTGTTACTGCGAACGAAACCATATTAAAGTGGTTGGATGGGAACCCACCCAAAAAGATCATTTATGTAAAAAATAAAATGATCAATGTGGTCATTTAATAGCTACTTGAGCCTTGTTTTGTTTAACCATTTAGCATTTTTTGAACTTGTTAATGTGCGGGGCGTATAAAAATAATTTTGGCTGAACAAAATGATTTAGAAGCTTGTTTTACTCTTAAATTAGCAAAATGGCACAACCTAATATACAATTGATAGAAGCTTTGCGTACAACTGCGACCAAACTCCGCAACGGATCACACTATGCCTGGGGCCACCACGGCGCGTGCAATTGTGGCAACCTGGTGCAAGTAGTTACCGACTTAACGGAGGGCGAAATTTTGCGTTATGCTCACCAGGGAATTGGCGAGTGGACGGAACTGGCACAAGAATTTTGCCCGGTTACCAGGGCCCCAATCGACCTGGTGATTACCAAATTGGTAGAAGTGGGCTTAACCCCTTCTGATATTCATCATGTAGAATACCTGACAGATCGCGAAGTTTTAAAACATTTAGAAGGTGGTTTTAGATGGCTGAAACGAAACAATCGAGAAGATGCTATTGCTTATTTCGAAGGCTTCGCCACCATGTTAGAAGAAAAGCTGTTGCAACAAATTGATATCAATTTCGAATCGTTGATTCAATCACCTGCTTCAGTGGAACAGAAAGTACTGCAACCCGCATAAACTACATTTTCATCCATCATACTGGCCGGCGATCTATCGCCGGCTTTCTTTATATTAGCACATGCGTTTTGAATTTGGCTTTTACAGTTCTTTGCTGCTTATTTTTTTTGTGCACGGATTGGTGTACGGTATCCTGTTGCTCCGAAAGGCACAAAAGAACAACAGTGCATCGGATAACTGGTTAGCATTTTTTCTTTTTCTGTGCATCTTGTACATCGCTCCATGGATGTTGGGCTTTGCGGGCTGGTATGACAACCAGCCTTACCGCGATATCATTTTTTATGTACCTTTTCAGCATTTGTTTTTGATTGGTCCCGCTGTGTTTTTTTATGTACAAACTTTATTAAATCCGTCATTTACCTTCCGTAAAAAAGATTATCAGCATTTTTTGCCGGGGCTATTGTACCTCGCTTATGCTTTGTTAATGTTTGTGACCGACAAATTTATTTTAAAGCGATATTATTTTTTGGAAGACGGTTCTGATCGTGATTTTGATACTTGGTACCAGTTGACTGGTTTTGTGTCGATGCTGTTTTATTTTATATACTCGCTCAGGTACTATCATCTGTTTAAACAATTGATGCTTCAGGTAGTGAGCTACGCGGAAACGTTGAACTTTAATTGGGTGCGTAATTTTTTAATAGCGTTTTTGCTGATGCTGGGGATTAAATGTTTCTTTATGATCGGAAATCTTTTTCCTGCTTTTTCAAAATACAGCTATTGGGGCAGTTGGTGGCAATATTTTTCGTTTGCGGTGGTTTTTTATTACATCGCCATTACGGGTTATTCCAATGCCATAGAAACGAAGATATCTTTTAAACTCAATCTGCTTCAACAAAAATCGCCCTTGTTGTTGCTTCATCCCGGCACTGTAAATAAAGAAACGTTTGAAGTAACAGAAGACGCCGAGTACGTAGAAATTGGGTCTTTAGGAGGCATGCCGCAAGAAGAAGCGTTGTTGTTGCAGGGCTGGAAACAAAAAGTTTCGGAATTGTTAGAAACCGAACGATTGTACGAAGATCCGGAGCTGAGCTTGACCCAACTGGCCAGGCAATTACAAACCAATCCATCATTTTTGTCGAAGATCATTAACCAGGGATTTGGTATTAATTTCAATGATTTCATCAATCAATACAGGGTAGAAGCCATGAAGCAGCAACTGATATTAGGCGAACAAAAAAAACAAACCTTGTTGGGCATAGCCTATGATTGTGGCTTTAACAGCAAGGCCACTTTTAACCGTTCTTTTAAAAAAGCAACAGGGTTGAGCCCGAAAGGTTGGATAGAGAAGAATGTATAGGGATGGAGATGGATTGGTTTTTGCCCAAGAACCTTTACGAGCTTATTTTTTTAATATTCGTCACATAATTTCTTCCTACTTTATGTTTTTGTTGATTTTGTAGTATTACAAAATATCTGGCTTGATCGCGGTACACTTCTTTGATGGAGTTGATGTTGGCAGATCGATGTGTGCGGGTAAATAATTGCGGATTCAGTTTTTACTCATGCATGCCAATTCCAAAGTTGCTGAGATATGAACGTTTGGAGCAATGAAGTTTTGTATAATTAGCATCTGCTTCGATCCATAAAATATTGGCCGTTTCTATAGCAATCATTCTGTCGCCTGTTTCTACCAACACTTTTTCAGGATAGTCGAATTGACCTATTTGTAACTGGTGACTGAGTTGCTGAAAACATGATTTGTTGGAGGAATTGTTGATTAAAACTTTGTTTACTGCCTGATTGAATCGGTCTCTCGTGTAAGGTTTTAATAAATAATCTACAGCATTGTTATCGAACGCTTTTAGTGCATACTGGTCGTATGCAGTTGAAAAGATGATTTGAGGAATGTGTATCATTTTTTGTAATACTTCAAATCCGTTTAATACTGGCATTTGAATATCTAAGAATATCAAATCTGGCTCCAGTTGCTCTATGGCAGAAACTGCTTCAAGCCCATTACATTATTCATGTAATAACTCTAATTGTGGGTAAGCCAATAAGTATTGTTTCAACAGCAATCTTGCAGATGCTTCGTCGTCACAAATAAGTACTTTTTTGATAGCGTTGCTGGGCTGCATTTATTGAAGGTATTGTTCTAATATTGAATTGAGTACTGGTATAGACACATTTTTAGCAATGATCAATCCAACTGGGTTGATCAGAAAATTAGATGGAATGGTTTGTACACCATATAGCAGTGCTGCGGTATTTCTAAATCCTTTGAGGTCTGAAAGTTGCATCCAATTGAGTTGATCCGCTTTTATTGCAGCCAGCCAACTGGATTTCGAATCATCTAATGAAATTGAAATTACTTCTAGGTTTTTGTTATTAAACTGTTTCTGCAATTTTATTAATGCAGGATGTTCCTTTCTGCAGGGGCCGCACCAACTTGCCCAGAAATCGATCAGGATAAATTTTCCTTTGAATTGATCCAATTTAAAAATTATGCCAGTTTTATCTGGTTGGGAAAAAATGGGTGCGGGTTTACCTTTACTGGCTTTTTTCGATCCTTCAATTCTTTCAGCAAGTATTATACCGTCTGCGCTATTAACAGCCCAATGAGGTAATTGGTAAAAGGTTTTTTCTATTTGAAGAAGGTTTTCTTCGAAACCAGCATACCGCACCAGCGCAAACATCGATAAATACGAGCGTGGATACCGATCTACAAAACTGCGGGCTTTTTGAATATCGTCTACTCTTAAACTATCGAAGATCTTAGAAAGTTGTTGTAATCCTATGCTGTCTTTTTTTTCGTTGAGTGTAGCATACAAAGGAAAATACTGTGGTCTGATATTGTCATTCTTTATTAAGTTGCAGAAGGATTCTTGTAAGCCGGATCCATCTTTTAATTGAATGTTGCTATTAATTGTAATCTGCAGGTTGTTGTTAGCCAAAAATACTTGTAAAGGGGCTATTTTTTGGTTGTTGGTAGTAAGGGTTGCGGCGGTAGGATAAGGGATGTTTTTTTTTGCCTGGTAAAACAAACGATCGATCGGAATCGTATCCACCTGTTTTTTCCCGTTAAGATCATAATTGACATACAGTTGCTGAATTTCTGCAGGCACTGAATCGGTAAACGTGATGCTGTAATAAAAAATAGGCTGTGTTTGTGCTATAAATCCGAATAATTGGACTAGACAAATCATAAAATGTGTTTTCATTTGATCGTATTGATTGGTATGTAAAAATAAAATTCGATACCGACTACAAGTTGTTGTCTGTATTGAATAGGTTCATTCAAAAGTTTCATCAATCGAGTATGGGCCTTTTTGAGTCCAATACCTTTTTTGAACATATTAATTTTGAAGGTTTCATCGATTCCTGCGCCGGTATCGGACGCTCCAATTCTAATTTTTTTAACAGATTTCCTGGTGCTGATATGAATGGTACCTCCATCAACCATCTTTGCTATACCATGTTTGACGGCATTTTCAGTAAGGGGTTGGAGAAGCATGGGCGGTACTTTGTTTTGCAACAAGCTTTCGTCTATTTTATATACTACTTGAAGTCTTTCTTTCCACCTTTCTTTTTCAAGATCGAGTGTATTTTGGATGAATTGCAATTCGTCATGAAAGGTCATCGACTCATTTTCACTTGCTTTTAAACTGTACCTCAAATTGTCAGCCAATATGGCAATGAGTTCTCGGGTATGTTCCATCTCAACTAGTACAGAAGCACTAATCGAATTAAGGGTGTTGAATAGAAAATGGGGCCGAATCTGTGCTTTCAAAGCATTTATTTCACTGTTGTAAGCGGCTTGCATCAGTTGCTGTTCTCTTTGTTTTTGCAAAATGGTTTCTTGATAAAATGCGTACACATGAAACACTGCAAACTGCAGGCAATAAAATAAGCCAGGAATGTATAGATCCCACCAAATGGCATCACCAGTGAGATAACCACCACCCATCAAATCTTGCATCATTCGATACCCGTAAAACCAGCCACAAACCCATATCGGTGCTGTGACGCTATGCATTATCAATTTGAATTGAATTGCTTTATGTTGCCATTTTTTAAAATATAGCCACCACAAAGGCAAGGTGAGTACTATTTTAACGACAAAATAGTCTATCAGAATAGCTTGGAAACTATTGTATCTTTTTCCTGAATTGAGCCAGCGAACAAGCCAATGTTGTGTGGCAAAGAATGCATAAAAAGCTAAGAGAGCGGCAACTTGCCATATTTTTATTCCCCAGAAAATGGTTCGGTTAAACATGAAAAATATTTACAAGTAATAAATATCGGATGTTTTCAGATTTTTTGATCCTGTTTTCTGTCGACGACATTAGCGCCCGACAAACAGCAGCAATATTCTTCAGCGAAGCCATTCGGAGTTCATTTGTTTGTACCCAATATATTTTTGATTTTGATTTTCTTTTGAATTTTAAAAAATCACCTGCGACAGTACCATCAAATATTCGGGTTCTTTTTTGCAATTGTTACTTTTTCTGCTCCAAAAGGTCACCAGCTAATTTGATTCAGTATCTTTTTTTATTTTTTTAATATATTGTCAATCATTTAGTTAGCACATTTGATACTACCCAAAAACCGCCTACATCATTTGATACCAACTGAACTGGTTTCATTGTATGATTTGAGCCAGTATCCAGCTGCGATAAAAGGAGTTTTGAGCAATCAATCACTTCAATACTATTCAAATGAAATCTTTTATTATTTTATCCCTTCTGTTTATCCCTCTTTTTTTAACAGCTCAAACAAAAGATTCTATCCCGGCAAAAGATACTTCCGGCCTTCAAAAAACCCAACAACTATCAGAATTGATCTTGGTGGGTAAACGAGGGTTCATAGAGCAGCAACTGGATAAAACCGTGTTGAATGTTCAAAATGATGTATTGGCGGTGACGAGTAATCTGTTTCAAATTTTGCAAAGTGCTCCTGGTGTTTCCATTACCCAAGATGAAAACATTCAAATGAATGGGAAAACGGGGGTCAATGTGTTGATCGATGGAAGGCCCTCCCAGCTGTCTGCAAGGGATTTGGCCGACTGGCTAAAATCTACCCCAGGCGCCAATGTTGATAAGATTGAGATTATACCACAGCCATCCTCCAAATACCCGGCACAAGGAAACGCGGGTATCATCAATATTCGAATGAAAAGGCTGACAAAAAAAGGGTTCAACGGTAGTGTAAGTACCAGCTATACCCAATCAGTTCATGGAAATGGAAATGCGTCAACCAACCTAAATTTTAGAAAAGAAAAATGGAATTGGTTCGGAAACGTATCTGCCCGGAAATCCCGCCAAAACACAGACGGAGCGATTGTTAGGTATGTAAACAGCGATAGTACCGCTAAAATATTTGTAAACAACACCGTAGACCAGGATGCATCCCGCAACCTCGCTTTCGAAATAGGGGCAGATCATTATTTATCCATCAAACATATACTGGGCTTTATCATCAAAGCCAACGAATACAGCAGCAAATTATATACGCCGGGTTCTACATTTATACAAAGTAATTTACAAACAGATTCATCCCTAAGTACCATCAACGATCATCAACAACAAAATAGCCGCTACAGTTATAACTTCAATTATAGGTATGAAGATAGCCTAAGGAATGAGTTAAACATCGATGCTGATTATGCCACTTTTACAAACCACAGCAGCGGATTTGTTGAAACCGATTTATTCGACAATAATTTTACCAAGTATGGTTATACCGCTAACGCCCAAAATGTAAATACGGCCATCAATATTTATGGTATTAAAATGGATTATCAGCGTAAATTAAAAAAATTGAATTCATCTGTAGAGTTGGGATGGAAGTTGAATAAAATTGAAACCAACAATGACCTCCGTACCGAATATTTTAATAACAATATTTTTGTAGCGGATACGGGCAGATCCAATGTCTTTGACTACTCTGAAAATATTTATGCAGCTTATGTTTCCCTTTCCTCGAAATTTAAAAAATGGGAATACAAATTCGGTGGCAGACTTGAATACGCGGGTATAAACGGTACCAGCACCAATCTGAAAGGCGCTCAAGTGAAATATCCCGATACCAGTTACCTGAACTTTTTCCCTACGATGTATGTAAGTTATAAAGTAAACGCATCTCACAACTTTAGCGGATATTATGGAAGAAGAATCAATCGCCCAGGCTACCAGGAACTAAATCCCTTTGAATATATTTATGACAACTATAGCAGCGAGCGAGGTAATCCATTTTTATTGCCGGAATTTACCAAGACTGTTTCTTTGAGTTACTCTTATAAATACGCATTGCAGATCACTGCGGGTTACAGCGTTACCAAAAACTTTTTTCAAACAGTGGTTACCCAAAAAGGGGAACGTACAGAAGCGATGAATTTTAATATCGGAGAAGAAAAACGTTTTTATGTGGAAGCAGGTATCTCTGTTCCGATCACTAAATGGTGGAGCAGTTACAGCAACCTCTCTCCGAGGTACAATGCTTACAGTGGCACTATTCCAGAAGGGGAACTTAAAAATAAAGCATGGGCCATGGGTTGGTACACCAGTCATCGTTTTTCACTACCTGAAAAGTGGAACCTTCAGTTGAGCAGTTGGGGAAGTATCGCCACCAAAGATGCTATTAGCAAAACCGCATGGTTGGGCAGTGTAGATATAGCTGGAGGCAAATCTTTTTTAAAGGAAAGGCTTTCGCTGCGAGCTTCTGTAACTGATATTTTTGATACTCAACGTTGGCAGCAACGCACAGCAATTGGCAATGTGCAATTTACTTATTTACGTAAATGGGAAAGTCGCACCTTCACCATTCAGGTTGGATGGAAGTTGGGTAAAACCAATTATAAAGCAAGGGAAAGAAAGATGGGTGCACAGGAAGAAATGGATAGAATTAAATAACTATTTATTGGAGCCAGTAAAAATTTCTTTTACTGGCTCCAATTTTTTTATTTCTTTTTTTCCGGGTAATCGTCAGCAAAAAACGCTATCCCAAAAGGGCATCAAATAGGTTGATTGTTTCAACATGATCATGCCCAGGCTTTGTCTCCTTTTTGATACGGGAATGCGCCATCGTATTTACCGGGAACTGGGTTGTGTCTGAGTGCTTTGGTAGCGCCAATTTCTGAAGTAAAATAACCGAACAAAGTGAGTTGCTTCATCATCGAATAATAATGCGACGGGGAATTTGTAAATTCCTTCTGTTCTTTTTGGGCAGCCTCTCTCAGTGGTTTGTCTATGAGATCTTTGGCTTTATTAAATGTTATTGCTTCTTTTTCAAGTGACTGTAAAAAAGTTTTTCGTTGTTCCGGACTACAGGTTATAAATGTTTTTCCGTTTGCTTTTTCGCAAGCTTCATTCAGTTCTGTCATTCCTTTTACAAAAGCATCTTGCTGAGCCTGCGTGTAACAGTCAGTGACCATCGTCTGCATAAATGCACCAATCTTTGTGGCTTTGGCTCCGGGCGTATCGGTTGTAGGAATGATGGTTTCACCCACTTCGTCTAACAGGGAGATATTGGTATCTGTAAATACTGCGTCTTTTTTTACAGGAGTTTTACAACCGCTTAGCAGGAAGTCGCCTCCAATAAAAGCAGTGCCCGTAAGAAGGGTGATCATTCGAATCATTTCTCTGCGTTCCATAAAATTGTGTTTATGTTTTGAAAGTAGCAACTTATATAACTGGTTGCTTTTGTATTGTAATTGTTTATTGCCACTAAAGATTTCCTTTTTTTAATTCTTTTACGGCAAAATCTGCAGCCCTTGCTGTAAGTGCCATATAAGTAAGTGACGGATTTACACAGGAGGCTGATGTCATACAAGCCCCATCTGTTACAAAAACATTGGGTGCGTCCCATACCTGGTTATTCCCGTTGAGCACCGAAGTTCTGGGGTCTCTTCCCATCCTGGCTGTACCCATTTCGTGAATACCTTGTCCAACGGCGTAACCAGCATTATACGTGCTTACATTTTTTAACCCGGCAGCCGATAGCATCTCCGCTGCATCGTTCTCCATGTCTTTGCGCATGCGAATCTCATTCTCCTTCATTTCTACATCAATGGCAAGAATAGGTAATCCCCATTTGTCTTTTTTATTTTTGTCGAGATAGATTTTATTTTCATGGTACGGTAACATTTCTCCAAATGCAGTCATTCCCATCGACCAATTACCGGGTTCTGAAAGTGCTTCTTTCAACTCCACACCAACAGACATTTCGGCTATTTCAACACCCCTTCCGCGATCGGCGCCGCCCTGGTAACCAAAGCCGCGCAGGTAATCCCTTTTATCGCCGTTTACATTTCTAAAACGTGGAATGTAAATGCCTGTAGGTCTTCTACCATAAACATATTTATTTTCAAAACCTTCTACCGTGCCGCCGGCCCCCACTCTAAAATGATGATCCATTACATTGTGACCCAGTTCGCCGCTGCTACTACCCAATCCATTTTCCCACACGTCGGTGGCTGAGTTCATTAATACCCAGGTGGAGTTAAATGACGATGCACAAACAAAAATGATCTTAGAACTATACTCATACGTTTTGTTGGTTTCCGCGTCTAGCACTTCTACACCAGTGGCTCTTTTTTTATCTTTGTCGAATAATATTCTTGTTACAATTTTATTGGTTTCCAACGTGAGATTACCAGTTTTCATGGCTGCCGGAAGGGTAGAAGATTGGGTACTGAAATAAGCCCCAAACGGACAACCTCTCCAGCAGGCATCGCGGTACTGACAATTGGTTCTGTCGTAATGGGGTTGTGTGATGTTGGCGCTTCTGCCGATGAACATGTGTCGACCCCCGTTGTAATGCGATTTAATTTTTGCTGCAATATCTTTTTCTACGATGTTCATTTCCATGGCTGGCATAAAATCACCATCTGGCAAAACATCCAGTCCTTCTTTGCTTCCCTGTATGCCGGCAAATCTTTCTACATAACTATACCAAGCTGCAATATCATCATAACGAATCGGCCAATCAACCGCAATACCCTCTTTGGCATTTGCTTCGAAATCCATTTTATTGTGACGGTAGCTTTGTCTTCCCCACAACAGCGATCTACCACCTACATGATACCCGCGATACCAGTCGAATCTTTTTACTTCAGTGTAAGGTGATTCTTTTTCGTTGGCCCACATACCGAATGTTTCTTCATTAAGTGGGTAATCTCTTTTGAGCACAGGAAAGTCTTCTTTCATTTGTTGCGTAGGTCTTCCCCGATGCGGAAACTCCCAACTATTTTTATTGGCATTCACGTAATCTTTGATGTGCTCAATATTCCTGCCCCGTTCGAGCATTAAAACTTTCAGGCCTTTTTCGGTGAGTTCTTTGGCCGCCCAACCCCCGCTGATTCCGGATCCTATTACAATTGCATCGTACTGATTATCTGGCATAGCAAATATTTTTTCTCCTTCCCCAGAGGAGTGTGATAGATGGAAACTATTCTCACGGGGTAGAGAATAGACAGCTATTTTAAAATAGTTTAGACGTCACAAATTTTGATCGCTTTTTTCAAAGCCTTCCACTTTTCGGCATCGTCTTTCCCTGTTGGGATAAACTCCTGCGCTACATATCCCTGGTATCCTGTTTGCACGATGGCTTTCATGATGGCGGGATAATTCAGTTCTTGTAATTCCTCAATCTCATGCCTGCCTGGTACGCCGGCAGTGTGATAATGACCAAAATAAGTATGATGGTTCTGAATGGTTCGAATGATGTCTCCCTCACTGATCTGCATGTGGTATATATCATACAATAATTTAAAATTGGGAGAGCCTAACTGCTTGCACAATTCTATACCCCAGGCAGAGTTATCGGCCATGTAATCTTTATGGTCAATTTTACTATTGAACAATTCCATCTGAATCACCACTTTATTTTTTTCCGCAATACTCATTATTTTTTTGAGGCCAGCCACACAATTTTTTAAGCCGGTTTCATCATCCATGCCATTTCTGTTGCCACTAAAACAAATAAGATTGGTATATCCTGCTTTGCTCACCATTTCGATATGCCGGGAATAATTTTTTTCTAGTGTTGCATGGTATTGGGGATCATTAAAACCCTTGGTAAGACTGATTTCTGCTCCATTGCACATTGAAGAGTAGATGCCATATTGTTGAAGGATTTTCCATTCACCCGGACCAACCAGATCAATGGCATTAAAACCTATTTTTTTGATGGATGGGCACAGGACTTCTAAAGCTACATGCTGGTAAGTCCACCGGCAAACCGAGTGACGAATATTGCCTTTTAATTTCAACTTAGCTAAATTGTTGCTGCTGTTGCCAAGGGCAGCACTTACGCTCCCCAATCCAACAAGGGCGGTACTGATATTTTTGATGGCAGCTCTTCTTTGCATGATTAAGATTGTATGGTTTCTTCCACCGTTTTTTTATCATCTTTAAAAAATAATATGAACAGCACGGTGATGGCTGCAGCAAAACCCGCAGGGATCATCCAGATACTTTTCCAATCGTGCCCTCCGGCAGTTTTATAATATTCACTGATATTGCCCGCCACCCAAAAGCCAATCAACATGCCTACCCCATACGTAGCCAATGTGATCATGCCTTGTGCGGAAGAACGGTTTTTTTCACCTGCTTGTTTGTCAGTGTAAATTTGTCCGGTTACAAAAAAGAAATCGTAACAAATGCCGTGAAGTACGATGCCAAGGTACAGCATCCATAAGCCACTGTCTGCATCGCCGAATCCAAAAAGGATGTAACGCAACACCCAGGCGATCATGCCGAATATCAGCATTTTTTTGATGTTAAACCTTGCAAAAAACAAGGGCATTAAAAACATGAAAACGGCTTCACTGACTTGGCCCAGCGCCATTTTTGCAGAAGCACGTTCTACGTTTAATTCGTTCAAAAATTTATTGGTTTCCTGATAATAAAATGCCAACGGAATACAGATCAGCATGGAACTAATAAAAAAAATGAGAAAATTTTTTTGCTTCAATAATTTTAATGCATCTAATCCTAGTATGTCCCTGATAGTGGTAGTGGTGCCTGCTCTTCCTGGAGGAGTGTCGGGCAAGGTGAAGCTGAACAAGCCCATCACCAATGACGCGGCAGCAGTTACTTTAAAGGTATTCACCAGGGATCCTTTTTGCTCCCATGCCATCCAGCCAATCAACAATCCTGCTGCAATCCAGCCGAGTGTGCCAAATACCCTAATGGTAGAAAATTCTTTTTCTGCATTGTTCACTTGTTTCAACGCCACTGCATTTACCAACGCTAGTGTGGGCATGTAGCAGATCATATAGGCCAGTAAGAGCGGATAAAATTCTCCAAAATTATTTTTGCTAGAAATGAAGTACATCAATCCAGCTCCGGCAAGGTGCAAAAATCCAAGAATTTTTTGAGCAGAAAAAAATTTGTCAGCAATTAAACCAATGATGAATGGGGCAATAATGGCACCCCATGATTGAGTGCTATAAGCCCAACCATTTTGAACATCCGATGCAGCAAGTGTTTTACTCAAATAAGTACCCATCGTAACGAACCAACCTCCCCAAATGAAAAACTCCATGAACATCATGGCAGAAAGTTGCACTCTCGTGTTTAATCTCATATAGCAAGTTTGTACTTTAGTGAAGTAATTTATGATTTTTTTTAATTGCACCATTAGTTTAGTTAATTTAAGGTCAGAATTTGCTTTTAGTCCATTAATTTTTTTCTTCAATACAAATAACTTTGCGATAAAAATAAAAGAATGAATGTATGATCCATCAAAAATTAAGAATGGGAATGATTGGCGGCGGCACCGGTTCCTTTATCGGGTCCGTGCATAGAATTGCTGTAAATATGGATGGACTGGCAGAACTAGTGGCGGGTGCCTTTAGTAGTAAGCCTGAGGTTTCAGCAGAAACCGGGGCTGCTTTGTTTCTCGCTAAGAGCAGGGTGTACGACTCTTATCAGCAGATGTTGAAAGCGGAAGCGGCTTTGCCAGAAGAAACGCGCATCCATTTTGTAAGTATTGTGACCCCTAACTTCGCACATTTTGAGCCAGCTATGATGGCAATGGATAATGGATTTGATGTGGTGATAGAGAAACCGGTTACTTTCTCTTTAGTGGAAGCCATTGCCTTAAAAGAAAAATCGATTGCCACCAATACTACGCTGTTGCTTTGTCATACTTACACGGGTTATCCCATGGTGAAACAAGCCAGGGCATTGGTAAAAAGCGGTGTGCTCGGAGCGATTCGTAAAGTATATGTAGAATATCCGCAGGGATGGTTGAGTACCTTGGTGGAAGAAACAGGCAACGTGCAGGCGGCATGGCGCACCGACCCTTCAAAAAGTGGAAAGGCTGGTTGTATGGGCGACATAGGTACGCATGCATTTAATTTGGCAGAATATGTTTCAGGTTTAACCGTAAGCGCTATTTGTGCTCAAATAAACACGGTAGTACCTGGCCGTTTGCTGGATGACGATGGTGAAGCACTGCTCCGGTTTGAACAGGGAGCCACAGGCGTATTGTTTGCCACACAAGTAGCAGCGGGTGAAGAAAACAATGTGCGCATCAGGCTGTATGGCGATAAAGGCGGATTGGAATGGATGCAGGCAGATGCCAATTCTTTGTTGGTAAAATGGCCCGATAAACCCACTGCTATTTACAGAACAGGCGCCGGATACAACGATGTAATGGCTTCCCACAATACCCGGGTGCCTGCCGGGCATCCGGAAGGATACCTGGAAGCATTTGCCAATTTGTACCGTAATTTTATACTCACCATCAGGGCTAAACGCAATCATCAACAACCAGCCGAAGCCTGGCTCGATTTTCCTGGCATTGATGAAGGTATCCGCGGCATGGCTTTTATTGATTATATGATCGCTTCTGGAAAAAGTGATACCAAATGGATAAAGTTTTTGGGGTAGAAACCAAGGATTTAATCAAAAAAAGTAATCATTGTTTACAGCAATTAACAAGCTTTGATAAGACATCAACCGTCAAAACATTTTTATGCAAACAATAAAAGGTCCTGGCATTTTTTTAGCACAATTTATGGGGGAGCAAGCTCCATTCCATGATTTAAAAAGCACTTGTAATTGGGCAGCATCGCTGGGATTTAAAGGTGTACAATTACCCAGCTGGGACAGTCGCTGCATGAACTTGCAGCTGGCAGCCGAAAGTAAAACCTATGCCGACGAAGTAAAAGGAATAGTTGAAGAAGCAGGGTTGGTGATCACTGAATTGAGTACCCATTTGCAGGGCCAACTCGTGGCGGTTCATCCTGCTTACGATGCTATGTTTGATGGCTTTGCTCCCAAAGAAGTACATGGCAATAGCAAGGCCAGAACGGCTTGGGCAATTCAACAATTAAAATATGCTGCCTTGGCATCGCAACGGCTGGGCCTCAACGCCTGTGCTACTTTTAGCGGCGCATTGCTTTGGCACACCATCTACCCATGGCCGCAACGCCCCGATGGCTTGGTAGATACCGGCTTCACCGAACTAGCGGAAAGATGGTTGCCGCTGTTGAACTTTTTTGATGAACAAGGTGTTGATCTTTGTTATGAAGTTCACCCAGGTGAAGACCTGCACGATGGCGTCAGTTATGAAATGTTTCTAGATAAAGTTCAGCAGCATCCAAGGGCTTGTTTGTTATACGACCCTTCACATTTTATTCTACAGTGCCTCGATTATGCCGGCTTTATTGATCATTACCATGAACGGATTAAAATGTTCCATGTGAAGGATGCAGAATTTAATCCAACCGGTAAGCAAGGCGTATATGGTGGTTACCAAAGCTGGATCAACAGGGCAGGCAGATTTAGATCTTTGGGAGATGGACAAGTAAACTTCACCTCCATTTTTAGTAAGATGGCTCAGTACAATTATAAAGGCTGGGCTGTGCTAGAGTGGGAGTGTTGTATCAAACATCCGGAAGAAGGCGCTAGAGAAGGCGCAACATTTATAATAAATCACATCATCCGTGTTACAGATAAGGCATTTGATGATTTTGCGGATGTGGCCGCCGACGAAAAATTGAACCGTAGGATTTTGGGATTGGATCAATAATTTTGAAAAATATTTACAATAAAATACAAACATGAAAAAAACGATCTTCTTTGTGGTAGCTGCCTTCTGTGGTAGTTTGCTGGCCTGTGGCGACGAGGCCACCACTTCCTCCAACAACACAACAAGTGAATTAACTACTCCGGCTGTACCAGTAGAAGAGCCAGTAAAATCTTATGATCACCCTGATTATAGGAAAGGCCTTGATCTGGTTGCAAAATCTGATTGTTGGTCATGCCATAAAATCAATGAGCCCTCTATTGGTCCGTCTTATAGTGATGTAGCGGCAAAATACGACACTACCCAAGCCAATTACGAATTATTAGCGGGTAAAATCATCAAGGGCGGAAAAGGCGTTTGGGGAGAAGTGCCCATGAACCCGCATCCGGATATTTCTCCCGAAGATGCCATCGCTATGACGAAATACATTTTATTGCTCAAGCCAAAAAAATAACTGCATGCGCCAACAACTCTTAAATATTCTTGTTTGTGTCTGCATTTTAACAAGCTGTAACAATGGGGAAACGGATAAAAAAACTACAAACAATGTTGCAAAAAATGTTACGGTGACCACAGATACGGGTTGGGTCAATTTATTTGATGGTACTTCCACTGAGGGATGGCACAGTTACGGCAAAGCCAGCATCGGAAGCGCCTGGAAAGTGGCAGATGGTTCTCTGTACCTCGACACCAGTAAAAAAGAGGGCTGGCAAATCAGCGATGGAGGGGATATTGTTTCTAACAAGGAGTATGAAAATTTTCATTTAAAACTCGATTGGAAAGTAGCACCCGGCGGAAACAGCGGGATCATATTTTTTGTAAACGAAGACACCAGTCAATACGACTACGTGTGGCGAACCGGCCCCGAAATGCAGGTGCTCGACAATGCGGCACATCCCGATGCAAAAATTGTAAAACACCGGGCCGGAGATTTATACGATCTCATTAGTTGCAGTGTAGAAACGGTAAAACCTGCAGGCGAATGGAATGCAGCAGAAATTATCGTTCAAAATGCAGCCCTTACTTTTATGCTGAATGGCACAGTTGTGGTAACAACTACATTGTGGGATGATCAATGGAGGCAAATGATTGCTAAAAGCAAATTCAACAGCATGACTGGTTTTGGAACTTTTAAAAAAGGAAAAATTGCCTTACAGGACCATGGCAACGCAGTCTGGTTTCGCAACATCCAAATAAAAGAATTGTAAGTAGTTTTATATTATTGAATGAGGCGGTACCTGTTAGCCGGGTACCGCCTCTTTGTTTGATAGAAGGTTGAAATTTTCACATGGGATCTTATAGCCATCATTTTTAGAATAATTTTTTTCTCAGAAAACTACTGCTGCTATTGATACTGCCCAATATATCTGGCTGATAATTGTTTTCCTGTTCTACATAATAATGTTTCACTCCGGCGTTGCCGGCATGCTCAAATATTTTTTTGAAATTGATACTGCCATTACCCACCTCTGTATTTTTTGTGTTGTCTGCCTTGTCCATGTCTTTCACATGCAACATTGGGAATCTGCCGGGATACGCTTTAAAAATTTCGACGGGATCATAACCCGCCTTCACCACCCAATATAAATCCAGCTCCATCTTCAGCATATCTGGATCTGTTTCTTTCAGCAAGATATCATAACCCTTTTGTCCATTGATATCTGCAAATTCAAAGTCGTGATTGTGATACGCCAACTCAATTCCTTCGGCTTTACAAATAACAGCCGCTTTGCTCATGAGCTCTGCCAATTGTTTGTATTGATCGATGGTTTTTCTTTTTTCTTCTTCTAGCCATGGAATTACTATGTAGCGGTGGCCCATGCCGCGTGCTACGTCACACAATTGTTTCACCTCATCGCCGGATCCGTTTTCATATAAGAATTTTTCCGGGGCATAATGACCGCTCGGACTCGTTAATTGGTGTTGTTGCAACAAGGCAGCAAATTCTTTTACCTTCCATCCAAAAAATTGTTGATCTGCACTGAGGCCATACATTTCTACTTCTTTGTAGCCGGCAGCCGATACCGCAGCGATGGTTCCTTTTACGTCTTTGCCGATGATGTCGCGAAGACTGTACAACTGAATACCCGCTTTTTTGGATGTAGCTCCAAATTCGCAGGAGCTGAGCAGGATACCCGCAGACACAAGGGAAGTATTTTTTAAAAAGCGTCTTCTACTTTGCATGTGGAAACAATTTGGTGGGAAATTACAATAAATCCTCTTTGTACCTTTCATTTTTTTTAAGAATTACAGCTGGATGAACCGAAGTTTAAGAAATGCTACAGCAAGATTCGTACTTATGTATTAATTTTAGGGCATGAATATATTTCCCCTGATGGGCTTACTGGAAAAATATGCTTTTGATTTTTTCCCGGTAGTACCCTTTGATCCTAACAAACAAACGGTGGTTACCTTAGACCTTTCTAAGTCAAATAAAGAAATAAACCCTGCTGTGTATAAAAGCACAGAAACCTTAGATCAATATATCGAAAGTAAAAGACAATCAGCCAATGCCACTTATTTAATCGGTGGTTACAACGAACCGAGAGAGATGTACAGAAGAAGTGAAATATTTGATACCAACAAAGACAGCACTTCTGCTAAAAAAGAAGAACCCAGAAGTATTCACCTGGGAACGGATATTTGGGGCCCGGTAGGCACGCCGGTATTTGTTCCGCTTGGAGGGATGGTGCATAGTTTCGGCATGAATGAACAATACGGAGATTATGGAGCTACGATCATTTTACAACATCAGTTAGAAGGAACCAATTTTTATACTTTGTATGGTCATTTGTCGGTTAAAGACCTGAGTGGAATGTCAGAAGCCATGTATGTGAGCAGGGGACAATTGCTGGCACATTTTGGCCCGCCAGAAGAAAATGGTCAGTGGCCGCCGCACCTGCATTTTCAAATTATTCAAGACATGGGTAATTGGAAAGGTGATTATCCGGGTGTTTGTAAACCAAGCGAAGCAAGAGACTTTTTGGGCAATTGCCCCGATGGCGATTTGATATTGCAATTGAAGAAACATCTCAATGCGTCTTCAGTTTAGATTCTGAACAAAAGAGGAAACCAAGTAAAAGGATAATGCCAGCACTTAATAAAAATCCCTGGGCAAACCTTTTATCTTTTGCAAACAATGCGATCAATCCAATCACCAGTAACAAGATGCCCACGAAGATGCCTGTTAATCCAAACAGTATCATGTAGTCGTTGGCATTAAAACCGCCAAGAATGAGTGATAATAAAAAAGTAATGGCTATGTGTATTCCTACACAAATCAGTACGATTTTTTTCTGAAGACGAGTTTCACTCATGCTGTAAATATATAACATAAATGGAAACTGTGAAATTCATCAGGTTATATATTTACCGAGGTTCTTTCTGCCTGCAGTTGTTTTAAATATTCCTCCTTATCATCTCTGTAAAAAAGGTTCATCGTTTCAAAGGGCACGATGCGCCCATCTTTATGTACGATGTGCACACAACTTTTTTTGATGGCTCTCACATCAAAATCATAGGCGTCGATGAATCGCATGATGATGATCCGGAATAAATTATTGTAAGAAAGTCCGGGTGCTTCAATTTGAGGTAAACAACACAACAACGATTTCAAGTTTTCTTCTACACGATCTACTGAAATACCTGTACTGAAAATATCGATCATCTTTGCTTTTAATACCTCATCTTGTTCATACACTATGGTATTGCGGCTATTGTCGAGCAATTGCATTGGATCAACATATCTCGTCAACGGAAAAACTTCTCCATTTAATTTCAACGCATATCCCATGGCCAGAGAATCGGGATTGCAGGGAACGGGCAAAATATCATTTGCCTGAAATACATTGGTTTGTTCTAATATTTTTCTGCGTACATCCGTTAGCGTTATTCTATCTGTAGCAGGATTAAAATTTTCCGTTCTTCCCGCTACTTGTGTGGGTTGAAAAGTAACGCCTCTTACGCAGGGTTGTTGTAAAGCGTAATCGATGATGGCACCGATTTCATCATCGTTTTGCCCTTGTTGTAAGGTTACCACTAGTGTAGTAGAAAGATTGAGTTCATTGAGGTGTTCCAATGCTTTGATGCGAACCTCTGTAAGATCTTTTCCCCGCAATTGTTCAAGTACTGAGGGTTTAAATGAATCGAACTGTAGGTATACTTCAAAGTCGGGAGCATAGGTAGCTAGTTGGGCTGCAAATGCTTTGTCTTTGGCAATCCGAATGCCATTGGTATTCAGCATCAGATGTTTGATGGGTTTTGTTTTGGCAATGTCCATAATGGCAAAGAAATCGGGATGTACCGTCGGTTCTCCACCACTGATTTGAACCACATCGGGCGAGCCTTCATTAGCAACGATGATGTCTAGCATTTTTTCTACTTCTTCAATGGTGCGGTGTCTGCCATAGTGAGGGCTACTCATGGCGTAGCAGGTTGGGCATTGCAGGTTACACCGATCTGTGATTTCGATTACGGTTAAACAACTGTGTTGTTCATGATCTTTGCACAAGCCACAATCATACGGACAACCGTAATGGGTATTTGTATTGAATTGAAGCGGCATTTCAGATGGCTTATTGTAATTTCGGATGTTTTTATAATACTCGATATCAGTAGCAATCAACACTTTTTCAAATCCATGTGTAGCGCAATTTTTTAGCATGTACACATAATTGTTTTCAAATACAATTTTAGCATCTACTCTGCGCAAGCAGGTGCTGCAAATACTCAATGTAAAATCGTAGTAGGTGTAAGGGCGCTCAGGCATGTTGTTGTGTATTAGGGTGATTTGAATATTTTTTTAATAAGAATACAATTGAATAGTATATCAATCCAATCACACAAGTGATTTGAATCGCAGACAATCCAATAGAAAATGTATAATGTGGCTTGATGAAATCGAGTGAAAATCGAAAGACCATATAAGCTATCATCATCCTCTTGAAACGCAAACCCGCTCGGGCTGGCTGCTTTTTTTCTATTGCCGCTAATGCTATCCATAAGAAAAGCAGAAAAACAATTTCATACAATGTAACCGGATGCCTGTTCACGCCGTCTCCCAATTCTATACCGGTAAAAAATTGCGTAGGAATGCCGTAAGTTTCTTCAAACACGCCCATGCTAAAACAACCGATTCTGCCAATGATCAATGCCAATATCATGGGATAAGTAAACAGATCTCCACTGCTTTGTTTTTCTTTCAACAAATATTTAATGGCTTCTACCCCCCAAACTCCGCCTAAAAAACCACCCAAAACTGTTTTGTTTTGGTAGAAATGCATCCATACATTGTTGGCTATTTTAATTTGTTCCGGATCTTCTAATCCGCCCACTAACCTGCTGCCAATGATAGAGCCAATGATGGCTCCAATTAATATCCAAATTCTGTTGCTGGTGCTAATGCTGTCGGATCGTTTTTTTCTAAGGAACAGAAAATACCGAAAGCCGATAAAAAATGCAGCGAATTCAAAAACAGCATGAAGCGGCAATTCAAATTCGCCTATCGAAACATTCATTGGAAAATTCATATGGTCTTATTATACCACCCATCTTTTGTTGGAAGGATATTCATCAAATCCCACAATTTCAGCTCCTTTCGCAATAAATAACTTGTAATATCGGTTATTTTTATTTTCTATCGTGTAGTTGGTTACTGTAGATAGAACCAGATAAGTTATCCCATTGCTAAAGCTAAAGTTGTAGCTACTGTCTACCACATTGAATCCATTTGTTCCCAAATGGGCTGGTGCTGTTGTTATTGATTTGTTGTGCCACCCAATTACTACCTTCAATCTGAACTTTTAAACGATAGCCATTTTGGCCATTGGTAAAACTTTCATTTTTAGAGTATCGTATATCAAATAGTTGATTTGTGTTAGCAGAACTCCTTCCGATCAAGTCTTTGGGGGCTTCACAAAATGCAACATTGTTACCGTAGCCACCCTGTGAAGTTTCATAACTGGGCGACTCGTACACAGTCTGCATCCAAAAATTCACCGTGTCTTCCCGATTGGGGCCTTTGAATCTTACAATGGTATATTGCGTGTAGGAAAACCGCTGGTCGAAAAATGGATCGGTAAAAGATGGGCAGGTTACTTCTTTAACACTGCAAAGGATACGGCCTGATACGAGGGTTAAGAAAGCTATCATCGGTACGAACCTTCGCACGGGAACGTTTTAAATTGAAGAACCTATTTTGAGCAAAAGTGCTGCATGTTTTTATATTTTACTTTTGTGGTAACCTATGCTCTTTATTTATTGATTTAAAACATAATATATTCTACTCTTTATTGTTTTAATGAAGGAAATATTTCTTATTTATACCAATATCAGAACTTATTATGGATATGATTGTTTTATCTTATGGAAATTTAAAAAACTTACCTTTACAGTGCTAAATACAATACATGGAAATCAAAGCAGGCCCATTACTTCAGCAAATCAATAGCCCTGAAGATCTAAAAAATATCAGCAAAGACCAGTTACAGCAGGTTTGCGACGAACTGCGCCAGTATATCATTGACGTGGTAAGTGTGAATGGCGGGCATTTTGGAGCGAGTTTAGGCGTGGTGGAACTCAGCGTTGCACTGCACTTTGTTTTTGATACACCGTACGATCAATTAGTATGGGACGTGGGCCACCAGGCTTACGGACATAAAATTTTAACCGGTAGGCGAGATATATTTCCGACCAACAGAAAATACAACGGCCTTAGTGGTTTTCCTAAAAGAAGCGAAAGTGAATATGATACTTTTGGGGTTGGGCACTCTTCTACCTCTATTTCCGCCGCTCTAGGTATGGCCATGGCATCTTATTACAAAGGTGAAACGGACAAACAACACATTGCGGTTATCGGGGATGGCGCCATGACGGCCGGTCTCGCTTTTGAAGCCATGAACCACGCCGGTGCTGAAAAAAGCAACCTGCTGATCATACTCAACGATAACAACATGAGTATTGATCCCAATGTGGGAGCGCTCAAAGAATATTTGACTGACATTACTACTTCCCATACTTACAACGACCTGCGCGACAATGTATGGAAGGCATTGGGCAAACTTCCGATTGGGAAAAACTTTTCCAGAGAAATGGCCAGCAAAGTAGAAGCCAGCTTAAAAGGAATGGTGAGTAAAAGCAGCAACTTGTTTGAAGCATTGAACCTCCGCTACTTTGGTCCGATTGATGGGCACAACATCAGCAAGTTGGTAGATACGCTTTCTGATTTAAAAGACATTGCTGGTCCTAAAATCCTCCACATCAAAACGGTGAAGGGTAAAGGTTACGATCTGGCAGAAAAAGACCAAACCCTTTGGCATGCACCAGGCCTTTTCGACAAAACAACAGGCATCATTCAGAAAAAAGTTTTCGACCTGCCGCAACCCATGAAATATCAGGATGTATTCGGGCATAGCATGATTGAATTGGCCAAACAAAACGATAAAGTGTTTGGTATTACTCCCGCCATGCCTTCCGGATCTTCTTTAAAATACATGATGGCAGAAATGCCCAACCGTGCTTTTGATGTAGGCATCGCAGAACAACACGCCGTAACGCTGAGTGCCGGTTTGGCTACCCAGGGATTAAAAGTGTTTTGTAACATTTATTCTTCCTTTATGCAAAGGGCATACGATATGGTGGTGCACGACGTGGCCATTCAAAAACTACCGGTGGTGTTCTGTTTAGACAGAGCCGGATTAGTAGGAGAAGATGGACCGACTCACCACGGCTGTTATGACATTGCCTACATGCGATGTATTCCCAATTTGATTGTGAGTGCCCCGATGAACGAAAGAGAACTGCGCAACCTGATGTACACCGCTCAGCTCGACAGTAATACACTGCCTTTCGTGATTCGTTACCCGAGAGGAGAAGGCGTAAATGCAGATTTACAGAAAGATACCATGGCTACCAAATATCCTTTTGAGGCCATACAGATTGGACAAGGAAGAAAATTAAAAGACGGAGAAGAAATCGCTATTCTTTCTTTGGGACACCTGGGCAACTTTGCCGCTGCTGCCATCCGTGATGTGAGATCAGACGGTATCAATCCAGGTCATTATGATATGCGCTTTGTAAAACCATTGGATGAAGTGATGTTGCACGAAGTGTTTTCGAAGTATTCAAAAATTATCACCGTAGAAGATGGAACAGTGGTAGGCGGTTTTGGATCTGCCATACTCGAATTTATGAGCGAACATGGCTACAAAGCCGATGTGAAAATCATGGGCATACCAGACAGATTGGTAGAACATGGCACACCCAAAGAATTGTACAAAGAAATTGGATTAGATGCAGAAGCTATTGTTGAAATATTAAGGGCAATGGCCGGAGTGAAAGTAACGGTTCACGCATAAACATACCAACGATTTATTAAAAGCCTTCCTGAAAACAGGGGGGCTTTTTTGTTTTAATGAACGACCATCTTAAAATATCTGTGGAAAAACGTCCGTTCTGCATCTCTACACTTTACCGCAACTTTTATGTACACAAAAATTACACCCATGGTGGTTGGAACCTGCATAATTGCCACTGTGCTGGGCCATTTTTACATTTATAAACCATCCTTTTCAACACAGTCACACAGTTTTGAACCCATCCACATTACTGAGAAACCGAACAATACAGCATTGTTGAAAAAGCTGCAACAGAAAGCTGCCTCACTGAAAAATTACTGTAAAAAAAATGGCTTTAATGAGCGCTTCGCTTTTTTGATAGATATGAGTATTCATTCTGGTAAGCAACGTTTTTTTGTGTACAATCTTCAGAAAGATAATATTGAAAAAATAGGATTGGTCACCCACGGGTCCGGTTCAGTAACAGGAACCAATCAGCTTTATTTCTCTAATATTCCCAACAGCAATTGCACCTCATTGGGAAGGTATAAAATTGGGAATGATTACCGGGGTAGATTCGGGTTGGCTTACAAGCTTCATGGGCTAGATGCCAGCAATAATAGAGCTTTTGAAAGGTTTGTGGTATTGCATGGGCACAGTTGTGTGCCATCTGTTGAAGTGTATCCGATAGCTATTTGCCCAAGTTTGGGATGCCCAACTGTAGCGCCTGATTTTTTGCTGGAGCTGAAAAAGTATATTGAAAAATCTGAACAGCCTATCCTGCTTTCTATTTGTCAATGAAAGCTACGTTGCATGCTTGTAAATACAACCGTTGATAAAACGAAACGATCTATTAAAGCGCTCTTGCTTGTATCTCTAATCTTCCGAACAGCTTAGCTGGGATTGGTCCAGTCATCAGCAGTTAATGCCGTGCTTTGGTCTTCTTCTCTGTGTTCGTTGTATTCGATAATAAAATTATTTCTGCCTTCTCCTACCAAAATACTCATGAACTTTTGTTGCACCAGTTCCAGCATATTTAAAAAGATGAAAATAGCATGAATCCTGTTTTCGCAGGGTTCAAATATTTTTTCGAAAGAAACGGTTTTTTCTTTTTGTGCGGTTCCGAGCATGTATTCCCGAATCCCTTCCATGGTGTATTCGTATTGTAACACGGTGTGCACTGGCCGGTTGTTCTTTTCTTGTATTCGATGAATCACTTTTTCAAAGGCCTTCATTAGTTTAAACAGGGTTACCGTTTGTATTTCCGTGCCTTCTCCGGCATCTTCGCCAATCTGCGACAATTCTTTTTGAAGGTTGCCCCGTTTGATCATGAGCATCCGATCTGCTTCCAATTCTGCAAGGCGGACGGAGGCCTCTTTGAATTTTTTGTATTCCAGAATTTTATCCACCAGTTCCTGTCGGGGGTCAATTTCATTGCCAGATGCATCCAGTTCTTTTCTGGGTAACAACATTTTCGCCTTGATGCGCATCAGCGTACTGATGAACAGAATAAATTCGCTACTGAGTTCAATATTCAGTTTTTCTGTATCGTGAATATGATCCAGAAAATCGTTGGTGAGTTTGGTAATGGGAATATTGTAAATGTCTAGCTCGTCTCTTTCAATGAAAAACAGGAGCAGGTCGAATGGGCCTTCAAATTGTTCCAGTTTAATCTGGTAGGTAGTTGGGTTCAAGTTGTAATTATTTTTATCGGCCTTTCACAGAAACGTGAGCCCTGTTGGAAAAAAATATCCTACCGGGAAGTAAAATTATGACTTTTCTTATTAAAATTATATGCAAAGCCGATGCCCATCAACTGCATTATTTGCGGAGCAGGTCCTTTTCCGGGCTTAACGTTCTTAGTATCATCATCATAGATGACATCCAGGTTTAGGGTAAAATTGATGTATTTGGTGAGTTTGGCTGCCAGTACGTTGCTCCAGAAAATATCTACATTCTGCGGGTTACTTCTGTAATTGGAGAACAGGTCTAATTTCGATTTTAAGGTCATATTAGGGCCAATTTTTTGCAACAGGTTGGCACTTAAAAATGCGCCGAATTCACTTCTGGCATTTTTCCCGAATGGGACACCATACAAAGGAGCTATCGCATCATTTCCTACAATTATCCAACGGGCGGTGGCAGGAGAGAAGAACAAGGAAAAATTGTCGGTTGGCTTATAGTCTAAACCCAATGACATTAGTACGTAAGCCGGCATCAAAGTTTTGGAGGTTAAAGAGCTGGAGTCTTGTCCAGCCGATCCCTTAAAATATGAAAAGCCATCAGCAAACTGTGATCTAAAGTTAGTGAGTGCCGCAAGGTTTAATTTTTTTTTGAGTTCATAGCCGTATTTAGACGTAAAATCTATGCGGTCGCTGCTTTTTCGATTGCCTAAGCTGGTGGTATTCACAACGCCAAATGCGAGATCGACGCTGTTGTCCCAAGAGTTTTTATCTTTTTTATAAAATGCATACATGTTCACAAATGCATTCAAAGAAAAGGAAAATTCGTCTCCACCCGCACTCCAGTTACTGAGTGAACCCTGGTTGATGTTTAAATTAAACAGCCCCCCTTTTTTCCACTTGCTGGGAATTGTATCGGCAGGGTCTTTGTTAATTGCTTTTTCTGATGCGTCTTTAAGATCTTTTACGGCGCCATCTTGTGCGATGACTTGTAGGGTTGTAACCAGGGATATCCCGGCCAAGATAACTCTACGTTTCATTGTTGGTTAGTTTGGTTATCAAAATGGCTACCATCTATGATGGTAGCCATCGCAAAGATAATGAAGTTGGGTTATTTTTTTAATGCATCTCTAATTTCCATCAGCAACTGATCAGTGCTGGATACTTCTGGGGCGGGTGCTTCTTCTTTTCTCTTCATCTTGTTGATGGCCTTTACCATCAGGAAAATAACGAAAGCAATCACAAGGAAACTGAGTACAGCATTCAAAAATTTACCCCAGAAAATACCTCCGGGTGCCCAATTTTCAATTTTTTCTACTTTGGCTGCTTTTAATGCTGGTGTTAGTAGAAGTGGGGTAATAACGTCTTCAATAAATGAACTGATGATTTTACCGAAAGCACCTCCGATGATCACACCCACGGCAAGGTCGATTACATTACCTTTTACAGCAAATTCTTTAAATTCTTTTACAAATCCCATGTTGGTTGATTTTAGTTAGTGTCGGTTGAATGTTTTGGAGCCGGAAAATAATAAAAATTATTTAGTTTACTAATTTTTATTGGCACAACTTTGCGGCTCGTTTTATCGTATGAACCCAAAATTCGCCAACTGGTTTCTTTTTATTGCCCTCTCCTTTATTTGGGGAAGCAGTTTTATATTAATGAAAGAAGGGTTGCAGCATTTAACGGCTTTTCAGGTAGCTTCTATCAGAATTATTTCTGCTGGACTCATTTTATTGCCCGTAACTATTTCGGCTATTCGCAAAATACCTTCTAATAAATTATTAGTCGTTTTTATGTCTGGGGTGCTTGGTAGTCTGCTGCCCGCCTATCTTTTTTGCTTGGCAGAACAAGGGATCGATAGTTCGCTGGCTGGTGCACTCAATTCGCTCACACCCATTTTTGTGATCATAGCAGGTGCCCTTTTTTTTGGCACCCGCCCCACAACCCAAAAAGTAACGGGAATTTTGCTAGCGCTCACCGGTAGTATTCTATTGTTTTTAAGTCAGCCCAATTTTAGCCAGAACAGCAACACCTTATTTATATTATATGTGGTATTAGCCACCGCTTTTTATGGCTACAATGTAAATATGGTGCATCGCCATTTAAGTGGGATCGGGTCTTTACAAATAGCAGCAGTGGCCCTCAGTCTCAATGCCATTCCTGCTGGGATTGTATTGTACTTAACAGGTTATTTTAGTCAGGATTTTTTAGGTACCAACATGCTCATTTCAACAGGTTATTCATTTGTGTTGGGTATATTCGGCAGTGCCGTTGCATCGGTATTGTTTTATGTGCTCCTCAAAAAAGCGGGAGCTGTCTTCGCTTCAATGGTTACTTATGGAATTCCGATCGTCGCCATCTTTTGGGGAATTTTGTATGGAGAAGAAGTGGGTTGGAAACAAGCAGGCAGTATGACGGTGATGTTGTTGGGTGTGTGGTGGGTAAACAGAAAACCAACAGTAGTGGAGGTGTCATCATAAAAACCATTGAATCAACCATTAGGATATACCCAATGCTGGTTATCTCAAATCCTATATTGGCAACTTCAATTCATTCTTAAATGAAGGTTACCTAATAAATAGAATTTGATTTTTTGCACTATCTATCACAGCTTTGTTTCCTAATAACTTGATTCCTTTATTATTGTAGAATTTCAACAGCAAAGTATCATTCTTTAGTTCATATTTGCCGGGATAACGAGTGTTTTTGATGCTGTCGAACAGCTCTCTATAAAATTCAAAAAAGTTATTTTCTTTGATCACAAAATAGGCATCATTCATATCAGCAACCGATTTAAAATTCATGGTCACCTTGCTTGCATTAAATGCCGTCTTGTCTTTGTTGAATCGAAAGGCAGGAGAACAAGCGTACAATAGGAACAGCAGCAACACAAAAGACACATATTTCATAAACGTTATTTGATGTGGGATAGAATAGCAAAAGTAGCCTTAAATTTGGCCGAAAGCGATACCAATCAAAAGAAAATGGGCCTTTAACAAGATCCTGAAAAGCTATGCTCTTTTGTGTTGTCGATTTTAAAGTTAGTGCTATAAAAAAAAGGCATTTCTTTTTTTAAATACAAGGCATAGCCTTACCTTTGCGGCTCAAATTTATATCTTATATATTTTAAATATTTGTTATGGCCAATACCGGTAAAATAAAATCCATCATCGGCGCCGTTGTAGACGTGCAGTTTGATAAAGAATCGAAGCTCCCAGAAATCCTTAATGCATTAGAATTGACCCGTGACAACGGCGACAAACTAATACTGGAAGTGCAACAGCATTTGGGAGAAGATAGTGTAAGAACCATTGCGATGGATGGTACAGAAGGGTTGGTTCGTGGTACCAGAGTAACTGATACCGGTAAGCCGATTACAATGCCAGTTGGTGAAGGCATCAAAGGCCGTTTGTTTAATGTTACTGGTGATGCCATTGATGGTTTGCCTCAGGTAAGCAAAGAAGGCGGCCGCGCCATTCATGCAAAACCACCGTTATTTGAAGACCTGAGTACTGCCAATGAAATCTTGTTCACTGGTATTAAAGTAATCGATCTTATTGAGCCCTATGCAAAAGGGGGTAAAATTGGATTGTTTGGTGGAGCAGGTGTAGGTAAAACAGTTTTGATTCAGGAGTTAATTAATAATATTGCGAAAGCATATAGTGGTTTGTCTGTATTTGCTGGCGTAGGAGAACGTACCCGTGAAGGGAACGATTTGATGCGTGAGATGATAGAAGCTGGTATCATGAACTACGGTGATAAGTTTATACATAGCATGGAAGAAGGTGGATGGGATCTGAGTGCAGTAGATATGGAAGACCTAAAAGAATCTAAAGCAACCTTCGTGTTCGGTCAAATGAACGAACCTCCAGGCGCTCGCGCCCGTGTGGCTTTGAGCGGATTAACCATTGCAGAATATTTCCGTGATGGGGAAGGTGAAGGCCAGGGTAAAGACATCTTATTTTTCGTAGATAATATCTTCCGTTTTACGCAAGCAGGTTCAGAGGTATCAGCCTTGTTGGGTCGTATGCCATCTGCGGTAGGTTACCAACCAACTTTGGCTACTGAAATGGGTCTGATGCAAGAGCGAATCACTTCTACCAAAAATGGTTCCATCACTTCCGTACAAGCGGTGTACGTACCAGCGGATGATTTAACCGATCCGGCTCCGGCAACTACTTTTGCTCACTTGGATGCTACGACGGTATTGAGTCGTAAAATTGCCGATTTGGGTATCTATCCTGCCGTAGATCCATTGGATTCTACCTCCAGAATTCTTACACCGGCTATCGTGGGCGACGAACATTATGACACCGCCAACCGCGTAAAATTAATTTTACAACGCTATAAAGAATTACAAGATATCATCGCTATCCTTGGTTTGGATGAGTTGAGCGACGAAGATAAATTGGTCGTATCCAGGGCACGAAAAGTACAGCGTTTCCTTTCTCAACCTTTCTTTGTGGCTGAACAATTTACTGGCCTGAAAGGCGTATTGGTACCTATAGAAGACACGATCCGTGGTTTCAATTCTATCATGGATGGTGAAGTAGATGAGTATCCGGAAGCAGCGTTTAACCTCGTAGGTACGTTGGAAGATGCGATAGAAAAAGGGAAGAAGTTAATGGCGGCAGCTCAAGCATAGTCTCAGTACTTAGTACTCAGTACTTAGTACTTAGTACTCAGACTAAGATAAAAAGATCCGGAAATGGGAATGCATAACTTTAGAGAACTTAAAATTTGGCAACGGTCTATGGATCTTGCAGAACAGGTTTACAAAGTTGTTGCGTTGTTTCCAAAAGAAGAAAAGTTTGGTTTGATCTCACAACTTAAAAGATGTGCGGTATCTATACCAAGTAATATTTCTGAAGGTGCAGGGAGGGCAACAAAAAAGCAGTTTCAACATTTTCTTGAATTTTCGATGGGTTCTTGTAATGAACTGCAAACCCAGATGGAACTATCTAAGCGATTTGGCTATATCGATGACGAAGTTGCTCATAAAGTTACAGACGAAACGAATCAGGTTTATAGAATGATTTTAGCATTTTATAATTCCTTACACGATACAAAAATATAATTACTGAGTACTTAGTACTTAGTACTTAGTACTTAGTACTGAGAATTGAGTACTTCAAACCAAAAAAAAATGACATTAGAAATTCTCACCCCAGAACGCAAAATTTTCAGCGGCGATGTGTATGGTGTTATCTTGCCAGGTATCAGTGGTTTGTTTGAAGTATTAGACAAACATGCGCCTATGGTAAGCGCATTGCAGGAAGGAAAACTGAAAATCTTAAAAGATAAAAGTAATAGTACCGTTTACAGCATTCAAGGTGGATTTGTAGAAGTACTCAACAACAAAACAATTGTGTTGGTAGAAGGAGCAGAAGAAATTTAATTGACAGGTTTTGTTTACATAGTTTTAGAACCCTGCCAGAGATAGCGGGGTTTTTTAATGGTAGTAGAGGCAAGGGGTTATGATGGATCAGTGATAAATGAACTGCGATATAAAGGCTTGGCGATGTCTTCTAAAACTGCGGCTTAATATACATATAACTCCAAGCCAGCAGGGGCGCAGAGCCTACCAATGCAAGTGCCATCCATCCACTGCATATGGATGCTGCCAGCAAC
>JBBSDF010000020.1:0-55594 GCA_038249665.1 Chitinophagales bacterium
ATAACATGTATCAAATAACTTATACACTTCCAGAATCAAAACACACAAAAACAAAGCTTTTAAAAATGGATGAGCAACAGGCTGAATTATACCAAATCATAGAGAAAAATTTCTAGGGTGTTGCAACGCTGAAAACAGGATAGGGCTTAGTGATGAAACACAATCTGCAGATTCCTTTTCTGTTATTTTTTGTTAGCAGAAAATTACCTAGCCTGCTATTTTAATCAGTGATGTTTTCATCGATTTTTTCCCATGCAAAAGAATGGGTGATTTGTCCCTCCAATTCTACCGCCACCGGAGCAGCAGAAAGCCCGGTGTTATGTCAAGGATATGGCCCGAAAGCTGGTTAGGATTGTTTTGAGCATTCATTAATGCTGGCTGTAAATATTGCCAAAACAAAGAAAATTTATTTTCATGTCGATTCTATTTGATGTTGAAATAATGCTGACTTACTCAAACAGAAAATCATTAGTTGTTAAAAGAGGTTTAAAGGATTGCGATTCATCAGAAACGCAACCCAGATCTTTTCAAAAAAATGATTACATTGTTACTACAAATTTTAAATTTTACAATTTTATGATGGATCAGCAAATCATCAATTTGTACGATGAGTACACACACAAACCTTTAAGTCGCGCTGTATTTTTAAAAAGACTGGCTTTGTACACAGGTAGCATGGCAGCTGCCTTGAGCATTTTGCCGATGTTAGAATCAAACAAAGCCACTGCTGCTACCATTACCCCATTTGATGATGAGCTTTTTACTGAAAGTATTCAATATGCAGGGGAGGAATGTCAAATGCAGGCCTATGTTGCCCGTCCTAAAAAACTGAATAAATATCCCACCGTAATTGTCATACATGAAAATCGTGGGCTTACGCCCCATATGGAAGATGTGGCAAGAAGAGCAGCAAAAGCGGGATACCTGGCCATTGCGCCTAACGCCCTGGCTGCATTAGGAACATTACCCGCCAATGAAGACGAAGCAAGAACCATGTTTACCAAACTAGACGCCAACCAAACCAACCAAAATTTCATCAAGGCTTTCGAATATGCCAAAACTCGAAAAGACAGCAATGGAAAATTTGCCTGCGTTGGATTTTGCTGGGGTGGGGCTATGGCCAATACATTGGCAGTAAACATGCCCGATTTAAAAGCAGCGGTTGCTTATTATGGACGGCAACCAAAGGCAGAAGATGTGGCAAAAATCAAAGCAACGGTTCAGCTACACTACGCCAGTTTAGATACCAGGGTCAATGAAGGTATTGCAGCTTATGAAGCAGCCTTAAAAGAAAACAAGATCAACTATGAATTGTTTATGTATGAAGGGGTGAACCATGCTTTTCACAATGATACTTCTGCAGCGAGGTACAATGAAGCAGCTGCCAAACTTTCTTGGGAAAGAACGCTGGCATTGTTCAAAAAAACCATCGGTTAAAAGAAGCATATTCATTTTAAAGAATGATTCTACAAGCTACACCCTTTGTATTTAACAATACAAAGGGTATTTATTTTTAAACCACTTTATATTCATTAATCGCTACTTTTTACATAAAGAATCAATTGCTATGCCAAAACAAATACCACATGATCTCTCGTAATAAAAAATATTTAACAGATAGCTATCGATTTATGTCTATACTTTCATGCACCTAAAAACACTTTTATGAAATATAAAATATTGCTCGTGTCTTTTTTTATCATCAGCTCTTTTATAATGCAGGCACAGGTAAAATTTACTGCGCTTAACTTTTCACCAGCTTACCCAACAGCTTCATCCAAGCTTTCTTTTGAATACAACGCGGCTTATTCTCCTTTAAAAGATGCAAAGGATATTTCAATCGTACTCTATGCTTTTAAAGGTGACTCTTGGAAGGTAATTGAGCCGGTGCTGAATAAAAAAGGAAAACTTTACAGCGGCACTGCTCAATTAGACAGCAACAGCACCGCCATCGTATTTAAAATAGTTGCCGGGGAAGAAAAGGATGATAACGCAGGTAAACAGTACATTATTCCAGTATATAATTTGCAACAAAAGTTATCACCAGGCTATTATAATACAGCAGCCTATTTACAATTGGTACTAGGCGAGCGATTGTTTGGTATGAAAACAGATAAGAAAGCTGGAGTTGAAATTTTAGAAGAAGGCCTTCGTCAATACCCCAATCTTAAAAATGACTTTCCATATATGTCTAACTATTGGGGCTGGTTATTGAACATTGATAAAGTTGCGGCTAAACCGGTTGTTTTGGATCAACTCCAATCTTTTTTAAGCAAACCAAACAGGAGTGAAAGCGATCTGTTGGGTAAAGCCAATTTTTATGCTTTTCTTAAAATGAAACCTACTGCTGATTCTTTGAAGACAATCGTTAAACAACAATTTCCTGGCGGTTCTTGGTGGAGAGATGAATTGATAGATTCTTTTTACCGGGAAAAGGCCATGGATAAAAAAGAAAATATTTTCACTTCTATCGTTTCCAAATATGGCAAAGAAGAGCGTTATTCAGGAGAGTACGATAATTACAGGTCAACCATAGCGTCTGGCTATAATGCTGAAGGAAATTATAACAAATACTATGAATGGCTAGGAAAATTGCCTGCATCCGCAAAAGCTGCTAGTCTCAACAATGTTGCTTGGGAAATGGCCGAAAATGATAAAGATATTGCAGAGGCCGCTAAGATAGCTACAGAAGCCACCGCTTTTGCAAAGGCACAACTTAAAAAAGGCGTGGGTACAAAACCTGAAACCATGACCACCGCTGAATGGGAAACAGAAAAAAAATACACTTACTCTATGTATGGTGATACCTATGCATTCATTATGTACAAAATGGGCGAATATGCCAAAGGTTATCCGGTGGCAAAGGAAGCTGCTGAAATTAGAAAAAGTAAAAATGCTGAATACAACGAACGTTATGTGTTGCTGGCAGAAAAAGTACTGCCAACTGCAGAAGTTAAATTACTTATAGAAGGAATGGTGAAAGCAGGTACTGCCAGTTCAAAAACAAAAGAAATTTTACAAGCTGCCTACATCAAAAGCAAGGGCAATAAAGATGAATTTAGTACTTACTTACAGGCGTTGGAGCAAGATGCATTGATTCAAAAACGTGCAGAGATTGCGAAATCTATTCTCAACGAACCTGCGCCTGATTTTAGCCTGAAAGATTTTGATGGCAACATCGTGAGTTTAACTTCACTGAAAGGGAAAGTGGTGGTTGTAGATTTTTGGGCAACCTGGTGCGGGCCTTGCATCGCTTCTATGCCGGGCATGAACAAGGCATTGACCAAATACAGAGATAATCAAAATGTTGCATTTCTTTTTGTGGATACCTGGGAATCTGCCGAAGACAAATTAAAAAATGCAAAGGAATTTATGACTAAAAAAGGCTATCCTTTCCATGTGTTGATGGATGTAGAAGACAAAATGGTAGCTGACTATAAAGTGAACGGCATTCCAACCAAATTCATTCTGGATAAAGAGGGAAAGATCCGTTTTAAATCTGTTGGTTTCGGCGGAAATGACGATGCCTTGGTAGAAGAATTGACTACCATGATTGAATTGGCTTCGAAATAAATACAACGAAAAATCTTTTTTTGAAAACTGCTTTGCGAAAAGCAGTTTTTTTATGAAATGCAATGCAGCCGGACATCAACACTTTAACAAAGTGCAGTTTATTTGGTTTAATTTTGCGGCACTCAAAAACATTGATTCGTATTATGGCTTTTATACTCAACTCTTCTTATTCTCCTGCCGGCGATCAGCCCTCTGCCATTGCACAGCTCACCGAGGGTTTAGTGGAGGGAGAACAATACCAAACCTTGCTTGGTGTTACGGGTAGTGGTAAAACTTTTACCATGGCCAATGTGATTCAAAATGTTCAAAGGCCCACATTGGTGATCACCCACAACAAAACTTTGGTAGCGCAACTTTATGGCGAATTCAAGCAGTTTTTTCCTGACAACGCCGTGGGGTATTTTGTTAGTTACTACGATTATTATCAACCAGAAGCTTACATCCCCACCAGCAATACCTACATCGAAAAAGATCTTAGCATCAATGAGGAACTAGACAAACTTCGGCTGCAAGCCACCGCACAATTGCTCAGTGGCAGAAGAGATATTATCATTGTGGCCAGTGTGAGTTGCATCTATGGTATGGGCAACCCTGTAGAATATGAAAATAGCATCATCCGTATTCAAAAAGGGCAGGTGATAAGCAGACAAGGATTTTTACATGCACTCGTTAATTCATTGTACCATCGTAGCCAAGGCGATTTTACCCGCGGCACTTTTAGGGTGAAAGGCGATACCATTGACATCAATTTGCCTTATGTAGATTTCGGTTACCGCATCAGTTTTTTTGGTGATGAAATTGAAACCATCGAAACGTTGGAACTGGCCACAGGTAAACGCATCACCTCTGTAGAAAACGCCGCCATTTTTCCGGCCAATTTATACATAGCGCCTAAAGACATGATGGCGCAGGTGATCAATGAAATACAGGATGAAACCGCCGCACAGGTTGAATATTTTAAAAACTCTGGTAAGTACATCGAAGCGCAGCGAATAGGCGAACGCGTAGCATACGATTTAGAAATGATCCGCGAGCTGGGTTATTGCAACGGCATCGAAAACTATTCCCGCTTTTTTGACCGGAGGAAACCAGGTGCCAGGCCTTTCTGTTTACTCGATTATTTCCCAAAAGATTACCTCACCATCATTGATGAAAGTCACCAGACCGTCCCACAAATCAGTGGCATGTACGGTGGTGACCGAAGCAGAAAATTGGTGTTGGTAGATTATGGATTCCGACTGCCATCTGCGATGGACAACCGGCCGCAGAATTTTCATGAATTTGAAAACCTGACGAACCAAATGGTGTTTGTTTCGGCAACACCCGGTGATTACGAATTGGAAAAATGTGGAGGTGTGGTGGTAGAACAAGTAGTGCGTCCAACAGGTTTGCTGGATCCGCCGATTGAGATTCGACCTTCCGTAAATCAGATAGATGATTTGCTGGATGAGATTGAAAAAACCATTCAAAAAGGCGATCGGATTTTGGTGACCACACTTACCAAAAGAATGGCAGAGGAGATGGACAAATACCTGCACCGCATCAACATCAAAAGCAAATATATACACAGCGATGTAGACACCCTCGAACGGGTAGAAATATTGAGAGAGTTGCGACTCGGCATCATTGATGTATTGGTGGGCGTGAACCTGTTGAGAGAAGGGCTCGATTTGCCGGAAGTATCACTGGTTGCCATTCTGGACGCAGACAAAGAAGGATTTTTAAGGAATGAAAGAAGTTTAACCCAAACTGCAGGTAGGGCTGCCCGTAATGTGGATGGTCGCGTTATATTTTATGCAGATAAAATGACAGAAAGCATGCAACGCACCATCGACGAAACCAGCCGCAGACGTGAAAAACAAGTGGAATACAATACCGAACATGGTATCATTCCAAAAACGATTCAAAAAACAAAAGAACAGATTTTTGCGCAAGGCAGTGTGCTCGATGTAAAAGGATATGATCCAAGTAATCCACGCTCAATTGCACCGGATGAAGGCCTGGTTCCCGTGGCAGCTGAAGAGCAGGAAGAATACAAAACCATTCCTCAAATGGAAAAAGCCATTGGTCGCGCCAAAAAAAATATGGAGAAAGCCGCCAGAGACCTGGACTTTATGGAAGCGGCCAGGTTGAGAGATGAGATGTTTAAAATGCAAAAAGAATTGGAGCATTTGAAGCAATAGCCATTGATTCATGAATCGGATGGCCTACAACACTTCTAAGGGTTATTCAATTTTAATAATAGTCTGCAAAAGGCTGATAAACGCTCTTACCAATTTGCTTTTAAGCTACTTTTGCCCCAATGATAAAACAAGGTTTGTTTCTGCTATGGCTAATAATGGTTGCATTTGTTTCCATGGCTCAACCTTGTACCACAAACATTGTAAGTTTTCCTTACACAGAAAATTTTGAAGTGAACAACGGCAGCTGGATAGATGGCGGCACTGCTTCCGACTGGGAATGGGGCACACCCTCTAAAACGGTAATCACCGGGGCTGGCGGAGGGATAAATTGCTGGATCACCGGCAACTTAACTGGCAGCTCTTACAACAATAGCGAAAACTCTTTTTTGATAAGTCCCTGCTTCAACTTCAGCACCTTGCAGTATCCTGAAATTCGATTCAAAGTATTTTGGGAAACCGAAAGAAGATTTGATGGTGCTTCTTTTGAATATTCGATCAATGGCGGGAGCAACTGGACAACCCTTGGCGACGCCAACTCCAACAATAATTGTAATGGCTCTAATTGGTTCAATGCAGCTTCCATTAATTTTTTAAGCAGCAGGCCAGGCTGGAGCGGGAATATTCAAGCCAACAGCGGGATTTGTCTGGGCGGAGAAGGTAGCGGAAACTGGCTAACGGCGAGGCATACACTAAGAATGACCGCCGGACAAACGAACGTACGATTTCGATTTACTTTTGGGGCCGGTACTACCTGCAACGCTTATGATGGTTTCGCCATAGATGATATTGAAATCAACGAAGCCCCTATTAATACCTCGTCTTTTAATTTTGTATGTGGAGCAGCAGAACGGTCCGTTAACTTCACCACCATCGGCAACTGTGTCAATAGCTACGCCTGGAATTTTGGTGATCCACTGAGTGGTAGTACCAACACTGCCAATACGGTAAACCCAGTGCACCTATTTTCTGGTCCGGGTACTTATGCGGTAAGTCTTACCACTGGTTTTGTAAACAGTGCGCCGGTTACCGTTACCAACAACGTTACTATTCTGGGCGCAACACCAGTAACCGTTTGGCCGGGAGCCTGTACAGGTGCGGCTGATGCCACCCTTAGCGTGTTGGCCAATGGCAGCAATAGTGGTTATTTCTACAATTGGAATACCACGCCAGTTCAATTAACCGCCTCGATCAACAATGCAGGACCAGGTAATTATACCGTTATCATCAGCGCTTTGAATGCCTGCAACGCAACGGCTAATTTTACGCTGAGTGCTAACCCTTTACAACTGCTCACCAACGCACAAAACGAAACCTGCAACAATGGCAATGCTGCCATCAGCACCACAGTTAGTGGCGGCAATAGCCCATACCGGTACTTATGGAACAATGGCGACACTATTGCCAACCTTTCCAATATTGCTGCGGGAAATTACAACCTTACCCTAACAGACGTGAATGGATGCAGTATTTATAGCAATAATATTGCAGTTACAAATAGTAATAATACAGTGAGCGTAAACTTGGGGCCCGATCGTAGTATTTGTGCCGGACAAACCATTGTACTCAACCCGGGAGTTTTTGCATCGTATGTTTGGCAAGACAATAGCAACGCCCAAACCCTGAATGTAAATTCAGCGGGACTATATCGTTTAACCGTAACCGACAGTACTGGTTGTTCAGGTTCTGATGAAGTAAATATTTTAGAAGATTGTTCTAATATCTATTTCCCTTCGGCTTTTACTCCCAACAGTGACGGACGCAACGACAGGTTTGGTCCTTTGGGTAATATTGCCGCATTAAAAAATTATCGACTGGCTATTTACAACCGATACGGCCAGCAAATTTTTTACAGCACAGATCCTTTTGAAAAATGGGATGGCAGTTGGAAAGGCAAAGCTCCGGACAACAGTAGTTTTGTATGGATGGCCAGTTATGAACTCAACGGAAATGCACAACAAACAAAAGGAACAGTCACCTTAATCCGATAAAAGCTACACACAAAAAAAGTGCAACTATTCTGCTGCACTTTTATATAAATCAATCGAATTTAAAAACATTTTTTTGATGGATTTAATTCCAATATCAATCTTGCTTTTCAGGCCGCATCATTGGAAACAACAATACATCTTGTATAGATGCTTGTCCGGTGAGCAACATACATAAACGGTCGATTCCAAAACCAATTCCGCTAGTTGGTGGCATGCCATATTCCAGCGCACGTAAAAAATCGTGGTCGATAAACATCGCTTCATCATCACCGCGTTCCATTAGTTTGACTTGTTCTTCAAAACGTTCCCGTTGCTCAATCGGATCATTCAACTCACTATATGCATTTGCGATTTCTTTCCCGTTGATCATCAGCTCAAAACGCTCTACCAGTCCTGGTTTGCTCCGATGTTTTTTGGTGAGCGGGCTCATCTCCACTGGATAGTCTGTGATAAATGTAGGCTGAATATAATGACGTTCACATTTCTCTCCAAATAGCTCATCAATCAGTTTGCCCTTACCCCATTTTGCATCTGCATGAATGCCAAGTTTCAAACAAACATCTCTGACGCCTGCTTCATCCATGTTGCTAATGTCAAAACCAGTGTGTTCTCTGATGGCATCGTACATCGTAATGCGTTTGTATGGCGCTTTGAAACTAATTTCTTTGTCGCCAACCGTTACCGTATCCGTACCATTGGTGGCGATCGCCGTTTTTTCTAGCAGTTGCTCGGTGGTATCCATCATCCACTCGTAATCTTTGTAGGCAGTATAAAATTCTAATACGGTGAATTCAGGGTTGTGGGTACGATCCATGCCTTCGTTGCGGAAATTGCGACTGAACTCATACACCCACTCGAAACCCCCTACAATCAGGCGCTTCAAGTACAATTCATTGGCAACGCGCATGTACATCGGCACATCCAATGCATTGTGGTGTGTGCTAAACGGACGAGCTGCCGCTCCGCCAGGAATACTTTGTAGTACGGGCGTATCAACTTCCAACGCGCCTCTTTCATTTAAAAAAGCTCGAATGGCATTCACCATTTTGGTGCGTTTTAAAAACACTTCTTTTACCGCTGGGTTTACAATAAGGTCTGCATACCGCTGGCGATAACGAAATTCAGGATCGGTGACTTCGTCAAAAGCTTCTCCGTCCTTTTCTTTTACAATGGGCAGCGGTCTCAATGCTTTGCTTAAAATCGAAAACTCTTTTACATGTATAGAAGTTTCGCCGGTTTTGGTGGTAAATACAAAACCTTTGATACCGACAAAATCGCCGATGTCAATTAATTTTTTCCAAACGATTTGGTATAAAGTTTTATCGTCTTCTAAACAGATATCATCCTGCCGTATGTAAAACTGAATTTTACCTTCCCCATCTTGTAGAACAGCAAAGTTTGCTTTCCCCATATCTCTTACACTCATAATACGACCGGCAATACAAACGTCTTCGAAATCTGCTTTGTTTTCTTCGCCCCTGTAATTTGCCTTGATGTAAGCGGATGTGGTATTTACAGGATACAATGCTGCAGGATATGCATCAATGCCCAGTTTTGCAAGTTCTTGTAATTTTTCCCTACGGATGATCTCCTGTTCTGATAAATGTTGTGTGCTCATGATGTTAAATTCGGCTGCAAAGGTAAACCTTGTGAAGCAGGCAACCAAGAGGACCGTAAAAAGGGCTTTTTATAAAATTGAAACGAAACAACAATAACTTGGCAGAATAGTTGCAATACACATTAAAAATCATCACATGCGTAAATTATTTACACTTTTGGCATTCACTGCTACTCTTAGTTCCTGCGAAATCTTAAATCAATTGCCTGCCGGAACTTTTGGAGGTGGCAGTTTTACAGAAACGGAAGCAGCCAATGGCATCAAAGAAGCATTGGGGCAAGGGGTAGTAAAATCTATTCTGAAACTAAATACCACCGATGGATTTTTCAAAGACGCTTTTTACAAAGTTTTGATGCCACCAGATGCACAAAAAGTGGAGAATACGTTGAGGTCGCTTGGACTTGGTAGCATGGTTGACAAAGCCATTCTTCAAATAAACCGCGGTGCAGAGGATGCAGTCGGTTTTGCTAAACCCGTTTTTGTAGACGCCATTAAAAGTATGACTTTACAAGATGCCATCGGATTGGTAAAAAATGGAGATACCAGCGCCACTCATTTTTTCAGAACAAAAACCACGGCACAATTGATGGCAGCATTTCAGCCGGTAATCAAGTCATCATTAGACAAAGTAGATGCCACCAGATTCTATGGCGATGTCATCAATACTTACAATCGGTTGCCAACAACCTTCAGACAAATCAATCCTGATTTAGCTAGCTATGTAACCGAAAAAGCAACCTTGGCTTTGTTTGATCAGATTGCAAAAGAAGAAGTAAACATCAGGACCAATTTTACCGCCAGAACCTCAGATCTACTGCGAAAAGTATTTGGTGGAACGGCAGGGCAATAAAATAACAAGTAACGTTATAGCAGCAACAAAAGTCAACAAAATGTTTCAATAGTTTTACCAACAGCTTGCTGTTTGAAGAGGACTGTTGGAACATTTTTATGTAAAGGAAGTAAAAATAAATGAGCCAGCAGTATTAATCCAATGCCAGCAATATCTGCCAGGCTGCATCCACTTTTCCATCCTGTAGCAAATGATGCGCGTAACGGTGTAATTCATTTTCCATCTCTGCGGGGTCAATCGAAAAATACTGAATAATGTTTTTCAGGGTATCATCGTTGAAGGTAGCATCGATGGCGGGGAGCTCATGTACATTAGCCAATTGCCCCAGATCGTTGCCAGTGAGGATACAACTTTTTCGGATTCCTTCTGGTAACAAATCGAACCCAATACCCAATGCAGTGTTGGGTTTCGCTACTTTGAACAAGCTATTGGCGTCTGCCTTACAGTACCAATCGCCGCCCAACCGGGCAATAGGGGTTATTTTGGTTTGGTCTATTTTTTTGCTGTCATCTAAAATGCGATCGTCGATGTGCATACACAACACTTCGCAAATCACCAGATTGCCTGCACCGCCTTCGTTACCCAATGGTTTTACTTCAATGACCTTACATTCCATTTTAATTTTACTCTCTTTTACCATGGGCGGTTTCACCATGGTTGCCTTTTCTTCAGTAAAACCAGCCTTAATAAATTCATTGGTTCCTTTTGGGTATTCACAACTAGCCAGCGACATCTGCTGCACCATGTCATAATCTACGATATTAATAACTACTTCCTTGATGGCGTTTACGTTTTCGAGGGTGTGTTTGGTGCTGTTGTCTCGAACCCTCCGGGCTGGAGAAAAAATTAGAATCGGCGGATTACTGGAAAACATATTGAAAAAACTAAACGGACTGAGGTTTACATGGCCCGCTTCATCAATAGTTGATGCAAAACATACGGGCCTGGGTGCTACCGCATGTTGTAAATAATTTTGAGTGTCGGCTGCCGAGAGCGTGGATAAGTCTAAAAACATGGATATAAGAATTGTTGTTCTGTTACACAAATGGTGAGGGCAGGAAGATTATCGCTAACCACCACCCTTTACTTCATTTATAATACTACAATCAGTTTGTGAGAACGATGTTGGCTGAAGTTTCTTTAACTTTTTTTCAAAGCAAACAAACTAGCATCACTTTCATCCGGGATCATCTTGTTGCTTAATTTGCCCAGGCCATCAATTTCCATATCTACTACATCGCCTGGCTGCAGCCATTGTTCGGGATAATCGGGGTTATTGAATTTGCCGGTTCCATTGAGTTCCAGAAAACAGCCAGTACCAACTGTTCCGCTACCGATCACATCGCCGGGAAATAAGTTGACTCCGTAAGAAGCTCTTTCAATGATCTCTGCAAAGGTCCAATCCATTTGTGATACATTGCCTTCGCTCACCTGAACATGGTTCACCCAACATTTCATGCCGAGGTTCCAGGCTTTGCCGGTATGTCCTTCTTTGCAAGGCACTTCAAAAGGCGCCAATTCATCTAAAGTAACCAACGCTGGACCTATACAAGTGGCAAAATCTTTTCCTTTGGCTGGGCCGAGATTGAGCAGCATTTCTTCCATTTGTAGTTTTCTGGCGCTTATGTCGTTCATGATCATCAGTCCTGCAATGTATTGATCAGCTTCTGCAGCCGGAATGTTTCTGCCCGGATGACTGATTACAATGGCGACTTCCAATTCAAAGTCTAATTTCTCAAAATGATCCGGCATGCACAATACATCTCCCGGTCCCTGAATACTATTGTGGTTGGTAAAATAAAAAATGGGGAATTGGTCAAATTCAGCGATCATATCTGCTTTCCGGTTTCTTCGGGCGGCAGCTACGTGCTGGCGAAATGCATAACCATCTCTGCAACTGGTGGGATGCGGCACGGGCGATATAATAGTTGCCTGTTCGTACGGAGTTGCCAGTACATCCCTCACCAAACCTTCATTGATTCTTTGTTCACAAAATTGTGCTACCGGAAACACATCTTCCCAATAGTTTAAAAACATCGACATACTGATGGGAAGATCCGGATGTAATTTATCAGTATCATACAGCATTCCATTTACCAACAGCGCGAGTTGGGGGTAGTTGTTTTTGAGATGGGTAACCAGTTTCATAACCAAAAAATTTAGTGAACAAAAATAGGCATTTAAATTGCTGTATGTTTATTTGATAAGATTCATCATTCAATCATCAACAAAACTGCAAACGTTTATCCTTTTCTTTTACCGCTTGTATCAACTTCCACATGGATGAAGTATTCGGCACAATTGGTTATGTTTGCAGTGTTAATTTTGAGCCCATGGAATTTCAAAAAATACACAATAAAGGACAAGCACAGCTGTTCAAAAATCAATACCTGGAGTTTTTAACGAAAACACATCCACTGGTAATATGGGGAATATACACACCTATACTTACCCTACTCCCTTACCATGCAGTTAACGCTTTACAATACAACGGAACAACAGTGTTCCTGATTTTTTTAGCGGGTGTTTTCTTTTGGACTTTCACAGAATATGTGCTACATCGTTTTTTGTTTCACCATCACCCGGATACGGAAAGTGGAAAACGCATTAATTATGTTTTGCATGGGAATCACCACGAATACCCCCGCGATAAAGAGCGTTTGTTTATGCCCGCCGTTCCCAGCCTGATGTTCGCCTCCATGTTTTTCCTTATTTTTTATGTGCTTATAGGGAAATATGCCATTCCGTTTTTTCCTGGCTTTATGTTTGGCTACCTTATTTATGGCAGTATGCACTACGCTATTCACGCCTTGAACCCTCCGTTTAAGTGGATGAAAGGATTGTGGCGCAACCACCACTTGCATCATTACAAAGAAAAGGATCTCGGTTTTGGGGTGAGCAGTACTTTATGGGACCACGTATTTGGAACCATGTTCGACTTAAAAAAAGAAAAGGAAAATAATGAAGAAGTGAAAAAATTAATGTTTTAATTCGGGTACTACAGAAGCCAATCTCTTTGGCTCTCCCTCTTTGCAATAATAAAAAAAACGCTGTAAAATACTATCATGTTTGGCGCCAGATAGTTCTCTATTTGAAGACCCCGTTTTTTAACAATGGTTTTAAACCTGGATAGAACTAATACACACGCAAGCTGCTTAGCCTAACACCTGTGGCAGAAATGAAATTTAAAAGTTTCTTGTCATTCCCTCCGCATCCCTTAGTCATAGGCCAGACCTACCTCTTTTATATTTAAAACGTTGCGAGCCTATTTCCCAAACACCCGCTCCCCATTCACCCATGTACCTAAAACTTTGGTGTCTAAAATTTTATTTTCTTCACAAGTCATTAAGTCATTTTCGAGCATGATAAAATCGGCCGCCTTTCCTTTTTGCAAACTTCCTTTTTCCTTTTCTTCAAATGCCGATTTGGCTGCCCAGATCGTCATGCCACGGATGGTTTGCTGCCGGCTGAGTGCCTCCTCCATTTGAAAACCGGCTGCAGGAAAATTATTCGCATCCTTGCGAACCACAGCAGCGAAAAATGTTTTAAACGGACTAATATTTTCAACCGGAAAATCAGTGCCCAAGGGCATCCATTGGTTAGTGGTCAGCAAGGTTTTGTATGCATACGCTCCCTTCATTCTTTCTGCACCCACTCTTTCGGCTGCCCAGTACATATCGCTGGTGGCATGTGTGGGTTGCACAGAAGGAATAATACTGTAATCTGCAAAAAAAGCAAAGTCGTTCGGATGCACAATCTGTGCGTGTTCTATTCTCCAACGTTTGTCGTTTTTGCCTTTTAATACTTCACCATAAATTTTTAAAAGCTCGCGGTTGCCACTGTCACCAATGGCATGCGTACACATTTGCAAATTACTACCAGCCAATTTTTGCGCCTTGTCTCTAAAATAAGAAGCCTCATTCAATAAAAATCCTTTCCATCCTTTTTGGTCGTTGTACTCATGCAATAAGCAGGCGCCCCTGCTTCCCAATGCACCATCTGCATACAATTTAAATCCACCTACGGTGAGACGGTCGGTGGTATATCTGCCTTTTTTTATCCATCGATCGTAGTAAGTGGCATCATCTTTTAGCAATGCATAGATCTTCATTTTTAAACTGCCGCTTTTGTGCGCTGCTTCTATCAGTTCAATGGTATGCTCGCTCACCCCACAATCATGCACCCCCGTCAGGCCTTCTGCAAAACACAATGCCTGAAGCTCGCTGTAATATTGTTTGGCCAAACTATCGCTGATTTCCGGCACTTTTTCCTCTACCATTTTCATGGCATTATCTATAAGGATACCCGTGGGCTGTCCGTTTTTTAATTCAACGCTGCCGCCCGCAATTTTTGTATTGGCATTAATGCCCGCCAATTGTAAGGCTACTTTGTTGGCAATGGCAGCATGTCCATCTACTCTTTTCAAATACACCGGCCGGGTAGGAAACAAACTATCTAAAATTTTGGTGTCAGGATAAGTTTTGGTGTCCCAATCGTTCTGGTCCCAACCTCGCCCATAGACCCACTCCATGGGGGCATTTACACTGTATTCCTTTACTTTCGAAACGATGGCTTCCCAGGAGGTTGTGCCCACCAGGTCTACCTTCCAGCGGTCGGTAGCAAAACCAGTAAAATGACAATGTGCATCAATAAAACCCGGAAAAATGGCTTTGCCTCCCGCATTGATCGTTTCACTGCCTTCGTATTTTTTGAGGATATCATCGTTGGTTCCCATTGCCAAAATTTTCCCATCGCTGATGGCCATGGCTTGGGCAGTGCTGAAGGAATCATCTACTGTATAAATAACGGCATGATGAACCAGCAGCGGTACTTTTTCTCTGAATTTGCAGGAAGAGAATCCCACCACAAAGAGGGTTGCAAAAAAAAGAATGGCCAGTGATTTTTGGAAAATACACATAAAAAATGTTTTTTCAAAAATAAGGCAAATCACGGCTACCTTCTTTTTAACTTTGAGGCAAGCCCACAAAAATTATGTACGATCTTACTCAAACCAAAAATTTACAAGCCGCCACATTGGAATGGTTGTCAACAACAGACGCCAACACCGTGGTTACCCAAATAGAAGCGTTGCGACAAGTGCTGCGCTTTCATGAACACCGCTACTATGTGTTGAATGATCCGCTTATCAGTGATGGAGAATATGATACCCTCTACAAACTACTCGAAAAAGCAGAACTGCATGATCACAGTCTTGTTACCAAAGACTCGCCCACGCAAAGAGTGGGTGTAGGGTTGATCAAAGATTTTCCGAAACGGCAACACTTGGTGCCGATGTTGAGTTTAGAAAATTCTTATAATGCGGATGATCTGCTCGGTTGGGACAGAAAGGCCCGGGAACTCAGTGGATTAACAGAAGTAGAATATTGTGCCGAACCCAAATTTGATGGGGCCAGTATTTCTTTGATCTACGAAGACGATCAGCTTTTCAGGGGCACCACCCGGGGTGATGGCGAAACAGGTGATGAGATCACTCCAAATATCAAACAGATTCATTCGCTGCCTTTGTCGGCAAACTTTAGCCAATACGGCATCCAGCAAATAGAAATTAGGGGCGAAGTGCTGATGAATAAAAACAATTTTGCCCAATACAACAACGGCTTAATAGAAGAAGGAATTCCTCCGCTGGCCAATCCCCGAAATGCCGCGGCCGGTAGCCTGCGTGTAAAAGACACCAAAGAAGTAGCTAAAAGAAACCTCGAAGCATTTTTATACCATGTGAGTTATATCGCTGAAAGTAACACAACAGCTACCGGTTCTAAAATTCCCACTACCCATTCCGGTATGCTGGAAATGTTGTGGAATTTGGGTTTCAGAAGTCCGAAGCAGGAAATGAAAGTGGTAAAAGGCATTCAAGGCATCATCGATCAAGTGCAGGAATTTGAAAATAGCCGGGATGGATTGCCTTACGAAATAGATGGCATGGTGATCAAAGTAAACGACCTTGCCTTACAAGATAAGCTCGGCATGACTTCGCATCACCCACGGTGGGCCATTGCTTACAAGTTCAAAGCTCGGCAAGCAACCAGCAAATTGTTGGCGGTAGAGTTTCAGGTGGGCAGAACTGGTGCTGTAACGCCCGTGGCCAAAATTGCACCGGTGCAGGTAGGAGGTGTAACGGTGACCAGCATTTCTGTGCACAACGAAGAATACATTCGTGAAAAAGATTTGAAAATTGGAGACACCATTTTGATGGAACGAAGTGGCGATGTGATTCCGCAGATCGTGAAATCGATGCCCGAATTGAGGGACGGTTCCGAGATCGCCATAATTTTCCCCACGCAATGTCCTGTTTGTGAAGATACATTGTACAAGCCCGAAGGTGAGGCCGTTTGGCGTTGTGTAAACATCAATTGCAAAGCGCAGGTAGTAGAGCGTATCATTCATTTTGTGAGCAAAGATGCCATGGACATTCGCAGTTTCGGCGAGGCCAACGTCCGCAAATTTTATGAAATGGGATTGCTACCAGACGTACCTACGGTGTATCGTCTCAATTTTGATGCATTAAAAAATCTGGAAGGTTTTGGCGCAAAGTCCATCGACAACCTCCGCTCGGCTATCGAAGCCAGTAAACAACAACCACTACACCGACTCATTTATGGATTGGGTATCCGTTATGTAGGGGAAACCACGGCTAAAACATTGGCTCAGTCTGTATCTAGTATTTTTGAATTTGAAAAATACAACGTCGAGCAATTGCAACAACTGCCCGATGTGGGTATTAAAGTAGCGGCCAGTATTCACAGCTTTTTTAAGAACCAGGATAATATTCAATTGCTGCAGCAGCTAAAAGAACTGGGCTTGCAAATGGAAGCTGGGAAAAAGGAAATGCTGGAAGGTAACCTCAACGCACAAACGTTTTTGTTTACAGGCACACTTGTACAACTCAAGCGCAGCGATGCCGAGGCGATGGTAGAATCGAATGGTGGAAAAATTTTAGGCGGCGTGAGCAGCAAACTCCATTACCTGGTAGTAGGTGCGGATGCAGGTAGCAAACTTGAAAAAGCAAAAAAAATACCTGGCATTAAAATTTTAAGCGAAGAAGAATTTATAAAAATGCTATCGACTTAGTAAAATAAAACATTATATTTATACTTCGCATCTGATAAACGCAAATCCTCCTTTTGAAAAACATCCTTCACTCAATTTGTAAAAACGGGAAGTTATGATTAAAAAAAATGCCGGCGAGGTATGGAAGCAAATACAATTTGCTGGGTATAAAAACCTTAGGAAAAAATATGCTGTCTCTAACCAAGGTAGGTGTGCCAGTTATGCAGAAGATATTGTTGCAGATGGTAAACTCCTGAATGGTTCCTTAACGTCGGGGTATCGTACACTCAATCTTCATGTAGAGGAAGGCAATGGTACCATTTATATTCACAGAGAAGTGGCCAAATTGTTTTGTACCAAAAAAACTCCCAAGCATAAATTTGTGATGCACATCAATCATACCAAAGCGGACAATGGGTATAAAAACCTGAAATGGGCAACCGCTGAGGAAGTGAGCAGCCACCAGCAGAAAAGTCCGGATAAAATTGCTTACAAAGAGCGTCAGGCCAATCGAAGCAAGGGTTTGAAATTAAGCGCTTCACAAGTTAAAACCATTAAATCTGCCATTGCCAATCCACGAAGAAAACTCACCTACAAACAAATGGCCGAAAAATACGGCGTGAGCGAAATGACCTTGTACCGAATCAAAAGCGGCGAAAACTGGAGCAATGTTTAAAAGAAACTTCTGTCATCTTTTTCATATGCCTTTCGGAAGAAGGCATTTTTTTATGTGTACAAATAGCCATTTTTAGCAACTTTGTGTTTCCGTATTTGTTGTTTCACTTTTATATTAGACGTTATGATTCAAGCTAGCACTATTCGATTCTTAAAAGACCTCGAAAAAAATAATGATAAATCCTGGTTCGACGTTCACCGTTCCCGTTATGAAGATGCGAGGGCTGCATTTCTGGAAAGTGTAGAAGCCATGATCAAAGCTATCGCCGTATTTGAGCCTGCCATTGGGGAGCAAACAGCCAAACAAACTGTCTTTCGCATCAATCGGGACGTGCGTTTTAGCAAAGACAAGCGGCCTTATAAGAACAATATGTCGGCCTATTTTAATGCAGCAGGCAAAAAAAGCAATCTGGCAGGATATTACGTGCACATAGAACCAGGCAAAAGTTTTGCAGCTGCGGGAGTTTGGATGCCAGAAGCAGCAGTATTGTCGAAAATACGACAGGAGATCGATTACAATTTCGATGAATGGAAACGGATCAATGCTGTAGCAGCCTTTAAAAAATTATTTCCCGAAGGAATTAACACGGATGACAAATTACAACGGCCGCCGAAAGGATATGATGAAAATAACCCTGCCATAGAAACGCTCAAACTGAAGAGTTTTATCGGGTCACGATCCTTCACAGATGCGGAAGTGATGCACAAAGATTTTACCAAAGACTTGAGTAAAACGTTCAAAGCGTTGAAGCCGATGGTAGATTTTATCAATCGGTCGATTGACTAAGAAAAATCTGTAAGGGGCAAAAAAATGGCCAGTGATAAAAATCACCGGCCTTGCTTACCTCTGAAACCACAAGAAAAAAGTTGAGGTATATATAAAATATATCCACGTGCTAGTAACAGTTATTAATTGATTAATTGGAATATTGGCGAGAGAAAATAACTCTCTGAAGCTTTTGTTAAGGATATAAGGAAAACCTGATTAGGGTTGAGTAGGCGGTAAAAATAATACTTTTCTTTAATTTTTATGATTTATTTTGCTTTTTTTGCAAACTATTTGACATTTCTCGTTGAGCATGGGCTAATAATTGTTTTTTTTTCCTGTTATACCACCACTCCGGAGCCGCCTTTTTCATCAAAGTGTCTATCCCACGCATACCAAACAGTTTCCATACACCATTCATTTTACCAGTAAGCGAGCTTTGCATGGCACGCAAACTCATGGCAAAGCCGGCATCCAGGTATTCCATGTGGTGCCAGTAGCCTGCGGGCATAAATAGGGTATCGCCATGCTCGATGATCACTTCGTAGCCCTGTGCCAGTTTGGCGGCTGGAAAATTTTCGTAATCAAAAGAGTCGTTATAGTTGGCATAATTTGCCAGGCTCAGCACTTCCCATGGTTTGCGGTACAATTTGTATTGTTCTTCGTGCGGAAAGAGCAACACCCTTTTTTTGCCGATAAACTGGGTATGCAGAATATGACTCATGTCGATGTCGAAATGCATATGGGTAATACTACCTTCACCGCCCACAAACAACATGGGGTAGTTTTTCACAAACCCACCCATGTAAATTTCCGGCCAAATGAAGTCTTTGGTAACCTGCGGTGCATGTTGAAAAATATTGAACAGGAAAATTCTAAGATCAAGAGGGCCAGCCTTTACCTTGCGTAAGTAATCACCAAACTTCATATAATCGTCTGCAGTATTGATGGGAGTGTAGGAATCACTTTTTACATTATTGTACACGCCCACTTCTTTTTCACCTAGCATATCGATGAAATAATCCCAGTTCCATTTCTGATATGCCGGCCATTCTTTTGCAAGCCCTTTGATCACCAAAGGTTTTTTGGGATCGTAATACTTCTTTTTGAATTCAGCGGGAGAAATAACCTCCACCTGGTCAACTGGTTTCAACTGCATATGGCAAATGTATTAATCAGACTTTCAAAATTAAGAATAATTTACTTCAGAAAAGTGAATGAAAAACTAATAAGCGTTAGTTTTGTACCAATAACTTATGGCAAAAATTAAAGCAGTAGCCAATGGTTCTAAAAAAGATGCCATTGTAAAAAAGGCGGCAGGGCTGTTCAGGCAAAAAGGTTTCAAAGCAACTTCCATGCGGGAGCTCGCCGAAAAAGTGGGGGTAGAAGCACCGAGTCTTTACAACCATATCGGCGGTAAAAGCGAGTTGCTGCAACTTATCTGCTTTCAGGTGGCCAATGAATTCACCCTACACCTGCAACAGCTCGAAGAAACACCGCAGACGGTGGTAAAAAAACTCGACCAGCTCATCCGGTTTCACATCAAAATGATGCTGCAGTCTTACGATGAACTGTACGTGGCCAATCACGAATGGAAGCACTTGGAAGACCCTTATCTCTCTAATTTTTTAAGTCAACGCAAACTCTATGAAAGCCGTATGGTGCAGCTCGTGAAAGAAGGGGTAAAACAAAAAGAATTAAAAAATATTCATCCTTATGTGGCCGTACTTACCATATTATCTGCAGTTCGTGGGTTAGAATTTTGGCAGCGGCACAAAAAAGACATTCCCGCCGATGTGCTGGAAAACAACATGGTGAATCAGTTACTAAATGGGTTAATCAAATAATATATGGCAGTTCATTTTCATCCGCTCAAGATCAAGAAAATCAATAAAGAAACATCCGATTGCGTATCGATCAGTTTTGAAGTGCCAGCAGCACTAACCGCTGATTTTGCTTACCAGGAAGGGCAGAACTTAACAGTACGAGCAAACATCGGGGGAGAAGAAGTAAGAAGATCTTATTCTATTTGTACAGCACCCCAGGAGCAGCAACTAAAAATTGCCGTAAAAGCAGTAACTGGTGGACGGTTCTCTAACTTTGCTCAGCAGTTGCAGCCCGGCGACATGTTGGAAGTAATGCCGCCGGTAGGTAAATTCAATGCAAAAGCAGATGCAACAAAACCTGGCAAATTTTTGGCCATCGCAGCAGGTAGCGGTATTACACCAGTGTTGTCTATCATCAAACACACCCTTGGGCTACATCCGCAACACGAGTTTACACTGCTCTATGGCAATAAGAGCCGGAGTTCCATCATTTTCTTCGAAGACCTGGAAGCGCTTAAGAATATTTACATGGAGCGGTTTACCCTCATTAATATTTTAAGCAGGGAAAAAACAGATGCAGCTATTAACTATGGAAGAATAGACGAGGCCAAACTGCAACACTTGCAACCCCTGATACCCTTCAAAGATTTCGACAGCATTTACATCTGCGGGCCAGAAGAAATGATCATTGCCTCCAGCAATTTTTTACAGGGATTGGGTGTTGAAAAAAGTAAGATTCATTTTGAATTGTTTACGATACCTGGCCAACAAAAAGTAGCCGCCCCCACACACCTGATCATTCCAAAAAATGACGGACCAACAAGTAGCATCACCATTAAACTAGATGGAAGGAGTTTTGATTTTAATCTGCCGCAAAACGGACAAAATATTTTGGATGCCGCATTGCAGGTAGGAGCAGATCTGCCTTATGCTTGTAAAGGAGGCGTATGTTGTAGCTGCCGGGCTAAGTTAACCGAAGGCGAAGTGAGCATGGATGTAAATTATGCACTCGAACCCGAAGAAGTGGCGCAGGGTTTTATCCTCACTTGTCAAAGCCATCCCCGTACCCAAACAGTAGTGATAGATTTTGACGTTAAATAAAGGCAGAAGTACTGCCGTTCGTTAAATTGTAAATAAAAAAAAGCTTTATAGGTTAATTAGGCTGAACAAAACTAACGTTTGTTAGTATTTTTTGTATTTTTATGCTTTAAATAATACTTTATGCAATTACATGATTTAGAACAAGCGTTTCAGGATAAAATTGATCAGGAGACCAAGATAGAACCCCGCGACTGGATGCCGGAAGCGTATCGTAAAACGAATGTGCGTCAGATCAGCCAGCACGCCCACAGCGAAATTGTGGGAATGTTGCCCGAAGGCAATTGGATCAGCAGGGCTCCTTCGCTGAAGCGTAAAGCCATTTTAATTGCAAAAGTACAGGACGAAGCGGGGCACGGCTTGTATTTATATTCCGCAGCAGAAACGCTGGGCACCAGCCGCGATCAAATGATAGACGACTTAAACAGCGGCAAGGCCAAATATTCTTCCATTTTTAATTATCCTACTTTGACCTGGGCCGACATGGGGGCGGTGGGTTGGTTGGTAGATGGAGCAGCCATCCTCAACCAAGTGATGCTTTGTCGCACCAGCTATGGTCCTTATGCAAGGGCAATGGTAAGAATTTGTAAAGAAGAAAGTTTTCACCAACGGCAAGGTTTTGAATCCTTGTTGGTAATGTCTAAAGGAACAGCGGAACAAAAAGCTATGTGTCAGGATGCCATCAACCGTTGGTGGTGGCCGAGTTTGATGATGTTTGGTCCGAAAGACAGCGAGAGCACCAACAGCGACCAAAGCATGAAATGGAAAATTAAAAGGAAGACGAACGATGAGTTGCGTCAAAACTTTGTAGACATGATTGCAGTGCAGATAAAACTACTGGGCATGACCTTGCCCGATCCCGATCTGAAATGGAATGAAGCCCGCCATCATTATGATTTTGGGGAGATCAACTGGGAAGAGTTTTGGAATGTGGTAAAAGGAAATGGCCCCTGCAACAAACAACGGCTGGATGCAAGGCGCAAGGCACATGAAGAAGGCGCCTGGGTGCGTGCTGCCGCTTCGGCTTATGCTGAAAAGCAATCCCAGCACCAACAAAAAGTGGCTTAACCAACATTAACTGTAAACTGGGTAAACCTTTTATCACAGTTTTGATTTCCACGATCATCCAAAAAATTGAATCATGAATCCTTGCTTTGTCAGAAAATACCTTTACGGAGATATCCCGGAAGAAACAGGTGGATCAACCGAACAGCAACCTACCAGTGCAGCAGCAGGTTGGCCTTTATGGGAAGTGTTTATCCGCAGCAAACAAGGGCTTGACCACAAACATGCCGGTAGCTTGCGTGCAGCAGATGCAGCCATGGCCATCGAAAATGCCCGAGATGTGTACACCCGTAGGCAGGAAGGAGTGAGCCTTTGGGTGGTAGAAAGTAAATTCATTCATGCCAGCAATCCGGATGATGCAGAAAGTTTTTATACCCCAGCCGAAGACAAAATTTATCGTCACCCCACTTTTTATGATTTGCCGGATGAAGTGAAGCATATGTAAGATGGAAGAGCGGAACAATCATCAAGGAAGCGTATGGAAGGATTACATTTAAAGAATCAATTCATTGCTATATTATCTCCAATGGTTTATTAAGAGAAACCTACAACCATTAAATAGATGCTTTTGAATGTAAGTGCAGCAGTAACAATTAACTTCAAGGTAACAAAACAAGATAGAAGAGATAGAGCAGTTGTTAATAGGTTCTATCGCTTATTTTAGAAAAATTAATACAAAATGAACGCACACCCACCCATCAACTATTCAACTATTCAACTTGTAAAATATACCCTTCACCTGGCAGACAGCAACCTCATCCTTGCACAACGCAATGGAGAATGGTGTGCGCACGGACCCGTTTTGGAACAGGATATTGCCATCACTAATATTACACTGGATCTTATTGGGCAGTCAAGGAATTTTTATCAATATGCAGCGCAATTGATCAACCAATCAACCGAACAGCCCAACAACGAGGCTACGGAAGACAGTTTGGCCTATTTGCGCACAGAAAGAGAATTTAAAAATTTATTAATCACAGAATTACCCGCTGGCGATTGGGCACAAACGGTGCTGCGACAATTCTTTTACAGTTACTATCAGTTAGGGTTATACGAACAATTGCAAAACAGCACAGATGCACAAATAGCTGCCATCGCAGCAAAATCGATCAAAGAAACAAAGTACCATGTGAAGTGGAGCAGTGATTGGGTGTTGCGTTTGGGCGACGGCACTGAAGAGAGCCACCAGCGGATGTTAAAAGCTTTGGAAATGTTGTGGCAATACACCGGTGAAATGTTTGCGCCTGTTGAGTACGAATTGAATATGGGTATTGATTTCAAAGAGTTAAAAGAGGGCTGGGAACAACAGGTATTCGCAGTGTTGGAAGCAGCCACTTTATTCCAAGCCGGAGACGGTGCCCAATTGAACAGCGCATACATGCAAGCTGGCGGAAAAACGGGGGTGCATACAGAACGGATGGGTTTTATTTTGACGGAGCTGCAATACTTGCAAAGAACCTACCCGGGTGCTATCTGGTAAAGAAAACATACCATTGATGAACAACTTAAACAACAAACTTTCCCTTGTTTCCAACAACCTGCCTACGGAGGCGGAAGCTGCTGTGTGGTCTATACTGGAAACAGTACCAGATCCCGAAGTACCAGTATTGTCGGTGCTTGACCTCGGGATAGTTCGAGATGTAAAAGTAGCAGAACCTTCTGCGGACCATCCCAAGGGTTTAGCCAGCATCACCATCACACCTACGTACAGTGGTTGTCCCGCCATGGACGCCATAAGCATGGATATTCGTTTAAAGATGATCGAACATGGCTATGGAAAAGTAAATATTATTTCAGTATTATCGCCCGCCTGGACAACAGATTGGATGACCGAATCTGGAAAACAAAAATTAGCCGCTTACGGAATTGCGCCACCATCTCATTCGACGGTAGAAGGAGCTCCGGTAATTTGTCCGCAATGCCAATCCGCCAACACCAAGCTGTTGAGCCAATTCGGAAGCACCGCCTGCAAAGCATTGTACCAATGCAACGATTGCAAAGAGCCCTTCGACCATTTTAAATGCCATTGATAAATCCTCTTATTGCCATCGCTGGTTAGGTTGTTGATTCCAGCGTTCATTATTTGTATCTTTAGCGTTGATCAAAAAATACTCATGGATTTTAAATTATATTTTACCGAAGTAGGGCAAGTACTATTCGCCTTTATTATAGGAGCTATCATTGGTATCGAAAGAGAGTTTCGGAGTAAGCCAGCAGGATTTAGAACCATGATCCTCATTTGCGTGGGGTCCTGTTTATACACCATATTATCCAAAGAAGTTTCTGCAATCAGTCCCGATCGTATTGCCAGCAACATTGTGACTGGCATAGGTTTTATTGGCGCAGGTGTTATTTTTAAAGAAGGGATTTCTGTAAATGGATTAACAACAGCCGCTTTAATTTGGGTAACGGCAGCATTGGGAATGGCCATTGGCTACCATAATTATCCCTTGGCGATCGTTGTATCAGCGATTGTAGTGGTGGTATTGTTTATTTTAGAACCCGTTCAACGCTTCATAGAACGCTTTCATAAAGTAAAAGATTTTCGCATCAGAACAGGATCCGTTGGTCCCGCTTTTAAAGCTGAGCTGGAGGAGTATTTAGAGAATTCTAAGCTTGACTTCAGATGTATGAAAACTTCTAAAGAAAACAGCGATGCTATTTATTTGTATCGCATCAGCGCTCCCGACAGAAATTACAGCCTTATTGAAGAATACCTCATCCAGCACAAGGATGTAATAAGCTTTGATATTTAAACTAAAAATTGCGCATATGTCAGCTATAGAATTTACCATCAACCAGCAAGTGGCCATTATCCGACTCAACAGACCTGAGAAGTTTAATTCTTTTAACAGAGCAATGGCCCTTGAACTACAGCAAGTGTTAGATGATTGTGCTGCCAATAATGAAGTGAGGGCTTTGTACCTTACTGGTAACGGCAAAGGTTTTTGTGCAGGCCAGGACCTGGGTGAACTCATGGGAGAGGAAGCACCGGGCTTTGAGGTGATATTATCCCAACATTACAATCCCATCGTCACCAGAATCAGAAACATCGAAAAGCCAGTGGTATGCGCAGTAAACGGCGTGGCTGCCGGTGCTGGCGCCAATATAGCATTGGCTTGCGATGTTGTAGTGGCAACGGCCTCCGCCTCTTTTATACAGGCATTTAGTAAAATTGGGTTGATACCAGATAGCGGAGGTACGTTTATTCTTCCCCGTTTAATAGGCTTTGCCAAAGCCAGTGCCCTGATGATGTTGGGCGATAAAGTTTCGGCGAGCGATGCAGAAAGAATGGGCATGATTTACAAAGTGATCCCTGATGAAAATTTTGCTGCAGATAGTTTGGCCATCGCCAACACATTGGCAGCCATGCCTACTAAAGGGCTCGCGTTTACGAAAAAAGCGCTAAACGCTTCTTTTGGAGCATCAATGCAAGAGCAGCTTTTGCTGGAAGATACACTCCAACAAAAAGCTGCTGCTACTTTTGATTACAATGAAGGAATCAGTTCTTTTTTAGAAAAGCGTCCTCCAAAGTTTAAAGGAGAATAATTATTGCTTGTTAAATTTTTGAACTTCTGTTTGCACGCCATCAGAATATTCCATCACATACAAACCCTTGTTAAGCTTCGATACATCCAATACAACAGTTTGCGCCATCGCAACTGACTGGTTGAATACTCTCCGGCCAGACATATCAAAAATACTGATCTGTCCGTTGCCTTTAAGACCGTTTATTCTTAATTGGTTTTGTACCGGATTGGGCGAAAGTTCCAACACAAAATTTCCTTTTGTTTTGATGATGATAATGGTAGAGTAAGTGAATTTTCCGCTTTTGTCAACCATTTTGAGGCGGTAATAATTTTTATCGCTTAGTAATCCTGAATTGTCAGCAAACTCATGCTGCAAACTTCCGGAAAATACTTCCGTTCCAATTTTTTTAAAATGTATTCCGTCAGCACTTCTTTCTATTTCAAAATGCGACATGTCATTTGAGGGTTTACATTTCCAGTTTAGGATACTATTTCCATTGCTATGCCGTCCGCTGAACGAAGTAATCCGAGTGGCCAACAAACAGTTTAATGAAACAATTGCTGCATCAAAATTTCCGTAATTACCCATATTGGCCTGAAAGCGATAGTTGCCAGGAGGTAATGTTGTATTGCCAGATAAGTAATGCCAGATTTCCTGGTCAGGTACTGCGCCATCTGCAATGGTAAACAACCTGGTGCTGGAGGTGCTCACCACTGTACTGCTGCCTAGATCAATAATATCAATACTTGCAGTCCAGTTCGTATAGCCGCTCTGCTCACGGCTAGAAAAATAACCTCCGAAAGCAACAGGCAAGGTAACGCCCGTTACAGTAAAGTCTTGGTAAAGCGTGCCTCCAGCACTCGTAATATCTATGTATTGGGTACCATTCTGGGCGTTATCTGGGCCGCCTACGTAAGCACTTCCATTTGTTCTTATCACATTAAATGGTCCGCCGGTCATTGTCCATCCACCCCAGCTGAACAAACCAGTAAGATTATTCCCGATAGCGGGTTGTACCGGGGACTCAAAATCCGCTTTGGTTAATACGTTGCTGCCACATTGTGCAATTGTTTGTTGGGCAGTGCTAAAAATTGAAACGAAAAGAAATAGTGTAGTAAATTTTCTCATGCTGTATAGTATTTTTACTACGAATGTATAAGATTTAGCAATACGGCACTAAAAAACGTAGAGGATATTTTTTTTATTTACAATGCAGGAAACTTTTCTAAATATGCTTCGCCCATTTTTCAACTAAATTTACAAATCATTAAAACAAAAAAAATGGATACAGACCTTTCAAACAGAGTAGTGACTCACATGATGCAGCACGACCTATTTAGTCAATGGTTAGGTATCGTTGTACTGGAGGTAAAAGCGGGCTATAGTAAAATCAGCATGACAGTGAGGCCCGAGATGATCAATGGATTTGGCATCGTACACGGTGGTGTAGCCTTTTCAATGGCAGATAGTTGTTTTGCATTTGCTTGCAATAATCGCAATGTATTGTCGGTAGCATTGGATACCTCCATTAATTTCATCAAGCCCGTACACGTGGGAGATGTATTATTGGCCGAAGCAAAAGAGATCCATAACGGTAAATCTACCGGACTTTACCACATCAGTATCTACAATCAAAACAATCATTTAGTAGCTGCGTTTAAGGGTACCTGTTATAGAACAGGGAAGGCCTTGATCAAACATTTATAAATATTGCAGCTGCTTTCTCAGTTTCATTAAAATGTTTTCACAACGTAATTTCATTTTTTCATCCATTCAGTTCTACAAATATTGATTACAACATGATCTATCAATTCAAAAATTTTATTCCCGTTGTTCACCCATCTGCCTTCGTGCACCCGCAAGCGGTGGTAACAGGCAATGTGATTATTGGAAAAAATGTGTACATCGGGCCAGGTGCTGCTTTGCGGGGCGACTGGGGACAGATCATCATTGAGGATGGATGCAATGTGCAGGAAAATTGTACCATTCACATGTTTCCTGGCATACAGGTATTGCTTAAAGAAGGGGCACATATTGGTCATGGTGCCATTATTCATGGAGCTACTGTTGGGAAAAACTGTTTGGTAGGAATGAACGCTGTATTGATGGACAATGTGCAACTGGGTGATGAGTGTATCGTGGGTGCACTCTCCTTTATCAAAGCAGATGAAGTGGTACCGGCCCGGTCGGTGTTGGTGGGCAATCCGGCAAAAATTGTAAAAACGGTAACAGATGAAATGATTGCCTGGAAAACTTCTGGAACGGCATTGTACCAGCAATTGCCAGATGATATGCGTGCTTTTTGGAAGCCCTGCGAACCGCTAACCGAACCACCAGCCGATATGGCATTTCAGGAATCTAGTTACAAAACCTGGCAGCAGCAACACAACAAATAAAACGGTAAATTTTTTCGTGGGTAACAAAATAAAGCGGTGTGTTTAAAAAAGCTTCATCGTTTATCTTCCTACAACAATTTATCTTCCTTTTTTTCCGCATGAAAATCCGGCAAGCGTCCGTCTCCTTTACTGGCAATGCTGCCGTCTGGTAGCGCTTTCATTTCGCAACGTTCGTTATACAGCTCGCTTCAAAAATCGCAACCAGGCGCCATAACATAACATACAAGTGAATCCTTGCAACGATAGCTGTATATTTTTCGCGAAGGCTTCATTTTTATTTATTGTGAAAATGGAGTGCTGGGTTGTTGGATGCTGTTTGGCAAACGATTGATTTGAACGGTTTCGTCTGGCGTTCACCTGGCACCAGTGCTGCTGTTATCGCCCGTTGTTGCTGTGCCGGTACCACAGGCTACTAAGGTTTAAATGGTTATAAAAAGGAAGGCTTTCATACTGACAATTTAATGTTTACCTGTGGAATGGCGATTTTTTTCGCACCTTTGCAGGTAATGGAAAAATCAAATTTTGTAGATCAGATCAAGATATTCTGCCGCAGTGGGCATGGTGGAGCAGGCAGTAAACACTTTTTGCGCAATAAATTAACGGCCATGGGCGGTCCGGATGGTGGTGATGGCGGTCGTGGCGCACACATCATTATCAAAGGCAATGCGCAATTGTGGACATTGCTCCACTTGCGGTACTACAAAAATGTTTTGGCAGAGGATGGAGGCAACGGTGAAGGTAACAACAGTTCGGGTAAAACGGGAAAAGACATCATCATCGAAGTGCCGTTGGGTACCATCGCTAAAGATGCAGAAACTGGTTTGCAGGAAGCAGAAATTTTAAAAGATGGAGAGGAAGTGATTTTGGTGAAGGGCGGAAGAGGTGGGTTGGGAAACAGCAATTTTAAAACCTCTACCAACCAATCACCAGAATATGCGCAGCCAGGCGAAGATGGAATAGAAGCATTCAAAATATTAGAACTCAAAGTGCTGGCAGATGTAGGTTTGGTAGGATTTCCCAATGCTGGGAAATCGACCTTACTGAGCAGTATCACCGCTGCTAAACCTAAGATTGCGGATTATGCATTTACTACTTTAACCCCGCAATTGGGAATGGTTGAATATCGCGATAGCCGAAGTTTTTGTATCGCCGATTTACCCGGTATCATCGAAGGTGCAGCAGAAGGAAAAGGACTAGGCCATCGTTTTCTCCGGCATATTGAGCGAAATTCTATTTTGTTGTTTTTAATTCCGGCAGATAGCAAAGACCATAAAAAGGAATTCGATATTTTAAAAAATGAACTGGAACAGTACAATCCGGAAATGCTGCAAAAAGATTTTGTAATAGCTGTTAGCAAATCAGATATGCTGGATGATGAACTCAAAGAAGCCATTGCGAAAGAGTTACCCAAAAAAATTCCACATATATTTATTTCCTCTGTCACCGGACAAGGGTTGTCGACACTAAAAGACCTGCTTTGGAACACTTTGAATGCGCCTGCTTCCAGTTAGGGGTTATTCAAAGTAATCGGAAGGGTTACAGCCTGTTTGCTTAATTTTATTGCATCGATTGTTTTAAAAAAGCTCAACTTCAGCCATATGCATTCAACCATCATTGCTGGTATAGGTCATTATGTACCTGCCAACATCGTTACCAACAACGACTTATTACAATACATGGAAACCTCCGACGAGTGGATCCAGGAACGTACCGGTATTAAAGAACGTAGGTATGCCAACAGAAAAGGGGAAACCACCACTACCATGGGAGTAGAAGCTGCACGCATTGCGATTGACAGAGCGGGTATTACCAAAGATGATATAGACTTTATTTTATTTGCCACCTTGAGTCCCGATTATTATTTTCCAGGTTGCGGGGTATTGCTGCAACGAGCGCTTCAAATGAAAGAAGTAGGTGCATTGGATATTAGAAATCAGTGCAGCGGTTTCGTGTATGCGTTATCGGTAGCCGATCAGTTTATTAAAACAGGCATGTATAAAAATATTCTATTGGTATGCAGTGAAAAACATTCTTTTGGGCTCGACTTTAGTACGAGGGGCCGAAACATCTCCGTTATTTTTGGCGACGGGGCTGCTGCGGTAGTATTGCAGCCTGCCAAAGAATCGGGTAGGGGTATTTTAAGTACACATTTGCACAGCGATGGTGAGAGTGCAGAATTGCTGGCGATGTGCAACCCTGGCACACATGCCAACCATTGGATGGATACACCCGTGGCTAATTTTGTGGAGGCTCCCATCGGCGAAATGTTTATGAGTCATGCTATGATTGACCAGGCACAAAATTTTCCGAATATGGATGGACCGGCAGTATTTAAAAAAGCAGTAGTAAAATTTCCGGAAGTGATACTGGAGGCATTGGCACAAAACAATTACCAAGCCTCCGATCTAAAATTGCTCATTCCACATCAGGCCAATTTACGCATCTCACAATTTGTACAACAGAAATTACAATTAAGAGACGATCAGGTATTTAACAATATTGAAAAATACGGAAACACCACTGCGGCTTCTATTCCCATTGCGCTGAGTGAGGCTTGGGAGGCAGGAAAAATCAATAAGGGCGACCTGATTTGTATGGCGGCATTTGGCAGTGGCTTCACCTGGGGAAGCGCATTGATGCATTGGTAATCTATGTTTAAATGGGTTGGAATTTTTAGTTATCTATTCTACCTTTGTCCCAAAAATTAGTGGTAGGTAGATACGTTCATTTATACTGAAGGATTCACGTATTTTACATTTGCTCACCAGCATCTCCATTTGAGGCGTCTATGAAACGGAAAATCGCTTATTTTATCAATCCTATTTCCGGTACAGAAAGCAAGGACTCGATCATCAAAATGATTGAGGAACAGACATCAGCACAAGACATCTTTTTTCGGATTTTAGAAACAAGGGCCGATGGTAATTACGACTTTTTACCAGCACTTATTGTTCAGGAAGCATTTACGGATATTGTTATTTGCGGGGGAGATGGCTCCGTAAACCAAATCACCGCTCACCTGCTGCAAAGTGATGTAAATGTAGGCATCATTCCTATGGGTTCTGGCAATGGACTAGCCCTGACGGCGGGTATTGCAACCCAACCTGGAAAAGCATTGGAGATCATCTTCAAAGGCAATGCTGCATATATTGATGCATTTTACATCAACAGCCATTTTAGTTGCATGCTCTGCGGATTGGGTTTCGATGCAAAGGTAGCACATGATTTTGCGGAGCAAAAAAAACGTGGTTTAGGTACGTATGTGAAACAGACCATCAAGAATTTTTTTTCCGCCATTCCCTACCCGTTTATTATTAAGTTGAATGACCTGGAAATAAAAACAGAAGCATTTTTCATCAGCATTGCCAACAGCAACCAATTTGGCAATCAGGTTACTATTGCGCCCCGCGCTAGTTTGAGGGATGGTTTTTTAGATATCGTCATTGTAAAAAAAATGAGCAAGCTTCGTTTGTTGTATGCTGTTTTGTTACAGATCAAGATGGGGCAGATCACCAATACCGAAAAAAAGTTTCGCCAAAAAGATATTTTTTATTTTCAAACGAAGCAGCTCCTGATTGAAAATCCCAAACATGCACCGCTACACATAGATGGAGAGCCAGCCAGCACCGCTCGCCACTTCGAGATTAAGGTGGTGGAGAAAGCATTTAAATTGTTGCAGCCCTGATGGAGGAGCATAAAAAAGCGCTTAGCATTTCCTAACCGTTTTAGTAATTAATATCTTTTTAAAGCTCAAAAACGAAACCCAAAAATAGGCAGAAATATGCTACTGTAGAACTTTCGCCAAGGTTGCCTGCAATGCAGATTCTCTTAACGACGTGGCAATGATTTTACCTTTGGGATCTATCAATACATTGTATGGTATGCCATCATAGCCATACAAACCCACCGTTGCATTTTCCCATCCTTTTAAATCCGACACATGCATCCAATTCAACTGATCCTTGCCTACGGCCTTCAACCACTTTTCTTTGCTCTCATCGAGTGATACACCCAACACAGTAAAGTTTTTATTTTTAAATTGCGTGTAAGCAGCTACTACATTCGGATTTTCTTGTCTGCAAGGACCGCACCAACTCGCCCAAAAATCCACCAACACATACTTCCCTCTTAACGAACTCAACTTGAATGGTTTTCCAGTACTGTCGTTCATAGTAAAATCAGGCGCTTCTGAACCCACCCCTGGCGCACCGGTGGCAGCAGGTGATTGAGCTTTGTTCATCTCAGCAATCATGTTATTAAATTGCGCTACCAATCCAGCAACACCCGCGTTTCCTGGAAACCTCGTGGCCATATTTGGGATGATGGTGTTCAAAATGGCGGGGTCTATTCCCTTGGTATAACCTAAGGCAAACATCGCCACTGCCGGATGAGAAACGGTATCAATATAGCTGGTAATAAATTTACTAAAGCCATTGGTGAGTTCCTGTAATTTCATGCTCTGTGCTACGATGATGCTGTCTGGAGCTTTGGCCAAACGCAGACTGTCCATCGCTTTGCCCGTGGCTTCTTGCGTTAAGCGCATTTTTTCGATGTTCAGTAATAATTTTTTTAAAGCCAGGTTGGCAGGACTATCAAAATCCGGGCCTTCAAGACTGACGTCTTTGATGTCTGCTTTAAAATTAATGGCCGACTGATCATTGATAAAAATAAATCCACTGTTCATTTTTTCAAATCGAATTCTGTACAAGCCTTGTTCTGAGGCTACTGATCCAATGTTGAACTGACCAGCTTTCACATCACCGGTATCCAATACTTGTGGGTCTTGTCCATTTAAGAACAATTGTTCTAAATAGACCTGTTGATCGTCCATATTTTTCAATTCACCCTTTAATACGAATTTTCCTTTTTCGGCTTCATGGTTGCAGGCTGCAAATGCAGCTACAAAACTAACTGCTATCAAAATTTTCTGAATGTACATGTATTATTGATTTAAAAATTTTTCTAAAATAGTATTTACTTGTTGCATATCTGCCTTCCCTTTACTGAGTTTTTTCACCTGCCCGGCAAATAAACCTAACAATCCTTTTTTGCCACTTTGGTATTCTTTTATTTTATCCGGCATGGTAGACAAAGCTTCGGTTACCCATGCTTCGATGCTGCTGCTGTCATTTTCTTGTAGCAGGTTAAGTTCGGCAGCCAGGGCGGCAGGGTCTGTTCCTGGTTGTTGCATCAGCGCTGTTAACAAACGAGTGCTGGCGATGTTAAAACTTACCTGACCTGTTTCGGTAAAGGCGATCAATGTTGACAAAAGTTCTGGCTTCAATGGGAAATCCTTGATGCCAATATTATGTTCATTGCACCAGGCTTTTACCGGACCTAACATCCAGTTGGCGGCGGCTTTGTAATGCGGTTGGTTACGAATGAGTATTTCATAAAATTCGGCTTCCTCTTTGTCACCGCAGATAACGCCCGCATCATATTCGGATAAACCAAAGTTGGATTTATATTGCTCTTTCAACGCTTCGGGTAAAACGGGCAGCGATGCTTTCACTTCATCTATGAAAACATCGGATAAAAAAAACGCAGGCAGATCAGGCTCTGGGAAATACCGGTAATCATTGGCTTCTTCCTTGCTTCTCAAAGCAAACGTATTGCCTCTGTCTGCATCAAAGCTGCGGGTTTGTTGTAATATTTTTTCTCCGTTTTCAGCCATACCAATCAGACGTTCTACTTCCACTTCAATCGCCTTTTTCACATGGCGGATACTGTTGAGGTTTTTAACTTCAACCCTGGTGCCTAATTTGGTTTCGCCCTTGGGTCGGATGGAAATATTGGCATCACAACGCATGCTACCTTCTTCCATGTTACCGTCACATACGTTGATCCAGCGAACGAGTTTTCTCAATTCCGTTAAAAATTGAAAGGCTTCTTCTGCGCTGTGCATACAGGGTTCGGTCACAATTTCGAGCAGCGGCGTTCCGGCTCTATTGAGATCTATGCAGCTGTAGTTTTCATGGAGGTCGTGAATACTTTTTCCCGCATCTTCTTCCATGTGAATACGGTTGAGTACAACCCTGCTTTCTGTAGAACCGGTTTTAATGTCTAAATAGCCACCTTTACAAATAGGGGCAGTATCCTGACTCACCTGGTAACCTTTTGGCAAATCGGGGTAAAAGTAGTTTTTGCGGGCAAAATAATTGTGCTGGGTAATGTTGCAATGCAATGCCAGCCCGAGTTTTACAGCTAGGTGCAACACTTCCTCATTCATCACTGGCAATGTACCTGGATGGGCCAGCGACACGGCACTTACTTGTGTGTTGGGTGAAGCCCCAAACGCAATGGGATCGCCACAAAACAATTTGCTGTTAGTAAGCAACTGGGCGTGTACTTCAAGTCCGATGACCACTTCGTATGATGGATTCATATTCACGCCGCAAATATAACTCAATATGACAATAGTATTGGGTGGTAGGAATGGGTAGGACGATAGGAATGAACTAAGCTGTTGTTAGGTAGTTAACAGTTGAAACTCCAAACCTGATATAGTAAGTTTAAGAAAAAATCCCGTGTCAAGTGATGGAAAGTTACAATGCAAAAGGCTTTTAAGGTACAATCAATCTGGGTTAGTCAACGAGAACAGATTTATTTTTGGGAAAATCAATCCCTGTTATTTCCAAAAAACAGAATGGAGGATCAACCATTTGTAATAAGTTATTTAATAGAAAAAGAAGAGCAAAACTACAAGCGATGCCATGTTCTTAAACCAAGGTATTCACTACTTTTTTTAATAATAAAAAGCACCGGTTTCCCGATGCTTCTTTTTGTTTTACGACGGCTATTCTTTATAAGTTAATAGTTTTTAATTTCTTTGGAATTTTAATTTCAAAAGTCATATCCGTATTGTTGCGTTTGGCGCTAATGGTATAATTTGATTTCTCTACATTTTTCCTCAGTTGTTCACGTGCCTCGTCTGTGTTTGCTACTTTCACTCCGGCAATTTGGGTGATGATATCGTCTTTTTGCAAACCTGCTTTTTCCGCAGGTGTTTCTTTTTCTACTTCCAATACCTTAACACCAGTACCTTCCTCCAGGTCCTGAATTTTTAAACCTAGTTTTGGGCGGGCAGCGTAACCCTGAACAACAATTTCATTACCGCCCTCATTCCACTGAAAACTCCTGCCTGGGTGACGTGGTACGCTTAGCGACCTTACATTGCCCTTGGGCATCGTAAATGAAAAATTATTGCCGCCCTTTTCTTTGCGTTCTTGTAAGGTGGCTTTTACGGTTTTGTCTTTACCGCTTCTTTTGTAGGTTATTTTTGCTTCATCGTTTGGTTTCAACTTTCCTATCACTTCGGCTAATTTTTCGGGACCGTCTATTTTGGTATCATTCACCCTGGTAATAATGTCACCTTCTTTCAGTCCTGCTTTTTCTGCTGCACTTTCTTTGGTTACATTCTCAATTAAAGCACCTTTCTCGTTTTTTTCAGTTGTCACTCCTAAAAAGGTTTTACTGCCGTAAAGAGATTCGATGTGCATCCCCTCTACTCTTTCGAATTCAAATTCCATTTCTTTAAATTGTTTCTCCATGTCAGGAAACGTTTGGGCACCACGCCCTTTTATTACAATGGTTCTGTTGTTGATACTGATCTCATCGTCTTTGAATTCTATCAGTGGTTTGCCGTTGATCAGCACTTTGTCATCTTTAAATTCAATAACAACACTCGTGTTTTTATCCCCTTTTTTTCGAACGATAATCTCCCTCGTTTCTGCTTTGGGTACTTCTTTTCCTTCTACGATGATCTCCCTCACTTCCTGTGCGGTGGCTTTGTAACCGATGGCTGCAAACAACCAAGGTATCATGGCATATAATAATTTGTTCATGGCTTTTATTTTTTATGTACGAAATGTTTAGTACATCAAAACTAAGGGGATTATTTGAATTACGAAACTTTTCGCAATTAAATTTTTTTCTTTAACATTTCGTTGTAAGTTAAACAGCAAGAAGCGCATTAAAAATGGGAGGAAGCCTAGTGCGCTCCATCCCTTGCTTGAGTATTTTAACTTTATTTGCTATAATTTTTTAAGAGATCAATCCTTTTACCTGTTCAATTAATGTGACAAAGCCACTCGTGTCTTGTCCGCCTGCAGTGGCCAATGTTTTTTGTCCGCCGCCACCTCCTTTTATCAGTGGGCTTACCTGCTCTTTGATGATCTTGCCGGCATCCAATCCTTTGGCGGCTACTACGGTTTCGCTGATGCCAATAGCCACATGTGCTTTGCCGCCAATGTTGGCACACAACACCACCAGGTGATCGTGCAGCTGATTTTTTAAATCAAAGCAGAGTTTTTTTAATGCATCTGCATGTGGCACTTCTATGATTTCCCCTATAAAGCTAACGTTGTGAATGATCTGGTCTTTCTGCAACAACTCATTGCGGATAACTACCAGTTGCCGGGCCTCCAGTGATTCTATTCTTTTGGCAAGGTTGTTATTTTCAGTCAATAGGCTTTCGATCGATTTTTGCAAATTAGCTGGATTTTTTAGCAAACTTCTCAATGTTTGCAATTCTGCCAAACCATCTTGTATAAGTTGTTCTGCAGCAGCTCCGCAAACGGCCTCTACCCTGCGAACCCCCGCTGCCACAGCGCCTTCTGATTTTATTTTGAAAATACCGAGTTCGCCCGTACTGCCTACATGAGTACCTCCACACAACTCGATGGAGTAGGCGGGGTCCATGATCACCACCCTTACGGTATCTCCGTATTTTTCCCCAAACAAAGCCATGGCACCCAATGCGATGGCTTCGTCTTTTGTCATTGATTGAATGACTACCGGAATATTCTCCCGAATTTTTTGGTTCACAATTTTTTCGACAGCAGCTATTTCTTCATCACCCATTTTAGCAAAGTGAGAGAAGTCGAAACGTAGATGTTCTTCATTTACCAAGCTTCCTTTCTGCGCTACATGATTGCCCAATACCTGTCGTAATGCGGCGTGCATCAAATGAGTAACGCTGTGGTGAATGCATATCTCTTTTCTGCGGGGCCCATGCACGTTGGCTATTACGGTCCCGCTTACATCTTCGGGTAATGTTTCTGCGAAGTGGATGATGAGGTCATTTTCTTTTTTAGTGTCTATGATGTTAATCTTGCTTCCGTTCAGCAATAAGGTACCTGTATCGCCTACCTGTCCACCACTTTCTGCATAAAAAGGAGTTTCTTCCAAAACAATTTGGAAAAGACTTTTTCCTTTTCCCGAAACCTTGCGATGGCGAAGGATCGCCGTTTCTGCAGTGAGCGAATCGTATCCCACAAAACCTTTGCTATTGCCTTCTTTCACCACCTGCCAGTCTTCTGTATCCAGGGCTGTTGCGGCGCGACTCCTATCTTTTTGTAGTTTCATCTCTGCTTCAAAACCTGCCTCATCTACGGTGAGGTTGTTTTCTGTTGCAATCAATCGGGTGAGATCGATCGGGAAACCAAAAGTATCCAGCAATTCAAAAGCATCTGCGCCGCTTATTTGTTGAGTGGTGGTAGCAGCCAACAGGATGCTGTCTATTTTCTTTAATCCTTTGTCTAAGGTTCTCAAAAAAGCATCTTCCTCTTCTCTGATAACTTTGGCCACAAAATCTTGCTGCATGTAGAGCTCAGTAAATACTTTTTCAAATTGTTTGGCCAGTACTGGAAGTAGCTGGTGCAACAAGGGTTGTTTGTAATCTAAGTAAGAATAATAATACCGCACGGCTCTTCTTAAAATACGGCGAATTACATATCCTGCGCCGGTGTTGGAGGGAAGTTGACCATCTGCAATGCAGAATCCAATGGCGCGAATATGGTCTGCAATTACCCTAAAAGCAACAGACTCTTTACTATCGTCGGCTTTATACGTTTTATGAACTATTTTACCAGTTTCGAGGATGGTACCGCTGAAAATATCGGTATCGTAATTGCTCGTTTTGTGTTGTATCACCCGCACCAATCGTTCAAAGCCCATACCCGTATCTACATGCGTAGCTTGCAATGGTTCTAGTGAACCATCTTTTTTCCGATTAAATTGAATAAATACGTTGTTCCATATTTCAATCACCTGCGGGTGGTCTTTGTTCACCAGCAAATGACCTGGAATAATCGCTCTTTCTTCATCAGGCCGGCAGTCTACATGAATTTCACTGCAAGGTCCACATGGACCCGTATCACCCATCTCCCAGAAATTATCTTTTTTGTTGCCATAAACAATTTGAATTTCGGGTAAAAATTGTTTCCACTTTTTGAGTGCAATGGTGGAGGCCGGAATGTTTTCTTTTTCGTCGCCTTCAAACACCGTAGCGTATAATCTGTCTTTTGGAAGTTTGTACACTTCAGTCAGCAGTTCCCAACTCCATTCAATGGCTTCATTCTTAAAATAATCGCCAAAGCTCCAGTTGCCGAGCATTTCAAACATGGTGTGATGATAGGTATCTACGCCCACTTCTTCTAAATCATTGTGTTTACCACTTACCCTTAAACATTTCTGTGTGTCGGTGATTCGTGTACTGGGTGCTTTTTTATTACCCAAAAAATAGTCTTTGAATTGGTTCATCCCGGCGTTGGTGAACAACAAAGTGGGATCGTTTTTAACTACAATAGGGGCTGAAGGCACTACCAAGTGTCCTTTAGATTCAAAAAAGGTTAAAAAGGCCTGTCTAATTTCGGCAGCAGTCATCATGTTCTTTAAATATTTTGAATGGGTTGATTTTGATTACACTTACGTTTATATTTGTACCCCTAGCACGATTGCATACCCCTTTTTGCGAAGTTCTGTTGAATATACAGCAATAACAAGCATTTAGTTTTGTACAATTTGGCAAAATTAAGCATTTCAGCATGAGTTTTGCAGTCTATACGGCTGCCTCTGGTAATTATGAAAAAAATAAAATATTTTTATAACACCCACACTCTCCGGTACGAAAAACTGGTCACCCCATTAAGGGTGAAATTGCTGCGATTTTTTGGGCTGATGTCCGGATTGGTGGTGAGTTCCGCCATTGTTATTTACCTATACAACCGCTTTTTCCCCAGGCCAATCGATATTGAGGCCAATAAAAAATACGAGATTCTCAAAGACAATTATACCAGCGTCAACAAAAAAGTACAAACCCTGGAACAACAATTAGGAGCATTGGAAAAAAGAGACAATGAAGTGTACCGATCTATTTTTGAAGCCAACCCCTTACCCGACAGTGCACGTGCCAAGGCCATTGAGCAAAAAAAAGAATTTGATAAAGTGAGTATTATCGGGGATGATGTGTTGGGAAAAGATATTGCCGCGCAGCTCAACAACCTCACTGCGAGAATGGCCTTTCAGTTGGAAAGTTATGCAGGTATTGAAAAACTCATTAATAACCAGGAAGCCAAACTAGCCAGTATTCCTGCTATTCAGCCTGTTAGCAACAAGCAGCTTAATCGCATTGCCAGTGGATTTGGCATGCGCATAGATCCGGTGTATGGAACCCCCAAAATGCACAAAGGGCTCGATTTTACTGCGCCACAGGGCACACCCATTTATGCCACCGGCGATGGAATGGTGAGAACAGCGGGTTATTCGGTAAGCGGGTACGGCAATCATGTAGAAATCAATCATGGCTATGGTTATGAAACCCTGTATGGACATATGGTTCGCATCAAAGTGACCGTCGGGCAAAAGGTAAAACGAGGGGAAGTAATTGGCTGGATTGGCAGCACGGGTAAAAGTACAGGCCCACACTGTCATTACGAAGTAATGCTCAATGGGCAACACGTGAATCCTGTTTATTTCTTCAGCAACGACCTTAATCCGGAACAATACGACCAGTTGCTGAAACTAGCCGCTACAGGAAGTGCAAGAAGTTTTGATTAATTTTAGTCTATCATGGGTTTACAACAACTAGGGTTTGATTTTTTAGACGAAGCGCCAAGGAAGGCTCCTGGTGAGGTATTGCAACATGCAAAAAGCGAAAATGCAGAAAAACCGCAAACAGTTGTTGAGGAAGAAACATTGTTATTACAGGTAGAAGAAGAAGTCCGGGACCTTGCTTTTATGGCGGAAGAAGAACAAGTGAACATGGCCAACAAAAAGGCTGTAAAAACGATCAGCCCTGCCGCTAAAAAAAACACCAGAGGCAGAATGAAGCTAAGTGATATGGCTGTGATGGTAGATTTAGTAGAAGTGCCGGAAGATGATGTATTGTTTCAAAAAAGATATTACAATATTGGCGCTGTATCGGATATGTTTAAAGTAAATGTATCGCTGATCCGTTTTTGGGAAAATGAATTCGATATTTTAAAGCCTAAGAAAAATGGGAAAGGAGATCGGTTGTTTCGCCCGGAAGATATCAAGAACCTTCAACTGATCTATCACCTGCTGAGAGAAAAAAAATACACAATAGAAGGCGCCAGAGATTTTTTAAAGAAGAATAACAAAAACAGCGAAACCTTTGCAGTAATAGCGTCACTCAAAAAAACAAAAGCTTTTTTGCTGGAACTCAAAGCCAATTTATAAAGTTCGATCGCCCAAATATGTACACCTATTTTAAACGAAAAACGAAACGATGAAAAAAATTGTGATGATTGTATTGTTATTCAACTTTAGCAATACCCTGTTGGCCCAAAGTCCGTACGTAAGCGTAAAAGAATATGGCACACAATATTTTTTAAATGGCATCGTCACCAAGTACGCCTTGTCAAACGACAGTAATTTTAAATGGTACGACAGAAATTATAAAAGTTACACGGTACCAGCGGAGATAAAAAATGCTTTCTCTGATGCAAAAGGAAAAGTACAATTTATCGTATTTGGTGGCACCTGGTGTGAAGACACCCAATCCATTTTGCCTAAGTTTTTTAAAATACAAGAGGAGGCTGCTATTCCAGATGCAGATATTAGTTTTTTTGCGGTGGATAGAAATAAAAAGACCATTGGTGGTATTGCTGACGCCTTCAAAATTGTGAACGTACCCACCATTATTGTTATGAAATATGGAAAAGAAGTAGGTAGAGTGGTGGAGTACGGAAGAACAGGCCAGTGGGACAAAGAGCTGGCTGCTTTTTTAAATTAAAAATAGTAATATCCACGTTGACTTTAGCCGGCATTGTTCGGCTATTTTTTTAGAGGATAGGTTTGGAAACGGGCGCTTCTGTGTCTAAACTCCCAATGTTGATATTGGTACTGCTGGTGGCCAACTCTATTTTTTGGTCATCAACAAGTTTCATCAGCGCAAAATTTATTTGCTGTTTTAAAGTATTAAATTCCGATATACTGATGTTATCGGTAAAATATTCGATACCAATGGTACTGCCGTTTTTAGAAAACTCTGTAAAGAAAACGGAGTAACTTTCTAACCTCGGAGCATAGGTTGATCTAAAGAGTTCATTGGATTTTTGTACAAACTGGTCTAAAGAAGCAGCTGAATTTTTTTCCGAAAATTCTAATTTTAATTCGGCCCTTCGTTGTGTACGCATGCTCCAATTGTCAACCACACTGTCAACCATTTGTTTATTGGGAACGGTTACCAACGTTTTATCGGCAGTACGGATACGCGTACTTCTCAAACCAATACTCTCCACTGTTCCCGTAACACTGTTCACTTTGAGTAAGTCGCCCACATAAAAGGGCTTGTCAAAAAATATGATAAAGGAGGCGATCAGGTTTTCTAAACTTTCTCTGGCAGATAGTGCGAGTGCAGCTCCTACAATACTAAGTCCGGTTAACAAGTTGCCAATATTCTGGTTAAAAACAGTTTTTAGGAACAATAAAATACCTACGATCCATACCAATACTTTAATAAAATCCCTGAAAAATACCACTAATTGATCGTCTCCTTTATCAATAGTGAGTTTGGCTCTTTTAGTTAGTATGATGCCAACAAAATTGATGATGCTGGTAACCAATCTAACAAAAGAAAATAAGAATATAGCAATGGCTATTTTTTGCAGGATAATTTCAAAAGGAACTTTTAAGATGTTGAATTCCCATACATGTGGGTATTGAAGTTTGCTGATAGAGATGATGCCTATTGAGGTAATCAAAAAACCGCTAAGGGGTTGTAAGAATAGTTCAGAAAACTCTTTTTTATCCAGTGTTTTCCATGCCTTATTGATCATCAGGTAACTGGCAGAAGCAAGGTAATGTGACAATACCTTTTTAAGAATGATCACCAATGCGATGATGCTGAATACAATCAATAAACGCTGAATGCTATTATCTAATATATTATATCCTAAAAATTCTTTCATGCCTGTTTCAAAATTAAAGAAGCGTATAAATTTCGATGCCTTCTTTTTTTAGCAGGTACAGTTTGCCATTCATGGCTTTGATGCTGCTGTAGCTGTTGAGAAAAGCCGGTAAGTTATACGTTTTGAGTTGTAAAGATTGAACCTCATATGTGTGGAATTGTCTGTTAAAAAAGCCTGACAATCGGTTGCCACTTATGCTCACATTTTCCCAATTTAAAAAAGGCAAGTTATTTTTAAAAGTTCCATAATAATCAAAAATGTAAAACCCTTTTGCCGGGTCGTAGAGGTAAACAAAATTATTGGCGTCAATAATTTTTTGAGGAGATGGTACAGGATCCATGATCAACCTCCAATCGGTGGTTTCCTGCAACAGCTTTCCATTTTCATCTATCTTTTTCAGTTTCAGGTCCTGCTCATCAAACAGCCATACATTATTATCGTAAGAAGTAGCGATGGCCTTTACGCTGAATATTTGCTGCTGTCTAAAATTGATACTGTTGCGCGGGCTCAGTAAACGATCCAACATTACTACAGTTGAAAAGTTTTTATAATAGAGTAATACTTTTAAAGGGTTGGTAACGTCTATCAACGTAGGATTGCCGAATTTTTTTACGTCGTTGAAAACGGCCATCGAATCGCCCCTTGAGCTTATTTTTTTTAATTGGTTGCCGGTAGTGATGAGGTAAAGATTATTAAGCACATCGATTTCCATTGCATTAAAATCGCCGGGGATCTTTCTTTCCAACACAAACGTATCGTTGCTACTGGCAGCTGGCAAGTTATTGGCATTAGTGCCGCTCGCAACAGGATTTTGCGCACAGGCAAAAAAATGGCAGCAACAAAAAATGCCCATCAAATATGTAGTGGTTGTTTTCAATAATGTAAACTTAATCTTTAAAATAGGCCAACTGTACTTCGTTTCCATCAAACACAGCGTAACTGTTGTATTTGATCCATTCTCCCAGATTGATATATACACTGTTTTCTTGCAACGGGTGCACGATCGGTAGATGTCTGTGTCCAAAGATAAAATAATCGTAGTGTTGTTGGGCCAGTACTTCTTTGCTGTACACGATCAGCCATTCTTTGTCGTCGCCCAGGTACACTTCGTCTATATGACCTGTTTTTGCCCTGCTTTTTCTACTCAGGTAATTAGCCAATCCTATGCCAATGTAGGGAGGAAGAACGCCAAAGAGCCATTTTGAGATGGGATGGCGAAACACTTTCTTCATCATCTTATAACCCTTATCGCCGGGGCCAAGTCCGTCGCCATGACCGATAAGAAATTTTTTATCATTAAAAACAAATGATTTGGGCTCAAAATAAACCGGTATGTTCAACTCTTTTTGAAAATAAGAGGTCATCCACATATCGTGGTTGCCTACAAAAAAATGAACGGCAATGCCCTTATCGGTGAGTTCGGCCAGTTTGCCCAAAATGCGAACATAGCCTTTTGGTACTACCGTAGAATATTCGAACCAGAAATCAAATAAGTCGCCCACAATAAAAATAGTATGCGCCGCTTGTTTAATACTGTCTAGAAATCGACAAATCCTTTTTTCTCTTTCCAAACTGCTGGCTGCATCGGGCGCACCCAGGTGAAAGTCGGATAAAAAGTATATTTTTTTGGCGGTATCATTCATTCCAAAATCAGGGTTTATTTTTTTCCTGCAGGTATTTCAAAACATCTCCGGTTTCGATGAGGGGCATGCCATCTACTGGTTGGTTGTACCAATATATCCAGGCAGCGCTGGGTTTGCCTTCCTGAAAGGCTTCTACCAATTCTCTTCTGTAAAGCGGCTGTTCTCCAACTTCTGCATTCAGTCCTTCGTAGTCATCTAACTGCCCCATTGCCCATGCAAACTCTTCCATGTTATTCACCACATACAACTCTCCGATAATGTAATGTTCGTTGTTGGTTGGTATGGCCACGGGATGGGAACCATGATCGAAAAACTGGCCTTTTACCACTGCTTCTCCCAGTAAATGAAAGTACTGTGTAAGGTAGTGGTAAACAGGGTTTCTGAACCCGCTTCTCAATGATCCGTAAACAAAAAGTTGATATGTACTGGATTCCATAAATGTAAAAATTTACAATCTAACAATGTTGATTAATCCTCTACTAGAAAACAATATACTTCTTTTGGCCCATGTACACCCGTAACCAATGTTTTTTCAATATCAGCTGTGCGACTAGGGCCTGAAGCAAAGGTCACAAAAGAAGGGAATTGTTCTTTGTATTTTTCTTTTAGAAATACCAATGCATCTTTAACATCATATACAAGCTGGCTATTGTAAGCAATACAAATATGTACGGGCGCATACACGCTAGTGGTTCTTCCGCTAAATTGCGCACTGCTCATCACCATGCTGCCTGTTCTGGCTACTAAATACTCACATCCGGTAATGGATACGTCACTTTCTGCCAAGTCGTTGAAATGTGCCATTTGTAAACCAGACAGCAAGGGTTGGTATTTATTTTCGGTACAATAAATTTTTTGCCACCCCTTTTCTTTAATCAGTGCCGCTAACTGCTGCTGTAAATCTGCTTCATTTGCACAGAATGCAAATTTACCTTGCAAGCGGGTAAACTCTTCGGCAAAAATGATCGCATCATCTTCGGTGCCGGGTTTGTACAAAGAATCTTTTCCCTCACTATTGGGAAAAGGTAAAGGCACCGGATTACTCAGTGCCTTCCTTATTCTTTTTAATATATGCTCTTTTGATGAAGATGCGTCTGCCATTGTTTAGATGGTTGGTGGGTTTTTTAATTCTTCATTAAAAGGTTTCTCCGGGCCATCGTCTACCAGGTCTTCTGGTGAAACATCGAGTATTTTTTTCTCTTCAAATGGTCTTTTTCCGATCAACGCTTCTACGTCACTTTTGAATAAAACCTCTTTTACCAACAATTCTTTCGCCAGTTTTTCTACATCCCCTCTTTTTTCGGTGAGTAGATTTTTGGTTTTAACGTATGCCTCTTCTATCAACTTCCTTACTTCCTGATCAATCATCTTTCCTGTTTCTTCGCTATAAGGTTTTGTGAAATAATTTTCCTGCTGGGGATCATAGAAGCTCACATTGCCCACTTTATCATTCATTCCGTAAGTGGTCACCATGCTGTATGCTATTTTGGTGATCTGCTGCAAATCATTGCTGGCACCTGTGCTGATTTTTCCGAAGAAGATATCTTCACTTGCCCTTCCGCCGAGTGTCATACAAATTTGATGAATCAACTGATCGGTGTTGTATAAATACTGTTCTTTTGGCGTGTATTGTGCATAACCCAAAGCTGCTGATCCTCTTGGTACGATGGTTACTTTCAACAAAGGATAGGCATGTTCCAAATACCATCCACAAATGGCGTGTCCTGCTTCGTGGTAGGCAATGATTTCTTTTTCTTCAGGAGAAATGATCTTATTCTTTTTTTCCAATCCACCAATCACACGATCGATAGCGTCCTGGAAATCACTCATATCTACAGCTTCTTTATTTTTTCTGGCGGCAATCAATGCGGCTTCATTACAAACATTGGCGATATCTGCACCTGCAAAACCAGGTGTTTGTTCTGCCAGTTTGTGAATATCGAGTTTGGTAGAAATTTTAATGGGTCCAAGATGCACTTTAAAAATCGCTTCTCTTCCCCTCAAGTCTGGTCGGTCGATGGTGATTTGTCTGTCGAATCTTCCCGGACGCAACAGCGCAGTGTCCAGCACATCTGGTCTGTTGGTAGCCGCCAGAATGATGATGCCCAGATCGGTACCGAAACCATCCATCTCTACGAGTAGCTGGTTGAGGGTGTTTTCTCTCTCATCGTTGCTCATCATCATATTTTTACCTCTGGCACGGCCGATAGCGTCTATCTCATCAATAAATATAATACAAGGCGCTTTTTCTCTGGCTTGTTTAAACAAATCTCGCACCCTGCTTGCACCCACACCTACAAACATTTCAACGAAATCACTTCCGCTTAAACTGAAGAAGGGAACCTGTGCTTCGCCTGCCACTGCTTTTGCCAGCAATGTTTTACCAGTACCCGGAGGGCCTACCAGCAATGCGCCTTTCGGAATTTTACCACCGAGGGCAGTGTATTTTTTTGGATTTTTGAGGAAGTCAACAATCTCCATCACTTCTACCTTGGCTTCGTCTAGCCCTGCCACGTCGTTGAAGTTGATATTGACCCTTGTGCCTTTTTCGAACAATGTTGCTTTCGATTTTCCGATATTGAAAATACCGCCAGGTCCACCGCCACCGCCTGGTCCCCCAACTTTACGCATCATGAGAATGAATAAGAAAGCAATGAGCAAGATCGGAAGGATCAAGTTCAATAGCTGCCCCATCGCTTCGCCTTCATTGTCAACCAATTCATCCACTTTTGAAGAACCCGGATTGGTTTTGTAAAACTCTTCCATTTCTTTGGAGAAAGTTTCGCCATTCACTACGTTAAAAAACAATTGCGGTTCATTGATTTTACCTACTTGCTCGTAGGTTTTAGGCGCTTCTTTACTGTTGAGTTGCGCTTCGTAAAAAGCTTTTTTTGCAGTAAGACTGTCTTTGTTCAGGGATACCCTTACAATATTCCTGTTGCGGATGATCTTGTATTGATCCACATCACCCTGCTTTACCATTTCGTAAAACTTAAGTTTGTCGGTTTCAATTCCGTTGCTGTTTACTCCACGAAATACGTTGTAAGCAATAATGGATAAAAATATGATACCGTAGATCCAGTATATATTAAATTTATTTTTTTTCTTATCGCCATCTTCTCCCATTGGGGGTATATTGTCTGGAGATCCTTTTCTCTTATTGTTTTGCTGGTTCATATCTTGTTGTGAAATTCTTTAAACGTGATTACAGGGTATTTTAATAAATAAAAAATTAATGATCAGGATGTTCCATTCCGGGAGCGTCGCTCCACATTTCTTCGAGTCCGTAAAATTTTCTGGGTTCTGGCAACATGACATGCACTACAATGTTTACATAATCGATCAGTAACCATTGTTCTCCTTGTCTGCCTTCGTGTTTGTAGGGGCTTTCGTCTGTTTTTTCTTTCACCTCCACATCAATATTATCGGCGATCGCTTTTAATAAATTGGGATTGCTTGCTTCACAGATGATAAAAAAGTCAGCCACTGCCTCCGGTATTTTTCTCAAGTCGAGGCTGATAATATGCTCACCCTTTTTTTCATGAATGGCATGAATGATTGTTTTGAAAATTTTACTGTTCCTTGTGAGCCTTGTCAGGCTATTTTTTTTTCGACTTTTTAATGCTTCCAGATTGTTCAAACGGTTGAAAATTTATTTAATTAAATAACATGGGCTTTGCCATATTTGTTCTTGCTAAAAAACGATTAGCTTGCGAATGGTATCAAAAATAGGACTTCTTTTTTACCCATGAATGTATAATGGAACAAATAGGATTATTTTATATTCTTGATGCTGTGGATAGTACCAACAACTATGCCATGGCAAAGGTTCATGAAGGAATGGCTACCCACGGGGATGGGTGGTATGCCAGGAGCCAAACCTCGGGCAAGGGACAGCGGGGAAAAAACTGGGAATCGGCCAGTGATCAAAACATTGTTCTAAGTATCGCAATCAAGCCCGCACCGTGTTTCAGGGCAAAGCCCTTTTGTTTAAGTGCCTATATTGCCCTCTGTTGCAGCAGCTTTGTAGAAAAAATAACCGGAACCCAGGTACAAATAAAATGGCCCAATGACTTATACATTAATGACAGAAAGGCAGGGGGAATTTTGATTGAGAACCTATTCTCTGGCAGCGAATGGAAATGGGCAGTAGTGGGCATTGGAATCAACGTAAATCAGGATGAAATCTCTCAAAAAGTATCCGGAGCCATCGCTTTAAAAGAGATTACGGACCAAACATTAGCACCAGCGGAGCTTTCAAGGCAATTGCATCAGGAGATATTGGAAGGTTACGAAGCTATTACGGAATCCAATGTAAGTTCAATGATATCAGCCTACAATCAACGATTGTTTAAAAAAAATGAAACCGTACAACTTAGGCACAATAGGGCCGTTTTTGCAACCACTGTTAAATCGGTAACAGAAATGGGGGAATTGGTTACCGAAGATGTAATGGAAAGGCGGTTCGAATTTGGCACGGTGGAGTGGTTATTGTGAGGAATCCCCCGGCTTTTCGGCGGCCCTCGCCTCCACCTCGTATTTGTTGCTGTAATACCCTTTTTTACAACTTTCCCAAATATATTTCAGCAAGAAAATAACAAAACCATGTTTTTTAAATTGTTGTACATGGCAGAGCTCATGCCGCAACCAGGCTTCGTTTGATAAAAAATCTTCCTTCGAAACATAGTACAAATGAATGGTGCTCCCCAATACCAGGGCAACACTTTGTGTACCCAGTTTGTAAGCGGCACACCTAGCCCACCAACTATTTTCGCGGAGGCGGTAAGAGATCGTTTCCTCCGTTGTCATTGATCAATTGATTGCCAGGCTTCAATAATTTCTTCAGCGTGTTGTTTGCTTTTGGGCTTGGCTATTACTTTTACGATTACCCCCTTTTCATTGATGAGGAAAGTGGTTCTCAACAAACCCATGTACTTTTTGCCGTAAAGTTGTTTTTCGCCCCAAACCCCAAATTGATCGATGATCGTGCGTCCTGTGTCCGCAAGGATAGTAAAGGGCAATTGGTGTTTTTCTTCAAATTTTTTGTGGCTGTCGGTATCGTCCGCACTGATGCCGATAATGTGGATACCTTTTTTCTTTAAACCAGAAAAATGATCTCTGATATTGCACGCCTGCACCGTGCAGGTGGGCGTGTTGTCTTTCGGATAAAAATACAGCACCAGTTTTTTCCCTTTGTAATCTGCCAGTGAAACCGTTTTTCCGTCCTGGTCTATTCCCTTAAATGCGGGTGCTTTTTTGCCTTCTTCTAACATGGTAGTGTTGTTTATCTTGTAAATTGGTAGGTTTTGGTCGTAGTGTTTCCAACCTGGTCTTTGGCAGTGATCACCAATTCGTGCGAACCTGGCCCACAATGTTCATCAAACTTGTAAATGAAATTCTTGCCTTTGTCGTTGCTGAATCGGATCCACTTTCCATCGAGTGTGGCCGTGAAACCATCGATTTCTTCCGTGTCGTCTTTTACAACAAACAACAGTCTGCTTAGTTTGGCCGTATTCATATGATTGGTGAAACCAACAGGACTGATGGATGGCGGGATGCTATCTATCAGCAACTGATAGTTGCCAAACTCCCTGAAAGATGCTTTGTACCAGCCATTGTGATGACTTGCTTTTTTATAATCTTTTTTACTGCCGTAAAACCGGTACATCACAACTTTACCAGTGTCGGCTTCCTTAAAAGATCCTTTGATGCTGATGGGGAAATAAGTATGCACAGGAACTGTTGCCTGATGTAATTGGTAAACGGGTTGGCCTTTTGCATCTTTGATTTCATTGTATTTGAAATGGAATGAATCGTAAAGCGCACGTTGTGGCAGGTAAAATTGCACTTGGTCATTTTCAAAAATATTGATGAACCCCGGGTGAAAAGATTGTTGCGATTGCGCGGGCGTATTTTTTCTGGAAGCGGATAAACCCGTACGGTTTAATTCAAATTTCACGGTGCTTGTGTTGCCATTGGGATCCGATACGGCGATGCGGATATTGCGGGGATCGTTCGCCTCCAAATCTAGCACACCGTCACTTCCATTACTGGTATAAATCACGTCTTCATTACCTGAAAGTTTGCTCAGGTGTTGCAAATATGCTCCACCAGAAGCCCTGAGTTTGTAATCAATATGGGCATTAAGGTACCTGGTTTCGAGGTAACTGATTTGATCCATCTGAAACCCAATCACCGGTTGTTCATTGTTGTACAGCACAGCTTCATAAATACCATTTTGATTGGTAGAACCTGTGTAACGGTCCCAGGCGGTAATGGCGAAACTGACTTTTTCTGAGTTAACATTTATTTTGCCGCCCACCGGGGTATACACGCCATTCACTTTTTTAAGGGGGTAAATTTTTGGCGTTTGTTCGTAGGTACTCAGGCATCGGTCGTACACCGCTAAGCGCAATACATCCGGGGCAATATTATCGGCAATTGGAAAGCCCATCAACAATGGATTTAGCACTTTGTCTGTTTTGGTATCCCTCACTTCAAAATGTAAGTGAGGACCCTGCGATCCACCCGTGTTGCCACTGTACGCAATGGTGGATCCTTTTTTTACCAGGAAAAGATCGGCAGGTAAGTCTATAAAAAGTTGCCAGCTTTCCATCTTATATTGCTGCTCTTTGACGTATTTTTCTAACGCCGGATAAAAATCGTTGAGATGCGCATACAAGGTAGTCATGCCGTTTGGATGATTTACATACAATGCTCTGCCAAAGCCCCAGGGTTCAATTTTTACTTTGGCAATATATCCATCTGCTGCGGCAAATATGGGTTTGTTTTCAACTTGCTCAGTTCTGCAGTCGAGGCCCATGTGATAATGGTTAGCCCTTAGTTCGCCAAAGTTGGCTACTAGGGCTTTGGTGGCACCTACTGGCCATTGAAAGTATTGTTGAGGATATTGTTTAGTCGGCATAAAGCTTTGGGCCTTTACCTGGCCTCCAAAAAAGAGCCCTAAAAACGAGAGTAAAAAAAATTGCTGATTTAAATGGATACTGCTGTTGTTTGAATTTATGCCTATTTTCATTGATCAAATCAATTTCCGATTATTACAAAATTACTCTAAAGACTACTCTTATGAAAAAGTTATCTACGCTACTTTTTATTTTCACATTTATTTACAATTGTTGTTCTGCACAAGAAACCTGTAAAGTTTTGCAACCTTACATCGCTGGAACTTACACAGGCGATTGCACCGACGGCAAGGCCAATGGCAAAGGGAAGTCGGTGGGAACCCATACCTACGAAGGAGAATTTAAGGCTGGTTACCCAGATGGTACTGGAACTTACACCTCAGACAACGGTGGCTACTATACTGGCAGTTTTAAAAAGGGTAAAATGGAGGGTAAAGGTACGATGCACCTAAAAACTACATCTGGCAAGGATACCGTATTAGTAGGCTTTTGGAAAAAAGACAAATATGTGGGTGAATTTGAATTTCTGCACAAAGTGCAGGATCAATCTACTAAAGTTGCCAGAGTAAACATCAGTATCATCAATAAAGGGGAAAAAACGGGTAACATCAATATCACCAGTAGTCAGGCCGTAAGCACAGCCGCTGCTTCTAGTAACGCAGTACCTACCATTGTAGAAGTGAACGTTATTGCCGGACAGTACATCAGCAAAACCAGTTCAACCATTACCAAAACAAGTGTGCTAAGGCTTCAGCAGATGATTTTTCCTTTTAGAGCTAGATTTATCTACAACACCGGCGATGTGTTCGAAGCCATCTTTAATGAGAAAGCAGATTATGAAGTAACCGTGAATTTGCAGTAATCTATATATTAAATTTATTTATAGGCGTCGCAAAATTTGCGACGCTTATTTTTTACCTGTACTTTTGCACGCCGCTCCAAAAACGGCCTTTTATCAACATGCCTAAAAATAATTCCATTCAGTCTGTTTTAATTATTGGATCTGGTCCTATTGTGATTGGCCAGGCCTGCGAATTTGATTACAGTGGCACACAAGCCGCCCGCAGCTTGCGCGAAGAAGGTATCAGGGTAATCCTGATCAACAGCAATCCCGCTACGATCATGACCGATCCGATGATGGCCGACAGAGTGTACTTATTGCCACTCACGGTAGAAAGCATCGAACAAATACTGGAAGAAAATCAAATAGATGCCGTACTGCCTACCATGGGTGGACAAACAGCTTTGAATTTGTGTAAAGAGGCAGACGAGTTGGGGATCTGGGAAAAATTCAATGTAAAACTGATTGGGGTAGATATCAAAGCTATCGACAAAGCAGAAGACAGAGAAAAATTCAGACTGTGGATGATTGAGATGGGCATCCCGGTTTGCCAGGCTAAAATTGCGAATTCATTTTTAGAAGGTAAGGAATTTGCGCAAGAAATTGGATTCCCCCTAGTGCTTCGTCCTTCCTTTACCTTGGGTGGAACTGGTGGTGGTATTGTGTTTAAAAAAGAAGAATTAGATGAAGCCCTCAACAGAGCTCTTACTGCCAGCCCGGTTCATGAAGTGCTGGTAGAAAAAGCAATATTGGGATGGAAAGAATTTGAATTAGAATTATTGAGAGACAATGCCGACAATGTGGTGATCATTTGTGCCGTCGAAAACTTTGATCCGATGGGGGTTCATACTGGCGACAGTATTACAGTAGCACCCGCCATGACACTGAGCGATACTGCTTATCAGTTAATGCGCAACACCGCCATCTCCATCATGCGCAACCTGGGTAATTTTGCCGGCGGTTGCAATGTGCAGTTTGCCTTGAACCCACAAACCGAAGAACTCATCGTGGTGGAGATCAACCCGAGGGTAAGCCGCTCATCTGCATTGGCATCCAAAGCTACCGGTTATCCGATCGCAAAAATTGCTGCCAAGCTGGCCATTGGTTACAACCTCGATGAATTAAAAAACCAAATTACCGAATCTACTTCTGCCTATTTTGAGCCAGCATTAGATTATGTAATTGTAAAAATACCTCGCTGGAATTTTGATAAATTCAAAGGAGCCAACGACACCTTGGGCTTTCAGATGAAAAGTGTGGGAGAAGTAATGGGGATCGGCAGAAGCTTTGCAGAAGCTGTGCAAAAAGCTTGTCAGAGTTTAGAAAACGAAGCCGTTGGCCTGGGCTATTATGGCAAAAGCTTGATGCACGCCGATGAGTTAATCGAATACATCAAAATACCAAAATGGGACCGCATTTTCCGCATTAAAGATGCGTTGATGGCAGGTGCCAGCGTTAAAAGAATTTGCGAAAGCACGAAAATTGACCGTTGGTTTATTTACCAGATCCAAAAAATATGCGATTGCGAAAAACAAATGGCAAAATTCAGTTTAGATACCTTGCCGGATGAGCTGCTTACCGAAGCAAAAATGCTGGGCTTCAGCGATGAGCAAATCGTGCGCATTATGCAGGAAGAGGATGCCGATAAAATTTATCAACGCCGCAAAGCCATGGGCCTTACCCGTGTGTTTAAGATGGTAGATACTTGTAGTGCAGAGTTTGAAGCCAAAACACCTTATTTCTATTCTACTTTTGAAAATAAAGCCGTTGGTGATCCTCTTCATTCAAATGAATCTATAAGATCTGATAAGAAAAAAATTGTTGTGCTCGGAAGTGGCCCCAACCGCATTGGCCAGGGTATTGAATTTGATTATTGTTGTGTGCACGGTTTATTAGCCATCAAAGAATGTGGGTATGAAGCCATCATGGTGAATTGTAATCCTGAAACCGTTTCTACCGATTTTGATATTGCCGACAAGCTTTATTTTGAACCCGTATTTTGGGAACATATCTGGGAAATCATAGAACACGAACAACCAGAAGGGGTGATTGTGCAGTTGGGCGGACAAACCGCTTTGAAGCTGGCTAAAATTTTACACGAACGTGGTGTGAAGATCATTGGGACTTCTTTTGATAATATGGATATTGCCGAAGACCGCGGTCGTTTCAGTGATATGCTGAAAGAATTGGAAATTCCTTATCCGAATTATGGTACGGCTTTCAATACCGATGATGCCATTGAAGTGGCGAAGCAAGTGGGTTACCCCGTGTTGGTGCGACCAAGTTATGTGTTGGGTGGACAAAGAATGCGCATCGTACTAAATGATGAAGAATTGGAAAAAGGCGTGTTGAGCTTGTTGAAACATTTGCCGGGCAACAAAATTTTAATTGATCATTTTTTAGATAGATGTCAGGAAGCGGAAGTAGATGCCATTTTTGATGGAGAAAATTTTCACATCATGGGTGTGATGGAACACATTGAACCAGCTGGCATTCACAGTGGCGATAGCAATGCGGTGTTGCCACAGTTTAATCTGAGTCCGCTCATTGTGCATACCATGGAAGAATATGCAGAAAAAATTGCGAGAGCACTCAACATCAAAGGGTTGATTAACATACAATTTGCCATTAAAGATGGCAATGTATTTGTGATTGAAGCCAATCCAAGGGCCAGTCGCACCACGCCTTTCATCGCCAAAGCCTATCAAATTCCTTATTTGAATATTGCTACTAAAATTATGTTGGGTGCAAACAAACTAACCGACTTTACTTTCGAGAAAAAGTTGACTGGCTTCGCCATCAAAGAACCCGTTTTTTCTTTCAACAAATTCCCTGGTGTAAACAAAGAGTTAGGTCCAGAAATGAAAAGTACGGGCGAAGCCATTCGTTTTATTAAAGATTTAAGAGATCCTTATTTCCGCCAGTTATACAAAGAGCGAAGTATGCACTTGAGTAAGTAAACACCTTAAACAATTTTATAATGAAATTTCGCTCCCGATTTTTCAGAAACCACCTATAATTGTGCAAATGAAATTCTACAATCATCGGTAGTCACGATTAATTATAAATTCATTGATACACAATTTAATCACAGCTTGGCTCTTAGTTGGGGATTCATATAATTGATTATTTGTACTAGAAATCAAACTTAAAGGAACAAAATTTTTAAGAAAGTCAACCGAAACTTCCAACAAAAAAGCCATATGCTGCACCTTTTCGTCAGGTACACTTTTCTGTTTGTTCTCAATATAACTGTATTGCTCTTGGGATATTTGCAATTTAACTGCCATAAATTCTTGGCTGTAACCACGTATTTCCCTTAGCTTCCTAATTC
>JBBSDF010000021.1:0-55521 GCA_038249665.1 Chitinophagales bacterium
GCAGATGAATACGTGTTTAGATTTAACAGAAGGAATAACAGAAAGGTGATTTTTCACAAGGTAATAGTAAACATGATGAATCAAATACCTCACCCGTATCCTGTATTAAAAACTCTTTATCATTATTCTACCTAATCCTAAAAATTTGAATTTAAAATATAAGCATCCTATTCTACAAAAACGAATCACTCACCACTAATTCTTTGCTCCCTACCGTGTATTTGTAAAATCCTTCACCAGATTTTACGCCCATTTTTCCCGCCATCACCATATTTACCAATAATGGAGATGGTGCATATTTTGGATTACCGAAACCCTCGTGCAAAACCCTCAAAATACTGAGGCAGGTATCCAATCCAATAAAGTCGGCCAGTTGCAAAGGTCCCATTGGATGGGCCATGCCGAGTTTCATGATGGTGTCGATAGATTCCACACCGGCCACGCCTTCGTGCAAACTACAAATAGCTTCATTGATCATCGGCATCAAAATTCTGTTTGCCACAAAGCCTGGATAGTCGTTGGCTTCACTTGGAACCTTCCCTATTTTTTTACTTAATGCTACAATCAGCTGGCTCACTTCTTTGCTGGTGGCATATCCGTTGATCACTTCTACCAGTTTCATCACGGGAACAGGATTCATAAAATGCATACCAATCACCATCGACGGCCTGCTGGTGATTGCCGCTATTTTTGTAATGGAAATTGAAGACGTATTGCTGGCTAGAACACAACCTTCTGGCGCAGCCCCATCTATTTGTTTGAATATTTTTAATTTCAGATCTACGTTTTCAGTAGCTGCTTCAATGACCAGGGAGGCTTGTGCTACCGCTTCTGCTAAATTCGTAGAGATTTGTATGTTGGCAATGGCTGCTAACTTCTGTTCTGCTGTGAGCGTACCTTTTGCTACTTGCCTGTCAAGATTTTTTGTAATGGTGGTTACAGCTTTTTCCAACTGTTCCGCATTAACATCAATCAACACTACGCGGTAGCCCGTTTGTGCAAATACGTGCGCAATCCCGTTTCCCATTTGTCCGGCCCCGATCACCGCCACCAAACCTGTTCCTGCTAACAGGCCAGCTGCGTTTACCACCGCCTCATTTGTTTTCATGCTCATTGCTTCAAAAAATTTAAGTTGCTTTGTATTGTAGAAATTCGATTATTTAAATGCATTAAAGCCAGTAATATCCATGCCGGTAATGAGCAAGTGAATATCATGTGTGCCTTCATAAGTAATCACACTTTCTAAATTCATCATATGTCGCATTACTGGATATTCGCCTGTAATGCCCATACCACCAAGTATTTGACGTGCTTCTCTGCAAATATTGGTAGCAACTTCGCAAGCATTTCTTTTGGCCATACTCACCTGTGCTGGTGTAACTTTTCCTTCGTTCATCAAAACGCCCAATCTCCAGTTGAGTAATTGCGCTTTGGTGATTTCAGTGATCATTTCCGCCAATTTTTTTTGCTGCAGTTGAAAGCCGCCAATAGGTTTTCCAAATTGCACTCTTTCTTTGCTGTACTCTAAAGCGATATGGTAACAATCCATAGCTGCACCAATGGCGCCCCAGGCAATACCATAACGCGCTTTGGTTAGGCAACCCAACGGCCCTTTTAATCCCTTCACGTTAGGAAGAATATTTTCTTTTGGGACTTTTACGTTGTCGAACACCAACTCACCTGTGGCGCTGGCTCTTAAACTCCATTTTCCGTGGGTGGTGGGTGTACTAAAACCTTCCATCCCTCTTTCTACGATTACACCGCGAATTTCTCCTGCTTCGTCTTTGGCCCACACTACCGCTACCTGACTAAAAGGAGCGTTGCTGATCCACATTTTTGCGCCGGTTAGTATAACATGATCGCCGGCATCTTTGATGTTGGTGAGCATGCCGCCAGGGTCGCTTCCATGATCGGGTTCTGTAAGTCCGAAACATCCCAACCATTCGCCGCTGGCCAACTTCGGCAGGAATTTATTGCGCTGCTCTTCACTACCATATTGGTAAATAGGGAACATTACCAAACTTCCCTGCACACTAGCCGTACTGCGAACACCGCTGTCGCCTCTTTCCAACTCTTGCATCATCAATCCGTAACTGATGTAATCGAGTCCGCCGCCGCCATATTGCTCAGGTACGGTAGGCCCAAAGCAACCGAGTTCACCCAATTGTTTTACTATCTGCTCTGGAAATGTTGCCCGCTGTGCATAATCTTCTATGATAGGAGAAATTTCTTTTTTTACATAACTACGAACAGTTTCTCTGATCAACTTTTGCTCGTCGGTTAGTAATTCATCTACGTTAAAATAGTCTGGACTCTGAAAATTATCTGTTTTTGCTGCCATCGATATCTGTTGTTATTGAACGTGAATGTTGTTAATAGCGGTTTAGCTTGCTATTTGAAAACGTATTGCTGCAAAGATAATTACCTTGTTTCACCCAAAAAATCATTTGTTTAAGGATAAACCCCCTTTTTATTGCCTCTTTTTTTTTACATTTAACTTATGAATTTTTCTTATCTCGCATTGGGCGACAGTTACAGCATAGGTGAACAAGTACCCATACAAGATAGTTTTCCCTATCAAACGACTCAATTGTTGCGCAAAAAAGGTATTCCCATGGCTGCCCCAGAAATAGTGGCACAAACTGGTTGGACAACCGATGAATTGTTGTTGCAAATTGAAAAAAATAGCTTTTTACCCTCCTACGACTTAGTTACGTTACTTATTGGAGTCAACAACCAATACAGGGGAAGGACCACCGATAATTTTGAACCTGGTTTTAATTCGTTACTGCAAAAAGCCATTGCCTTCGCCGGCGGTAATCCACAAAAAGTTTTTGTACTCAGTATTCCCGATTGGGGGGTTACTCCTTTTGCAGCAGAGAGAAACAATGCCAGCATTGCTTTGGAGATAGATGGCTACAATACTGCTTGTAATTCGATCAGTGGGTCTATAGGATGTAATTATATTGATATAACAACATCGCAACGTTTGGATGCCTTGGATGATTCTTTTTTAGCTGCCGACAAACTGCACCCCTCCGGAAAAGAATATGCGAAATGGGCTAAGTTGTTAGCAGATCAAATTTGGATGCTGTTGAAATAATAGGTAGAATTAGGATCACTTATAAAGTAGGTTCATGTACCCTTGCATTTCTGTTTGATATTGTGCCGCAATAACCCTTGCTTCTTCCGCAAAATTTTCTTTCTGGCCTGCGTAAATGATAGCCCTACTGGCATTCACCAGTAAGCCGATATCTTTATTCATAGCGTAGGTGCTCACTTCTTCTAAACTGCCTCCTTGAAAACCCACACCGGGTACCAGAAAAAAATGTTCCGGCAACATGGCTCTGACGTTCTCAAATGCGGAAGCTTGCGTAGCGCCCACTACAAACATCAGGTTTTGAGGACTGCCCCATTGCGCCACTGTATGCATTACTTTTTCGTACAACCTGGAATTGCTTTGTTGGTTGTCTTTTAGTTCTAACAATTCAAAATCTGCAGCACCCTTGTTACTGGTGAGCCCCAGCACAATGGTCCATTTGTTTTCATATTCTAAAAACGGTCGGATGCTGTCTTCGCCCATGTAGGGCGCTACCGTGATGGCATCAAAAGGAATGGTTTCAAAAAAAGCTTTGGCATAATGTGAAGAAGTGTTTCCTATATCACCTCTTTTGGCATCGGCAATTTTAAAATGAGTATCGGGAATATAAGCCACCGTTTCTTCCATGGCCTCCCATCCCTTAACCCCCATTGATTCATAAAATGCTGTGTTGATTTTATAACTCACACAATAATCTTTGGTAGCATCAATGATCGCCTTATTAAAGGCTATCACCGCCTTCGGTTGCTGTTGCAAATGCAGGGGAATTTTGCTGATATCTGTATCAAGGCCCACGCAGAGATAGGTTCCTTTTTCTTTAATCTGCTGTACAAGTGTATGGCGATTCATCATGCTTTTATAATATTATTTTTTTCATTTCTCCGGCGATGAACAAATCTCCTGATCCTCCACGTTTTTCTAGCTCAGCTATGATGTTGTTTTGGTCTTGTTGAGATTTATTCTGACTGAGTTTAAACACATGTTGCAGTGCAGCAACTTCAATGGAAAAAGATACAATGGCTTTCACATGTTCTGTAAGATAATCTTCCGGAATTTGATCGTAGGAACCGGGTCCGGCATTACCCAGATGTGTATTAGTAATATTCTTGATTGCATCCAATGTTGCAGCTTCGTCCCCAAAATGAATCGCTCCTTTTGCATGCACCGCCATGTAATTCACCGTGCTCGCTTGCGCAGTATTTTTATACCAACTGGCATGAATGTAAGCGGGTTCACTTTGGAATATCACCAAAACCTGTTTGTTTTTTTCGAATGCCGAATGGTGCGTTGTTTTACGCATCAGGTGGCCGGTAAATAGGAGTCGTTCCTCTTGCTCGCTAACAAGCAAAGGTAAATGCGTAGCTACCGGATAATCATTTTCCGTACCAATCACTGTGGCAAATGAATGGGCGCGCATGAATGCTAAGATCTGTTCTTTTTCGGTCGATTTAAAATATCCGATGTCGTACATGTTAAAAAGTCTTGTTAGAAATTTTCTCTAATATCTTGTTTTCTATTTCAGTGCTGTTCCATTGTTGTTCGATATCGGGCAACGCCATGATCTCATCCATAATGCCTTGCTGATAAAGGCCTCTGCTCAAGGCTTCACTGTAACGAACGTTTTTGCTAAAAGTAACCAGACTGTAAGCAGGGGTCCATTTTTCAGGATACTTATTGCTGAAATGTGCTTCTATTTTTTTCTGCAATAAAAATATCGGATCCGCTACCTTATCACGCATTTCAATAAAATTATTCAAAGCAAGGTCGGCGATGGCATCTCCATCTGGCTTACGCAACGCCTGGTAGGCTGGCAATATTTGATCCCATTGATCCTCGTACTTCTCCATCAATTCATTTAACACGGCACAGTCTTCAAAACCGCAGTTCATGCCTTGTCCAAAAAATGGTACGATGGCATGTGCTGCATCTCCAATGAGTGCAAATATATCTTCCCTGATCCAGGGGAAACATTTTACCGTTACCAAAGAAGCCGTGGGGTTGTTGAAAAAATCTTCTGCTAAGGAAGGCATCAAAGGAACCACATCGGCAAAAGTTGTTTCAAAAAACTGCTGTACTTTTTCTTTGGTATCCAGCGATGCAAAAGAGGGGTCACCATCAAAGGGAAAGAAAAGCGTGCAGGTAAAACTGCCATCCGTATTTGGCAATGCAATCATCATGTAATTACCTCTTGGCCAAATATGCAACGCATTTTTTTCTATTCTGAAAGCTCCATTTTCTCCGGCAGGGATGTGCAGTTCTTTGTACCCAAAATCGATGTAGTATTGTTGGTATTGAAAACGGGCGTGTTGTAACTGGTGACTCAGCCTTGCTGCAGAATAGGAACCATCACTACCAAACAACAGATCAAAATGATGCACCAATGAAGAACCATTGGCGCTATCCTCAAACATGATTCTTTTTTTATTCCAATCAATTTGATCGCATTTGTGTTCAAAAAAAATGGTCACATCATGTGCTTCTGCTAAATCCATGAGCCTGCAGTTCAATTCTCCTCTCGAAACCGAATTAATGAATTGTCCTTCTTTGCCATAAGCCTGGTACACTTCTTTTCCATCCAGGTTGTGCATTTGCCGGCCATGCATAGGTATGGCAATTTTTCTGATTTCATCCATGATGCCCACCTCCTCTAATGCCTTGATGCCACGGTCGCTCAGCGCCAAATTGATGGATCGGCCTGCTTTCATTTTTTGTAATCGCATATCTGCGCGGCGTTCAAAGATCACCACATTATACCCTCTTTTACTTAGGTATATAGATAACAACGATCCTACCAAACCCGCACCAATGATGGTGATTTCTTTTTTCATTGCTTATTATTTTATTAGCTTCTTGTGGTTGCATCACTTGCTATCATCATCAACCATTCAGCAATAATGGAACTGTATTTATTTAATCTCTGAAAGTTTGCAATATCTCTCCAAACCTATAAACGTCTTCAAAACAATTGTATAATGGAACAGGGGCAATGCGTATTACATTAGGTTCGCGCCAGTCTGCAATCACCGATGCTTTTTTTAATGCTTCAAAAATTTCTTTTCCATTTCTCAACATCAGCATGCTTACCTGGCAACCTCTTTCTGCAGCATTTTTTGGTGTAATAATGTGCAGCATTCTGTTGGCCGATTGATGATTGATCTCATTGAGCACAAAAAACAAATACGCACTCAATGCGGTTGATTTTTTTTGCAAACGTTCCATACCTGCTTCTTCAAAAATATCCAGCGATGCCTTGTGTGCTGCCATGCACAATATTGGTGCATTACTGAGCTGCCAGCCTTCTGCTGTAGGGATGGGATCAAATTCGGGCCCCATTACAAATCTGGTTTCTTTGTTGTGCCCCCACCAGCCAGCCATTCTTGGGAAACTGGTATCGGTTGCAAAACGTTCGTGAATGAACACCCCAGAAACCCCACCTGGTCCGCTGTTCAGGTATTTATAACTACACCAGGTGGCAAAATCTACATCCCAATGGTGTAATTGTAAAGGAATATTGCCAATAGCGTGCGCCAGGTCAAAACCGCAATAGGCTCCAGCTGCATGTGCTGCTGCACAAATTGCAGGCATATCGAAAACCTGGCCTGAATAATAATTGACGCCTCCAAAAATCACCAGCGCCACACTGTCTTTATATTGTTCAATGGTTTCTGCAATAGCTTTGGTAGAAATGTGGTGTTCTCCATCTGCGGGCTTTACTTCGATGATGGTATCATGGATGTCTAGACCGTGCAATTGTACCTGCGATTGTAACATATACTGATCAGATGGAAATGCTTTTGCTTCACAAATAATCCTGAAACGTTGCGGTGTGGGTTTGTAAAAACTCGCCATCAACAAATGGAGATTCACAGTAAGTTGGTTCATCACCACCACTTCATGTTCCAATGCACCGGTAAGTTTGGCGACGGGCGCGGCAAACATTTCATGGTAACTTAACCAGGGATGGCGGGCATGCTGATGTCCTTCTACGCCGTAGTTCGCCCAGTCTTCCAATTCATTCAACACATACTCCTGCGTGGTTTTGGGTTGTAAGCCCAAAGAGTTACCAGTAAAATAAATAGCTTCTTTCCCGTGTATCAGCGGGATGTAAAACTTATCTCTAAACGAACGCAGTTCATCTTGCTGGTCAAGATACTGCGCGTAATCGGCAGTATTTTTTAGTTCTGCACTTATTCCAACTTTCTGTTCCATAATATTTTATATTGTAGCAATTACTTTTAATTCGATGGCAATGGGTGTGGGCAGGCAATTGACTTCTACGGTAGTGCGGCAAGCCTGTACTCCTGAAAAATATTCGCCATAAATTTTATTGTACTGCTCAAAATCATCTTTCATGTTGGTGAGAAAAACAGTTACATCCACGATCTTATCCCAACTACTTCCGCTCGCTTCCAACACTGCTTTTACGTTGGCAAAAACCGAATGGCATTCTGCTTCAATATCATATTTCAGAATATTACCTGCTTCATCTAATTCTAATCCGGGAATTTTATGATCACTAGCCTGCCTCGACCCAATGCCTGATAAAAACAACAAGCCACCTACTTTTCTGGCGTGTGGATAGGCTCCCAATGGTTTGGCTGCTTTTTCTGCATGAACGGTTCCTGCCGGTTGATTTGTTGTAGAAATATCATTTTTACTTTCTTGCATACTTATTTTCTTTTAAGGAATCAACGCTTTCTTTCTTTAAAATATACAAAGTGTTTACCTGAATTTATCTTGTGTTGCTGCATCAAAATTCGATACAAACATTTTTTGTTTCTGTAAAAAAACGCAATGCTTCCCATCCGCCTTCTCTACCTATACCACTGTTTTTAATACCCCCAAAAGGCGTGCGCAAATCTCTTCTCAACCAGCAATTGATCCATACAATTCCTGTTTCTACTTTGTTGGCAATATGATGGGCAGTATGGATATTGCTGGTCCACACACTACAAGCCAATCCGTACTGACTGGCGTTGGCTAATTGCAGGGCTTCTTCTGTGGTATGAAATTTTTGCAGGCTAACGACCGGTCCAAATACTTCTTCCCGGTTAGTGCTGCATTCAGGACCCAATCCCTCTAAGATGGCAGGGGCTATAAAAAAACCATTTTTGCATCTTCCATCCACCTGCACAGGATAGCCACCAGTTAAAATAATTCCGCCTTCCTGTTGGGCTGTTTTGATACATCCCAGTATTTTATCATAATGCATTTTGCTCACAATAGCACCTTGTTGGCTAGTGTTTTGCAATGGATCTCCTACGGTTAATCCTTTTGTTCTGGCCACAAAAGCCTCTTTGAATTTTTCATACACGGTGGCTTCAATTAAAATCCTGCTACCACACAAACAAATTTGTCCCTGGTTGCTGAAGGAAGATTGTAAAACAGTGTCCATCATTTTATCCCAATCACAATCTCCAAAAATGATAGTGGGATTTTTTCCACCCAACTCCAATGATAATTTTTTAAACATCGGCGCCGCAACGCTGGCAATACGTTCACCAGCCCTGGTACTGCCCGTGAACGAAATGGCCTTGATGGCAGGATGTTGTACAATGGCTTCTCCACAATTTGGGCCGGTACCATGTATGATATTGAGAACAGCATCGGGTAAACCAGCTTCTTTACAAATGAGTCCCAACAGATAGGCTGTTACGGGTGTTACTTCGCTGGGTTTTGCAATTACACAATTACCTGCAGCCAATGCCGGTGCAATTTTCCAGGTAAATAAATAAAGGGGTAAGTTCCAGGGAGAAATACAGCCCACTACACCAATTGGCTGCCGGAGTGTGTAGTTAATGGCTTTATCTTCCATTTGGTGCGCCTCATTCGCAAAATGCATAATGCCTGTGGCGAAAAAACGGAAGTTGGCAGCAGCACGATAGATATCTACTTTTTTACTTAACCAAAGTGGTTTGCCATTGTCGTTGGTTTCTGCCAGTGCCAATGCTTCCTGATTTGCTTCTATGAGATCTGCAATTTTATTGAGAATCCTAAATCTGTGTTCCAGCGAACTGTTGCTCCAAGAGGGCAAGGCTTGCTGAGCTGCCACAACTGCCTTTTCAATATCCAGGTAATTGCTGTCTGGAATTTCTCCTACCACTTCTCCCGTAGCCGGATTGATGTTGGGGATAAACAGGCCACTTAACGGACTTGAAAAATCACCCCCAATAAAATTTTTTAGTTGATAAGGAACATCCAGTTGCATGGTTCAAAAATAAGCTATTTTAGGTTCTGCCATCTATGCAGAAAGTAGGATCTGGATAGAATGCACTGGTACAATATTTTTAATAACTTTCGATTCAGCGTAGCCAGCAGATTAGCAGGGTAGCAGACAAACTGCTAATTCAGATAAAATGTGGAAAAACCAGCCAGGCTCATTAATTTAGTAGCATCATTTGCGGGCGGTCTTCATAAAAGGTAAGCGAAATATTGCAATAATTTACCTACTTTTCACTTAGTAAAAACATTTAAACAGCAGTATTATGGCCATCGTAGCTCCCTTTAATTTAAAAAAATGGATTGATGAACACCGCGATTTATTAAAGCCACCAGTTGGCAACCTAACCATTTACAAGGATGCAGAAAATTTTATCGTAATGATCGTAGGTGGGCCCAATGCCCGTAAAGATTATCATTACAACGAATCAGAAGAATTGTATTACCAGATAGAAGGTGACATTGTGGTGAAAATTATTGATGATGGGGTTCCCAAAGACATTCTCATTAACGAAGGCGATATATTTTTACTTCCTCCCAAAACACCGCATTCGCCGCAACGTGGCCCGGGAACGGTAGGACTCGTGATTGAAAAAGTGCGGGAGAAAGAAGAGGACGGTTTTTTGTGGTATTGCGAAAGCTGTGGCAACAAAATTTATGAAGAATACTTAAATGTATCCGACATTGTAACCCAACTACCGCCAGTGATGAATGATTTTTACAGCGATGACTATAAACGTACCTGCAACAAATGCGGCGCAAAGATGGCGCCGCCTGTAAAAAAAGGATAATTATTTTTAGTAATGTTAACCCCTGTTATTTTTTGAAAAAAATAGACATACATACGCATATCATGCCCGAACGCATGCCCAACTGGGTAAAAAAATTTGGATACGGCGAATTTATTCATCTCGAACAGCACAACTGCAAGGCATGTATGATGAAGGGCGACAAACTTTTCAGAGAAGTAGAGCCCAATTGTTTTGATGTGAGTTTGAGGAAAAAAGATATGGAAGCCACGGGTGTTCACCTGCAGGTGCTTTCTACCATTCCGGTTTTGTTTAATTACTGGGCGAAGCCTGCAGACGGATTGGATACTTCTCGTTTTTTCAACGACCATATCGCAGAAGCAGTATCGAAAGAACCCGAATTTTTTATTGGTATCGGTACAGTTCCTTTACAGGATATAGAACTGGCCATCGTAGAAATGGAAAGATGTGTTCAGGTGTTAAAAATGCCTGGCCTCGAAATTGGTTCCAACATCAATGGCATCAACCTCAGCGACCCCCGCTTTTTTCCTTTCTACAAAAGAGCCGAAGAACTCGATTGTTCCTTGTTTGTACACCCCTGGGAAATGATGGGAGAAAATGATATGCAACGCTACTGGTTGCCCTGGTTGGTAGGTATGCCAGCAGAAACCAGCCGCGCCATTTGTTCCATGATTTTCGGTGGGGTTTTCGAAAAATTTCCGACCCTAAAAGTGGCTTTCGCACATGGAGGTGGCTCTTTTCCGGCCACTATTGGCCGCATCGAACATGGTTTTCAGGTACGCCCCGATTTAGTGGCTATCGATAATCCGGTCAATCCACGCAACTACATCGGCAAATTCTGGATCGATAGTCTGGTACACGATCCTCAGGCCATGCATTTTATTATGGATTTGATGGGAGAAGATAAAATTTGTATGGGTAGCGATTACCCCTTCCCGTTAGGAGAACCTTATCCAGGCAAACTCATTCAAGACATGTCGTTTCCGTCAGCTGTTCAATCGAAATTATTATATCAAAATGCTTTGGAATGGTTGGGTATCTAAGCCCTTCAAAAAACATTCCATCTCATCGATTTGGTTTCACCAAACGATCGGGATAATCTGTAATAATCCCATCCACGCCTAATGCTATCAATCGCTGCATACCGGTGCTGTCATTCACCGTCCAGGGAATCAACCGAATATTTTTCTGTTTACAATCTGCCACCAGGGTATTGTTTACCAAATCGTACTGCGGGCTGTACACTGTTGGCACAAAACCTAGTTTGATCAACTGCTCGGCAAAGGTGGTTTTATCAACATCTTCTACCAATACAACTGTGGCCATTGTTGGATATTTTTCGTGCAAATATTGTAATGTTCTACCGTCAAAAGATTGTATCATCGAGCGTTTTTCCATGCCTTTTTTTCGAATCACATTCATCAGTAATTCCACAAACTTAGCCGGGGCTGGATGGTATATACCGTCGGTTTCGGGCTTGCATTTTGTTTCTATATTAAAGAAAGGGATGGAAGTTCCTGTTCTGGTGCAAAAAGCCGATACGCTGTCAAAAACAGCTTCCAGTAAGGGTTTACTGGCTTTCATTTTTTGTTGATCAGGAAATCTGGGGTGCGGCCTGTTGCCTACGTCGTATTTCTCTACCTCCTTAAAATTCATTTCAAAAATATTTAAACTTTTTTCTTCGGCTTCGCTCACTGCTTCCCCATTGGGCTTGGTGGTAATTTCATGGTTAAAAAAGGGTTCATGAGATAGCACCACTTGTTCATCTTTTGTTATCACCACATCCAATTCAAGTGTGGTAACGCCCAACTCTACTGCCTTCAGCATGGCGGCAATCGTATTTTCGGGCATAAGCCCCCTGCAGCCCCTGTGCCCCTGCACATCCAATGGCGCGATGGCAGATGGAATATTTTGTACTGCTTCTTTCATTTTTTTGTCTGAATTACAGGATATCAACATCAAAAATACGATTGAGCCTGCAAGAGCCACTTTTTTCATAAGACTAAACTACGGTTTTCTTTTTCCATTCAAACGTATTAGCAGTGATGTTTACATTAAAAAATCCGGTGTATTTGCCACCGGATTTTAAATAAAGTTGCCGCAAAAAATTATTCCAGTATTTGCTGAATTTGTGTAGCAGGCATATTGGCGTTGCGCATGGCAATACTTCTCACTGCGTTGCCAGCAAATTCTTCAAATGCTTTTTTGCTGATGGGATCATCGCCCACCATCACTGGTACGCCACTATCGCCACCTTCTCTGATGCTTTGTACAATCGGTATTTGTCCGAGCAAAGCAATGTCAAATTCATCGGCCAAATGCTTGCCGCCGTCCTTTCCAAAAATATAGTATTTGTTATCGGGCAGCTCGGCGGGGGTAAAATAACTCATGTTTTCTACGAGCCCAATCACTGGTACTTTTAATTGTGCTTGACTAAACATAGCCACTCCCTTTTTGGCATCTGCAACGGCCACTAGTTGTGGGGTGGTTACTACAATCACACCTGTAACGGGTACTGTTTGCACAATGGTGAGGTGTATATCACCCGTGCCAGGCGGCATATCTATCACCAGATAATCCAATTCACCCCAATCTACGTCACTTACAAACTGACGAATGGCACTGCTCACCATGGGGCCTCTCCAAACCACCGCCTGTTTTTCATCGATCAACAAACCTATGCTCATCACCTTGATGCCATATTTTTCTATCGGCACAATCAGTCCTTTTTCACCATTCTCTTTCATCAAAGGTCGCTCGCCACGAATACCAAACATAATGTGCTGACTAGGCCCGTAAATATCTGCATCCATCAAACCTACTTTAGCACCGCTTGCCGCCAACGCCAAGGCCAGGTTAGCACTTACGGTGCTTTTTCCTACGCCACCTTTTCCACTTACTACTGCAATGATATTTTTTACGCCACTTAAAATCGTTTTTCCGTCTACTCGGTTGCTACTGGTATTGCTGGTAAAATTCACCGTTACCTCCGCATTTTTATCCACCAATAGTTTAACTGCGTTGGTACTGGCCATCTTCATCATGTCTTTCATCGGGCATGCAGGCGTAGTTAGTACGATCGTAAAAGATACTTTATGATCATTTATTTCAATATCTTGTATCATGTTCAATGTTACCAGATCTTTGCCCAGATCTGGCTCTTGCACATTGCTCAGGGCTTTAAGAATTTCGTCTTTTGTCATCGTTCAATTATTTGTTAAAAAACATTTCTGGTCGCAAAATTAACCATTAGCAACCTTACTTTGTTTATCAAATAGGAAATGTTGTTATTTTTGAGCCAGCATTTTACTATTGTTCAACTTTGGTTGTGTCACTCACTTGTACTGAATACCATTATTCAACCTGGAAATTCAGTGCGATATTGAAATTCGTTTTTGTAAATCAATATCGGGCGATACATCCTAAAAATCTGTGATAACAGAGCATTTGTATTCATGAAAAAAAATTTACTATACCTTCTTGTTTTGGCCTTCCTTCTTCCTGTGCCAGCAAAAGCACAGTTCGAAACATTTAAAGATTCGGTAGTGCAGTTGTACGGTTTGGTGATGACGGCAGATTCTTTGCAGGGGTTACCGGCTGTAAGTGTGGTAGTAAAAGGGCAAAACAGGGGCACCATCACCAATGACCGCGGGGTATTTAGTATTGTGGTGCTCAAAGGCGATCAGGTAGAATTTACCAGTGTGGGATACAAACCCATCACAGTAGAGATCGCCAAAAATATTGTGGGCAATCAGCACAGCGTTATACAACTCATGGTGAACGATACCGTTTATCTGCCTGCTACCATTATTAAGCCCAGGCCAAGCCGCCAACAATTTGAACGCGATTTTGTAAGCATCAAAGTTCCCGATGATGATATTGAAATTGCACGGGCTAACAATGATTATGCAACAAGAAAAGTGCTCATGGCCAGTTTGCCATCTGACGGAAGAGAAGCCAGCAACATCTATTTGCGTCAAAGTGCACAGAAAATGAGTTATACAGGACAAGCACCTCCTCAAAACATATTCAATCCATTTGCCTGGAACGAATTTCTAAAGGCATGGAAGCGCGGCGATTATAGAAAGAAGAATTAATTTCCCACTTTTTAGTTTTCTAGATAATTAACGGTAATTTGAATTTTTTAAAAAAATCTTTTGCCAGCACACCATCCTACATACAGATCATCCTATATCTTCCTCATAGGATTTATGGGTACAGGGAAGTCTCATTGGGGGCGTATCTGGGCTGATCGCCATAGTTATTGTTTCCTCGATCTGGATGAAATGATCGAACAAGACGAACGGCATTCTGTGGTAGAAATATTTGAGCAACAAGGTGAAGATTATTTTAGGCAGAAAGAAGCGATTTCGCTCCGCAATACCGAACATTTAAAACCAATAATTGTTTCCTGTGGAGGAGGCACCGCATGCTTTTTTGATAATATGCACTGGATGAACGAACATGGGCTCACCATCCTGCTGCAATCAGATCCTACTACTATTTTGAGAAATATTTTATCTGAACAAGTAAAACGCCCATTAGTAAAAAACCTCAACGAAGCGGAATTGTTGTTTTTTATTGAAAAAAAAATAAAGGAAAGGGCCATCTATTACAACCAAGCACACCTACATTTATTTACCGAAGGGTTGGATGAAACTGCTATCGATCAAATTATTTTACCAACACACTAACGATCATGCATAAAGGATTTTTAAAAATAGCCGCATTACTCGGTGCGCTTAGTGTAGGCATGGGTGCTTTTGCGGCACATGCACTTAAAGAAATAGTGAGTCAAAGGGTATTGGTCACCTTTGAAACCGCCATTCGATATCAATTTTATCACCTCTTCGCATTGGCATTGGTAGCCATCCTTTACAAAGAGTTTCCAAACAAACGCATCATTGCGGCCGGTTGGTTATTTATAGCAGGCATCCTCATCTTTTGTGGTTCACTGTACATGCTCTGTTACGTGCAAGCCACCGTGCAGCCGGGTTACAAATGGTTAGGGCCTGTTACACCGTTTGGTGGTGTGGCATTTATTGCAGGTTGGGCGATGCTTTTTGCAGGAGTAATGGGAAAAAAAAATTAACGGGTCTGTTTGTACAACCTGATCAAAGTACCATTCTTGTTTTCTATACTAAAATCTATACCAAGGTCTTCCATCCGCTTGCGCATATTTTTTAATCCATTGCTAAACTGGCGAATATTATTCAGGTCGATTCCTTTTCCATTGTCGTGAATAGTAAGCGAAAATCCAAGGGGTTCTTTGTTCATAGAGATCACCACTTCTGTGGCTTCTGCATGTTTCACAATATTTTGCAACGCTTCTTTCATCAGCAGAAAAATATTTCTTCGGATAGTTCCATTCACTGCCATCGCAGGGAATTTTTCCGGGAGCCGTATAATGGGTTTGATACCGGTTCCTTCCAGGTATTCGATGGTATAACTTCTGATATAGGCAACCATATTACCCAAACTGTCGTTCTCACTGCTCATACTCCAAATAATGGCATTCATTTTATTGATGAGCTCGTCAGATAAAGAAGATATTTTTTCCAACTCCGGAAAAGGAGCATCTGTTGCCTTGGCCTTTGCCAATTCACTGTATAAACGAATAGAGGTCATGCCAGCTCCAAGGTCGTCGTGCATGTCAGCACTAATTCTGTTCCGTTCTTCCTGCTGTGCTTTATAGATGGCTAACTGGTTCTCGAAATATTGTTTTTCTCCCTCCAACCTTAAGGCTTCCTGCTCTTTCATCTTGCTAATGAGTTCAATTTTGTTTTTGTAAAATAAACCTAACAGAAAAAATACAATGGAACTCATCACACCCAATTCATAATAAAAAATGGGCGAGTTAAACACACTCGAAACCTTGTGCCCGTTAATGCCCATGAAAAGCGATGTGACTGAAAAAAGGATTTGTACTGCAGCGCCAAATGATAAGTAATTCATCAACTGGTTTTTTACAAAAAACGACATCACAATGAACACGATCCCCGCCGCCAGCAATAAAATTTTGACAGTATTTAGAAAATAGATCTCATATTGAAATGCATCAAACCCGAAATGAATGGTGCTGTAGGCCGCCATGGTGCCAAGTACAAATACGGAGAGGTATTTTAAAAATTTATTTAAAGAGGGAAAGTGGATGGCAGCATCTAAAAACTTTCTGGTAAAACTCAGGTAGAAAAACATGCCAGCCATCATGAACATAAAATCGAGGTAAGACATGTAAAAACCCTTGAACCAACTAGGGTTTCTAAACAGGAAGGCTGTAAAAAAAATGACCAAACTCATGCACAGGGAATACATTGTGCTGTAAAGAAATTCAATTTTTCGGGTGATGATAAAATTAAGTAAAGTGATCAGTAGCATCATAAACAGCATACCGCTAAATACGAGTCCAACTGTTCTTCGATTATTCTGGGTTCTGTACAATTCATTTTTAAAAGATTCGAGATGCTGAATTTCAATCAAAGATGGGTTAATGCTGTTGCTCCTGTTTTTGAAAAATGAGCATTGCAACACATATACTGTTTTTTGGGAAGCAGTTACTGTAAAATCCAAAAATCCTGAAGAATGATCGCCGGCGGCATAACTACTAAAATTTTTTCCTCCATCATTGCTGTAATACAAGGTCATTTTATCTACCAATGTCCCCGGGTATAAACTATATGTTTTGTCTAGCACCTCTTTATTGATGAGGCCAAACCTTAAGTAATAATGGGCAGTAATAAGATGCGCAGGTATTTTATCTTTTCCAATAAATGAATTCAGCGGCATAAACTTGCCAGTAAATATCGACTGCAGAGAAAGTGTTCTGTTGCTATCTATCAGCAAATCCATAAATTTCGCCATATGGCGGTAACTTTTTACAAAATCAGTACCAACCATTGGAATGGAATCTGCCTGCTGACTTTGGCCGCTTAATTGCAGTAACAGAAATACACAAAAAGGAATTATTTTTTTCAAATTTGGCAGTTTACTACCAAACCTACATAAATTCGTTTAAACTGCATATATCTGGCTGGTTACTTAATAAGCAGCTATGATTTATTTATCTTTGTTATCAATGGCCAATAAAGCAAAAACAAGCAAAGCAAAAGAGGCAGCAGGAGCTGACACGTTGAAGCAGGAAAAAGAGGAAACAGTAGAAGTAAAAGAGCTACTGAAGGATGAACGCACCCACAAAATTGCCGGCAGTATTAGTCTGCTTTTTGCCCTACTATTTTTTATAGCATTCACTTCTTATCTTTTTACCTGGCAGGAAGACCAGGACATGGTGTTTAAAGACGGCTACAAGTTGCTGTTGGGAACAGAAGGAAAAGTATCTAACCTCATGGGTACGTTCGGAGCTTTTATATCCCATTTCTTTATCTACAAAGGTTTTGGTGTTGCTTCCTATCTTTTTTGCAGTTTCTTTTTTATCATTGGAGTCAATCTTTTTTTTGGAAAAAAAATATTTTCACTGGTAAAAAATATCAAGTACCTCGTATTGGGTTTGCCATTGTTGAGTATCACCGCTTCGGTGTTGCTCAGCTCGCAGGAATTTGCCTGGGGTGGGGCCGTAGGCGACCTTTGTAAAGATTACCTGTTTAAAACCATTGGAGCTATCGGAACATTTTTGCTCATTGGTGTAGCATTTCTTGCTTACGTGATCTGGCGCTTTAACCCAAGTTTTAAGATTCCGGATAAAAAAACGATTTTAGAAACCGAACCCGCATTCGACGAATCTGAAGAAGAGGAATTAACGAATGATCCAGCCAAAGTACGGCCAATACGCACCAGTAAATTTGATATGTCCGATGAGGAGAAAGACCTAACAGCTCTTACTACTGATGGGGGTGTTTCTTCCAATGAATTAAAAGGCAATGTAGGCGCCATGAACAAACTGCCTGACCAGCAGCCAGCATTTAATCACCAGCTTACCATCATTGAAAAAGAAGAGGAGTCTTTAGACGTAGTTCCCATACCAGAGGCAAATGTGGCAAACCTTCCGGTAGTTCCGAAACTTCCTGCAAAGCAGGCAGACCAGCCTGAAAATACTTTAGATCATACCTCCGGACTGGAACTGGAGATCAAGTCTGCAGAAGTAATCGTAGAAGAAAATGAATTAGCGGCGCAGGGTTTAACGCCTGAAAAAGTGCAACAATTGAAACCTTATGATCCAATTTTAGACCTGAGAGATTATCGATATCCTTCCCTGGATCTGTTAGAGAACCATGGTAGCGAAAGAATTGTGCAGGATCCGCAAGAGCTGGAGAATAATAAAAACCAAATCATTAACACGCTGAAAAATTATGACATCAATATTCAAAAAATTTCTGCTACGGTTGGTCCAACAGTAACCCTGTATGAAATTATTCCCGCTGCGGGCGTTCGCATCAGCAGGATCAAAAACCTGGAAGATGACATCGCTTTGAGCCTGGCTGCATTGGGCATTCGCATCATTGCACCTATTCCTGGCAAGGGTACCATTGGTATTGAAGTGCCCAATACTAAAAAAACGGTGGTGAGCATGAAGACCTTGCTCAGTTCAGAAAAATTCCAGAAAAATACTTTTTCACTTCCTATTGCGATTGGAAAAAAAATCGATAATGAAAACTTCATTGTTGACCTGGCCAGCATGCCGCATTTGCTGATGGCGGGTGCTACGGGGCAAGGTAAATCGGTTGGACTGAATGCAATTCTCGTGTCGCTGTTATACAAAAAACACCCTTCGCAGCTCAAATTTGTGTTGGTAGATCCTAAAAAAGTGGAGCTGAGTATTTATAAAAAAATTGAACGACATTTTCTGGCAAAACTGCCTGGAGAAGAGGACGCCATCATCACCGATACCAAAAAAGTAGTGCATACCCTCAATGCGTTGTGTATTGAAATGGACAATAGATATGATCTATTAAAAGAGGCAGGCTGTAGAAATATTAAAGAGTACAACGAAAAATTTGCTGCACGCAAACTCAATCCGGAAAAAGGACATCAATACCTGCCCTTCATCGTATTGGTAGTAGATGAGTTTGCGGATTTGATCATGACAGCTGGTAAAGAAGTTGAAATGCCTATCACCCGATTGGCGCAATTGGCCAGGGCCATTGGCATACACCTGATCATCGCCACACAACGACCATCGGTCAACATCATCACAGGAACCATCAAAGCCAATTTTCCTGCTCGTATTGCCTTTAAGGTGAGCAGTAAAATTGATAGTAGAACCATTCTCGATACGGGTGGAGCAGAGCAATTGATTGGCAAAGGGGACATGCTGATTAGTTACAACGGTGAAGTGGTTCGTTTGCAATGTGCCTTTGTAGATACCCCCGAAGTAGATAAAATTGTAGATTGTATTGGTGAGCAAAGAGGTTATCCAGATGCATTTCTGTTGCCTGAATACATTGATGAAAAAGAAATGGAAAGCAGGGATTTTGACGTGAATGACAAGGATGCTTTATTTGAAGATGCCGCCCGTTTGATCGTAGCCAGTCAGAGTGGAAGCACTTCTTTACTGCAAAGAAGAATGAAACTGGGTTACAACAGAGCAGGGCGACTGATGGATCAATTAGAAGCTGCCGGGATCGTAGGGGCAAGCCAGGGGAGTAAGGTAAGAGACGTATTGATTAAAACCGAAGCCGACCTGCAGGATTACCTGAACAATATGATGTAAGAACCCTTTATTTTTAAAAAGCAATTCAGAGCGGCAACATGTCAAAATATTTAATTGTAGGATTGGGCAATATTGGCAACGAATATTCAGATACCAGGCACAACATTGGTTTTGATGTGGTGAATGCTTTTGCCTTAAAACATGGGGGTAATTTTATTGCAGGGAAACTAGCTTTTGTGGCCGAAGTAAAATGGAAAGGAAAACAATTTGTGTGTATTTGTCCCACCACTTTCATGAATTTAAGCGGCAAAGCTTTTAAATACTGGATGGACAAAGAAAAGGTACTTTTAGAAAATACGCTCACTGTTGTGGATGATCTGGCCCTTCCACTCGAAAAACTTCGTTTAAGGGGCACTGGTAGTCCTGCGGGGCACAATGGTTTAAAAGACATTCAAGCAACTATTGGTACAGATGCTTATCCTAAGCTGCGTTTTGGCATAGGAAACAACTTTCCAACAGGAATGCAGGCAGATTTTGTGCTGAGTAAATGGCAAAAAGACGAGATTCCACTAGTGCGCTACAAAATAGAAAAAGCCGTCGAAGTCATTGAAAGCTTTGCTGCTATTGGTTTAGAGCGAACTATGAGTTTGATGAATCAACTAAAAATCAGTTTGCCATAATAATAAATGCTTATATTCTTATTATAATTTGTTTTTCTTTATTTTCGCTGTTCAATTAAAATGGGTCTACCCATATTAAAACTGCCTTAGGATGAAGATAATATGCATAGGAAGAAATTACGCTGATCATGCCAAAGAACTAGGAAACGAGGTTCCAGACGAACCAATAATTTTCATGAAGCCCAAAAGTGCGCTCCTACAAGCGCATACTCCATTTTACTATCCGGAATTTACCAATGAATTACATTATGAATGTGAGTTGGTATTAAGGGTTTGCAAAAACGGAAAATACATTCAGGAAAGACATGCTTCTAATTATTACAACGGCATTACTGTTGGAATAGATTTTACCGCCCGTGATTTACAAGATGAAGCCAAGAAAAAAGGATTGCCTTGGGAAAAATCGAAAGCTTTCGACAACTCTGCTGCCGTTGGAAAATTCATTGACATTACACCAGAGATCAACAAAAAGAATATCAATTTCAATTTGCTGAAAAATAAAGAGGTTGTTCAAAAAGCCAACTCGAGCCAAATGATCTTTAGCTTCGATGCAATCATTGCAAACATTTCCAATTATTTTTCTTTGAATATTGGCGACCTGATATTTACAGGAACTCCGGCGGGCGTTGGCGAATGTGTGGTAGGGGATGAGTTGGAAGCCTTTATCGAAGACAAAAGTTTACTTCAATTCGAAGTAAAATAATCAACCCGTATCAACGATCTGGTATATATAAATCAAAAGCCCCCTCTGCAATGGAAGGGGTTTTTTGATTCAACCTTTTTTTCAAGATCAGTCTTCGTAAAAGTCTATTAAACTGGCAAAGTAAACATCCTCCCATCCATCTACCATGTCTTCATATGCTTCATCGGGAATGTTGCTGTGCCTCAATTCTGCACTAGTACCTTGTTTGTGCACATGTAAAATAATGTTCACGATGGATGGTTCTTCCTGCTCTCCGAAATACCATTCCTGCACTATTTTTTTTCCGGCTTCAAATGAAATGTTTTTGCCAGCAATGTTTCCTTCCCATAACGAAAATTCACTTCCTGGTTCTGTGCTCATTTCTGCCGGTGCCCCCGTCCAAAGTTGTAGGGTAGCAGGGTTGGTAAGTGCCAGGTACACTTCTTCCGGATTGGCCTTTATGATATAATAACTTTTATAATCTTTCATATTAAGGAATTATTTTCTCTCAGTAAATATTTTGTGCAATTCTTTCAGTTTGCTAATGAAAATACTTCTTCCATGGGTACCTACCACTAATTCATTTTCTCTGGTTTGTATGGTGAGATCGTGAATGGCAACATTGGGCAGGTTATGGCTCATGTTCATAAAGCTGGTTCCCCGGTTGAAACTGCTGTACAAGCCATGGTCGGTACCCACATACAAAATATCTTCGTGTACCGCATCTTCAACAATTACATTAACCGGTTCCGCTGGTAAATTTTTTCCAATGGCAGTCCAGTTTTGCCCATAATCTTCGCTTACAAAAACATGGGCGTTAAAATGATCATTTCTGTAACCATTCAGTGTAGCATACACCCTACCTTCTTTGAACCTGGAGGCACACAATCGGCTCACGTAAAAACCTTGTGGTAATTTTTTGCTGACCAATGTAAAAGTGTAACCACCGTCTTTGCTTACCTGAATATTTCCATCATCGGTGCCGATATAAATCAAACCAAACTTAATGGGTGATTCGCTGATGGTGCTCATGGTTCCAAATGGAACATCACCTGCCTTTTTACCGTTGGTTAAATCGCCACTCAGGGTTTGAAGGTTTTCAGCTTTGTTCAAGCTTCTGTGAAATTTATTACTACCATAATAGAATACGTCCTGGTTGTGTTTGCTGAGTACAATGGGTGTTTGCCAATTGTACCGAAAGGCCTCTTCACCCAAAGCATGCATCGGATGAATAGAAATTCCTCTTCCCCCGTCGGTAGATCTTCTGTTGTAAAATCCAAATTGAAAACCGCTGTAAAGGGTTTTGTTATCCCGCGTATCTACCTGAACCTGCATCCCATCGCCACCGCCCACTCTCTTCCATCCGTACGGATTCTCATAATTCCACTGCTCAATTTCGCGGGTGGTGGATGGTGCATACCAGGTGCCATTGTCTTGTAAACCACCGTACACATGGTATGGTTTTGCATCGTCTGTAGTGATATTGTAAAACTGGCCTACAGAGGGGGTATTGGCTTTGAACCAATGATCTCCATTATCGTAAGTAACATTACATCCGCCATCGTTTCCAGCAATCCAGTGGTTGTTGTTGGTTGGATTGATCCAACATGGATGCCAGTCGGCATGGGTGGCTGCATTGTCTTTCGACTTAAAAGTTTTACCCCCATCTGTACTCAATTGTATGCTCACACCCATGATGGTGATTTTATCAGGGTCATCAGCTGCTACCGATATTTCACCGAAATAATATCCATAAGTGCTGTACAAATTTATTCCGCTGTTATGGGTTCTTGTCCATGTTTTCCCAGCATCATTGCTTCTGTACACCTCACAACCTTTGATGGGTGTTTCGAAGAGCGCTGTATTTGCATTGAATAAATAATCAAATACAGCAGTTGGTTTGAGAGAGTCTGCCTTGACCATTTTTTTTACGTAAGCAGCGGTATATTTTTCTTCAAAATCGTTGTCTTTTAAAAAGCTATCCAGTTTTTTATCATCTAATGTCAGCAAACTTTCTTTGCTCAGATCTCGAAAATCTTTCAAGCTATATTTATTGCTTTCTTTTTTGGTAGCGGTATCAGGCCGATTGTTTTGGTTGTCAACCACGGCATACACGATAGCTGGATTGGCGGCATGAATGGCAATTCCAACGCGCCCTATTTTATCGCCCACCGGAAAACCTGAAGCTTCCGTAGAGATCAGTTGCCATTTGTTTCCTCCATCAGTACTTTTGTACAGTCCGGTTGTTTTTCCACCTTCTTCAAAATTCCATGCACTCCGGGTACGGTACCACGCACTGGCATATAGTTCGTTGGGGTTATTGGGGTTGATGTCCATATCTATCACACCTGTATTTTCATCGATGGCCAATGTATGATTCCAGGTTTTGCCGCCATCTGCGGTTTTAAAAACGCCTCTTTCTTTGTTGGCAGAGTATAAAGGGCCAATTGCACCAACCCAGGCAACATCATTGTTGGTAGGATGAAGAACGATTTTACCAATATGCTGCGTTTGTGGCAAACCAAGGTATTCCCATGTTTTGCCGTTGTTGCTGCTTTTGTAAATACCGTTACCACTATAAGAACTACGACTGCTGTTGCTTTCGCCGCTGCCTACCCAAATCGTTTTGGTGCTCCAGTTTACAGCAATATCACCGATGCTGTAAGTGGCTTCTTTTTCGAAAATGGGTTTTAAACTTTGTCCGTTGTTGACGGTATGCCATAATCCACCGCTGGCGTAGGCTACGTAAAATTCAACAGGGTTACTGGGGTTTACCTCGATATCTACCACCCGCCCGCTCATGTTAGAAGGACCGATGTTGCGGAAAGCAATGCTCTTTAGAGGAGACGATTCATCGAGTGCTTTACGCTGACTTACGGAAGTCATGCGTTCTGCGGCTGTACTGGGTTTGATTTGTGCAAAAAGAATATTAACATTTATGCAAAATAGAAAAAAGGTAAATTTGATGGCAATATTGAACTTCATTTGGAGTTAGTTTTACAGATAGATAAATCAACGTTTATGAAAGCACTAAAAATACATCAAATCCTCTTTACCACAATTTTTGTGCTTTTGTTTGTGAGCAACGGAAATGCGCAATACAAAACCTATGCACTCACACAAGATGGAGATACGGTAAATGCTATCTTAAAAGATGGGCTAAAACATGGCAAATGGATCACAAGGATAGAGCCTTTGCGGGGTGAGCCAGGATATGAAGAAGAAGGCGAATTTGTGAAAGGGGAGAAAAATGCTGTGTGGAGAATTTACACATTGGATGGAGACTTGCTAGCGGTTGAAAATTATAAAAACGGCGGAAAAGACGGCATTCAGCAATATTTCACTTTTTTAGGTGAATTGGTGAGAGAAGAAAGTTGGAGAGGATACGATCCGGAAAACCCTTATGATACGATTCCTATTTATGGAACCGGTAGCGGTGAGATCACAGAATTCAAAATTATGAAGGCGGTTCCCTATAGTGTAAAACAGGGCACCTGGAAATTTTACGACCCGGAAACGGGCGCTGTTGTTCGTACCGAAAAATGGGAATTAAATAATATTGTGAAACCCGGTGCTACCACCGCATCCAATGTTCCCATGAAGAAAAAAGAGGTAGAGAAAACACCGGAGATGCTGGAATGGGAAAAAAAGAACAGGGGCAAAAAAGGGGCGGTGAGAGATGGTAGAACGGGACTATAAATGGTTAATGCAGTTGTTCATCGATCGGTCCTGTTTCAACATCAGCGATGCTACCTTGTAAGAAGGGGTTTTTCCATGCCACCGCCGCCGCTATAATGGTTAGCAATATCAATAGCGACAAAGCGGGCGCCAATCCTGTTTTTTCAGATAATAATCCAATCAAGCTTGGGCCTGCCAAAAATCCAATTAATCCACCCGTGGTCACCATGGCAAAGCCCTCTACTCTGCTTAATCCCGGGATGGCTGCAGAAGCCCTGAATAATATCGGTACGATACCCGAACAGCCCAAGCCAATGATCACATAACCGGCAAGTGCTACAAAAATATGGTTTGCCAATACCACCATGGCGAAACCAAGAGCTGCCATCATACAACCCACGACTACCGTTTTTTTACTTCCTGTTTTTGCTACAATGGCATCTCCGTTTAACCTGCCCACCGTCATCGCCAATGCAAAGCCACCGTAACCCAGGCTCAGCCATTCTTTTGGTGTATTCAGTACCTCTTTAAAATAGATCCCACTCCAATCAGCTACGCAACCTTCCGCCATGAATAAGATCATACAAATAAAAGATATACCCAACACACTCAGAGAGGGTAGTTGCAAGCCAGCGCCTGAATGAATGATATCTTGATGAGCCAAAAGCAAGGGTTTGTTGATCATCAATACTATCATAATGATACCGGAAATTATTATAATTTGCCAGCCGGGTACAATCCCAACATACATCATCGCAACAGCCAGGCCTGCGCTGATTGCCCCTCCCAAACTATACAAAGCATGGCAACTACTCATCAATAAACGGTTGTATTTTTTTTCCATGATACTCACCACCGCATTGCTGGCTACTCCATTTAAAAAACTAATAATACCAAACGCATACAAACAGCCCCAAAGCATTGCTTTATTTACCGCGTTGATTTGTAAAAGCATGATAACGCAAAGGGAGAGATAGCCGATCAACATCCATTTACCTGCGGATATTGTTGAGAAAACCCGGGTAGAGATCAATACTCCCGTGATAGCGCCCAAGGGAGATAACAACAACGATAAGCCTATACCAGCATCCGTGAACTGAAAACGTTCCTTAACGGCGGGGATGGCAGCCACCCAACTGCCAAATAACAGACTAGATACGGCGAATAAAAACGCCACCGCCAGTACGGGTTTTAAGGCTAATATGGATTTAAAATTTTTGAACAACAGGTTTCAAAATTACAGGTTACGGACCTAAAAAATACGGGTGTTTTAGATCATAAAAAAAGCTGCCTCCGGAGAAGCAGCTTTTCAATTATTCTTACAATTATTATTTTATTTCTTTTTGCATCGGATTGGCACCGCCGCCAGCTCCTCTTGCGCCTCTTCCACCTCCTTTAAACAGTTGGAATTTAGATGGGGTGGTATCAACATTCCAGCCATTGTTTTTCTCATTGATATCTGCTGTTTCTCTCATCGGATCAAGTTTGATGGAAGCTACTTCTTTGTTGACCATAAAAGTTTTGATCACTTTGTTTTCGTTTTTACGCCAAACTTGCGCATCTACTCTTTTCACTTCTTTGGAGCCATCTTTAAAAGTAAACTCAACAATGATTGGCATTACCAATCCACCTTTGTTGGTAAATGTTAGTTCGTATAGATATTTGCTACCAGCTAAGGCTATTTTTTCTGCTGTAGTAAAGCTGTCTACGGTCCCAGGAGGGCGGGTCATGCTATGTGGCGAAGGATCAACTTTTGCCACATCTCTGGCGTATCTCCAGTAAAAATCGCGCAAGCTGGTATCAGCGTCTACTGCAAAAGCAATTTTTTTATCTTCTCTGTTTCTGATCTTCGAGATGTCTTCAAACGCATTCAATAATGGCTTGCCTATCTGCATAGTGCTGGTACCGCCTGCGCTTGGCTTTGGAGCAAGCGTTTCTGTATCCAATACAGACCATTTCACGGTGTCCAGAGAAATATCTACCGCTTCTGTTCCGTAGAACCAACCACGCCAGAACCAATCAAGGTCAATTGCACTGGCATCTTCCATCGTCCGGAACAAATCTGCAGGAGCGGGGTGTTTAAACGCCCAACGACGTGCATATTCTTTGAAACTATAGTCGAACAGTTCACGACCCATAATGGTTTCTCTCAAAATATTTAAACCTGTAGCTGGTTTGCTGTAAGCGTTGGGACCAAAATTGATGATGTTCTCACTATTGGTCATGATGGGTTCCAACTGATCTTTAGGCAACTTCATATAATCAACGATCTTGTAAGCGGGTCCTTTGCTCACCGGAAATTTGTTGTCCCACAATTCTTCTGTAAGGTATTCTACAAAAGAGTTCAGGCCTTCATCCATCCAGGTCCATTGTCTTTCATCGCTATTGATGATCATAGGAAAAAAGTTGTGGCCTACTTCATGAATGACCACACCCAGCATACCATTTTTGGTGCCTTCACTATAGGTACCGTCTTTTTCTGTACGCCCGTAGTTGAAGCAGATCATCGGGTATTCCATACCGTTAGCAGCTTCTAAGCTTTGCGCTACGGGGTACGGATAAGGAATGGTGAATTGTGAATACGTTTTGATGGTATGAGCTACTGCTTTGGTGCTATACTTACGGTACAGGCTATACGCTTCTTTAGCGTACCCACTCATACACATTACTTTTTTACCTTCTACCATGATTGGCATAGCGTCCCAAACAAATTTGCGGCTGCTTCCCCAGGCAAAATCACGCACCATATCCGCTTTAAATATCCATGTTTTCTTTTGAGCAGATTTTTGTTTTTCTCTGGCTACAGCTTCGTCTAATGTAACAATTTCTACCACATCTTTTGCGGTTTGCGCTGTCTGCCAGCGGGCATATTGTGCAGGAGATAATACCTGCTGAAAATTTTGTCCAACACCTGTGCTCATCACCACATGGTCTGCCGGTACAGTCATGGCCACTTTGTAGTTGCCAAATACCAATGCAAACTCACCTGAACCAACAAACTGGTGGTTCTGCCAACCTTGTACATCACTGTACACGCACAAACGTGGAAACCACTGCGTCATGGTGTAAATGTCGTTTCCATCTTCTGGAAAATATTCGAAACCCCCGCGACCGCCCAGTGCCATCCGATCACTGATATTGTAATTCCAATCTATTTTAAAAATGAATTGTTGACCTGGCTTCAGTGAGGTAGGCAATTCTACCCGCATCATGGTTCTGTTAATCGTATATTTTAACGCAGTGCCCATAGCATTGGTTACTTTGGTGATGTTGTGACCGTACTCAATATCCGGCTTACCAGACATGCTTTTAATCATGTCAGCTGTTACAGCTCTTGGCATACCATTGCTGGTTTCAAAACCTGAATTGTTCACAGTGCTGTGTTCGTTTTCATCCAATTGCAACCATAAATAGGTAAGTACATCCGGAGAATTGTTGAAGTAAGTCAACGTTTCCTTACCAGTTAATTTACGTTTGTTTTCATCCAATTCACAAACGATGTCATAATCGCATCTTTGCTGCCAGTATTTTGGGCCTGGGGCACCGCTGGCTGTTCTGTACTCATTGGGGGTTGGCAATATAGTTCCCAATTGTTCGAATCGGTTACCGTGGTTGCTACCCGGGTTGTTTTTTGTATCCTGTGCAATTGCGCTGAAACAGATTGCGGTGAGGAACAAAAATGAAAATAATTGCTTCATTTGTTTGATTTTGAATGGTATAAGTCGTTAAAATTATTACTTTTTTTTGAGGTTACAACGGCCACCTTTGAATACAAATGATAGTCGAAATAATCAATGCAATGCCACACAATATCCACACCCACCATTTACGCGGTAAACCAGCTTTATTTACCATCAGGTAACTCAGCAACAAAATGATGCTGACCAATACAATTTGTCCTACTTCCAGCCCAATGTTAAAACTCAGCAATGGCAGTGATACCGATTGGTCTTTGGCTAACATGAAACGTATGGTATTAGCGAACCCTAATCCATGAATGAGTCCGAACAATAATGCCAGCACATAGTTTTTTCGCAAAGACGATTTTTCAAAATCTTTTTGAAAAAAATTCAACGCTGCGGTAACAACGATGCTCAAGGGAATCAAAAATTCTACCCATGAACTGCTAAATCGAATGAGGTCGTAGGCACTTAATGCCAATGTGAATGAATGGCCAATGGTGAAAGCAGTCACTAAAATGAGCACCTGCTTCCAATTGTCTTTTAAATATATGGCGGTAAGCGCTAGTATAAAAAGTTGATGATCCAGTGCATCTGCACTGATGATGTGCTTCCAGCCCAAATCAAAAAAAAATGTAAAATCATTCATAATTCCCCTTTGCTTAAGTGGTTTGCAGTAAATTTGCCATCTAAGATTTCAAATATACTCTTATTCATCTTTCATCCTTGTTCAATGGGTCGTTTTTTACATAAGTGGTCAGTAGCCCTTTTTATTTGCATCTTTTTTACCAATGCATGGGCGCATCCCATTTATGTAAGTGTTACTGAAATAGAGCACAATGCTGTTGATAAAACCCTTGAAGTTAGTTGTAAAATTTTCACAGATGATTTCGAAAAAGTATTACGAACGGAGTACAAAACGCCGGTTGATCTCATCAATCCAAAAAACAAAGCGGCGATGGATAAGCTGGTAAACGCTTATGTGCAGCAGCATTTAAAATTAACGGTAGATGGAAAGGCAGTGAACATGAAATATATTGGCTATGAAATCATTGAAGAAGGGGTGTACAGTTATTATGAAGCAGCAGGTATTACACAGGTAAAGAATATATCTATCTATAACAATTTATTGTACGAATACTCGCCCGAGCAAATGGGATTGATGCATATAACGGTGAGCGGTAACCGAAAAAGTACAAAACTGAATAATCCGGAGAATAGGGCCAATATTAATTTTTAGTTGTAAGAAGCTTCCCTTGTTTGAAACATACAAGAACCCCCAATCGAAATAAAATGAGTTGGATAAAACTCGTTTATTTTTCTCCCATAATAAGCATCCAATTTTATACGATCGTTGATTAGGTAAGAAGCCCCACCATTTAATATGTGACGAGGTTTGCGTTTATCCCAGAAACTTACAAATGCTTCGAAATAAATTATCCAGCTTTCTGAAAAATGAAACCTTAGAGATACGCTGTAAATGTAAAAATGATCTAAATCCAATCTTCTCCAGTTGACACCCAAATTGTACTTCATAGAAAAATGTGGGGAGAAGTTATACTGGATAGCAAGTCTTATAAAAAAGCCATCTACTGAATCCCTAAATGGACGGGTGTTTAAACCTCTTGAAATGTATTGAGCAATCAATGCAGTATGTGGTTCATGTGTTGTTGTTTTAAAAACTTCCATTTAACCCCTGCTTCCAAGTTACTGAGCCCGCCATCTCTACTTCTTTCTGTTGAGGAAACGCTCACTTGCCTGCCGTAAGTTGTTAGCAACCTAAATTCCAGGTTGTTGAGTATGCCATATTTTGTAAGTAGTTGAGGAAGTTCATAATCATCGTTTTCACTTTGTTATGTAGCCTCTCTAGAAAAACCTGCCTCCAACTGTACCCATTTTTTTGGGGTAGTGAAAGGTGAAAAAGATAGGCCTGGACGATCAGTTTCGAATTTACTTACTTGAGTAAATGAATTACCAATATATGATATTATAAAAAAAAGACACAAACCTTTTTCATAAGTTACCAGATTATTTTAAATGTTACTCTTATAAATATCGTGTGCGGATATAGTTAATTTAAAAGAGGAAGAATCATTAAAAAGAAGATCGCCGTTAAACCACTTCCATCTCTTTTTTTAACTCTGCAGATACATTCACCAAAATTTTATCGATTCTTTGTCCATCCATGTCTATGATTTCAAAGCTGAAATCTCTCCATGCAAACTTTTCGCCGGTTACAGGAATGTGTTCCAATTCGTGTAATACAAATCCGGCTACAGTATCAAAATCTTGTTCATCCTGGTTCATCCAATCAGCCCTATCAAAGTAAGTAAGAAAGTTGTAAAAATGAATTTGCGCATCTACCAAATAACTACCATCTTCCCTTCTCACAATTTCATATTCTTCCTGGCCACTTTGTGGTACATCCCCTACGATGGCTTCTAAAATATCGTTCAAGGTAATCATCCCTTCCAATGTTCCATATTCATTCACGATGAAGCAGGTATGAATTTTTGATGATTTAAATTTTTCTAATAACTGGTAGGCTTTGTTGTTTTCGGGTACAAACAATGCAGGTTTGGCCAAGTCTTTTAAGGCCGTGGTGGGATTGGCTTTGAATAAGTCTTTTATTGAGATCAATCCCTTGATATCATCTACCGTATTTTCACAAACCGGATAGGTACTAAATGCAAAATCTTCTTCTTTTTTGCGAATATCATCCACCGTATCATTCACATCAAACCACACAATATCGGTTCTGTGTGTCATGAGGGAAGTGATGCTTCTATCGCCCAAATGAAATACCCTTTCAATAATATCTTTTTCGCCTTCTTCAATAGACCCGAATTCACTTCCTTCACTGATCATGGCCTTGATTTCTTCTTCTGTAACCGCGCTGTCGCTGTGAGGTTTCAGACGCAATAATTTAAAAATGAGATTAGATAAAAAGGAAAGTAACCCCACCACGGGGTAAGCCAGTTTCGATAAAAAATTCATCGGGGCCGCTACCAACAAAGATATTTGCGGGGCTAGCATCAGGGCAATTCTTTTGGGTACCAACTCGCCCAAGATGATGGAGAGAAAAGTAACAATCACCACTACAATGGTAGTGGAAACGGTTTCAGCGTAAGGTGCTAAAAAAGAAATTTTTTCTATGGCGGGTAAAAGGTCTTTGCTAAACTTTTCACCGCTGTACAAACCCGTTAAAATGGAGATCAAGGTGATGCCTATTTGAACGGTAGAAAGAAATTTATCGGGGTTTTCTGCCAGTTTTAAAGCGATGGCTGCTTTCTGACTGCCCTTGTTTTTAAGTGCCTCCAACTTGCCTTTCCGCACACTTACCAAAGCCATTTCCGTCATGACAAAAAGGGCATTCAGGAAGATTAATAAAAACAGAATAAATATTTCGGTCATGATGGGGGTTATCTAAGAGAATAATTTTTATTAAACGATTTAGCGGACAAATATCCGAAAAAAAAGCCAACTAGTCCGCCGCAAACTATATCCAGCGGATAATGAACCCCTACGTATACCTGAGCATATACTATGATGCCCGCCCATACAAAAAACCACCAGGCAATTTTTCCTATGCTAGGTTTGAGGGTAAAAAACAGAAAAGCTGCTTGTCCAAAATGGTTGGTAGCATGGGAGGAAGTAAAACTGGAGCTTCCTGGTCTGTAACTAAGCAGAAACCTGATTTGATCAGCTATCCCCGGATCATTGCACGGGCGAAGCCTGAACATATTTTTCTTGATCAAATCACTACTTACAAAATCAGTTAATATAGCTGTAGCAATTGCAAAGGCTACCCACCACCAGGCATTGGTTTTGTAGTTTCTAACCACCATCAAAATCAAGAAAAGATAAAGCGGCACCCAGAACAGTTGGTGCCTCATCAGCGGTAAAGTAGCATCCAAAATGGGGTGATGCCAGGTGGAATTGATGAGAAAAAACAGTTGCTGGTCTAGCTGCAAAATTTTATGCATTCTTTAAAATATAGTGCGAAAATAATCAAACTAAGCCTGAATTATGCTAAACATGTATTATGCCTTTAATTCCTTCCATCAAATACTCACTTAAAGTACTTAACAAGCTAGTGCTAAGGAGACTTATCTTCGTATTAAATTTTGAAGCTAGGGTGGTAGTCTTTCTAAGGTAAAAAGTACGTATCCAATCTCTGCTGTATCTTCATTCCTCACTCATTAAAGAAAAAAGGAATAAAATAGCTATGCTCATCAAGTGGAGGGTGCCTAAAACCATACAATGGATTGTTCAATTGTTTCTGGTGTACCTGTTAATTTTTACCGCATTCAGAGTAGCTACCGTGGTTTTTTTTAAACCTGCTGCTCTGCAGTTGAGCGACTTGTGGCCTTCCTTTTGGCTTGGATTAAAATACGATCTGCGTTGGATCGCTTTTATCTTGTTTCCCATTGCGTTCCTTTCTATATTCAAACGACTGTCTCCCTTTAATAGTGAAAAAGCAAAAACATTCTGGACAGCCTATTTAGGCATTGTAACGCTGTTGGTGTTGTTTTTTTATGGCGCAGATTTTGGCCAGTTTGCTTACGTAAATGCAAGGCTCAATGCGGATGCGCTCATCTTTGCGGAAGATCCAAAAGAGTCGTTACAAATGGTATGGCAAAGTTATCCGGTGATGTGGATTTTAATTGGGCTGTTTGGAGCTGTGATGATGATGATCTGGATGTTTAGAAAAACACACGTAGGGGTTGAGGGGAAAAATAGCCATATTCACAAATTTACTTATAGGCGCAGGTGGCATTTAGCAGCCTTGCTGGTCATGTGTTGGTTTATGTACGGTTTTTTTACTTTGTATCCGCTCAATTTTTTTAGAGCGTTTAACCTCAACGATGCATTCAAAAGTAATTTGGCACTCAATCCAATGCAAAACTTTTTTACCACTTTGCGTTTCAGAGAACCCGATTATCACACCAGAGCGAATGAATATTATCCGGTGATGAAGAGATTTTTGAATCTGGAACGTTATGGGGTACAAAAAAACAGCTACTTACGCGTAAAAACCCCTGGCAGCAAGGCTTTGGAAAGTCAGCCTAATATTATATTGGTGATCTGCGAAAGTTTCAGCATGTACAAAAGCTCCATGAGTGGTAACCCGCTCAATGCCACTCCTTACTTTAACGAACTATCCCAACAGGGTATCTTTTTTGAACGATGTTTCTCACCTTCCTTTGGAACCGCTCGTGGCGTTTTTGCCACCCTTACCGGTATCCCCGATGTACAACTGGCAAAATTTGCTACCAGAAATGAAGCAACAGTCAATCAAAAAACTATCATCAACGATTTTGAAGGGTACCAAAAAATGTACTTTATCGGTGGTAGAAGTCAATTCAATAATATACGGGGTCTGATCAATAATATCGATAACGCAGAGGTGTTTGAAGAAGGTAAATATGTTTCACCCAAGGTAAATGTATGGGGCATCAGTGATAAAAATCTTTTTCTGGAAGCCAATGCTGAAATGGCTAAAAGAACAGCTCCTTTTTTTAGTATTATACAAACGGCAGACAATCACCGGCCATTCAATATACCAGAAGAAGACACCGATTTTATTCAACAGGAAATACCATTGGATACCCTGAGAAAATATGGTTTTGAATCCTCGAAAGAATACAATGCCTTTGCGTATGCAGATTATTCTATTCGCACATTTATAGAGGCAGCAAAAAAAGAAGCTTATTTCAACAACAGCATTTTTGTGTTTGTAGGCGATCATGGTGTAGAAGGGAATGCAGCAGCCATGTATCTAAAAGCCTGGACAGAGCAGCGTCTCACCGAAGAACATGTACCCTTGTTATTATATTCGCCAACATTACTCACGCCACAATTAAGAACAGAAACCGTTTCTCAGATTGATGTGTTGCCTACAATTGCGGGGTTGTTGCAACAACCATATATCAACAGAACATTGGGACGTGACTTATTGGATCCGCTGAAACAAGAACACGCAGCTTTTATTATTTACCATGCTCCTGGTTGGATAGGAGTGGTGAACAACGATTATTTTTTTAGAAAAAATATTCGGATTCAAAAAGAAGAATTGGTGCCTATCAAAAATAATTTACCGCCACTTAGTGTTGCCCAAGAAGACTCTGTTAAAAAGCACTTGTCTAAACTTACTTCTGCTATGTATGAAACCGCCAGGTGGATGTTGGTAAACAACAAAAAATAAAAAAGGGCATTTGCTAAGCAAGTAAATTCATTAAATCAAAGGATAACTTATTTTATTTTTTTAGCGATCATAATTAGTCGGGGAGATTTTCTGATGTCATAATGTCCAAATTGATAATCACCAAACACTTCCTGGATCTGCAATCCCTGATAGGAGAACATTTCGGTGAAGTCGCCCAAACTAAATTTTGCTACTTTTTCAGTATAGGTAAAGGGTTCGTCCATGGCCTCATCTTCGATTATAATTTTTTTGTAAAAATGAGCTTCATCATACCATTTTGTGATGATGAAATTTATTCCATCTATTTCTTTTTCGGATTGGTGTTCGTTGTGGTCTTCTGCATAATGCACATTCAAATAATCCATCACAAACAAACCCTTTTTTTTTAAGGAAAGGGCGATGGATCGAATGGCATTGTCATGTTCTCTTTGCGTATTGAAATATCCAAAGCTGGTAAAAAAGTTAAAGGCGTAATCGAAGTAATTGATCCAGAATGGGAGCCGCATATCATGTTGGTAAAAATGCAATTTTTCATTGGAAGCCATGAGCGCTTCCAATATACTCACTTCACTTAGGTCGATACCAGTAACATCAAATCCCTTTTCTGCCAACTGCATCGAGTGCCGTCCTTTGCCACAGGCCACATCCAGCATGCGGCTTTCCAAACCAGGTTTCAGGTAATCGATGAGTAGATCGATGAAAGCAGCGGCTTCTGTTTTATCTCTATTAAAGTATAGTTGGTGGTAATAAGGTGAGTTGAACCAATCTTTAAACCAGGTTTTTTCCATGTCGCAAAGGTAATCGGGATAAAGGAATATGCAAACGCTTCCAATAATTCTATTGTGCTATGCTTTCCTAAAGTTTTTTATCGAAAAAAACAAATAGACTCTTTATTTTGTATACGTTTAACAGATGCCATTCCTGTCTTAAAGAGGGAAGCTATACCACCAAGTGTTTCGTATCTTTAGCCTCCTAAAAAATATAAAATATGTCACTTATAAAAAGTATATCCGGCATCAGAGGTACTATTGGAGGAACTCCTGCCGATAATCTTACTCCCTTAGATATTGTAAAATTTACTGCGGCATACGGATCTTGGATACAAACGCAGGCAACTACGAAAAGCGACTTAGCAAAAAAAGTGGTGATAGGCAGAGACGGGCGAATGAGCGGCGCCATGGTGAAACAATTGGTGATTGCAACTTTAAATGGCCTAGGTATTGATGTGATTGACCTTGACCTGAGCACGACCCCAACCGTAGAAATGGCAGTAGTATTCCTGAAAGCGGATGGCGGAATCATTCTTACAGCAAGTCATAATCCCAAAGAATGGAATGCCCTTAAATTACTCAATCACAAAGGCGAATTTATCAGTGGCGCAGAAGGAGAATGGATATTAGCGCTGGCTGATAAAGAACATTTCCAGTTTGCTTCTGTTGAAAAATTAGGCACGGTGACTCAAAATGTTGCAATGCTGCAACAGCACATCAATGCGATCCTTGCCTACCGATGGGTGGACAAAAACGCGATTGAGCAAGCAGATTTTTCTATTGTAGTAGACGCAGTAAACAGCTCAGGTGCCATTGCGGTGCCGGCTTTGCTCAAAGCTTTGGGGGTAAAAAAGATTACTGTACTCAATGAAGAAGTGAACGGAAATTTTGCCCATAACCCAGAACCCTTACCCGAAAACCTGACCCAATTGAGCCAGGAAGTGGTGAAGCAAAAAGCTTCCCTCGGAATTGCAGTGGATCCAGATGTTGACAGGCTTTGTTTTGTGTGTGAAGATGGGAGTATGTTTGGAGAAGAATACACGCTGGTAGCAGTGGCAGATTATATGCTCAGTAAAGCCAAAGGAAATACAGTAAGCAACTTGTCTTCTACCCGAGCACTGAGCGATGTTACACAGCGCAAGGGGGGCCAATATTTTGCCAGTGCCGTCGGAGAAGTGAATGTAGTAAATAAAATGAAAGAAGTAAATGCTGTGATTGGCGGAGAAGGCAATGGTGGAATTATTGTTCCTGATCTGCATTACGGAAGAGATGCATTAATTGGCATCGCTTTGTTTTTATCTCAGCTCGCTCAAAGCGGTAAAAGCATCAAAAAGTTGAGAAATACTTATCCCGATTATTTTATGAGCAAAAATAAAATCACCCTTGAAAAAGGGGCAGATGCAAAAGCGGTATTCGCAAAAATTAAAAAGAAGTACCAGCATCATCAAATCAATGAAATTGACGGATTAAAAATTGATTTTGAAAATGATTGGGTACACCTTCGCACCAGTAACACCGAACCCATTATTCGTATTTATGCAGAAAGTAATTTTGAAACTACTGCCGATAATATTGCTTTGCGGTTGATGAAAGATATCCAGGAATTAATGTAAAGAAACAGTGTTTTAAAAAATCATACTCCTTCATCAACTATCAACCAAGAATAACCCTTAATTTTCGTCCAACGTAAAATAAACCTGGGCTGTTATGATCTGATCAAATTAACGGCACTTAAAACAGTTTAATATGAGAATTTATTTCGACAATGCAGCTACTACCGCAATCGACAAAGAAGTGTTCAATACCATGCTTCCTTACCTAACGGATCATTTCGGTAATCCCTCTTCCATTTATTCTTACGGAAGAGAAACGCGGATCGCCATTGAAAAAGCGAGGAAATCTGTCGCAAAAATTTTGAATGCACATCCTGCAGAAATATTTTTTACCAGTGGTGGTACCGAAAGCAGCAACACTGCAATATTATCTGCCGTTAGAGACCTGGGTTGCAAACACATTATCACTTCCGTAGTAGAACACCATGCAGTATCGCACACAGTGAGTCATTTAGACAATATTGATCTGGTGAAAGTGAGCTATGTAAAACTGCTCCCCAATGGCCATGTTGACATGGATGATCTGGAAAAATTATTGGCATCATCAGAAGATAAAACTTTGGTAACCTTGATGCATGCCAACAATGAAATTGGCAATATCTTGGATATTCATGCGGTGGGGGAATTGTGTAAACTTTACAATGCTATTTTTCACAGCGATACGGTGCAAACCGTGGGGCATTTTCCTTTTGATTTGCGCAATACCCCCATTCATTTTATAACCGGAGCCGCACATAAATTTCACGGGCCAAAAGGTATTGGTTTATTGTACATCAATGAAAATGTAAGAATCAAACCCTTTATACATGGCGGTGGGCAAGAGCGCAATATGCGCGCCGGTACCGAGAATGTATATGGAATTGTAGGGTTTGCCAAAGCTTTAGAATTGGCCACAGAACAGCATGAGGCCGACAGTGCGTTTATCGGCACACTGAAATATTATATGTATGATCAATTGAAAAAATACCTACCGGGCGTAGGTTTCAATGGCGATGTGCTGGGAAGGAGCTTGTACGCCGTTTTAAGTGTTAGTTTCCCCAAAACCGAAAAGTCGGAAATGATCCTTTTCAACTTAGATATCAATAATATATGCGCCAGTGGTGGAAGTGCTTGTACGTCAGGGGCCGATCAGGGTAGCCATGTAATCCGAGCTATCAACAACAATCCCAACCAGGTAACCGTTCGGTTTAGTTTTAGTAAATACAATACCAAAGAAGAAGTGGATGCGGTAGTTGCGCAGCTTAAACAATTAATTTAGATTTTTGTTAAATTGAAACCCGATAGCTATAATACACGTATTTAAATTGTAATCGGGTGTTCTAAATTTATCAAAGGGATGGAATCATTGTTTAAAGTTGGTATCTTAATTTTTTGGTTGAGCCAATTGGCTTCCTGCAAGCCATTCAAACAGGAAACCTGTGAGTTAGGGGATTGCGATGCCCGAAGGCTCACTAAATTCGCCGCTATCGATGCGGTGGGTAAAATCGTGTATGACAATAGCATCGATAAATGGGGCGTTCAATCATTGGTTCCAGGAAACGCTAGTGGTCGTAGAATCGCTTATATCTGCGGTCCCTTAAACGACACGTTTAAGGTAATCGGCAAAGAAGTGAGATACGCTGGCAGCTTAAAGGAAAGTTGCGGCGTTCCAAGGCCAGCCTTTCGAGACCAAGAAATTTTTTACGTTTCGCCTACTTCCATCCGTTAATTTGATTTACCTATAGCCCAAAACTTCTGCAATATTGGAGGGTAAATCAGGTAATTTTCTTCTGTCGATCAGAAAACTATTGAGCTGAGAAATCTCTTTAAAAATATAATGTTTATCCATAGCGCCCTGAAGATAACCAGCTCCGGTACTACCTCCAGTTCCCATTCTGGTGCCAATCATTCTTCTTATCATATTGATGTGACGATAACGCCAGTTCCCCAGTTGATTGTCGATCTCTAACAAAGTATCCAATAATTGAAAAGGAAGTTCCAACATGGGATATCCATGGTACAGCATAATGAACAAAGCTGACCTGCAGGCTTTCGGACTCAGGGCCCGCTGTTCATTTTCAGAACCCTCATAAAATATCTTTTTGTAGGCATCGAGGTTGTTTATTTCACCGTCTGCCAGGCTGCTAAAGAAACTGTTTTCGTATAATTCCCAGTAGGTTTTATCACCCCAGTATTTACTTTCTTCGGCAAAAGGCATACGTTCCAGCCATCTGTTTACCAACTCAATAACCGAAGAGCCATCCTCCGCTTCTTTTATAATATCAATTTCCTTTTGTTGTAACTGTGAAATATAATATTCCTGTCCATGTCTGCTTTCATATTTTAAGCCAAGCTTGGCTTCCAATATTTTAAATTGCCAGCTTTGAAAACCAGAGGCGGGTCGAAGCATGTCCCTGAAATCGAGGAAATCCATCGGCGTCATCGTTTCCAGAATATCTATTTGTTGCACCAATACTTTTAAAATGGTGACCACTCTTTGCATTCTGTGCACCACCAATTGCATTTCTGGTGCATTGTCGTTGAGCTGTGGTTTGCTCATAATATCGATCACTGAGTTTACTTCAAATAAGATCTGTTTAAACCATAACTCATAAGCCTGGTGAATGATAATAAACAGCATTTCGTCGTGAGCAGGCTCCTTGCCTTCTTTAAAACTTTCTGGGGCTTGAGCTTCAATGATCTTTTCTAATTGAAGATACTGTCCGTAATAAACCGGCTGATGTTCCATGTGATGTTGTTTTAAGGATTACAAAGGTAATGGGAGGGAAGGAGTTGAAAAATTATTAAAACATTCCCAGTCATTACGGGATCAGGTTGCTTCTTTAAAAACAAATAAGTTTATTTTGTAGGGTGGGGCAGCTCTTTTGGATTTGATGGCAAATGGTGTTTTTGAATTCTACCTAATCAAAATAACGGTACCTTTTTGTTCTACTTTTTGGTTTGTGTCTGAGTTGGTGTAATGCAATACCCAAACATAAGTACCGGGGTCTGCTCCCTGTCCTTTAAAGGAGCCATCCCATTTGTTGGTCCAGTCTTTCGTGTGAAACAACCGTTGCCCAAACCTGTTGAACACACTAAATTCCAGGTCTCGGGCCTTGTAAGCATTCAGTGGATAAAGGTAATCATTGAGTCCATCTGCATTTGGGCTAAATGCATTGGGTACGGCTATGAAGCAATTGTTAACCACTTTGATCAGCGCTCTGGCTGTATCAAAACATCCGTAGCTATTACCGATGATCAGGCGTACGATTTCGTTGCGGGTAGTTCGGATGTCCGCATATGTTTGTGGAGCGGGATTTTGTAAAGTACTTGGGGTGTTGTTTCCGAAACTCCAGTTCCAGCTTGTGATGGTTCCTACACTTTGATTCGTAAAAGTAACAGGATCTCCGGGGCAAGCCACCAAACTACCTTCAAATTTTGCTTCTAATAAATTATCAAAAAATATGGAAATAGAACTGGTATCCCTGCAAACCCCATTGCTTACAATTAGTCTCGTGTTTTTTTCTCTAAAATCGGTATAAGTGATCAACGGGTTTTGCAAACCACTATTTGTATTGTTATCAAAATTCCATTGCCAATTGTTTACCCCATTGGCAGCATTGTGGTTATACAGCACCGTATTTTGCGCACAGCCATACAAGGTGCCGTATGTAAAATCAGCATTTACAGTATCACTGACACTAAAGTTAATGGATGATCCTGCAGGTGTAAATTGCCCGCATTCATCCATGATGGTATTTCCATCGGTACCGTTTTGTAACCGAATGGTATAATTCCCCCCAAGTTGAATTGGGGCACTCAATTGAACAAAAATTTTACTTGTTAAACCCGCGTTGCCGCAGCTACCAGTAGCACCCGAAACAGTCACCATTGATGGGCCTGTTACCAAAAAGTCGGACCCATCGGCCGCAATTGAATTGCATAGCATCGGTTTTTTAAACACTAGTTCCAGCATATTGGGTGCACAGCCAATCCTGGTTAAACTGTCCATGGGCGTAGGTATTAAAGGAAAAACAGTTACAGGAATATTGCTGCCTACCGGAATTTCGCGGTCGCAGGCGTCTCTCAATGTATTGCCATCTGAGCCCGTTGCCATGGTTACAATATAGTTACCAGGTGCAATGGGATTGCTCATGGTCAGTATCACCGAATCCATATCAAAGCCGTTGGTGCAACCTGCCCCTACTGCACCAATAATATTATTGCCAGGGGTGTTGATGGTGAAATCCGATCCGTTAGCAGCCAGGCTATTGCATTTTATTTTTTTGTTGAGCCGCACTCTTACTTGTCTGCCATCACAAGCTGCAGCAGCATCTCTTAGCCTGGGTTCCAGCGGATCGGTGATACTGGCAGTACCACCGGTAAATACCAAGTCATACCCTTGGGTGCTTCCTTCAGTCCAGTTGGTAACCATCAGCAAGTATTGCCTGCCTTGTGTAATGGTAGGCATTCTGTTAAATGGGGAGTTGCCGTTGGCATCTCCTTCGCAGTGTACGTCGCCACTGCCGGTGGGAGTGCAGCCGGTTGGAGAGTTGGGTGGCGCGCCTGAACCGCTACCAATGGTTCCATAAATGTTTAATGAAACCTGAAGCGTATTATTGGTAAACACCTCATTGGGGTTGAGGTTGGTAATATCCAGCAATGACCAATCGTAGTCGTCTGAATTGGAAATGCCCCGAATTAAAAAACCAAGGGTGCCAGTTTGAAAGCAAGTAAACTTGTACCAGAAAGATCTGCTGGAGGTTACCCCAATGTTACAACCTCGAACCGCAATATCTGGTCCGGTACAACCTGTTACAAATGCTTGCCGAAACACAGCCGTTCCACACACAGGAATAGCGCTGGAAGGAGTCATGCCGGGTAGGCTACAGGGTTGAGCCATCGAGGCCATATTGCCAATGAGCAGTAAACAAAGGCTGTAGAATATAATTTTTTTCATGTTGCTGTTCCGTTAAACAAAGACTGCGTTTGAAACAAAACTGCTGCTTTGCACTATAAAATCCTTATTGAATTTTGCTTTTAATCTCTTGTAATTTCAACAAGGCTTCTACAGGGGTGAGCCGGTTGATATCTGTTGCTTCTAGTAATTTTCGGATATCATCAAAAGTGGCAGAATGTGCATCAAAAATACTTAGTTGTATTTTTGGCATGTTTAAGTCCTTTACTTTTTCTTTGATACTGTTTCCCTTCCCGTTCTGGCTCTGGTCATTTTTTTCTTCTAATTGCAACAGAATTTCATTGGCTCTTTCAATCAAAGATATGGGCATACCCGCCATTCGCGCCACATGAATACCAAAGCTATGGGTGCTGCCACCAGCCGCTAATTTACGCAAGAAAATTACTTTGTTCCCTACTTCCTTATTGGTGATGTGGTAATTGCGAATGCGTTCAAATTTATGTTCCAGTTCATTTAGTTCGTGGTAATGGGTGGCAAAAAGGGTTTTGGGTTTAAAGGGTGATTGATGGATGTGTTCTGCAATACTCCATGCTATAGATATACCATCATACGTTGAAGTGCCTCTGCCAATCTCATCTAACAAAATCAAACTTCTAGAGCTGATGTTGTTGATGATGCTCGCGGTTTCATTCATTTCTACCATGAAGGTACTTTCGCCGCCACTTAAATTATCCGACGCACCCACACGGGTAAATATTTTATCCGTAAGTGGAACATTGGCAGCAGCTGCGGGCACAAAACTACCCATGTGTGCCATCAGCGTAATCAACGCTGTTTGGCGGAGGATCGCACTTTTACCACTCATGTTCGGTCCTGTTAGGATGATCATTTGCTGAGTGGTAGCATCAAGGTAAATATCGTTGCTGATATATGGTTCGCCTGGTGCTAAATTTCTTTCTATCACAGGATGCCTGCTCTCCTTAAAATCCAGTTCAAAACCATCGTGCATCAACGGTTTTTTGTAATTGAATTGAATGGCATTATTGGCAAAGCAGCATAGATTGTCTAAAACGGCCATCACATGTCCGTTCACTTGCATAGGTGCAATATAATCCTGCAACTCATTGAGCAATTCTTGAAAAAGCTGTTGCTCAATCAGTAAAATTTTATCTTCTGCCCCTACAATTTTTTCTTCATATACTTTTAATTCGGGTGTAATATATCGCTCCGCATTGGCCAGGGTTTGCTTGCGGATCCAAGTGTCGGGAACTTTTGATTTGTGCAGATTGGTTACTTCCAGATAATACCCAAACACATTGTTGAAACTCACTTTCAGTGAAGATATGCCGGTAGCCACCGCTTCTTTTTGTTGTAACTCTATCAGGTAATTTTTGCCGCCGCTGGCAATATCCCGCAGTTCATCTAATTCGGCATGTATGCCTGTCGCAATCAGACCACCTTTGTTTACAGACGCCGGAGGATTTTCATGTATTTCTTTTAAAATTTTATGGAGAATATAATCACAGGAGTTGAGAGAATCGCCCAGGCGCTTCATGTATTCGTTACCGGTAGTTTTACAAATTTCTTTGATGGCGGCTGTTTGTTGCAGGCCTTTTGCTACTTGTAAAACTTCCCGGGGATTTATTTTTTTCAGGGGAACTTTACTGGCCAGTCTTTCTACATCACCCGCCTGGCGGATATGCGAACTAATTTTATTCCGGGTATCTGTTTCTTTGATCAGGTATTCTACGGAATCCAGCCTTTCGTTGATGCGCAATAAATCGTTGAGTGGCATCAGCATCCATCTTTTCAATAAGCGGGCGCCCATGGGCGATACGGTTTGATTGATGGTTTTAAACAAGGTATTGTTTTCTGGATGGTTGCTGATAAGTTCCAGGTTTCGGATGGTGAACCGGTCCATCCACAAATGGTCGTCTTTGTTGATGCGCTGGATAGAAGTGATGTGTTGCAGGTTTGGATGTTCGGTATCTTTTAAGTAATGAAGGATTGCACCAGATGCAATGATACCATTGGTGAGTCCATCTACCCCAAATCCTTTTAGACTATGGGTGCCGAAATGTTTGAGCAGACTTTCTTCTGCATACACATCGGCGAAGATCCACTCGTCTAAGCTGTAAGTGAAAAATTGGTTGCCGAAATATTCTTTGAAAAGTTTTTGTTTGTTGCGTTGAAAAATAACCTCAGCCGGCTGCAGGCTTTGCAACAATTTATCGGCATATTCTTTATCGCCTTCGGCAATAAAAAATTCTCCGGTCGATATATCCAGGAAAGCAATACCAATAGCAGTTTCCGTAAAATGAAGTGCGGCTAAAAAATTATTGCTGTTGTGTTCCAGCAGTTTGTCGTTGGTAGCTACGCCTGGCGTTACTAATTCTGTGACTCCACGTTTTACAATACCCTTCGCCGTTTTTGGATCTTCAAGTTGGTCGCAGATGGCTACCCTGTAACCAGCTTTTACCAGTTTGTGCAGGTAGGTATCCATAGCGTGGTGCGGAAAACCCGCCAGTTCTGAAGAAGCGGCATTGCCGTTGTTTCTTTTGGTGAGGGTTATGCCTAGTACCTGTGAAGTAATGATGGCGTCTTGACCAAACGTTTCATAAAAATCGCCCACCCTAAATAACAAAATGGCATCGGGGTATCTGGCCTTGATGGCATTGTGTTGTTGCATTAAGGGAGTGTCGCCGGTAGCTTTTGCCATAATAGTCAGTTTCCTTGCCAACCTCTTTTAGAAACCTGCAGGGCCGACAAAAGTACGATTTTACCAGTGATATTTTTCGCAAAAAATGTCAATCAACCAAGGATGAATCAACGTTGTATTCCTCTTCAATAGAATTATTATGTAGATCAATTCTCCTGCTTTGTAAAAATTTCCTTTTTCATTTTTTTCCACAATCCATCAAAACTTTGGTGCTGGTCGTCTTTCCATTTTTTACTAAAAGCCATCATTTTTTCATTTCTATCTTCTTTGGTCAAATTAAAAAATGAGGTCATCGCTTCTTTGTCGTGATTCAATGCCAATTGATTGTACAATTCTTTCAACTCCTGTTCTTTTATGATATTGCTGCGGGCCATGTCTATCTCCAGCGTTTCTCTCAATAGCACTTTTTCATCGTAACTGCCCGAGGGAAGGAGGGTTTTGGCAATCAGCGGCATCAGCTCAATTAGCATCAAAATAAATACAAGGAGGTAGTATCGAAATTGCAACGCATTGTTATTTTGGAGCAAGTGGCTCAAGGCTTCAATTCGGGTTAAAAATCCATCGTTGAGGTAGGATAAAAATACTTGCTCTTCTGCTTTGATGGTAGCTTCAATGCCGCTGATGGTCCGGTCTGTACTGTCTATCACGGGCTGCATTGTTGCCAGTTTTTGTTGGTAGGCAGCATCCAGTTTCTGGTATTCGTTTCTTTTAGCGATGGCGATGTCTTTGATACCTACTTTGCCGGTGCCGCCACTTCCATCAGTTTCAGATAAATAATTAGCCCGGGCAGCTTCCACAGCCACATAATCGGCACTCAATTCTTTTTTTAAATTTTCTTTGTTGAGGAGGAGGGTGGCTTTCTGGTTTTTGTACAAACTATCCAGTTCGCTCCTTTTGGTTTGTTTGCGTTTTTCATTGTCGAGCGAAGTTTGTAGTTTGATCTCTTTATCGAACATATACAATACGGCTGGCTGTGCCATAAAAGTACCGATCGTCAATGCCATCAAACCCCTGAAGAGCAAGGGTGCCAGCTTCTTTTTATTGAGTTTGGTAATTCCTTTGATCAGCGCCCTGTCGATGCTGAGGATCACAAATCCCATAAAAATTCCCAGTAATATATATATGAGTGGTGAACTTACCATGGTACTAAAAAAGTAAGTCCAGGTAAAGGTAGCAAATAACCAGGTAGCCAAAACGGTCATGCCAACAATGCGGTATCGGTTGCGATCCACTACACTGTCTGTCAATAGCTCTTTTTCAGCTGTACTCAACCACCATAAAAATTCTGTGAACTGCGAAGGTTCATAGCTTTCCCTTTGAGAAAGGGATACATTTCTTTCCATCATGTAAAAAGTATTACAGGTTAAGGTAAATGTGCTCTATAGTGGAGTTGTGTTGAAGACTTGCAAAATAATACTTCTTTGCTGTATCAACGAGGGTAGGGCTACTAAAATTAGGTATTGGCTTGAGATTAACAGTTCCTTAGTCTTTAAGTTTAAACTAGTTGCAGATAAAATTGTCTATTGCTTATCTTTGCACCCATTCAAAACAATTGAATAAAAACAAGCGAAATGAAGAATCTATTAACTGGAATATTTTTATTGACGTTAACCACTTTTTTAACAGTAGGTGCTCAAACTCCTTCAAAGGCAATTGGAGGCAATGACCCTGCTGCAAAAAAGATATTAGATGCTGTGAGCAGCAAGTTCAAAACCTACAAAACGGTACAAGCTAAGTTCTCACTTATAGTAGAAAATTCTGCTGGCAAAAACTTAGGAACAAAGGCTGGAACTGTTTACATGAAAGGCACCAAATATCGGATCACCGTAACCGGGCAGGAAATATTTTCTGATGGATCCAATGTTTGGACATACGACAAAGCATCCAATGAAGTCACCATTTCTAAGATTGATCCTTCTGCCAATTCTTTAACCCCACAGAAATTATTTACCAATTTCTACGATAAAGATTTCTTGTACAAATTAAACGGACCTGCTACCATCAATGGCAAAAGCATGAAAGAAATTGAGTTGACCCCGATTGATAAAACAAAACCTTTTCACAAAGTATTGCTGTACGTAGATAATATCGGAATCAACACTACAAAAATATTTGAGAAAAACGGCAACCGCTATACCTACAGCACAAGTTCACTGACGCCCAATGTGGCCATTGCTGATGCCATGTTTGTATTTGATGCTAAGAAATATCCCGATGTGGAAGTGGTGGATCTTCGATAATGGTTTTAACATATTTAAAAAGCCCTGCATGATGTTCATGCAGGGCTTTTTAAATAGAAATATAAAGGGAAGTTATAGCCCCCATCTGTAAGAAGAAAAATTCAATCCAGCCAAATCTATTACCCGGTCAACCACAGTAGAAGCAACTTCTTCAATGGTTTGGGGTTTGCTGTAAAAAGAGGGAGTAGCTGGGCAAATAATGCCACCGGCAAGTGTAATGGTTTCCATATTGCGGATGTGCACCAGGTTGTAAGGTGTTTCTCTGGCAACACAAATGAGCTTTCTACGCTCTTTTAGCACTACGTCTGCTGCCCTGGTGATGAGATCATCTGAAATTCCATGGGCAATTCTTCCCAAGGTACCCATACTACAGGGAATGATGATCATGGTTTGGTATTGACCGGAACCAGAAGCAAAGGGAGCGTTGAAATCATTTTTATCGAAGCTACGTACGCCTTCAAAATGATAATCATCATTGTCTAACTCGGTTTTCCACACTTCTTTGGCATTGGTGGTCATTACTACAGATAGTTCCTGTATCTGATTTTTCATCTGCTGCAATTTCTGCAAAAGCAATTTTGCATAAATAGATCCGCTGGCCCCCGTTACTGCTACAACAATTTTTTGCATTATTTTATCGTTTATATCCGTTTATCTTCGTCTAATCTACAAAACAATACACGGATGCAAAAGGTTAAATATTTTTTTGGACTACTCGCTGCAAGTTGGATGCTAATGTCGATGGTACATACTCCTAAAGAAAAGGTGAACTGGATCACTTTTGAGCAGTTGCAGGAATTGCATGCGAAAGAGCCCCGACCGATCCTTGTAGATCTCTATACCAATTGGTGCGGATGGTGTAAGGTGATGGATAAAAACACATATGGCAATTCAAAAGTAGCGACCTTCATCAACCAACATTATTATGCGGTGAAATATAATGCAGAATCGAAAGACGATGTGATTTTTAACGGAAAAAAGTATTCCTACAATCCGGAATACAAAACCAACGGTCTGGCCCTTTATCTTAGTTCTTGGCAATTAGAGTATCCGAATACTATTTTTCTATCTTCTCTTGCCGCCATTCCGGCTCCTTTGGCGGGTTATATGAAACCCCAAGAGTTTGAAGCGCCTTTGAAATATTTTTCCAAAGCAGCCAACCAAAAAATGACATTTGTTGAATTTAACCAACAATTAAAAAAAGAGTGGTAATACTTTCGCAAAACGGCTGATTACAGCACCGGCTCCTTTAAAAAATAGCTGTTTCTATCACTTTGCTACAACTGGTGTTGAGCCCTATTGGTTCACCGGACTATACAGTAACCATGAATGCTGTATATGTAAAGGGCGATGTGCAAGTCAAATCCATGAGGCACAGCCTAAAAATGGAAGCTTTGTTGATTGCGGCGTATTGCATTTTTTGATGCCAAATGACAGGTTAGGTGGGGACGGTATTATTTTCTTTCGTCAGGATGTTACCCTTTTTATCCAGTTAATGATATTTTTCAGCACTTCGGTTCTGTTGATTTCATTCATCATTTCATGTCTTCCACCTTTGTACAAATCATAAGTTAAGTCTTTTGCACCAGCCGCTTTCCAATTTTGTATCAATTGAAGAAATCCTTTTCCTTGCAGTCCCACCGGGTCTTTGTCGCCAGCAAAGGCATACACAGGCACATGTGATGGTATTTGCCGAATATTATTGGTATCAAATGCATCCCGAATGCCTTTGAAGAAATCATAAAAAAAGCAGGCACTGCATACAAAACCACATTGTTCATCGGCCACATATTTATCTACTTCATTTTCATCTCTGCTCAGCCAATCATTGGGAGTTCTGTTGGGTGCGAACTTTTTGTTGAAAGCGGCAAAGGAAAGATAGTCGATCAGTTTGCTTCTGTAACGGTTGCCAAACAACGTTTTTTGAATCTGGGCCACTACCATACCAACGCCCATCAGTGGATCCTTTTTTCCATTACTGGCAGATAAGATGAGTCCGTTGATTTGATGGCCGTGTAGTTGGAAAAATCGCTGGCTTACAAAAGAGCCCATGCTATGCCCTAACAGAATAATTTTTTTATCAGGGTGTTCTTTTTTAATATGATACAGGATGAGGCAGATATCTTCTATCTGGTCATTGAACCAATTGTCGGTTACGATTCCCTGTTGAGCAATTGTTGGCACGGCTCGGCCATGGCCACGTTGATCGTGCACATACACTGCAATTTGTTCTTTCAAAAAATAAGGAACAATGGCTTCGTACCGGAGGGCATATTCTGCCATGCCGTGTGCAATATGCAGGATACACCTGATTTCGCCAGCGGGTATCCATGCATAAATAGGCGTTTGATGTCCATTTGTGGTAGTAAGAAAATAAGAAGATGGCTGCATAAAGATTTTTTTAGCCTGGGTACGATTTACTACAATCTGCAGGTCAAACAGTGAATATATAAAAAATCCCACTCTGTAGGGAGTGGGATGATATTTTTATTTACATGGCTTCTGCCATATCCGGGATATCGGCTGCTTTGTAAAGTCCTTCATCCAGTTTCTTTTTGGTTTTTTCAAATGCTTTCAGCGTTTGGTCAATGTCATCAAAACTATGAGAGGCGGTAGGTATCAATCGGAAAATAATATCTCCTTTCGGAATCACAGGATACACTACGATGCTACAGAAAATATGGTAGTTTTCCCGAAGGTCCATCACCATTTGTGTAGCTTCCGGCACATCTCCTTTCATATAAATAGGAGTAACTGGCGAGTTGGTGTTCCCAATATCAAAACCTCTTTCCACTAATCCAGTTTGCAATCTTTCTACATTGCTCCAAAGTTGCGCTCTCAGTTCGGGCATGTTTACAGTCATTTCCATGCGTTTCAGCATACCTTCCACGATCATCAAAGGAAGACTTTTTGCGAATATTTGAGAGCGGACATTGTATCGTAAGTATTTCAAAACATTTTTCGGACCAGAAATGAATGCTCCAATGCTTCCCATACTTTTTACAAAAGTGGAAAAGTAAAGATCCACACCATCCTGACAACCCTGTGCTTCATCTGCACCGCCACCCGTAGGGCCCATATAACCAAAACCATGCGCATCATCGATGAACAAACGGAATTCATATTTTTGCTTGAGGGCAACGATTTCTTTTAAAATTCCTTGTTCTCCATCCATACCAAAAACCCCTTCGGTGATCACCAAAATACCGCCACCTTGTTTGTTAGCCAGTTCTGTTGCACGCTGCAGTTGTTTTTCACAGTCTTCCAAATCGTTGTGTTTAAATGCATAGCGATGACCCATGTGCAATCTAACACCATCAACGATACATGCATGACTTTCTGCATCGTACACGATCACGTCTCTGCGGTTCACCAATGCATCAATACAGCTCATGATACCCTGGTAGCCAAAGTTGAGCAGCATGGTGTCTTCTCTGCTCACAAATTTGCTGATCACTTTTTCTAATTGCTCATGTTTGGCGGTGTTGCCACTCATCATCCTTGCACCCATCGGGTTTCCCATACCGTAAGCTGCGGCAGCTTCTGCATCTACTTTACGAACCTCCGGGTGATTTACCAGGCCGAGGTAATTGTTTAAACTCCACACGATCATTTCTTTGCCTCTGAACTGCATCCTGGGGCCCAGTTCGCCTTCCAGTTTTGGAAATGCAAAATAGCCATGGGCCCTGTCCATATGCTGGCCAAGAGGACCACCATCTTTCACCAATTTTTCAAAAACATCCATTGTAATTGTTGATTTAATTTATAATTGATTTTATCTACCTCAGCACACGTAAACGTTGGGTAACTTTTCACATAGTATTCAATACTGATATTATTATTTATGCTGGCGCAAAATTAAGGTTTTGCCAGCAAATTATTAACGGTAGGGTAACAAACGATTTTTGTAGCCCTGCCCCAATCAAAACTTATCTTTGCAAAAAAAGCAGGCATGAGAAAAAAAATAAAAATTTTGATCTTTATCCTTTTTGTGGCTTGTTCTGCAACCTATGCCCAAAACAATAACCCGAAACGTACTACCAGTGCTACTAACAACGGTGGACCCAAATTAGTTGTAGGGTTGGTGATTGATCAAATGCGTTGGGATTACCTTTATCGATTCAGTAAAATGTACGGTTCCAGAGGGTTCAAGCGTTTACTAAGCCAGGGGCATAGTTTCGAAAATACTTATATCCCTTTTATGCCTACTTATACAGCTCCTGGCCATGCCTCTGTGTACACAGGCAGCGTTCCAGCTATTAATGGAATAGTTGGTAACAACTGGTTTGATATGCGAACAGGTAAAAATGTGTATTGTACAGATGATTCTACCGTGAACACCGTAGGAAGCAATACAAAGGCTGGCAAAATGAGTCCGGAAAACTTATGGTCCACCACAATAACAGACGAGTTAAGGCTCAACAACCAGTTTCAAAGCAAAGTAATTGGCATTTCACTGAAAGACAGGGGCGCTATTTTACCTGCTGGTCATTCGGCTAACGCCGCCTATTGGTATGATGATGCAGTGGGAAAATTCATCAGCAGTACTTATTACATGCAACAATTACCGCCCTGGGTAGATAATTTTAACAACAAAGATCTACCTACCCAGTACATGCGCAAAGATTGGAGTACGATGTATCCGATAGAAAAATATATCCTCAGTAGTGCAGACGATAAACCATATGAGGGTACGGTTACGGGTTTGTCAACAACTACTTTCCCACACAAGGTTTCTACTTTAACCGACAAACGATACAGTGCGTTTAAAACCACTCCTTACTCTACCACCTATACGTTTGATTTTGCAAAAGTAGCCATCGACAACGAAAAATTAGGCAGCAATACGGTCACTGATTTTTTGGCGCTGAGCATTTCTACCACCGATTATATTGGTCATAGTTTTGGGCCAGATTCTAAAGAAATAGAAGACACTTATTACAGGCTGGATAAGGATATTGCTGATTTTCTTACTTATCTCGATACAAAACTAGGTAAAGGAAATTACCTCATTTTTTTGACAGCCGACCACGGTGTAGCCCATATCCCCGGATTTTTAAAAGAACACAACATCCCTGGAGGAACTTTTGATGACGGGCCATTGCGCAATGAGCTGAACAAACAATTGTTAGATACATTTGGCATCGAAAAAGCAATTTTGAACACGCAAAATTATCAGTTTTACCTGAACGAAAAGGCCATCAAAGCATCTGGCAAAGACAGAGAAGATGTCATTGAACAGGTAATCGGCTACCTAAAAAAGCAACCTTATATCATCAACGCATTTGAAATTGCCGAATTAGAAGAAACTACCTTACCCCAGCCGCAAAAAATGATGATGGCCAACGGGTACAACTCTGTGCGTAGTGGTCACATCATGTACACTGTGAAGCCGGGGTATTTCGATGGAGGCAGTAAGGGTACTACGCATGGTTTGTGGAACCCTTATGATGCACATATCCCCAATGTTTGGTTTGGATGGAAAGTGAAGCCCGGCATAACATATCGGGAAACGTACATGACAGATATCGCGCCTACAGTAGCCGCTTTTTTAAAGATACAGGTACCCAATGGCAATGTGGGCAAGGTGTTGGAAGAAGTAATTGCTGTGTTAAAGCAATAAGTGTAAAACGTTTTTTTTGTGAATGTACCTCAACCACTTAACAAATCAAATGCGGAAACAAATGATATTTTATTTTTGGATGTGTCATTGCAACTAATAAAATTTTCTACTTTTGCTTTTTCGAGAAGCTCTTGAAATGCCAATCCAATGAATTGTTCTGTTTCGGCATTAATAGAATCGACAGTGAATGCATAAAATTTTGATTTGTTTTGTTTATTTGCGCAAGAGGCTTTTACTGCATTTAGTAATGAGCTTTTTCCCATGCCTGACTTTCCTGACAAATAAAAAACTCTTTTATTAGTTGTTCCATTCAATACATTTCTAAAAAAATGAATTATCTCAGCTCTATTTTTATTTTCTTCCTACAAAGAATTTTTCAGAAGCTGGTTTATAGTCAAGCCAACTGTCACTTTGAGGGATTTCAACAACAGTTTCGGTAATTGGATATGAGCTTGTGAGAGGATTTGTTTTGCTTAATAACGATTTGAACTCTAACGCAGCAACTTCAGGAATTTTACTTTGAACTGTTTTAGCAATTTTAGGATCAGATATGCTTTCACCATCTTTTGCACTAAAAAGATAAAAGTCATTCGGAATAGCAAAGCTGGTTGAATTTACAATGTAACCAAAGAAATCTCCGGTATGTGTAAAAATTAAAAACCGCTTGGTTACCTGCCTGGGTATTTCATTTTCATTAATTCTACAGATTCTATTATTGACTTCTAGTAACTCGATGATTTTTTGAGGCCCGTAAAAATAACAGTATTTAATTCCGGCTTTTTATCAAATTCTTCGAGTTTTGTGCCAGAAGCAAAGTGATCTAACTCTACAGTATGAATAAAATATGCTTTCTTAGGTTTTTTGGAATAAATTTTAAAGCCAAATGTTTGCAAGTCGGTAATAGTAACTTTTTCTTTGGCTTTACACTCAACATAAATAATGTCTTTATCATGCTTATGTTCACATAGTAAATCAACTTCACCTATTGTAAAATTCGGATTTGATATTATTTCATATTGATTGCTTTCCAATACATTTCTTATCATCCTTTCGAAAGCATTGCCCTTTGCATAATTATCTTCACCCTTAGTTGGCTTATCTAAAAATATTTGTATTTCGCTTCTTATTTGCATCTAATAAATTATTACTTTTAAAATAACTAATCCCACCCAACAATTCCATCAAACTCCAATCTACATAATAAGTTGTCCTCCCCATTTTTCTGGACTTAAAATATCATCGTAGGCCAGTTTCTTTTATTACACAAAAGCAGTGTGCCACTAAGTTATTGCTCTTTCGCATCAGTCTATCTTACGCTTCATCATAAACCAGCATCACATCAAAATCAAAATTTTCTGTAGTGCCCAATAGCTCTATTGTAACCTGTATGGGGTAATCTTTTTTATAAGGTGTTTTTTCCCATAAACTATCAGGAATTACAATCGCCTGGTTCAATGAAAATACCGGCTGATAATAATATGGGCTATTGTAAGAAGATACTGAATAAGGTTGCTTAACTGTTACTCCATTTCCATTAGTACAATTAATCTGAATATACAAACCATTCTTCATAAGTTGGGTACTCCACTCATCAGGATGCGACCAGGAGAATATAGGTGTAAGTATTATTTTTTTTATTTCAATGAAGGATCCCTGGTTTACAAGTGTAATCTCTTTCTTTCTTTCTGTGTTTGTAAACCGCATGGCGGCATCTTTTTTAATAGAAGCTGTTCCTTCTATACTGTAATTAGTACCTGCTCCTGCACCATGCATTACCAACAATTTATTTTTTACCATCTCCGTAAGCGATCTTTTTACTGTTGGCTGGGGTACATCTAATTTTTCAGCAATTTCACCTGATTTAGAACCCGGATGATTTTCAATAAATGAGTATATTTTTTTCTCCCGCTGCGTTAGCTTTCCTCCTTTTGTTTGTACTTCCAGTTTCGCCATCAATTGTGATTGTATATTCTTCAAGCAATCTAAAAAGAACATCACCCATGGGTAAACATCTTCGCCTGGCCTCTGCCGCTGGCATTGCATTAAGATTCTATAATACTCTGATTTCCGGTTTTCAATTTCATGTTCAAAACTTACATATTGAATCCAGGAATACCCGTGCTTTAGCAGTAGTAGCGTACCCAATAAACGACTTAACCGTCCATTACCATCCTGAAATGGGTGAATGCTTAGAAAATCATAAATAAAAACGGCAGCCTTTATCAAGGGCAGTGTTTGGGTATCTGATTTGTACCAAGCTATCAATTTACTCATGGCATCCTCAGTAGCTAAGCCCGGCTCTGCTGTTTTAAAAATCACCTGTTTTGAACCGTCCCCATTTTCTGCTTCAACCACGTTATTATGTTGCTTATAATTTCCTTTGTGCCAGCCATCTTTTTCACTATGCTTCATCAATGTATTATGCAAATGCTTCAGGTTATTCTCGGTAATATCCATATCCCTAAATGATTCAGCTATCAGTTCCATCGTCTCAAAATAACCGGCTACTTCCTGCTGGTCCCTTTCCTCCAGTTTTGAAATAGAGAGGTTGTTTATTAATACGCTTACTTCATCATCTGTCATTCTGGAGCCCTCGATACGGGTAGAGGCTCCCACACTGCGTACAGTGGCAATAGATTTCAGTTGCTTCAATGTTTGCCCTTCTCTTTTCTCTATTGTTGCCCAAGAGGCATCAAACCGGTCTATCTGGCTTATTTCATTGGTTAATTGCATCCAATTGGGTGCGAAAGCAAAAGTGTAAATTGTATTTGACATTTTTTGATTCGATTTGATACGCTAATATACGGTTTTTATCCGAACTGAGAAATAAATAATGATTCGATTTGGTGCGATTACATCCGAAATTGATATGATATAAGCAGGAAACGGGTTTGAAAATACCATTCTTTCGACGTGAATTTTTTCCGCTGTTGGTCTTCACTAATTTTGTAATGAAAAGAGCCACAACCAGCACACGCCTTTGTTGGTGTTCTCACCAACAAAATCAAATTAGAGTCTGTCTTGTTTCCTATTTTCAA